>MPNE01000023.1 GCA_002238865.1 Gemmatimonadetes bacterium bin94 | reverse complement strand
GTCCAGGAAGGGCGCGGCGGCGGGGTCGCCGGCCGGGGCGGGCTCGGCCGGCGGTCGGGCCGCCTCGGCCAGCGGGGCCGCCTCCGCGCCCGGAAGAGGCGCGTCCCGGGCGGGGGGGGGGGGGGGGGGCGGGGGGGGGGGGGGCGGGGGGAGGGGGGGGGGGGACGCGCCGGCCGCGCAGCCGGCCACGACGAACACCAGAGCGAGCAGCGAAGTGAGCCGTGCCCGTCCGTAGCGGCGGGGAATCCGGGCGAGTTGGTGACTTCCGTCAGGCGCTGACGAGGGGAGAGGAGTCGAGCCGGTAGACATCGGAAGAATCCTTGTCGCATAGCCGGGCACGCGAACACGGCGTTTGTGTGAGATCACGGTCGGGAAAGGTCTGACCGACCGGTGATCCGGGCAAGGGAGGCGACGGCCGTGGCGATGGCGGAACGCGCCGCCGCCCGAATGCCGGGGGGGTTGTCCCACTGGCTGCCATTAGCTTGGCAGTCATGCCCAACGTACTTGACCCCGCACCAGGTGCTGAACCTTCGCGCCGTGCCGAGAGCAGGATCCTGCGTCCCGGGGTGCTGGGCGCTCACGTCTCGGCGGCGGGCGGAGTCGACAAGGCACCGGCCCGGGCCACCCGGATCGGCGCTTCCGTCTTCCAGATCTTCACCAAACAGCCGAGCCGCTGGGCCGAGCCTTCCCTGGGGGACGACGCGGTGTGCGCCTTTCGTACCGAAAGAGCCCGCGCGGGTGCGGGCTTCGCCGTGTCCCACGACTCCTACCTCATCAACCTTGCCAGTCCCGAGCCCGCGCTCTGGCGCCGCTCGACCGATTCGTTCCGCCGGGAGTTGGCCCGCGCGGCCCGGCTGGGCCTCGACGCGGTGGTAACCCATCCGGGAAACGCAATGGACGGAGATCGGGACGAAGCGATCGAGCGCAACGCGACCGGGGTTGCCGAGGCACTGGAGACCGTACCCGATGGGCCGCGGGTCCTGCTGGAGCTGACCTCCGGATCCGGGACGTCGGTGGGTGGCACCTTCGAGGAACTCGCCCGGATCATCCGCCTCGTCCCCGAGCCGCTGCGCTCCCGGGTCGGCATCTGCTTCGACACCTGCCATGCATGGGTGGGCGGGTTCGATCTGCGCCGCGATGTCGAAGGGGTGTGGATGCGCGCCGACGACACCTTCGGGGCGCATCGGATCGAACTCTTTCACCTCAACGATGCCAAGGCTCCGTTCGGCTCCCACCTGGACCGCCACGAGAACATCGGCCGTGGGACAATGGGAATCGAGCCATTTCGGCGGCTCATGAACGAGGAGCGGTTCCGCGCGGTGCCCAAGGTGCTTGAAACCCCCAAGGGGGACGACGGGGTGAGCGCGGACCGCGAGAACCTGGCGGTGCTGAGGGGCCTCAGGGGCACCTGACTACCGGGGATGCACCGACCCGCCGTGCAGAGCCAGCCCGATGCAGCGGTTTCCCTGTGGACTTCAGGCCTTCAGCGGCTTCGGCGCCGCTCAATCCGGGCCGCCGCGATCTCCACCAGTCGACGCAGTTCCGCGATGGGCTCGGGGTCGTCGTCCACCTGGAGCCGAAGCACGACATCGTTGTTGAGCCAGACGCCCCCGTCTTCCTGCACGATCAGCATCGCAGCCGACTGCATGCCCCGGGTGTCGCCGCCTGCCGCCTGTCCGGCTTCCAGCGCCGCCTGCAACCTCAGTGAGAGATGTCCCTCGGTCGTCTCGAAGGCGTCCACCATGTCGTCGACGACGCCGGGCCCCGCGAGAATGTTGCCCTGGGCCGAGCAGTATTCGCCGATGCGGTGGCCTGCCCAGTCGCTTGCCCGCTCGCCCGTGTGCGTCGCCACCTCCCCCCGCGCGTTCATGATCGAAAACTGCCGCCCTTCCCTGGTCCAGCGCTCCGGGTCAGGGTCGGGGTCCCGCGCGAGGATCTCCTTCACGGCATCGGCGGGGGAGTAGCCCTCGCGCAGAAGCTGGAGGCCTTGCGGGCCGTAGCTCACGTCCACGATGGCCTGAGTGGCGACCACACCGACCCCCGCTTCGCCCCAGATCACCCCGTTCCCAACCGAGAACACCCGGGACTGAACAGCCACGCCCACCTCCCCCGTCGCGGGGTCGAAGCCCACGATCGAGAAGGTCGCCACGGGCGGCCAGGGCGCCTGTTCCTGCGCCGCGACGGACATTGTTCCCCATGCGCCGAAGACAACCGTCAATGCGGCCAACCGCGCCATTCTGCTCATGTCCCGCCTCCTGCCGGTTCGGAGTTCGCTCGAGTCCTGCATCGCTCACCGGGGAATCTGGCGCCGTTCAATCAGGATTCGCTAGCTTCCCGCCATGTCAACGATACCGCTCCGCCCGCTCGGATTCGGTGAGATCGTCGACGGGGCGGTCCAACTCTACCGTCGCGACTTCGGCCTTTACTACCTGATTGTGCTGATCGCCGCCCTGCCGGGGTATGTGTTCAGGCTGCTCTTCGAGCCGAACCTGTCCGACTTCAGCGCGGCCGGCACGCTCGATTTCGGGGCGTTTTTTGCGGAGATGGCGGCCGTGATGGCCGTGAACCTGGCCGCCGCCGCGTTTGCGCTTGTCGGTGCGGTGGCTCTGACCGTGGCGATGGCCGACCGAATCGAGGACCGGCAAACGTCGGTGGGAAGCGCGTACCGGAACTCGATGGGGTACCTGCCCAGCGTAGCCGGGGCCACGCTGGTTGCGATGGTGGCGTTCTTCGTTGTGGGTGTCGTGGTCCTCTTGATGAGCGCTCTGGCGACGTTCCCGCTCACGCGTAGCGGCAACACGCTGCTGGGTCTCCTCGGGTTCGTCATCCTCTTTGTGCCGATCATGGCCGTGGGGCTGGCGTGGCTCGCCGCCACTTTCGGGATCCTCCCCGCGGCGATCGTTGAAGGGCGCCGCGCCATGGCCGCGCTCCAGCGCTCGTTCAGTCTGTGCAACGGGGGCTGGCTGCGTGTCATGGGCATCATGATCGTCGCGATGATCATCAACATGGCGCCTTCTTTCGCCATCACGGCCCTCTTCGGCCTGGACAACCTCTTCACGTCGCCGGACCAACTGGGTACGATCGATTCCGAAAGACAGTGGCTGCTCAATACGGCGAATCTCGTGATCGCGCCCCTGACGACGCCCTTCATGGTCGGAAGCATCATGATCCTCTTCCACGACCGCCGGGTTCGGAAGGAAGCCTATGACCTGCAGACCGCGGCGGACACCATGGGTCCCGGCACGCGGTGACGCAGCTCCCCCGGGCGGATGAGGTCTCCCGCGTGCTGCGCGAGATCCTGGCCGGACCGGAGTTCAGCACCTTCGACGCACCGTCGCGGTGGAGTTTCGGCCGGTGGCTGCTACAAAAGATCGAAGACCTTTGGAACTGGATGCGCGGGTTCATGGGGGAGGACGCGACCTGGCTGCAGCAGGTCCTCTTGATCCTGGTTCCCGTGGCGGTGGTGGTGTTGGCTGCCCGGATCGTGTCCAGACACGGCCGGGGATTGCTGGTCCGGGAACCGGACGACGCGTCGGAAGACCTGGACACGACGGCCGCGACGGCCGGCGACTGGTTGAAGATCGCGAGCCGGCGGGCAGGCTCCGGGGAGTTGCGGCCAGCCGCGACCGCGCTCTACCAGGGTTTCCTGCTGACCCTCGAAGAGCAGGGAGCTCTCGTCTTCCACGGCTCAAAGACCCCCGGTGACTACGCGCTGGAGATTGGCGGCGGCGGCGATGGCAGCGTCACCGCCGGGCAGGCCGGCACAAGCTTCCTCGACTCCTTCCAGGACTTCTCCTTCGGACAGGAAAGGCCGACGGACACCGGGTATGCGGGCCTGGAAAGGCTCGCTCGCGAAGCGGGGTGCGGGGCCGAAGCGCCGGACCCGGAGCCCGATGAGTGATTCGAAACGGGTGGCAGCCCACGGCGGACGTCCGCTCCTCTGGATCGCCGCACTCCTCTTCTTCGCTCTGGTGGTGGGCTACATCGCTCGCCCCCAGGGGCAGCGAGCGACGGATACCCGCCGCAGCTCCCTGCGAACGACACCCGATGGGGTGGCCGCCCTCGCCCGGGGGATCGACCGACTGGGCCGCACCGTGGAGCCCCGGATCACTCCGCTGGTGGATGCCGACCCGGTGCGCGGCACGCTCGTGCTCCTGGAGCCCAGGGTGTTCCCGAGCCCGCGCGAGGTGAAAGCGCTTCTCGATCATGTCAACTCCGGCGGTACGCTCCTGTATGCCCCCAGATACCGGGAAAGGGACGAGGAGACGGTCGAGACTGCTCTCATGGACTCGCTCGGCGTCCATTTCCGGTGGCGGTCGGTGGTGGAAGGAGTCCGCAGAGACAGTCTGCAGCACCCCGAGTGGGGCGACCACGGCCTGACCGAAGGCCTTCCCGCGCCGCGCCCCCTCATTCACGGGTTTCGTGTCGGAGGCGACGGCGGCGACAGCGTATCCACCCGGGTCTGGAACGTGCGGCCCCTGATGGGACTGCAAGACGGCGACGAGGACGACTGGTTCGGTGCCGCCGAGCTCGCTCTCGGGGACGGACGCGTCGTGGTTTTCGCCGAGACCGAGCCGCTGTCCAACGAACGGGCCGGGGATCATCCCCTTGCCGTACTCGCGGTTCGGTCGGCCCTCTCCCACACCAGCGAGGTCGACACGGTCTTCTTCGCCGAGTACCACCAGGGGATACTGGGCACTGAGACGCGCGCCAGGGTCCTGGCGGACTTCTTCCTGGGTCGTCCCCGAGGCAGGACGCTCCTCCACCTCATCGCGGTGTGTTTTCTGATCCTCGCCTGCATGGGGCTGCGGTTCGGCGCCCCCGCACCCGGAGTGGCCCCACCCGACCGGGAGCGCAGGTCGCCGCTGGAACACGTCTCGGCGCTGGGAGACCTGTACCGGAAGGCTGGCGCCTCCAATACGGCGGCGCTTCGTCTGCTGTCACGGCTCGCGCGGGCGGCGCGCCATCCCCCACCCCGCTCCAGGGCGGAAGCCGACCTGCTGCTCGGCAGACTCGCCACCGGGGAAGGCGCGGACGCGCCGCTGGAGAGGGTGCGCCGCGGCCTGCACGCGGACCCGGCGGACCTGACGGCGATCGCCACCGGAATCGATGAACACCTGGCAAGGAGATCCAGCCCATGACAACGCCGGAAGCGGCGCTCCGCCTGCTCGGCGATCTCGAGCAGGTCGTGCTCGGCCAGCGGGCCGTGCTCAGACAACTCATGATCACCCTTCTCGCCCGTGGCCACGCTTTGGTCGAAGGCGTTCCCGGAACGGCCAAGACCCTCGCCGTGCGGGCACTGGCCAGGGGACTCGGCCTCGATTTCGGCCGGGTGCAGTTCACCCCCGACCTCATGCCCACCGACCTGGTCGGGGTGAACATCCTCGGTGATTCGGGGTTCACGTACCGGCCGGGACCCGTCTTCGCCGATCTCCTGCTCGCCGACGAGATCAACCGGGCGCCGCCCAAGACACAGGCCGCCCTCCTCGAGGCGATGGAGGAACGGCAGGTCACGGTTGACGGCAAGACTCGTGCGCTGCCCGCGTCCTTCACGGTCTTCGCCACCCAGAACCCGGTCGAGTACGAGGGCACCTACCCCCTGCCCGAGGCGCAGGTGGACCGCTTCCTCATGAAGATCGTCGTGGACTATCCCCCCGAGGAGGCCGAACAGGCGATCCTGGACCGCCACGAATCCGGGTTCAGGGCCGATGATGAGCTGACCTATCCCATGGGTGATCCCATGACCCGGGAGGAACTGCTCGAGCGGCGCGCGGCGGTCGACCGGGTTCACATGGACGAACGGGTGCGGAGGTACGTGACCGACATCGTGCGGGCGACCCGCAGCGACGCCGCCTTCGTTCTCGGGGCGAGTCCCCGGGCGGGGGTCGCGCTCTTCCAGGCCGCGCGCGCCGAGGCCTACCTGTGCGGACGCGATTTCGTCACCCCCGACGACGTGAAGTCGCTTTCCTTCCCGGTTTTGCGGCACCGGGTGGTGCTCACGGCGGAAGCCGAGGTGGAGGGACGCTCCTCCGACGATGAGCTGACGTCCCTGCTGGAGACGCTGGAGGCCCCCCGATAGCGCGGTCGACGATCCCGGGCCAGGCCCACGATCCCATCGGAAGGGTCCCCGATTCCGCCCGCATGGACGGGTCGCCACGGCTCTCCCTGGTTCCCGCCGGCCCCACGCTGGCCCTGCTCGCGACGGCGTCGCTGCTGTTTCTGATCAGCACTCCGGTCGCGCTGGCTGCCGACGCCCTGGTCCTGCTGCTCGCCTTCCTCGACGGAAGACGCACCCCGGAGCCTTCCGCCACCCGCGAGGCGCCAAGGATTTCCGCGATGGCGGCCGTAACCGACGTCGTCATCGCGGTGACGAATCCCGCCGAACGAAACGTCGTGGTCAAGGTCACCGACGACCTCCACCCCTGCCTGCGCCGTGTCTCCGCGCCCGGCGGCGCAGACGAGTGGGAGAGCGGAAGGCGGGTCGAGGTTCCCGCGAATTCGTCAGCACGGTGTTCCTACAGGCTCACGCCCCGTGCAAGGGGCTTCCTGACACTCGGCACGATCCATCTCCGGACACGGTCTCCCTGGGGACTGTGTTGGCGCCGTTCCCACACGGAGGCCCTGGACACCCTGCAGGTTCAGCCCGGGGTGCGGGACCTCCTGCGCGACCGCAGCGGATACGCGGTCCGGCGCCGACTGCGCACTCCCGGGCTGCGCCGCAATCGTCAGTGGGGCGACGGACGCGAGTTCGAGAGCCTGCGCGACTACGCCCGGGGCGATGATCCGCGCGCCATCGACTGGAAGGCGTCCGCGAAGCGGCGCAAGTTCGTCGTGCGCAACTACGAGGCCGAGCGCAGTCAGAACATCGTTCTGGCAATCGACGCGGGGCGTCACATGCGGGAACGGCTGTCGGCGGTACATGAACGGATGGACTACGCGCTCGGAGCGTGCATGATGCTCGCCAGCCGGGCCCAGAACTTCGGCGACCGTATCGGCGTCGTGGTTTTCGACGACCGTATCCGGCACGTGTCGCCGCCCAGGCGGGCTGATCCCCCGGCGCTGGCCAGGGTGTTGGCGGGAGTGGAGACCCGGCTGGTCGAACCGAACTACCCCCTTGCCTTCGCCACCCTCGGTCGCACCTTCCGCAAACGGTCGCTGGTCATCCTCTTCTGCGACGTGATCGACGGGTCCGTATCGCGGGCGCTGGTGAGCTCACTCTCCCGCATCGGACGGGCCCATCTGCCTTTGGCGATCGCCATCCGGAACCCCGACCTGGAGTCGGCCGCCGCACAACCGGTGGCGGAACCGGAAGACGGGTTCTACCGGGCCGCAGCGGAAGAGATGGTGGAAGCGCGGGCGACGACGCTTCAGGTCATGAGGCAGTCCGGGATTCTGGTGGTGGACACGCCGCCGGGCGATACCCTCGTGCGCACCCTGGACAAATACGTCGAGATCAAGGAGCGGGGGCTCCTGTAGCGCCGGTGTCCCGGCACGGTCGGGCGTCCCGGGCGCGAATCCCCGATTCAGGCGACGCCGGGCCGCGGCGCCGACCACCTGCCGGCGAACCCGAAGTACAGGACAAGCAGTACCGCGGTCACGCCGCCAAAGGCGAACTTGGCGGCCGCGGGCAACTCCAGCGGAGAGTAGAAGCCCTCTACCAGTCCGGCGACGACCAGCATCAGGGCCGTTCCCGCAATGAGCGAGAGGAAGGCACGGCCGCGCTCCATCAGTGCTTCGGCGCGCGTGCGCCGGCCCGGCATGAGCAGCGCCGACCCCAGTCCGAACCCGGCACCTCCGGAAATGCAGATCGCGGTAAGCTCGATGAAACCATGGGGAAAGACCCAGGCCAGGAGGATGAGGGGCACGCCTTCGTTGGCGTAGGCGCCGAAGACGGCACCCAGTCCGATCCCGTTGAGCAGCAGGACGTAGAGTGTACCGGCCCCGGCCAGAAACCCGCCCGCGAAGGCGAACAGTGTGACGCCGACGTTGTTCGTCATGAGGAAGGATGCGAACACCGGCATTTCGGCGCCCTCGATGTCTTCCTCGAGGTACTGTGCGTTGATGTTGTCCTTCTCGGTGTTCTCCGCTCGGGTCATCATTCCCGAACCCGCGAGGGCGCGCCCCAACAGGGGGTCCTCGCGGACGGAAACGTAGGTTACGGCCCCGGAGCCGTAGAACAGGAGGGTGGCGAGAAGGATCTGCCGCGAATAGAGACGCACCGCGCGGGGGAACTCCACCGCGATCCAATGACCCAGCGATACCGCCACCTGCCCCCGGGCGCGGTATAGCAGGTTGTGCCCCGCTCCGGCCCATCGCTGCACGGTCCCGAGCAACCCCGGCGACGCACCGTAGGTCCGTGCCCGCGCAAGATCGGCGGTGACCCCGCGGTACAGTTGCCCGAAGGCGCGTACCTCCTCCTCGGTGAGGCTCCGCAGACCCCGCTTTCTGCCCTTCTCTACCAGGTCCACGTACGCTGCCCATTCCTCACGCTGTTCACGGGCCATCGTCGCCGCCTGCAGGCTTGCGCCGCCGCGCCGGGCCGCGTGGCGGGGCGCCTCCCCCTCGTGGAGCCGGACAAGGTTCTCGTCGGAGGTGCGCGTGATCGCCTCATGATCGACGTCCAGCGCGAAGCCCACCGCGTTGATGACGGACGCGGACACCCGGCGCCGGACTTCCGGATCCAGCCCCTCCCGCCGCGCCATGTACCCGGCCAGCAACTCGAACTGCTCGACCGAGAGAACGGGACGCCCCACCCGGCCGGGGGGAAGCGCGTCGGTGCCGAGCAGCTCACTCCCGCCGGCGTCGCGCACCACGATGGTTCCGGCGACCAGGTCGCCCAGCCGCTGCGCGCGCCGGTTGACGACAATGCACACGGCACCGGCCATCCCGGAGACGGCGGGCTGCATGTCCACGATCCGAATCAGGTTGCGGAGCACGGATCCCTGAAAGGAGAGGGGTTCGCCTCCGACGTGAATCACCCGCAGTCCGACCACCCGCTTTCCGGGGGTGCGACCGCCGCCGAGCCCCTCGAAGAGAAGGAAATACCCCCATTGCGCGAAGAAGATGGCGAATATGAGCACGGTCATGCTCATCGACTCCACCAGGTCGCCGAGTACATCGGCGTACCCCGACACAACGCGCAGCAGGGTCAGGGTCGCGACGATCACCGTCAGGTCGATCGCGAGAGCGGCCGCGCGGGAGCCAATGTCGGCAAGCACGTAGTCGAGGCGCACGTGCTCAGGGGTATCGACCGCGACCCGGCGGTGGAGGGACGAACGCGAGGAGGGGTTGTTCATCGGCTCGAGCCGGACGCATCAGACCGTGGGATGCGGCCGATCCTGCGCGGCCGGCCGCCAAATGCCGGAGGAGGGACTTGAACCCCCGACACGCGGATTATGATTCCGCTGCTCTGACCAACTGAGCTACTCCGGCGAAGCGCACCAAAGCTCCCCCAATGGCAGGGACTTGTCAAGCGACACCCATGCACCCCTAACTTAAGCCACCGGGTGGCGCCAGGCAGAGCCATCCCCGGCTGTGGCCTGGCGTCAGCCATCGCCTGCCGTTCACCTACGGAGGACCGTTTCATGGACCTGGGCTTCATCCTTATCCCGCTGGCGACGACGCTTGGCGTCCTGGGCCTTCTCAGCTCACTCCGGATCCTGTGGGAGTACGAGCGCGGCGTGGTCTTCCGGCTCGGGAAGCTCACCCGGGCGAAGGGGCCGGGACTGGTCTTCATGGTTCCCTACGGAATCGAGCGCATGCGCAAGATGGACCTGAGGATCATCGCGCTGGACATCGCCCCGCAGGACACCATCACCAAGGACAACGTGAGCTGCACGGTGAACGCGGTCGTGTACTTCCGGGTAGTCGATCCTGCGAAGGCCGTCGTCGAGGTCGAGGACTACTACTTCGCCACCAGCCAGATCGCTCAGACGACCCTTCGCAGCGTGGTGGGGCAGTCCGAACTCGACGAACTGCTCGCGAAGCGCGAGCGGATCAACGAGCACGTGCGGCGCATCATCGACATGGAGACCGATCCCTGGGGAATCGAGGTCACTAGCGTCGAAATCAAGGATATCGACCTGCCGAAGGAGATGAAGCGGGCGATGGCGAAGCAGGCCGAGGCCGAACGAGAGCGGCGCGGCAAGGTAATCGCCGCCGAGGGCGAGTTCCAGGCATCCCAGAAGCTCTCTGCCGCTGCCAAGATCATCTCGCAATACCCGGAAGCCCTGCAGCTCCGGTTCCTGCAGACCATCGTGGAGGTTGCGGCCGAAAACAACTCGACCACCCTGTTCCCGATCCCCATCGACCTCTTCGCCCCGTTCGTGGAAGGTGACAGGGGAGCCCGGCAAGGCCAGCTGCTCCCCCGGCGGGGCACGGACGACACCGAGGCGTTGGCGGCGGCGGCCGTGGAGGGGCTGGGGACCGGCTCGGACGAGGTGATCAAGGCGCTGCAGGCGGGCGACGCGGAGGGCTTCCTGGAGGGCGCAAGGAAGCTGTTGGCCGAGCGCGGCAAGACGGCGAGCGAGGACTGACGGCCAGCAGACCGATTCGGGCCGGCTATCGCTCTCTTGCGTCTCTGTCCTCCACGGTATCGGTGATTCGGTACAGGTACTCGCCGTCGCGAATGAATCCGTACCGCTCACGGGCGAAGCGCTCGAGAGCCTCATCGTTGTAGCGCAGGGAATCGATCCAGGCACGGAGCGAATCGATCTGGCGCCGCGCCTCGGGGAGTTCGGCACTGCGCGCGCCCAGTTCCGCGTTGGCCCGGCGCGCTTCCCGCAGCGAATACTCCCCACCCATGAGGGCCAGGTACAGGACCAGGCCCAAAACCGCGGGGAAAATCAGGCGTTTCATCTCCACAGCCTCCTCGCCGGGTATTCGGCCCGGGCCCCGAGGGCCTCTTCGATCCGCAGCAACTGGTTGTACTTGGCGACCCGGTCGGTGCGGCTCGGTGCCCCGGTCTTGATCTGCCCGGCGCTCAAGGCGACGGCCAGGTCCGCGATGAGGGTGTCTTCGGTCTCGCCCGACCGATGCGAAATCACGGTGCCGAATCCCGCTTCCCTGGCCACGCGCACGGCGTCCATCGCTTCCGTGAGGGTTCCGATCTGGTTGACCTTCACCAGAATTGCGTTGGCCGTGCCCTCGCCCATCCCGCGCTCGAGGCGAGTGACGTTGGTGGCGAAAAGATCATCGCCAACAATCTGGCAGCGGTCGCCGACGCGCGCCGTCAGCGTTTGCCACCCCTCCCAGTCGTCCTCGTCAAGGGGATCTTCGAGGCTGACCAGCGGAAAACGCGCAATCATGTCTTCCCAGAAGGCGATCATGCTCTCGGTGGACAGAGTCCTGCCCGACGACTTGCGGAACGCGTACAACCCGTCGCTGAAGAGCTCCGACGCGGCAGCATCGACGGAAAGCACGATGTCTTCGCCCGGGCGGTATCCGGCCACCTCGATTGCACGCATGACCACTTCGGCCGCTTCCGTGTCGGATCCGAGATCCGGAGCGAAGCCACCTTCATCACCCACGGCGGTGCTCTTCCCGGCGTCGCTCAACACCTTCCTGAGCGCATGAAACACCTCGACCCCCATGCGCAACCCATCTGCAAAGGTGTCGGCGTTCACGGGCATGACCATGAATTCCTGGATGTCCACATTGTTCGACGCGTGCGCACCGCCGTTCACGATATTCATCATGGGCACGGGAAGGATGCACGCATCCTCCCCTCCCAGATACCGGTACAGCGGAAGTCCCGTTTCGGACGCAGCCGCCCGTGCAGCGGCCATCGAGACGGCCAGCACCGCGTTCGCACCGAGCCGCCCCTTGTCCGGCGTTCCGTCGAGGTCGATCATGGTCTGGTCGAGGTCACGCTGCTCGCGCGCTTCGAAGCCTCGAACAGCCCCGCGAATCTCGGTGCGAATGCTCCGAACCGCCTTGAGCACGCCGCGGCCAAGGTATCGGTTCGGGTCGCCGTCGCGCAGTTCCACCGCTTCGTAGCGGCCAGTGGACGCCCCGCTGGGCACCGCGGCCCTCCCCCGGTGCCCGGTCTCGAGGATCACCTCGGCTTCAACGGTCGGGTTCCCGCGCGAATCAAGGATCTCGCGCCCCCGAACGTCTACGATGGCCGACATGCTAGGCCAGCCTCCGCGGCATGCGCACGTCCGCCGCGGCTTCAACACGGGAGGGCTCGATGGCATTCACGGCAGCCGCATCGTCGCGCTGGTTGCCGCCGTCGGCACCACCTTCCCTGAGCTCCACAATGGCCGCCCGAGCCTGCTTCAAGAGGCGATCACGGTCGCGTAGCGTGAGCCCGGTCGTCTCGAGAGGGTGCCCGACGCGGATGGTCACCGTCCCGGGCGAAATCTTCCAGCTCCCCTTCTTCATGACCCGGCGCGAGCCGAAGACCGCTACCGGCACCACCGGAACCTGGGCCTTGATGGCCATGACGAACGCGCCCTTCTTGAACCGGGTCAGCTCTCCGGTCGGAGAACGCGTCCCCTCCGGGAACATGATGATCGTGCGGCCCCTGCCCCGGACCTGGCCGTCCACCGACTGCAATGAGGTCAGCGCGGATTGGTGGTCGCCACGGTCGATGGCCACATGCCCCACCTTCTCCCAGGCGTGGCCCAGGAACGGAATCCGGGAGAGTTCCTTCTTGCCCACAAAGCTGAACCTGACCGGGAGCCCCGCTGCCAGGGAGAAGACATCGAACCAGCTCTGGTGGTTGGATACGAGAATCTGGCCGCGGTCTCTTCCGAGCCGGTCGGCATTGCGAAAAACAACATCGACCCCGGCGCCCCACAGGATGAGCGAGGCCCAGCCGGCCGTCGCCCGTTCCGCGAATTCGGCGAACCACCGGATCCCGAGGGCGGAGCGAACCGCCACCGTGCCGCCGTAGAAGATCGTCGACGCCACCGCGACCCCGTATGTCCAGGCGAGCCGGATCACGGGGCGCGACCCGAACCGGGGTCGGCGAAGTGGTCGAACCCTCCCGGGCCCGGGGTGGTGCGACGCCCTTGCGCGTCTTCGAGAACCACGCCCGTCCCTTCCTCGACGGTTCCGATCCGGGTCAGAGGCACCGACACCTCCCTTGCGATGGCAAGAATGCGGTCTTCCGCGCGAGCGGGGGCCGTAAACATCAGTTCATAATCTTCGCCCCCCTGCAGTGCGAGGTTCAAGTCCCCGCCGGTACCGGGGTGTGCGGGCACGCGACCCTCGACGATGCGGATCCTCACTCCGGACGCAGCGGCGATGCGCCGTGCATCGGCCACAAGACCGTCGGAGGTGTCGATCATCGAGCGGGCGATGCGGGCGGACGCCAACGCGGTACCCAGCGGCACCCGGTCGGGCGGCTGGGCGAAGCGTGCCCGGGCCAACGCATCGGGCCGGGCTCCCGCGGACCAGGCCTCCAGGGCGGCGGCCGACCCGCCCAGCGCGCCCGATACCCAGACTTCATGGCCCGCCACCGCCCCGCTCCGCCGTACGGGCGGCCTGGCTCGCCCTGCTACCACGACATCCACAACGACCGGCCCGGGGGAACGGCTCACATCGCCCCCGATGATCGACGCCGCCACCCTGTCCCCGGCACTCCGGATGCCTCGCTGGATGTCCGCCGCCACGGATCCGTCACCGGGAACGGCCAGCGACACGAGCATGCCCTCCGGCGTCGCCCCCATGGCCGCCAGGTCGCTGAGGGCCGCGGCCCCCGCCCGGAATCCGGCTTCCTCGGCGGAGATCCAGTCGAGACGAAAGTGCACCCCCTCGACCGCCAGATCCGTCGAGAGGACCAGTCCCCCTCGCAGCACGGCTGCGTCGTCCCCCGGCCCGAGGATCACCGAGCGGCTCCCTCTCCACCCGATGGCGACGAGACGCTCGACCAGCTCGGACTCCCGCATGGGTGCTAACAGTCCGTGGACATTCCCGCCCGAGCACCGAGAGGGGCGATGCGCGGGAGGGTCTTGTCCACGCGCTGCCTAGGCGGGGCGACGCTGGTCGAAGGTCACGAAGGGGAACGGGAGGGCGGTGGCACCAGCGCCCACATCGGCCAGCACCGCCGGGATGGCATCCACCACGTCGGACGGCATGAGCGCCGCACCAAGGCCCGTGTGCGACGCCGCCGTCCCCGTCACGTGCAGGGCCAGGCCGGAAGCCGCGACCGGCTCCACGCCCTGGGCGAGGAACGAGGCCACCGCCCCCGCGAGGACGTCTCCCATTCCCGCGACGGCCAGTTCCGACGGGTGCTCGTGTGTGCTGATCAGCAGCCCGCCGTCCGGCTCCGCCACCAGCGACGGTGTTCCCTTCAGCAGCGTCAACACACCCCGAGACCGCGCGAAGTCTCTCGCGATGGCCACCCGGTCGTTCTGCACCTCCACGGTGCTCCTTGCCGTGAGGCGGGCCATCTCTCCCGGGTGGGGTGTCACCACCATCCCCTCTCCACCCCGCCCCTCGAGTCCGCCGCCTGCACCGCCCGCGAGCAGGGTCAGGGCATCCGCGTCCGCGACCGCTGGCCGGTGCCCGCGCGCGTCGAGGGCCGCTTCCAGTTGCCGCCGGGCTTCGTTCCCCGTCCCCAGGCCCGGGCCGAGCGCGAGGGCGTCGCTCTGCTCCACGGCCGCACACAACGCCCCGCGGTCACTTGCATCGACGAAGATTGCGTCGGGGACCTCGAGGACTGCTTCCCGCGCGCAGCGCGATGCGCACACCCGCACCACTCCCGCACCGCACCGGAACGCGGACCTGGCAGCCAGGATCGCGGCCCCCGGCATCGCCGATCCAGCCAGGATGGCCAGGGAGCCGACCGCGTTCTTGTGGGTGACCGCAGATCGGCGCGGGAGCACCTCCGAGGCCCAGCCGGGGGTCACGAGTCGAGCCCACTCCTCCTTGCCACCGGGAGGAAATCCGATCTCGACGGCTACGATTCGTCCGCTCCGCTCGCGCCCGGGGTAGAGAAGCGTGCCCAGCTTTGGCCATCCGAATGCCACGGTGAGGTCCGCAATGACGGCGGCACCCGGCACGAGTCCGCTGCCGCCGTCCACCCCCGATGGCGTGTCCAGTGCGACGACCGCGCCCGATGCCTGGTTGGCGGCCTCTATCGCTGCGGCGTATTTCGGACGGGGCGCTCCCCGGATCCCCGTACCCAGCAACCCGTCGATGACGACCGAGGCCTCCGCCAGTACAAGCGCCAACTCCATGGCCGCACCGGACTCCTCCGGGTCGAAGTTCATCGTGGGGACATCCCAGCCGTGCAGTACCGGATCCGGGCGGGGCCGCTCTCCCACGAGGACGGCCGTCACACGCCGACCCCATGCGGCCAGGGCCCTCAGGCACACAAGTGCGTCGCCTCCGTTGTTTCCCGAGCCCACCAGGGCGACAACCGCCCCTTCGGGGAACAGGTGCTCGACAATCAACGCGGACTCTCGGCCCGCGTTTTCCATGAGCGCAGGTTCCGGGACCCCGGAACAATCAATGGAGACCTGGTCGAAATGCGACGCCTGACCTGCCGTCGGCGCCCGCACAACCGGCTTCCCGAACGGCCTATCGAGGCTGTCCGGGCACATCGCTACTTGTAGCTCTGTCCGATCGACCGGCCAAAGGTGATCTCGCCGTTGTCAATGCGGATGTTGAATCCGCAATCCGGATTCGAACATACCCATGCCTTGTAGCGAATCGGAGCTCCGTCACGCCCGTAGTCGGACATCGGCAGCAACACTCCATCGTCACATTTTCTACACTCGGTAAAGCACTCCTGCCCCTCCGTAATCATCAACCCCTCGGCACATGGTGAAAAGGAGACCGAAAGGCCCCCAGATCGGGTGATGCGCGGAACCCGCCGCTTGACACTGTTGCCGGCCGATACCGCACGTTCTCTTGCTCGGGGCGGAAACCTACCACGAAACTCCAAAACGTGCCAGCGGACACGTGCGGTCGAGGATCGCAGGCCCCGAGTGGGTACACTCCCCGGGAATCTAAGATGCAACCGTCCAGGGGTAGTTGCTTTCAAAGACCTCCTCGAAGTCAAAGAGGTCCTCGAAATCCTCGGGCCGGTCCTTTTCCTGCTTGACGAGAACGCCGATGTCCACCAGCGCAAAAACGATTTCGCCGAGATCGTCGGTCGAGTTGATTCCCCAGTACTCCAACACGGTGCGGGCCAGTGGCCCGAAGCGCTCCATCGCGAGGCCCCGAACACCCTCCGCCAATTCCTGTCCGGAGATGTGCCGTCGCTCGTCCATTCCCGCGATTACGCCATGCAGGGCATCGATAAGGAAGATGTACGCCCGGCGGTGAAAGCGCGGATTGCGCTCCTGGAGCTGAGCGAGGACTCTGGTCGGATCACAAGCGTTCATGGTGAATGCAATCTTACATCCTCACGCAGGTGCCGCCAGTTCGCGGTACAGCGGAAAACCCCCGCACAACTCCTGCACAAGGTTCCGGATCCGACCGATGGCGTCCTCGTCCCCGGGCCGTTCGAGGATATCCGCGATCCACCCGCCGATGAGCCGCATCTCCTCCGCGCCCATCCCTCGCGTCGTTAGCGCCGGTGTCCCGATCCGCAGCCCCGAGGTCACGAAGGGCGACCGCTTCTCGCCCGGGACGGTGTTCTTGTTGACGGTGATCCCGGCACGCTCCAGAGCCTGCTCGGCCTCCTTGCCGGTGAGGTCGCGGTCCCGGAGATCGACCAGGATCAGGTGGTTGTCCGTGCCACCGGAGACGAGGCGAACCCCTCGCTCCATCATCCGGTCGGCCAGACGGCGGGCGTTCTCCACGACGCGGCCGCCGTAGTCCCGAAATCCGGGGTGGAGCGCTTCGCCGAGAGCGACGGCCTTGGACGCGATGACATGCATCAGGGGGCCTCCCTGAATGAACGGAAAGACCATCTTGTCGATCGCTCTCGCATGCTCCTCACGGCAAAGGACGAGCCCCCCGCGGGGACCGCGCAGCGTCTTGTGGGTGGTTGTGGTCACCACATCGGCGTGGGGAACCGGACTGGGATGGTGCCCGCCCGCCACCAGCCCCGCGACGTGGGCAAGGTCCGCAAGGTGAAATGCGCCGACCTCGCGAGCGATGTTCCCGAACGCTTCGAAGTCGATGATCCGCGGGTAGGCCGACGCTCCCGTGACGATCAGTCCGGGCCGCTTCTCGAGCGCGACCGCCCGCACCTCGTCGTAGTCGATGAGACCGTCGGACTCCCGGACGCCGTAGGCCGCCACGTCGAAGAAGCGTCCACTGAAGTTGACCGGTGAGCCGTGCGTCAGATGACCGCCGTGGGTCAGATTCATGCCCAGGATCCGGTCACCCGGTTCCGCAAGGGCGAAGTACGCGGCCATGTTCGCCTGGGCTCCCGAATGAGGCTGCACGTTGGCGTGGTCGGCGCCGAAGAGCTCCGTCGCCCGCGTCCGCGCCAGATCTTCGACCTGGTCCGCAAACTCGCACCCGCCGTAGTAGCGTCTCCCGGGCAGGCCCTCGGCGTACTTGTGGGTGAAGACGGTGCCGAGCGCCTCCCTGACAGCGGGAGACACGAAGTTCTCGCTGGCAATCATCTCGAGCTGGCTCCGTTGCCGCGATGCCTCTGCCAGGACAGCGCCGTGGACGATCCTGTCCGCCTTTTGAAGATGTTCCATTCGGGTCACCCTTCCGCCGTCATCGAGCGCCCGATCACCAGACGCAGGATCTCGCTCGTACCCTCGTAGATCTCTGTGCCCTTTGCGTCTCTCATGAGTCTCTCAACGGGGAATTCCCGCATGAAACCGTAGCCCCCGAAGATGCGGACCGCGTCTTCGGTGACCCGTGCCGCCGTCTCGCTGGCAAACAACTTGGCCATCGCGGACCGTGCCGGCACCGGCGGGCCGCCATCCGCCAGCGCGCTGCGGCTCTCCCAGGCCAGGGCCCCTTCGAAGACGAGCGCCCTTGCGGCCGCTATCTCCGTGGCCATTACGGCAAGCTTGCTCCGGATGGCGCCGAACTCGGCGATGGGCCGGCCGAACTGCTGCCTCTGCCGCGCATACGCCGTGGCGTGCTCCATGGCCGCCCGCGCGATCCCCACCGCCTGGGCGCCGATGCCCAGCCGTCCCAGATCAAGGGCGCCGAGAGCGTGACTGAGTCCGCGCGACTCCCCTCCGACCAACCTGTCTCCGTTCACCTGTACATGGTCGAGTTCGATCGAGACCGTCTCCGAGGCGCGGAGTCCCATCGTGGCCTCGCGCCTGCCAACCCGGTAGCCGTCAGCCGCCGTGTCCACCAGGAAGGCGCCGACGGGAATACCGGGGCCCTCGGTTCCCGTCAGCGCGAAGACCACTGCCACGTCCGCCAGGGATCCGTTTGTCACCCACCTCTTCACACCCGAAATCGTCCACCCGTCGGCGTGCCGCCGAGCCGTGGTGGTCATCCCCGACGGGTCGCTGCCCGCACCCGCTTCAGAGAGGGCGAAGCCGGCGATCTTCTTCCCGCTTGCGAGGGTGGGCAGCCACTCGGACTTCTGCGCCTCGGTGCCGTGTGCCAGCAGGACATGGGGCACGGGGCCGTTCTGGATCGCCATGGTCAGGGCCAGGGAGGCATCTCCCCGCGCGATTTCTTCCAGCGCGACCAGGTAGGTGGGGACATCCAGCCCCAGCCCTCCGTACTCGGAGGGAACGAGCATGCCCAGGAATCCCAGTTCGGCCAGCTTGTCGAGCACATCACGGTCGAAGGCCCGGTTCCGGTCCCAGGCCGCGGCGCGGGGGGCGATTTCGCCGGCCGCGAAGTCCCGGGCCAGTTCACGGATTTCCAGCTGATCGGAAGTAAGCACCTTGCGTCCACTCAGGCGTAGGTATGGAAGCCCCGACCCGCCTTGCGTCCCAGCCATCCGGCGGCCACATACTGCCGCAGGAGAGGGCAGGGACGGTAGCGGTCGTCGCCGAGCTCGCGGTGCAGCACCTCGAGGACGTGCAGCACGACGTCGAGGCCGATCAGGTCGGCGAGGGTCAGCGGCCCCATGGGGTGGTTCATGCCCAGCTTCATCACCGTGTCGATCGCTTCGGCCTCCGCCACGCCCTCCATCAGCGCAAAGACGGCCTCGTTGATCATGGGCGCGAGGATACGGTTGGACACGAAGCCGGGAAAGTCCCTGACCTCGACAGGCGTCTTGCCGAGGGCGCGGGACAGCTCCATCACGGCGTTCGTGGTGGCGTCGTCTGTGCGCAGCCCGCGTATGACCTCGACGAGCTTCATCACCGGCACCGGATTCATGAAGTGCATCCCGATGACCTGGCCGGGGCGCCCGGTGCGGGCGGCGATTGCGGTGATCGAAATGGACGAGGTGTTGGAGGCGAGGATCGCGTGGCCCGGGGCCAGCCGGTCCAGCTCCGCGAAGATCTCGTACTTGAGCTCGGCGATCTCGGGAACGGCCTCAATGACCAATCCCGCCCCCTTGACCGCGTCCAGGGATGCGGACGGCGCAATACGCGCCAGCGCCCCGGCGCGCTCCTCGCCGGTGATCACGTCCCTGGCGAGCTGCCGGTCCAGGTTGCGACCGATCGTCGCGACACCCCGTTCCAGCGCACCGGGGTCCGCGTCGATGAGAACCACCCGGAAACCACCCAGCGCGCACACGTGCGCTATCCCGTTTCCCATGGTCCCGGCACCGGCCACGGCGACGCAATCGATGCTCATGCCGTCTCCGCCCCGACGCCGCCCGACGCCCCCATGCGGGTCGCGAAAAGAATGGCCAGGACAAGCCCGACAGTCGCGGCGACACCGCCTTCGAGCCCGAAGTCACCCCCGGTGATCACGGCCATTCCCCCCGCGGAGACCTCGACCAACGGCGCGTCCACGACATCGAGTCCGCTCACCGGCAGGTCGGAAACGAAGCCGGTCCCGAGATTCCACCCGGCGTGCACGCCGCTCGCCCACCACAGGCTCCCCGTCCTGAGACGAACGAACCCGAGCATGAGCCCTGCCAGTGCGATGTTGAGGAGCCCCAGGGCACCGACGTGAGGGTTGGCGCCGTGAAGCACCGTGAAGACCAGCGACGTCAGCAGGAGGGCCGCGCCGGGACCCCACCGCTCCAACAGCACGGTCAGGGGGTAGCCGCGAACGAGGACTTCCTCGCCGGTACCGGCGACCAGAAGGACCAGCGCAGTCCACAGGGCCGTCGCGCCGTACTCGACCAGGGTGCCTTCGTCCCCGGTGTACCGCAGTCCCCCGGCGCCTACCGCGATCGCCAGCACGACCACGGTGATGACGATCCCGAGCACCATGCCGCCCGCCACACCGCGGAACGCACCGCGAACGGGCAGGCCGATGGCCGCGAGGCCGCGTTTCCCGTCCACCCGCAGGATGACAAGGGTGGCCACCAGCGCCGCCACCAGCTGGATCGATCCCTGCCAGGCGAGGCTCTCGGACATGCCCGTCAGGAACACCATCGAGACGAGGACCGCGAAGAACAGCACTCCGAAGCCGGAGAGGCGGCCGAGAATCGGGGTGATCTCCTTCCGGTCCGGCATCAGCGCGCTCACGACGGGTCAGCGCGGCACCGTTCTGGTCTTCACCTGGCGGATCACAACGAAAGCGATGGCCGCCTTGATCAAAGCGCCTGGCAGGAACGGCTGCACCGCGGCCCCCAAGACCGCGTCGAAGCTCCGGTCGGTGACCACGGCGAGCCAACCGGCCCCCAGCGCGAAGATGACGGACGTGGCGACGGCGATCGCGAGACCGACCCGCAGCTTTCCACGGTCGGGCCCCGCGATCCACCCCGTCAGCGCCGCGGCGAGCGGGAACGCCATGAGGTAGCCTCCGGTCGGCCCGAAGAGCCATGGCAATCCCGCTCCACCCATCGCGAAGACCGGAACGCCCGCAACCCCCATCCCCAGGTACACCAGCTGGGACGCGGCGCCCGCGACGGGTCCCAGAAGCGCCCCCGCCAGCAACACCACCAGCGTCTGGAGGGTCATCGGGACCGGCGTAACGCCCAGCGGCACGGCGACGTACGCGGACACCGCGGTCAGCAGCGAAAACACCAGAACCGCCACCGACAACGTGACCGGACGGTGTTTGGCAAGGGAGGGAAGAAACGCAGCCGCCGGAGCCCCCCTGGCCTCGGCAATTGCAAGTTCGGTGGTCGCTTCGGACTCGATCATACCTTGGTGCCCCTTCAGTTCGATTGTACGGCCAGCGCGACCGCGTTGCCCCCGCCGAGGCAAAGGGTCGCCAGGCCCTTGTCGACATCTCGGCGGGCCATGGCTGCCAGCAAGGTAACCAGGATCCGGGCCCCGGAAGCCCCGATGGGGTGCCCCAGCGCCACCGCGCCCCCGTGTACGTTCACCCGTTCCGGGTCCATTTCCAGCTGTCTCATGTCCGCGATTGCCTGCACCGCAAAGGCCTCGTTCATCTCCACGAGCCCGTAGTCCCCGACACGGGTGCCCTCTCGCTCCATGAGCTTCCGCACCGCCTGAACCGGAGCGAAGAAGAGGTCGCGGGGCTCCGTTCCGCCCGCCGCATAGCCGGTGATGACCGCCCGGCAGGCCAGACCGTGGGCCGTCGCGTACTCCTGGCTGGCCACGACCAGCGCCGACGCCCCGTCGTTGAGCCCCGGCGCGTTTCCGGCCGTGACCACGAGCTCGTCCAGCCCCTTCGGCGCGTCCCGGGCAAAGGCCGGACGCAACCGGCCCAGCGCTTCCAGGGAGGTATCCGCGCGAGGACCTTCGTCCCCGTTGACGACGACCGTCCCGCGGCGCGTCTCCACCGCGACGGGCACAATCTCGGACGCAAAGCCGCCGTCCTTCATCGCCGCGACGGCTTTCTGGTGGGAAGCCAGCGAGAAGGCGTCGGCCTCGGCGCGGGTTACGCCGGCCCTGGCCGCCGTATACTCCGCGTGACCACCCATGTGGCACATGCCGAACGAACACCACAGGCCATCGTGAACCAGTCCGTCCTGCACGGTGCGATCGCCGAACTTCACACCGCCTCGCATGCCCCGCAGGTAGTACGGCACGTTGGACATGGACTCGAAGCCGCCAGCCACGACAAGCCGCGCGTCCCCGGCCTTGACGGCCTGTGCAGCCAGCATGACGGCCTTGAGGCCGGAGCCGCAGACCTTGTTCACGGTGACCGCCGGCACGCTGGCGGGAATTCCGCCGTTCACCGCGGCCTGGCGGGCCGGCGCCTGGCCGGCACCCGCGCTCACAACGTTCCCCATGATGACTTCGTCGATGTCCGACGAATCGATGCCGCTGCGGACGACGGCTTCGCGCACGGTGACGGCGCCGAGCTCCGGTCCGGAGAGCGGACTCAACCCTCCAAGGAACCGCCCGATCGGTGTGCGGACTCCATCCAGTATGACGGGTGTGCGGGCCGGGTGCGGCACGAAGTTTGCCTCGCTGTTCAGGGGTGCGGCGGGCTCGCGGCAATCAGTCGACCATCAAATGTACAATCACACGCGCACAAAAAGATCCCCCTGCCCTCTCGCCCGGCGCGAAGGACGGTAGCGCTTCAGGGATCTGAGGTCACCGATGCCCAGGGACTCCGCACGGTCGAGCAGCCGCAGCAGGACCCGGGCCGTCGCGAAGGCGTCGCCCCCGGCACGGTGCCTGCGGTGGATGGGGATGTCGAAGAACTCCGCCAGGGAGTCCAGGTTGCGCTGCCGCAGTTCGGGCAAGAGGCGCCTCGCCAGGCTGATGGTGCAGAGGCGGTCCACGCCGGGGATATCTCCGAGGGCATCCCCCAGCTGGGCCCGCAACCAGGACCAATCGAAGCTGGCGTTGTGGGCTACGAAGACGCGGCCCGCAATGCGGCGGAAGACTTCTTCCGCGATCTCGTCGAAGGTGGGGGCACCCGCAAGCATCCGATTGGTGATCCCGGTGAGCCCGGCGATCCGGGACGGCACCGCACGGCCCGGTTGTATCAGCGTCTCGAACCGGTCGCTCACCACACCGCCCCGCACCTCCACCACGGCCACCTCCGTCATGCGATGACCGCCTTCGTAGCGGCCCCCCGTCGTCTCGACGTCCACGACCGCATAGCAAAGGCGGGAAAGGGGCGACCCGGGGCGGCGCGCTCCCCCTCGAAGGCTCCACACGCCCTCGCCGTCGACCTCGAAACGGTCGTCGTCTCCCAGCAGCGCGAAGACGGCGGCGGAGGCCGCGCCGGCATGGCCGTTCAGGCCGAGGACCTCCCGAGCCAGCCCGGCGGTCGAAAGGGGCTCTCGATCGAGCGCGGCCCAGGCACTCTGCAGCAGCGAGCGGCGGCCCCGGAGCGAGGTCACGGGAGCCGGGCCCGGGGCGGTCGGGTCGCGGTCCGGGACGATCCCGGCAGCAGGCGTGGATCCGGGCTCGTCATCACCTTTGGCTGCGCGCCAGACTGTACGAGAGACCCTCCAGTTCGACCAGCATGCTCACGTTTCGGAGCGCCACGTCGTCCGGCAGGCGCAGCTGCGTCGGCGCATAGTTGAGTATGGCCTTGACCCCCACCGCGACCACGCGCTCCACGAGCGCCTGGGCGACGGGCACGGGGACGGCGACGATCACCAGATCGATTGACTCTTGGCATAGGGCCTGCTCGAGCTCGTCTTCGCCCCTGATCGTGATGTCGCCGAGGCACGTCCCGACCTTGCGCGGGTCGTTGTCGATCACGGTCGTGATGTTGAAGCCACGTGCCCGAAACGGCTCGTACTCGAAGAGCGCGGTGCCGATCCGGCCGGCTCCGAGGAGTGCGACGCGCCATACCGTGTCGAGGCCCAGGACGCCGCGCAACACCCCGGTGAGTTCGGCTACCGAGTACCCCAGCCCGCGCTTCCCGAAGGAGCCCAGATACGACAGATCCTTCCGCACCTGGGCGGCGGTCGTCCCTCCGCGTTCGGCGAGGGCACCGCTGGCAACGCTGGTCACGCCCGAGCGCTCGAAGTCCTCCAGGAACCGCAGGTACAGGGAAAGGCGCCGAATCGTGGCGTCGGGGACTCTGTTTGTGAATTCGTTCACAAGACGGAAGCTAGCACCCCGGTGGACGGCGTCAACGCGGGGCCACCGGAACGCCCCCGAATCCTTCCCCCAGCATGGCGCTCAGGGCCACGAACTCGGCCGGTGGCAACTGCTCGGGCCGCACCGTCGGAGACAGCGACCGCGACGCCAGCACCCCGGACCAGATTTCCCGCGGGATGCCCAGGTCGGGGTGCCGCGACAGGATCGTTCCGAGCTGCTTGCGGCGCCATGAGAAGGCCGCCCGCGTGAGCACGCGCACCCGGTCCGCTTCCCCGGGCGCGAGTGGCGGAGGGGAACGGGGGGTAAGGCGCACCACGGTCGAGTCCACTCCGGGGACGGGCCGGAAGGCGGTCCGGGAAACCTTGCAGATCCGGGAAGCGCGCGCGTGCACCGCCACCCCCACCGTGAGGGCACCGTAGGTCCGCGTCCCCGGTCCGGAGAGCATTCGCGCGGCGACCTCCGCCTGCACGGTCAGGACGATGTCCGCCGGATACGGCAGCGTGAGCAGCCGGAACACGATGGGCGTGGTGATGTTGTACGGGATGTTTCCCACGACCGTCGTACGGGCCCAGTCTCCGGTCAGCGACGGGAGGTCGAGCGACAGGACATCGCCGTGCACCACCGTCACCCCCGCGTCGTCGCGATAGCGGGACGCCAGGTCGGCCGCAAGTTCGTCGTCCAGCTCCACGGCGGCCAACGCCACGCCCCGTCGAGCCAGATGATCGGTCAGCGCGCCCCTTCCCGGCCCGATTTCGAGCACGGGGTCCCCCTCGCCCGCCCGGACCGCCCCGGCGATCTTGCGCTGCAGGTTGGGGTCGACGAGGAAGTTCTGGCCCAGGGACCGCTTGGGGCGCCGGCGTGACATTCGGGGGATTCAGGTAGTGCGAAGGACGACGGCGGTGCGGTCGTCGGAGGGCATGGAGGGGATTGCCTGTACGGACATCTCGAACAGGCGCCCCAGAATTTCGGACACCGGACGTCGGTGGTTCGTGGCGACGGTCCTGAGCACGAGCTCCTCACCGCTGCTGCGGCGGAGTTGCGCGAGTGTGTCCGACAGCCCGTCGGTAAAGAGGAGGAGCAGATCCTCGCCCGGGGTCCAGGAAACGGTGGATTCGCCGTAGGGAGCCGCACCGATGCCCATCGGGGGGTCGGTGGCAAGGAGCCGGTGCGCGGCCCCACCCGGCTCGACGACGAAGGCGTGGGGGTGGCCCGCGTTCGAGTAGGTGACTTCGGTACCCCCTTGCGAGAGGACGCAGTAACAGAGGGACAGGAACATCTCCGTCGACTCCAGTTCGTCGCCGATTGCGCGGTCCAGGTGCTCCAGGACGGTTGCGGGTCCCGCCCCTTCTTCCGCATAGATCGCGGCCGCGCTCATGACCAGCGCCATGATCAGCGCCGCCGGGAACCCGTGCCCCGAAACATCTCCGATCATGACGCCGATACGCCCGCCGGAGAGCTGGAGGACCTGGTAGAAGTCCCCGCCGACCGACTCGGTGGGAAGCACGCGGGCCGCGGCTTCCACCCCCGGGATCGTCGGAACCGGAGGCAGGAGCTTCATCTGAAGGTTGTGAGCCAGCTCCATTTCGCGCGAGACCCGCTCCCGGGCCATGCTCTCCCGTATGAGACGATTGGTCTCCAGGGCGGCGCCGATCTGATTCGCCACGGCGACCATGAGCCGCTGGTCCGCAGGTGTGAACTCCTCGTGGCGCCGGCGTCCGATGAGGTTCAGCACCCCCACCGTCCTCGCCGCGC
Source organism: Gemmatimonadetes bacterium bin94 (assembly GCA_002238865.1). Taxonomy (GTDB): domain Bacteria; phylum Gemmatimonadota; class Gemmatimonadetes; order Longimicrobiales; family Gaopeijiaceae; genus Bin94. The sequence continues at coordinate 37,714 of MPNE01000023.1, read as the reverse complement.
CCGAGTGCGGCCTGAAGCGGACCGGCACCGAGAGCCAGCTCTCCCGCTCGCTCGCCGGGATCGAACCGGTGTCGGGGCTGTCCATCTCGTGTCCAGCCGCCATGATCGGGTGCTCCGCGCGGAAGGCCCGGGCGGTGATCGAGGTCTCGTCCGCGACCGGGATCGAGCTGCGCGGCAGGCCGCCCCCGACGGACGCGGCGAGGCGCAGCAGGTCATCGTCCCGGCTGTGAACCCAGAGCGAGCCGCGCTTCACTCCCAGCACCCGCGACACCTCCTCCAGGATCCGGCGGGCGGCCTCGTCCAGGTGCAGAATCGACGCCAGCGTCTCGCTGATCGAGTAGAGGAGCCCGATCTCCTCGCGGCGCTCCGCGAGTTCGGCCCTGCGCCGCGCAGCCTGGCGCGCCAATCCGCACGCCCGCTCGAGGGTGCCCTCCAGCACCTGCACGACCGGGCTGTCCGGACCATGTCCTCCGATTTGGACTTCGATGACGGCGCCATCGCCGGGGTCGAGCCGAAAGAGGTGACCGACGGCGTCCGGCATATCGGGCGCCCCGTCGGGAAAGAAGGCGATCCGATCCCGGCCATCGGTGCGCCAGGCCCGTACGTCCAGTCCCAGTCCCTCGTGGAAGTCCCGCAGCACCGCGGTCACGTGCTCCGGTGGAAGCGAACGCGGTATTGCCCCCGGACCCGCCCGTCCCTGCCCGTCGAGGCCGTCCGGGTTCTCCCGCAACACGAGCGTGACCGAATTGCCTGCCGCATTGAAGCGCACTTCGTCCATGAGTGCCTGCATGAGGAAGATGCCCCGTCCGGCCGGTTTGGTAATGTTCTCGGGGAGTCGGGGATCGGGCACGGCCTCGGGGTCGAATCCGCGCCCCTCGTCGGTAACCCGGGCACGCACCGTGCCGGGCTCGACGAGCAGTTCCACCCGCACCTTGCTGTCGGGATCGTTCGCGTTGCCGAAGAGAATCGCGTTGGAAACGGCTTCCGTCAGCCCGACGCGGAAGTTGAAGAGAAGACGCCGCCGGTCCAGGCGGGCACCGGCACAACACTCCACCGCGCGATCGACCGCGGGCTCGATTTCGCCGACGTCGCCGGGAACGTGGAAGACGGTCCTCGCCACTGCCGTCGAACTGCCCCGGCGGCGCGATGACTCGCTCATGGGGGGTCGTACACCGGGGACTTCTTCCACGGCCTGCTATCCCGCCAGGGCCTCCTCCAGGGTCGTCCGGATCTCGAAAAGCGTGTGGAGCTTGGTCAACTCGAAGAGGGTCCGCAGGTCCTCGTTCAGCGAAATCAGCCTCAGCTCGCCACCCGCCTCACGGATCCTCTTGGAGAGGCTGACCAGGACACCGAGACCCGACGAATCGATGTAGCCGGTCCGTGAGAAGTCGATCACGAAGCTGCCGGCGCCGCCCTCCAGTTCGGCCAGGACCTTCTGTTTCAGATCCTGGCGATTTCCGACGATGAGTTGTCCGTCGACTTCGACCACGGTGACGTTAGCGACTTTTCTCAGGTTGAAGGACATGGCTCTCACTGTGAAGGGACGATGGAACTGCGCGCTGCCCGAGGATGGCGAGTGGCCCTACGAAGATAAGGCGCGCGAAGTGCCCCGGTAAATGTGTACATACAGATTGTACATTATGTACAGAACTATTGTACACTACTTGCTCTTGTCGGCCATCAGCGCCGTAATGGCGGCAACGTATACGATGTCCTCCGGCGACGCCCCGCGCGAGAGGTCGTTGAGGGGTGCCTTCAGCCCCTGCAGTATGGGCCCCAGCGCCAACGCCCCGGCAAGCCTCTGCACCAGCTTGTACGCGATGTTGCCGGCGTCGAGACCGGGGAAGACAAGTACGTTCGCCCTCCCCGCTACCGCCGAGTCAGGCGCCTTGGAGTGCGCCACCCCCGGGATCAGAGCCGCGTCGGCCTGCAACTCGCCGTCCGCGATCACCTCCCGGCAGGTTTCCCGGAAGCGGGCGACTGCCTCCTTGACCCGCCTGACCGACTTGCCTCCCGCGCTGCCCCGGGTCGAGTACGACAGAAACGCCACGCGCGGCTCGTCGCCGACGACCCGGCGCCGTACCCGGACCGCCTCCGTGGCAATCTCGGCCAACCGGCCCGGACCCGGGTCGGTTACCACTCCGGCGTCGGTGAAGGTCAGCACTTCGGATCCGCGGCCGCGAAAGTCGTCCACCTCCATGAAGAAGCACGACGACAGTGTTCGGACACCGGGCCTGAGTCCCACTTGCCGCAACCCCGTCCGGATCACGTCGGCCGACGTGTGCACCGCCCCGGCGACGACCCCGTCGACCGCTCCGTCGTTGAGCATCTCCACGGCTCGCTGAAGCGGTGAAGCATCGGTGGTCACCTCGATCTCGACCCCGGCTTCGCCGCGAGCCGCACGTGGAGCAGCCGCGTCCGCGACGAGCACCGGGCGGACGATAGCACGCCGGGCCAGGTGGGACACAGCCTCGCCGATCCGGGAATCGTCCGCCTCGGGGAAGGCTATCCTGCGCTTGGCGCGTCGGGCTCGCGCCTCCAGCTCGCGGGTGAAGCTCCCGCGCCTCACGCGGATCCGGGACCCGCGAAGCGCCGCCGCATCCGTTCCCGCACCGGAGCGGAGACGAAGGCGCTCACGTCACCCCCGAGAGCCGCGACCTCCCGGACCAGCGACGCGGACAGGAAGGAAAAGTGGATATCCGGCGTCAGGAACAGGGTCTCAACATCATCGCGCAACTCCCGGTTCATCTGAGCCATCTGGAATTCATAGTCGAAGTCCGAGACGGCTCTCAGCCCACGGATGATGAACCGCGCCCCCACGTCCGCGGCAAACTCGACGAGAAGGCCGGAAAACGAGACGCATTCGACCCTCGGGTCGCCTGCGAAGACCTCCTTCATGATTTCGAGCCGCTCGGCGACCGGGAACATGTGCCGCTTTTCCTGGGTGGATGCCTCGGCGACAGCGACGACCAGGCGGTCACAGAAGCGCAGGGTGCGGCGCGCCACATCCTCGTGGCCAAGCGTCACCGGGTCGAAGGAGCCCGGGTACACCGCAACGATCGGGCGGGAGTTCGTCATCAGAAGCCACCTCCTGGCAGTCCGGGGCTCGACTCCGGACCGCGCCGGGACCGGCGGCCGTCCGTGGTCACGCCCGTGAGGGTGGTGTCGCCGTACCGGCGTTGCTCGGCCACCACGTTCGCCGGGAGCCCTTCCTTCGCGTGGTGCTCCACCCAGAGTTCACGCGCGAAAGGAATGCGCCCGTAGGCCGAAAGAAGCTGGAAGGCGTAGCCACGGTCGTACGGCGGATCGGCGAAAGCAAGGTCGTAGCGGAGCGGTTCGAGAATGCGCAGGTGGGCAAGAGCGTCCCCCTGAACCACGCTCGCAACCCCGCCCGCGCCCAGAGCGCGGATGTTCCGCTCCAGCACCCGGATCGCCCCACGGCTCTTTTCCACGAACGTGACGCGGGACGCGCCGCGGCTCAGCGCTTCCAGGCCGAGCGCTCCCGATCCCGCGAAGAGGTCGACGACCTCGGCACCGGACAGCCGTTCGTTCACGATCGACATCCACGCCTCGCGCACCCGGTCGGTCGTGGGCCTCACCGCCCGCCCGCGCACGGGTGTCAGGCGCCGACTTCTCCACTTCCCGGCGATGATCCGCATGTGCGCCTCCTTCCGGGTTGTGGGACGGGGCCCGCGCCTCACTCGGCCAATCTGACGTCCAGGACCCTTGCCTCGACCGTCGTCACGCCCTTGAAGGTATTCTCGAGGAGAGTGAACGCCACGTCCACCGGACCGTTTTGCAGCGAATCGACGGGCAGCCTGTCGGCGAGACCGAATCCGATGGCGTTCAACGACGCCGGGCGGCGGCCTCGCTTGCGGTTCCGCGCCCCGTCCTCGACCATGCGGAACTTGATGTGACCCCCGTTCAGCACGCGCGGAGGAGCCGCGAGACGGACCCGCCGGACAACGAAGACCGGGTCCGGGTTTTCCCGGCCGAAAGGACCGAGGTAGCCCAGGTAGTGGTTCAGTCCGAGGTCCACCTCGCCGAGCGCGATCTCGGTGTCGGCGGCCAGCACCGGTCGAAGTTCCGCCGTGCCCAACCGGCGGCGGGCCACGGCCTGGAAGGCATCGCGGAAGGCGGCGACACGATCCCGGCCGATGTCCATCCCCGCGGCCTGATGGTGGCCCCCGAAGCGGTCCAGGTGCTCGGCGCACTGCGTGATGGCGCCATGAAGGTCGAAGTCGGGGATGGACCGCGCGCTCCCACGGCCCCGCTCCCCGTCCAGGGAGATCACAACCGCGGGCAGGTGGAAGCGCTCCACAACCCTGGACGCGACGATGCCGACCACGCCGGCATGCCACCCCTCTCCCGCGACCACGAGCCCGCGGTCCCGGACGGGGTCGCGACACTCCTCCAGCGCCGCGAACACCTCCTCGGCGGTGCGCCGTTCCACATCCTTGCGGGCGCTGTTGTTGCCCTCCAGCGTCGCGGCCAGGGCGCGCGCTTCGGCCGGATCCGTGGTGAGGAGGAGGCGGAGCGCATCCGCGGGGTCACCCACCCGGCCGGCCGCGTTGATGCGCGGAGCCAGAGCGAAGGCCACGGCCGCCGAGTCGACGCGCTTTCCGCCCCCGACAGCGGCCCTTTCCATGAGCGCGCGCAGGCCCGGCCACGAGGTGTCCGCCAGGGCTCGAAGGCCGTAACGGGCCAGCACCCGGTTCTCTCCCCTGAGCGCCACCTGGTCGGCGATCGTCGCCATCGCCACCAGATCCAGGTACTGCCAGCTCTCGTCGGGCGGGCGGCCCAGCATGCGGGCCACGAGCTGGCCCACCTTGAAGATGACGCCGGTGCCGCACAGATGCTTGTTGGGGTAGGGACAATCCGCCCGGTTGGGGTTGACGACCGCATGCGCCGCCGGAAGCACGGGGCCGGGGGCGTGGTGATCCGTGACAATCACGTCCATCCCCGCTTCCACGGCCTGCCGCACCGGATCGAGGGCCACGATCCCGCAATCCACCGTAACGAGCACCTTCGCGCCGCGCGCCGCGGCACGCGACACGCCCACGGCGGAGAGATCGTAGCCGTGCCGATTCCGGTCGGGGACGATCGCTTCGGCCCTGCCCCCCATCGCACGGATCCAGCGTGTCAGCAACGCCGCGGCCGCGATGCCGTCCATGTCGTAGTCGCCGTGGACCACCACGACCTCGTCCTCGGAGACCGCGCGGGCCAGACGACGGGCTGCGACATCGGCGTCGAGGAGCCGGTCGGGCTCGTGCAGCGAAGTCAGGAGCGGACGGAGGAACGACTTGGCCGCCTCGGGAGCCTCGTGTCCCCTGATCGCCAGCAGCCTGCACAGGGGAGCCGGCAGGTTCAACGTGCGCTGAAGGGTCTCGACGACCCGCGGATCAGGTGTTGTACCGAGCTTCCACAGGGGACGGGGCCCCCGGGCGGGGCTCAACTGTCGAACGACGCGTCCGCGGTGTCCCCGTTTCCGCTGCCCGCCTGGTCTTCCGCAGCGGGAGCGGTCACGATGACCCCGCAGGCCTCGCAGCGCACCAGTGGCGCAGTCTCCCGAATCTCGTTCTGGACCTGCAGGGGGATCAGGGAGAAGCAGGATCCGCAGGCCCCGTCCTCGGTCATGGGGGCCACCGCGACCCGACGCCCTCCCTGGATCAGCTTTTCGTACACGCGGAGGTACCGGGGATCGACCGCGGACGCGAAATCAACGCGCCGCAACTCCAGCGTCGCGACGTCGGAGCGCGCCACCTCCTGCTCGCCCAGAAGCTCATCGCGGCGCGGCTCCACCTCTGCGCGCGCCTCTTCCATCGCCTCGCGCTGGTCTGACAGCCGCTCCTCGAAACGGCTGAGCTGGTCGAGCAGGCTCACGACCTCCTGCTCTTCCTGGTCCAGAGCCCGTCGGATCAGCCCCAGCTCGGCCTGCACCGCCGCCTCCTCGCGCACCGTCCGGACCAGGTTGAGGCGTTCCTCCAGGCGCTGCACCCGCACCCTCTTTTCCTCGGCCGCGAGACGCAGGCGACGTTCCTCCAGACGCAACTCACGCACCTTCGTCGCGGTGACCTCGACATCCTTGGCCAGACGCTCGGCCGGTGCTTCGACTTCCTCCAGCAATGGCACGAATGAGTCGATTCGTTCCCGGTTCTTCCGGATGTCCTGATCGATGACCTGGAGCTCCAGCAGCCGTGTTGAGATTGGGCCGTTTTCTGAGGTCACTTTGGTGCTTCCCCCTCTCTATGGTGTGTGGCGGATCTGCGCCAATCCGGCAACCGGCCGGCCGTCTTCTTCGTCAACCGTTCCAATTCTCTGACCAGCCGCCTCTGTTCCGGGCCCTCCGGTGCTCGCCGGAACTCCTCCCGCAGCGAGTCGCGGCGCCGGTTGTCTCCGTTGGTCTCGATCGCAGACACAGTGTCGGTCAACACCTGCTCGGGAGACGCCATCGTTTCCGGATCCGCCATCAGATCCTCGAAGAACTGGACGGCTTCCGGCATCGTATCCGCCGGCAACCTTGCGAGCTCCGGGTCGGTGACCAGTGCCTCGAAGATCACACGCTTGACCCCATCCTCCAAATCGGAGGGACCAATGCTCTCGCTCACCTTGTCGATACACTCCCGGTGCTTGACCATCAGGAGCAGCAGCGCACGCTCGGGTCCCAGTCCATGAAACCGGGGACCGGGCCTGGACCGGCGAAGAGGCGTGCGGCCTTCGGGCACCGCCCGGGTGGTCGCGGACTGGCGCAGTTCGGCGTCGAGCGTTTCCGCGCGCACGCCTGTGCGCTCGGCGACCCTTGTCAGGTAGATGTCCCGCAGTCCGCGGTCCTTGACCGCCCGCAGCGTGGGCAGCAGACGGTCCAGCGCCCGCCGGGTCTTCTCGATTGAACCGAAGTAGTCGTGCTCCTCGAGGATCGCGATCTTGCGGTCCAGCACATCCACCGCCTGAGCCACGAAACCGCGGACCGCCTCCCCGCCCCCGGAGCGGGCCACCGAGTCGGGGTCCTCGCCATCGGGAAGCGTCACGACGGCTGCGTGGAGCCCCTCGCCAAGGAGCGTGTCGGCGGCCCGGAAGGTCGCACGGAGCCCGGCCGGGTCGCTGTCGAAGAGCAGCCGCACCTGGTTCGTGTAGCGCTTCAGGAGGCGTGCGTGCGACTGCGTCAGGGCGGTTCCCAGCGGTGCAACGACGTTACGGATGTCCACCGCCGCGAGCGACACCACGTCCATGAAGCCCTCAACGACAAGGACGGATTCAGCCCTGCGGACGTGGTTTCGGGCCCATCCGAGGCCGTACAGAACCTCGCCCTTGTGGAAGATGGGGTTCTCCGGCGAGTTGAGGTACTTGGGCGCCCCCTTGCCCGTGGGGCCCAGCACTCTGCCCCCGAAGGCGAGCACGCGTCCGCTGACCGACTCGATGGGGAAGATGATGCGGTTCCGGAAGGCGTCGTAGGGGCCGCCACCCTTCTCGCTCTTCTTCAGGAGCCCCAGTTCCAACAGGGTGCCTTCGTCGAGGCCGTGGACCGACGCGGCCTCGCGAAAAGCTCCCCACTCGTCGGGCGCATAGCCGAGCCCGAAGCGTTCCCCCACCTCCCGGTCGATTCCCCGCCCCTCCAGGTACTCGCGGGCACCCCCACCGCCTTCCCACTCCCACAGACGCTCCGCGAAAAAGGCTCCGGCGTGCGCGGTCGCTTCGTAGTACGGCCGCCAGGCGTCGTCGCGCCGCTTTCCCTTGCCGACCTCGCGCACGTCCACCCCGCTGCGCGCGCCCACGAACTTGACGGCATCCACGAAACTCATGCCCTGGTGCTTCATCAGAAACGAGAAGACGTCTCCGGACTCGCCGGAAGAGAAGTCGTGGAAAAACGCCTTGGCGGGAATGACGTAGAAGGAGGGGGTGTTTTCCTTCTTGAAGGGACTCAGTCCCCTGAATTCCCTGCCCGCCTTCTTCAGTTGAACGAACTCGCCGATGACCCCGACGATATCGGCGCGGGCGCGCACCTCCTCGACCACGTCGTCGGGAATCACGCTACCGGATCCTGGCCACGGTGACCCCGTATCCGCCTTCGCCCGGCTTCCCCGCCCGGAAGCGCTCGACCCGGGCGTCGCGGCCCAGGACTTCGGCCACCCGCTCGCGCAAGGCACCGGTCCCCATGCCGTGGATAACCCGGAGTTCGCGCAGGTCGGCAACCGACGCCGCGTCCAGCGCACGGGAAAGGGAAGTCTCGGCCTCGTCGACGCGCTGGCCGCGCAGATCCAGCTCGCTGACCGCTTCGATGCGCGGTGCGGTCCAGCCCCCCCCGCCGCGAGCTTCAGCCGCCGGTTCGCGCCGTCCCAGGTCGGCGGCGGGACCGGCACCCCCTTCCCCCTCGACGACGAACCATCCCGGCGAGACCTTCATGCGAACCCCTCCGACCGTGACGATCACCCGGTCCCCTTCCACGGCCACTACCCTGCCACGGGCACCGGAATTCACCATGATCACCTTCGCACCCGGCTCAAGCCTCGCGTCCGGGTCCCGATCGTAGTCCGGTGCGACCCCGGTCGGGACCTCCAGCCCCCGGGCCGCGACCTCGACCGTACGTCGCGCCCGGCGAGATGCCTCCTCCAGGGACTCTCCCGTGGTCACGCGGTCCCCCAGCTCCGCGATGGCGGCTTCCACCTCCGCGCGGGCATCGAGCAGCATCCGGCGGGCCTCCCTCCTGGCGCGCGCGGCATGTTCCCTCTCCGACCGGCGGAGCTCCGCCGCCCGCGCCTCCAACTCGGAGCCCAGGACTGCAGTGCGCTTCCGCTCGCCGTCGAGTTCCGCGAGGAGGCGCGAGACGTGCTGCTCCTTCCTTTCGAGGCTCTCCAGCAGGTCGTCCAGCCGGGCTTCGCTCGTATCCCGATATGCTTCGGCGCGGTCCAGCACATCGTCCGGGAATCCCAGGCCGCGAGCGATTGCGAGGCCGTAGCTGCGCCCGGGGCGTCCCTTCGCAAAACGGTAGGTGGGTGCGAGACGCTCGCCATCGAAGTGCAGCGAGGCGTTGACGATGCGGCTGCCCTCGCGTCCGAGCCGCTTGAGGCCCCCCAGGTGCGAGGTGACCACCGCCGTGCAGCCGCGCTCCGCAAGGGTCTCGATGAGGGAACGCGCCAGGGCTTCCCCTTCCTTGGGATCGGTTCCCGCGCCGGGCTCGTCGATGAGGACCAGGGAGCGCGGCCCCGCAACTTCCAGCACCTCCCGCAGGTTGCGCAGGTGCGCCGAGAATGTCGAAAGGCTGTCGGCGATCGACTGCTCGTCACCCACATCGGCGAAGAAGGCGTCGAAGACGGGAAGGCGGGTGCCGGGGCCCGCGGGGGGAATGATCCCCGACTGGGCGAGGGCGGCGACGAGCCCCACCGATTTGAGGAAGACCGTCTTGCCGCCGGTGTTCGGGCCGGTCACGACCATCACACCCTCTCCGTCGTCGAGCTCGAAGTCGAAAGGGACCGCGTCGACGCCCGCCGCGACGAGGAGCGGGTGACGTCCTCCCCGGATGCAAAGCGGACCTTCGGTCACTTCCGGCACGCACCCTTCCCAACGGTTTGCGGCCCGGGACAGCGCCACTCGCCTGTCCATCTCCGTCAGTGCCGCGAGCGAATCGGCCAACCGGACGGCCAGGGGACGGCAGCGGTCCGTCAACTCCCTCAGGATTCGGTCAACCTCCCTCGTCTCGGCCCTTTCCAGCTCGCGCACGCGGTTCATCATCTCGATGGCCGAGGGCGGTTCGACGAACACCGTGGCACCCGAGGAGGATTCGTCGTGGACGTATCCTCCCACCGTCCTCTTCCCCTCGCGGCGCAGGGGGATCACGTAACGCCCTTCACGAATGGTGACCGATGCGCCCGGCACCCGGTGGCGATCACCGACGCCGTCGAGAAACTGCTCCAGGTGAGCCACAACGCGATTGTGAGCGCCGGTCAACCGGCCACGAATACGCCGGAGTTCCCGGCTCGCACCGTCGAGGACCGTACCCTGGGCATCAACGGCACGGCGCAGGGTCGATTCGAGACGCGGCTCGGCGAGGAGTCGGGCCCCGAGAACATCGAGCGTCGGATACCGGGTCGCACCCGGGCCGTTGGACGGATCCCCGTTGTGGGCGCCCCCCCGGTTCCGCGCAACCGGCTGCCGGTTCAGGGAGCGGAGCAACGTGGCCCCCGCAGCCAGCAGTCCGCCGACTTCGGCCAGTTGCCGGGGCGAGAGGACCGCGCCGTCCACGGCAAGCCTCTTCACCGCAACGTCCACATCGGGGAGGTCGGGAAACACCCACTCGTCCGTCTCGGCGAGAAAGCGCCCCGTCTCGTCGACGGCAGCGAGACGATCCTGTACGGTCCCCCTCTCACGGGCAGGCCTCATGGCCAGCACCGCCTCCCGCCCCCCGGAGGTTGAGGCAAAACCGGCTGCGTACTCCAGGACTCGCCCGAACTCCAGCACCTGGAGAGCGCGGCGCGTCATCGTTTCAGCAGCCCGCGGGCCGGTTGGGACGGGTCATGAGCGGCCCAGTTCCTCCCGGACGATTCTGGACGCGCTACCGCCGTCGAAGCGGCCGCGGATCCGCGGCATGAGCCCGGACATGACCGCACCCATGTGGCCCGCACCTCCCTGGATGATCTCACGAACCCAGGTCCGTACCTCGTCGGCCGACAGTTCGGGAGGCAGATAGGCCTGGAGGATCTTCGCCTGACCCAACTCCTTCGCGGCCAGCTCCGGCCGGCCGCCATCCTTCATCTGGGCGGCAGCGTCGCGACGCTGTTTGATCGCGCGGGCGACAACGCTTCGGACGCCTTCGTCGTCCAGAGCCGAACCGACCTCGATCTCCCGGTTTCGGACCTCCGCCAGCGTTGTGGACAGGACCAGGGTGCGCTCCCGGTCCCGTGCCCGGCGCGCATCCGCCAGATCCGATCTCAATGTGTCGTTCAGCGAGCCTCTCAACGGTACCTCCCCCCTGAATATGGCCAAACACGCCGGCGTCCACACCATCCGTCCGAAAAGTAGTCCCATCCAGCCATATGATGCCCCCGAAACACCCGGTACCGTACCTGCGCCCGTGGGTTGCAACCGCCGCCTGTCGAAAAGGGAGCGGGGCTTTCTGTCACGGGCTGTCCCCAGCGAGAAGTGAGCCGGAGCGCAAATGGTCCGAACCACGCAACGTGTCGTCGACATCCTTCGCAGAGTCGGTCCAGGGACGCTGTCGGCGGATCGGCTCAGAGCCGAACTCCGCCGGTATCGCCCTGCCATCGTCATGAGGATGGAGGGGCTCCGGCTCCTGGTGGAGGAGTCGCGGCCGCGCCTGATGCTCCTGGAAGTGCGCACGGACCCGCTGGTCGACGATGAAGGCACCCGGCCGCTCGAGAGCTGGATCATCCTGATGGACCCGGAGGACGCACCGTCGCGGAACGGGCTCGCCCACCGGCTGTGGGAAGGCCTGGCCGCCCTGGCTGCCGAGTTGGACCCGACGTGCAGGATCAGCGTGAGCCGCTGGATGATCAAGGCCGAGCGCGCGCGGCGGCTGTGTGCGGCGGACCGGCGGTAAAGCCTACCCCAGCGCCTCCCTGACCTTGGACCAGAACCCCCGGCGCGCCGACGGATCGATCTTCTCCGGAGGGGGATCCTCGACCGCGCGCAGGCTGCGAATGATGCGTTCCTGCTCGGACGTCAGATGGTCCGGCACCCACACGGCCACACGGACCACCAGATCCCCGTTTCGCCTGCTGTTCAGATCGGGGAGCCCCTCTCCCCGGATCCGGATCTCTTCTCCGCTCTGGACCCCCGCCGGTATGTCCACGCTGGTTTGGCCTTCCACCGTCGGGACCGACACCTGCCCACCGAGCGCGGCCTGACTGAACGAAACCGGAACTTCCGCAACGAGGTCGTTCCCTTCACGGGTCAACCGACTGTCTTCGGCGACATCGAGGAGCACGACGATATCGCCGCGCGGACCGCCCCGCGGACCGGTGTTTCCTTCCCCCCGCAGCGTGATGTAGTTCTCGGACGAAACGCCGGGCGGCACCTCCACGCCGATCTCGCGCTCGACCCGAGAGCGCCCCTCTCCGTGGCACGCCTCGCAGCGATCGACGATGACCGTGCCTTCGCCGCTGCAGCGGCGACAGGGCGCCACGCTCACGAATTGCCCGAACACGGACCGCTCCACCCGGCGTTCTTCCCCGGCTCCCTGGCAGGTGGGACACGGCAAGGGCCGAGCGCCGTCCTTCACGCCGGTCCCCTGGCAGGAATCACAAAGATCCAGAACAGCAACGCGGACCTTCTTCCTGACCCCCCTGCGCACGTCTTTCAGCGTCAGCGGCACCGTCAGGCGCAACGACTTCCCCTTCACGGGCCGGTTGGTCGCCCGCCCCCCGCCAAAGAGGCTTTCGAAGCCCCCGAAGTTCCCGAAGTCGCGCATGAACACTTCGAGCGCGTCGGAGAAGTCGAAACCACCTCCAAAGCCCTGCTGTCCGCGCAGCCCTTCCTCACCGTAACGATCGTACCGGGCACGCTTCTCGGGGTCCCTCAGCACCTCGTATGCCCTGGTAACCTCCTTGAAACGTTCTTCCGCGTCCCTGGACCCGGCGTTCCGGTCGGGGTGGTGTTCCAGGGCGACCTTGCGGTACGCCTTCTTGATTTCTTCCTGGCTTGCGCCGCGCGAAACGCGGAGCAACGTGTAGTAGTCGGCCATATGTTCCCTGGGCGCGAACGCCCGGCTTCAGGGCTCCAGCATGCGAGTTACAAGGGACGAAGTGTAGTCCACGATTGCGATCACCTTTTCGTACGGCATGCGCGTGGGCCCGATCACTCCGACGATCCCCCGGAGTCCCCCGAGACGGTATCCGGACGTGACCAGGGTGAAGCCGGCCAGTTCCGGGACGTGCTCGCCGCCAATGGTGACGTAGGGGCCCCCGCGTGTGACCCGCGTACCAAGAACACGGGCCAGCAAGTCCTTCTGTTCGGTCAGCGCGATGAGGTCGCGCAGACGCTCGTTGGTCGAAAACTCGGGCTGCGCTGCAATGGCAGAGGTCTGCCCCAGAACAACCTGATCCTGCGCCGCGGGCACCGGCGCGAAGAACTCGTCGCTCGACTCGACGAAAATATTGAGGATGTCCTGTGCGACCGGATCCTCCACCGCATCGCGGAGACGTTCTCCGAACGAACTGCGGATTTCCAGGAAGGTCAGTCCGGCGAGCCGTTCATTCAACACCCGCTGAAGCCCTTCGAGGACGTCGGCGGGCACATCGCCCGGGAGGTCAACATACACCGTGCGCACGATCCCGCTGTGCACCGTCACCACCATGAGTACCTTGCTGGACGACACCCGGATCAGATCGATCTGCTCCATGCGGGCGGTGTCGAGTTGAGGCACCGAGCCGACACCGAGCTCATTGACCAGCATCCCCAGCGCACGAGTGGCGTTGAGCAGGATGCGTTCAAGGGTCGACTCGCCGGTCCCGAGCTCCCGTTCGATCAGGCCTCTCTCCGCAACGGTCAGCGATTCGGGACGGACCACCCTGTCCACGAAGAACCGGTACGCGAGATCGGTCGGCACCCTGCCCGCAGAGGTGTGGGGGTGGGTCAGATAGCCCTCATCCTCCAGATCGGCCATGGTGTTTCGGATCGTGGCCGGGGACACGCCGAAATTGTAGCGGCGTGCCAGTGTTCGGCTCCCCGCCGGCTCGGCGGTTTCCACGTAGGTGCGCACGACGGCCTCGAGAACACTGCGCTCCCTGCTTGAAAGCGAATCGTCGTCGCTGCGGCGCCGCAAATCCATCATGAACCGCCTGCCTCCTGATGCCCCGGGTACTTGAAAATCTCCCGTACGGCGCCGCCGTCAACCGTCTTCATCATCGTGGGCCCCTCCGCGTGCCCGAATTCAGCCGCCCAAAGCCTGGTCCAGCTCCAGTGCAAGATCGTCCAGAATCAACCAGCCCTCGGCTGCGAGACGGGTTCGGCCATGCGTGCGGGAAGCCAGGCCCCGGGCTTCCCAGCCTCGCAGAACGGGGGCGGCCGAATCCCCCAGGACGGTGGCGTCCACGCCGGCAGCGGTGCGCAGTCCCAGCCAGAGGGCCTCCAGCCGGGACTGTTCCTCGTTGAGCACCTCGATCTGCGCCCGGCCACTCCCCGTACGCGCGACCTGTGCGGCGTACTCGGACCAGTCCCGGACATTCCACCAGCGTCGCCCCGCGTGGTAGCTGTGAGCCCCGTTTCCCAGGCCAAGGTAGGGGGCGTGTTCCCAACAGGCCCGGTTATGGCGCGAGTTGAAGCCCGGCCGGGAGAAGTTGGAAACCTCGTAGTGCTCATACCCCTCCGCGACCAGTGTTTCCACTGCCAGGAGGTACTCGTCGCGGTAGCGTCCCTCCACGGGCATCGGCGCTCGTCCCTCCCCAACCGCGCGGTGCAGCGGCGTGCCCTTCTCGACCGTGAGGCCGTACAGCGAAATATGGGGCACGTTCAGCTCCAGCGCGCGTTCCAGATCGTCTGCCCAGCAACGTGTGATCGTGTCCGGAAGCCCAAAGATCAGGTCGACGGAAAGGTTGGCGATCCCGGCCGCCCTGGCCTGTTGCACGGCCGCGCCGATGTCCCGGACACAGTGGAGGCGACCCATCCACTTCAGCGCGCCCCGGTCGAAGCTCTGGACTCCCAGGGATACGCGATTCACACCCACCGCCGCCCACTCCCGGGCTGTGTTCCCCGTGAACGACTCCGGGTTGGCTTCCACGGTCCACTCCAATTCCGGGCCGGCCATCCGCTTCCGTCCAATCACGCCGCGCAGCGCCGCGATGAACCGCGGCTCCAGGACCGATGGCGTGCCTCCTCCTACGTACAGAGTATCGATCGAGTCGGCGAGCGGTGCTTCGCCCGAGGCCTGCAGCGTGTCGTATTCCTTCCGTATCGACGCCAGCCAGCGCACTCCGTCGGGCTTCCGGTCCACATCCACGGCGAAGTCGCAGTAGCAGCACCGGCGCGCGCAGAAGGGTGCGTGGACATACACGTTTGCGATCCTCGCCGCCGTCACCGGGCGACCTCCTCGCGGACCCCAAGCGGTCTCCGTCCCGGGGTCCGCATCACCCGGCCATCGCGCGTCGGTGTCAGGAATCCCCTGATTTCCAGCACCATGAGCAACGTCGAAACCTCCTCCACGGGCCGATTTGTCGCCAACGCGACCTCTTCCACCGTAAGCGGCGCCGTCGGGATCGCCGCCAGCAGGGCGCGCAACTCGGGTTCCTCGGGCAGTGTCTCTTCGCCCGCGAACGGGTTTTCGGGCCCTGCGTCGAAGATCACGCCGGCACCATCGGCGATAAGCCGGTTCGTCCCCTCGCTGGTGGGACGGTCGATGGGACCCGGCACTGCGTGCACCTCGCGACCCAGGTCCAGGGCGATGCCGGCGGTGATCAGGGCACCGCTTCGGCGCGAGGCCTCGACGATGACGACGTCCCGGGACAGCGCAGCGATGATCCGGTTGCGCGCCGGAAAGTGATGGGGTTCGGGCCGCACCCCCGGCGCGTACTCCGAAACCACCACCCCATGCTCGACGATGTTCCGGTACAGAGCCGCGTTGCGGCGAGGCGAGGGCACATCCACCCCGGATCCGAGGACGGCCGCGGTCGGCCCGGGCAGCGCACCGCGATGGGCCTCGGCATCGATCCCCATCGCCATCCCCGACACCACGCACCGCCGCTGGCCCGCGAGGAGTGCTCCGATCCGTCGGGCGATGCGGCGGCCGTAGGCGGTCGCGCGGCGAGACCCCACGACCGCAACGCACGGGCCCGAGAGCAACCCGGTCCGTCCCAGCGCGAAGAGGACGGACGGTGGCCCGCTCAGGTCGCCCAGCGCGGGGGGGTACTCGGGCGACCCGTACACCAGCAGGGCGATCCCGCCGGCCTCGCATTGGCCGAGGACATCGCGGGCGCGGCGGGCGGGCGCGTTCCCGTGCCGCGCCCCTTCCGCGCGCTGGCCCGCAACCTCCGCGAACTCCGCCGAGGGCGCCGCGAGAGCGGTCGACGGGGTCCCGAAGCGGTCGACCAGGGAACGGAAGCGCACGGGTCCCACGCCGGGCAACCCCCGGAGGGTCAGCGCGGCGTACGCGGGCTGCGCGAGCCTCGTGCCGTGAGGGATCGGGAGCCCTACCATTCGTCGTCCCCCTCCGGCGCGGCGCGCCGTGAAGCGCCCAACTGCGCCCAGCACCCCTCCAGCAGCCCGGTCACCCCCTCGCCCGTCACCGCGCTGACCTGGTATGAACCCCAGGCCCCGGGCGCGTCCAACACCGGCGGGGACGTTCCCGCGGGGTGCAGGTCCATCTTGGAGAACACCACTGCGAAAGGAAGTGCCGCGAGTCCGGGCGAATACCTCTCCAGTTCATCGCGCAGCCCCGCCAGCGTCGCGGCGGGATCCTCGTCGTCCACCGGCAACAGGATCGCCAGGGCACGGGTCCGCTCGATGTGGCGCAGGAAGCGGTGACCCAGCCCCTTGCCCTCGTGTGCCCCCTCGATGATTCCCGGGATGTCGGCGACGACGAAGGAGCGGAAGTCCGGCATCTCCACCACGCCCAGGTTGGGGGTCAGTGTCGTGAACGGGTAGTCGGCGATCTTCGGCCTGGCCTGGCTGATCCGCGACAACAAGGTCGACTTCCCTGCATTGGGCTCGCCGACCAACCCCACATCGGCGAGGAGCTTGAGTTCCAGTCGCACCAGCCGGTGCTCCCCCTCCCCGCCTGGCTCCCAGCGGCGCGGTGCCTGGTGTGTCGCCGAAGCGAAGCGCACGTTCCCCCAGCCACCGCGGCCGCCCCGGGCTACGACCAGCCGGTCTCCGGCCGCCAGAAGCTCTCCGAGCGCCTCGTCGCTGCGACTGTCCACCGCGATCGTGCCGGGCGGCACTCTGAGCTCCACGTCCCGGCCGCTCTTGCCGGTTCTGTTGGAGCCCTCGCCATGCCGGCCCCGCTCCCCGCGGTGGTGCCGCCTGTAGCGGTAGTCGCTGAGGGTCGTCAGCGAGTCGTCGGCCACGAGAACCACGTCCCCACCGCTCCCCCCGTCACCCCCGGCCGGGCCGCCCCGTGGCACGCCCTTCTCGCGCCGGAACGCTTCGGAGCCCGACCCGCCCCTGCCCCCTGCGACATCGATCTCGACGGAATCTATGAACACGGGCGCTCCTCCACGGTGATACGGCCCACCTCATTGCCCAGCGTGTTGGTCCGGACAGGCTCCACGAAGTCCGGCCACAGCGCTTCCCTGGCGCCCGGGGACACGATCCCGGCAAGGTCCAGCACCGCCATGAGCGCCGGCGGGGCGGCCCGCCACGCCCCATCCTCGACCTTGAGCGCGACCCCCAGCCCCCGGTCGAGGTCACCCGCCATGTACACGGCTTCCGCCCCGACCTTGGCGAATACCCGCCCCCGCTCCTCCTCCATCAAGCGAGTACAGAGACGCCCGGTGCCCGCGACCATGAACGGATGATCGACCATGGCGCGAACGATGCGGCGAGAACTCCCCTCCACCCTCCCGGCAGCGGCCAGGCGAGCGGCACCCCGGGCCAGGTCCCCGAGCGCAACGGCGAAGGTGGGCACGCCACACCCGTCCACCTCGCTGTGCATCTCGGACGGGTCCGTGCCCGTCCAGCGCGACACCTCGCGCGACATGCGTGCCTGCACGGGGTGGGCGGGGCTCTCGTATCCGTCCAGCGGCCAACCGTGGAACGCGGCGAGCGCCAGCATGCCCGCGTGCTTGCCCGAGCAGTTGCTCATGATCGGCGTCGGACGTGTCCCGGCAGCTGCGAGCGCCTCGGCGCGGGCCGCCGAAAGGGGAGGATGCGGACCGCACACGAGCAGCTCTTCCCCTGCACCCGCCTTCGCCAGGATCGACCGCACCACCCTCACATGGGATTCCTCCGAACTGTGTGAGCCGCAACACAGGGCAATCTCCTCACCGGATATTCCGAAATGGTCGGCAGCCCCGTCCGCGACCAGCGGGAGGGCCTGGAAGGGCTTCGCCGCGGACCTCAGCATCGTTGGCCGGCGGTGGTCGCCCCAGCTCCGCACAACCCGCCCGGAGGGATCGGCGACGACCGCGTGGACCCTGTGCCTCGACTCGATCACGCGCCCTCTTCTGACGCTCACCTCCAGGTATCGGATCTTGGACTTCATGGGACACTATCCTGACGCCGGGACCGGGGCGCTGCCATGGTCCGATGCGCCCGATGCCTGCCCGCCCTCCGAGTCAGCGGGGAGATTCGTTCCCGGTGGCACGCCCGCCCGGACGCGGACCCCCCAGAGGCGTGCCCGCCAACCTGAAGAGCTCCGTCTGGTCGCGTGCGGCGAGCAGCAGGTCCACCGCCCTCTGAAGTTGCGCATCGGTCCCGGCGGTCCGCATGAAGAGGCCGGCGTCGTCCCAGGCCTGAAGTGCGATCTCCCGCCCAAGCAGAAAGTCCACGTAGCGGCGCCCGCGAAGGAGGTCGTCCAAGGTGATGTCAGCCCCCCGGGCCGCAAGAGCAGTCAGGAAGTTCGCCCGATCGGCGTCGGTGATGCCGAAGCCGGGCTCCAGCCCCGGGTGTTCCTGCAGGTAACGCACTGCCCAGTTCTGAACCGCCGGCGCGAAGTCGTTGCCAACCGACTCGTACTTCCGATACGCCTGCCGCTCCGTGGTCGTAAGGGTGTCCTGCAGGACCCAGAGATCCGGCACGATCCCGCCACCACCATGAACGAGCCGGCCTCCCGCGGACCGGAATTGTGGCTTGTCGGCAAGGTCGGGACGTTCGGCAAAATCGCCGAATATCGTGATCACGCCGTTTTCCACCCTGGCCATCTGGTCAGCCAGCGCCTTCTGGATCGAACGGCCCGACGGGGTATACCAGCGCGCCGTTGTAAGCTTGAGGACGTTTCCTCCCGACAGCGGGAACAGGGACTGGACGGAACCCTTCCCGAAGGTACCGGAGCCGACCAGCAGCGCCCTGTCGTGGTCCTGCAGGGCCCCCGCCACGATCTCGGCCGCCGAGGCACTCCCATGTCCGACCAGGACGACGACGGGAAGATCGGGGTACTCCTGCCCCGCTCGCGCCGTGTACCGCTCGGGCGCGGTACTGCGCCCCCGTATCTCCACGATGTCCATCCCGGGGTCAAGGAACAGGTCCGTCAGACCCACTCCTTCGTCGAGCAGCCCACCGCGGTTGAAGCGCAAATCCAGGATGAGCGACGTCATCCCCTGTGCCGACAGCGAATCGATGGCGGCCCGGACCTCGCTCGTGGTCGTCCCGTTGAAGATGCGCAACGGCACATACCCCACGCCTCCCCGCAGCATCGTTGCAAACGGGACGGAGGGGAACTGGATGACCGCGCGGGTGACATCGAAGGAGAGGACCCGTTCCACACCAGGCCGCTGGATGCCCATCCGGACCGCCGTTCCCGGTTCGCCCCGCAGCAGATCGACCGCCTGGTCGGTCTTCCAGCCGGCGACCGACGTGCTGTCCACCTCGACGATCCGGTCGCCGGGCCTCAAACCCGCCCTCGCACCGGGAGTCCCCGGGATCGGGGCCACGATCGTGATGTGCCCGTCACGGTCGTTGACCTCCAACCCCACGCCCCCGTACTCCCCCTGGGTCCGGATCCTGACGTCCTCCCAATCCGAAGCCTCGAGGAAGGCCGAGTTGCGATCCTCCAGCTGCCGAACCGCGCCCTGGATGGCCGCATCGTACAGGTCATCGACCTCGATTTCGTCCACAAAGTGACGGTCGATGCGCGAAATCACCTCTTCCAGGAGCCGGGTCTGGAAGTAGACGTTGGCTCCCAACCCGACGTCGCGCTGGAGGAACCAGCCGCCGCTCGCCACGGCGAGCACCACGATCAGGGCAGGAACAACCGCTGTCTTTCGCTTTGGCATCAGTTCACCCTTGTCGCTCGCCCTGGTTCGCACCACCCGCCCCACCCCCGCTAAACCGTTCCACCGCAAAAAGTTTCGTCAAGGCAAATCGCCAACCTCGGGGAAACGGCGCATGATTTCGCGGCGGATCCGGCCCTCGACCTGTTCAGGCGTGCCGTCCGCGGGAATCAGCACTGCGTTCGTCCTGGACTTCACCAACTCAACATACCCTTCCCGCACCCGGTTGAGAAAGTCGGGGCCGGCAGACTCGATCCGGTCGTTGCTCCTCCCCGCTCGCGCCCGCCTCGCCATGCCTTCTTCCACGCCCAGATCCAACACCAGGTAGAGGTCCGGAGCCAACCCTGACGTTACGTCATGGTTCATTTCGGCAATCCGCTCGCGGTCGAGGCCCCGGCCGTAGCCCTGGTAGGCGAAGGTGCTCAGATCGAAGCGGTCGGAAACCACCCACCTGCCGGAATCGAGGGCGGGCCTTACGACCTCGGTCACGTACGCGGCCCGGGCCGCCAGAATCAGATGAAGTTCAGCCCGTGGCGGAAGCGGCGAACGGCTCCCGTGCAGGAGCAGTTCGCGAATGCCCTCGCCGATGGAGGTCTGACCGGGTTCCCGCCCCGCCACGACCGACACCCCGGCTTCCCCCAGAAACGCCTGCAACCGCGCGATCTGGGTGGACTTCCCGACCCCCTCCGCACCCTCGACCACGATGAATCGGCCCGTCACCGGATCACTCCCGGCCGAACCGGCCGCTCCGTCGCGCAATCCCACGGCTATTCGTAGTACTCCCGGCCAAGGTGGGTGATCTGCTCCTCACCCGCGAGCCATCGTAACGTGTTCTTCAGCTTCCAGTGCTGGATGAAAAGGTCGTGTTCGGGGTACAGCCCCTCGGGGACGTGCGGACTCTTGAAGTAGAAGGACAACCACTCCTGGATGCCCCCCAGTCCGGCGCGCCCCGCAAGGTCCAGGAAGAGGGCCAGATCCAGGACGATCGGCGCGGCGAGGATCGAATCCCGGCAAAGGAAATCGACCTTGATCTGCATGGGATAACCGAGCCAGCCGAAGATGTCGAGGTTGTCCCACCCCTCCTTGTCGTCACCACGCGGCGGGTAGTAGTTGATCCTGACCTTGTGGTAGATATCACCGTACAGCTGGGGATACATCTCCGGCTGGAGGATGTAGTCGAGCACGCCCAGCTTGGATTCCTCCTTGGTCTTGAACGACTCGGGATCGTCGAGCACGGCCCCGTCCCGGTTCCCCAGGATGTTCGTGCTGAACCAGCCGTTGACCCCAATCATCCTGGCTTTCAGCCCGGGAGCCAGGATCGTCTTCATCAGGGTCTGGCCCGTCTTGAAGTCCTTGCCGGCGATGGGTACCCCGCGCTCCAGCGCCAGTGCCTCCAGGGCGGGGACATCGGCGGAGAGATTCGGCGCCCCGTTGGCGTAGGGAACACCCTCCAGGATGGCCGCGTATGCGTACACCATGCTGGGCGCGATCGCGGGGTCGTTGTTGTACATCGCCTGCTCGAACGCCTCGATGTCGGCGTGAGCCGGCCCCGCACGCTGGAAGATCTCGGTCGAGCCGCACCAGATCATGACGACGCGCGCACAGTCATGGTCGGCCTTGAAGCGACGGATGTCCTCCCTCAATGCCTCCGCGAGCTCCATCTTGTTGCCGGCCTGCTTGCGGTTGGGCCCGTCAAGGCGTTTTACGTACGCCGTGTCGAAGACGGCCGACATCGGCTCGACCGATGACAGGAAGTCGCGAATGGGGTCCAGGTGCTGGTGCCTGTCCAGCACTCCGGCGTTTACAGCGCTCTCGTACGCGTTGTCGGGGATCGGATCCCACGCGCCGAAGACGAGCTGGTCCAGTCGGGCGATGCTGACCAGGTCCCGGATCAGCGGAGCTCGGCCCTCCGTGCGCTTGCCGAGCCGAATGGTATTCATCTGGGACAGGCTGCCGACAGGCTCGGCCAGCCCCTGCCGAACAGCCTCGACCCCTGCCACGACCGTTGTGGCCACGGCACCGAGTCCCGGCAGCAGAAGGCCGACACGCCCGTCGGGAGAGGAAATATTGGGGGTTTGCGCCACGTACTCCTTACGCCTTTCCGGCGGCATCCCCGCCGCCGTCGAGAGGAACGCCCTTACCGTGTCTGTAGACCCAGACGATGCGGTGAATTGCGGTGATGTTGGTGAGGACCGCGACAATGATGATAATCAGGCTCAGTACCCTGCCACCCCATGCGAGGCCGAAGACAAGGGATCCCACGCCGAGCAGAACGATTCGTTCGGCACGCTGCATCAACCCCACGGTACACTCGAAGCCAAGCGCTTCGGCGCGGGCCCGCGTGTAGCTCACCATGAGCGAGCCCCCGAGTGCCAGTGTGATCACGTAGATCATCCAGATATCGGTTGCCTCGAGGATGTAGCCGTTGTACAGGGTGATGAAGCCGATGTACATGGCAATCTCGGAGATGCGGTCCAGGGTGGAGTCGAAGAAGCTGCCGAACTTGGAGGCCAGGCCCGAGACCCGGGCCACGCGTCCGTCGAAGATGTCGAGCAACCCGCCCAGGAGAACAAGGAGCCCGGCGGTACGGACGTGGTCGCGGGAGAACATCAGCGCCGCCGCGAGGGTCGCGAGAAACCCCATGATCGTGATCGCATTGGGGTGTACGCCGCGCCGGACCAGCCACAGGGTGACGGGTTCGATGGTCGCGTAGACGACGCTTCGAAAGACCTTCAGGCCCTTTTCTCTCTCGGGCGTGTCGGCTTCTCTCCCGGGCGTGTCGGGGCCGGGCACGGGACGGCTCATGGGGTGAGGATGATCCGGGACGCGGCCCCCGCGCGCATCCCCTCCTGAATTGCGCCGTCCACGCGATACATGATCTTGTCGAAATTGGCCTGGGCGGCAACGACGCTCTGGTAGAGCGAGGACGCCTGGAGCTTTCCAACGACGGCTTCGTACCGCTCCATATCCGTCGAGGAAGGCTCTTCACCTCTACCGACGGCCGCCTTGAAGGTCTCCTCGATTTCCCGCACCTCATTCTTCAGGGCGACCATCTCGCGGTCGCCGTCCACCGCCTCCAGCGCTCTGGTCAGCGTCCGGTACTCGGGGGTGCTGCCCAGTGCCCTGCCCAGCGATTCGGCTCTATCATGGATTTCGGACAACGGTTCACTCCTCTCGGGCAATCGGGGCAGGTACTGCCGGCACGGTCTCCGTATTCCCGCCCACGATCCTGCGTGCAAAAACATAGCGACGCCGGCCTGCAAGGTCGTCATGCACCCCAACATCCTCAAACCCGGGCATGGCCCGCAGCAACCCGGCCACGACCTCCCCCTGCGTACTTCCAACTTCCAGCCCCACCCAGCCACCGGGCCGCACTGCCCCACCGAGCCCCTTGACCAGGTTCCGGATCACTTCGAGTCCGGCGTTCCTGGCCACCATGGCCAGCCGAGGTTCCCATTCCCGCACTTCCGGCTCCGTGTCGAGCCATTCCGCCTCGGTGAGGTAGGGCGGATTGGACAGGACCAGGTCGAAGGTCAGCCCCGAAACCGGATTCAGCAACGAACCCAACCGGAAATCGATGCAGGACAGACCCGCGGCAACCGCATTCTCCCTCGCAAGGGAAATGGCGGCGGGTGAAATGTCGGTGGCGATGACCGACGTCGCCAACCCTTCCGCCGCCAGCGCGACGGCGATCGCCCCCGAACCGGTACCCACATCCACCGCCGAATCGAAGACCCTGTCTTCTCCGGCCACACGCTTGAGCACGTCGATCAGGTATTCGGTTTCGGGACGGGGTATGGCGACCCGCCGATCCACCCGCAGACCGAGGTTCCTGAACGGAGCGGAGCCGAGCACATACTGCAGAGGCTCCCTCGCAGCCCGGCGACGAAGCAGCGGCCTGTACTTCGCGAGTTCCCCCTTGGTGAGCGGACGATCGAAGTTCATGTAAAGCTGAAAGCGTTCAGTCTCAAGTACATGTGCAAGAATATGTTCAGCGTTAAGGCGCCCGCTCTCGATCCCCTTGTCGTGCAGGTAGGTGCCGCTCCAGCGGATAATGTCCATGACCGTCCATACCGCGGGGCGGTCGCGGGGAGCAGGAGGCTGGCCGGCACCCGGTGGAACGCTGCGGCCAGTGGGAACCGTGGGAGAGGACATCACCCAGCACCCGATTTTGCACCCGACCCGGCGAGCAGTTCTTCCTCGCGCGCGAGCCGCAGGGCCGCGACGATCTCCTCCAGATCGCCGTCCAGCACGTCTCCGAGCCGATACAAGCTGAGACCGATGCGGTGATCGGTCACCCTGTTCTGCGGAAAATTATAGGTCCGAATCTTGGCGGAACGGTCCCCGGTCCCGATCTGCGACCTTCTCTCGGCCGCCCGGATCGCTTCGTGGGCGGCGATCTTGCGGTCGAGGAGACGGGATCGCAGCACCTTCATGGCCTTGGCCTTGTTCTTGTGCTGGGATTTTTCGTCCTGACAGGTCACCACGAGTTCGGTGGGAAGGTGGGTGATCCTCACCGCCGAATCGGTGGTGTTCACCGATTGGCCGCCGGGCCCCGACGAACGGAACACGTCGATACGCAGGTCGGAGGGATCAATCTCGATGTCGACGTCCTCGGCTTCGGGAAGGACAGCTACCGAGGCCGCCGACGTGTGGATCCGGCCCTGGCTCTCGGTTTCGGGGACCCGCTGAACGCGATGGACACCCGACTCGTACCGCAAGCGCCCGTACGCACCTTTTCCCCGAACCGTGAAGATCGCCTCCTTGACCGAGCCCGGGATCCCCTCCGAGAGGCTCATCAACTCGATGTTCCAGCTGTTTCGCTCGGCCAGCCGCCGGTACATCCGCACGAGATCGGCCCCGAAGAGCGCCGCCTCGTCTCCTCCGGTGCCGGCGCGGATTTCCACCACGGCGGGCCTGTTCTCCATCGGATCGGGGGGAACGAGCGCCGTGCGGAGCCGTACGGCCGCCACTTCGAGACGGTGATCCAGCGAGGTGATCTCCTCCTCGGCGAGCGCCTTCATCTCGGCATCGTCGGATTCGGCGAGCAGCTCGTGTGCATCCGCGAGTTCCTCCTCCAGCCCGCGCACCAGGCGCCCGGCAATCACCGCCTCCGCCAGCCCCGCCCGCTCCCGCCCCAGCTCGCGCAGGCGGTCGCGGTTGCGGATGACATCCGGATTCGAGAGCTCGCGCTCCACGATCCGGAACCGCTCCTCGGTTTCACTGAGACGTGCCGCCAGGCGGGTGTCCATCCGACTACTCGGCCGACACCTCCTCCATCGCCTCGCCCAACCCGGGGAGGAGTTCACCGGGACCCGTGAGCGGCAGAATCTCCTCGTCGTAGTACGACTGCTCCACGACGAATTCGACATCGTGCCAGCGATGTTCACCGGTGCCCGCCGGAATGAGGTGACCGATGATGATGTTCTCCTTGAGCCCCCTCAGGTCGTCCTTGGCGCCCCGCACCGCCGCGTCGGTCAGTACGCGGGTCGTCTCCTGGAAGGAAGCGGCCGATATGAAGGATTCGGTGGTCAGGCTGGCCTTCGTGATTCCGAGCAGCAACGGCTCCGCCCGGGCAGGCTTCTTGCCCTCGGCGGCCGCGTTCTGGTTCACATTGCGGAACTCGACGCGGTCCACGTGCTCGTCCTCGAGCAGGTCGGTCTCGCCAGGGTCGACGACCTTGACCTTCTGGAGCATCTGCCGCACGATGACGCCGATGTGTTTGTCGTCGATCTTCACCCCTTGCAGACGATAGACTTCCTGGATCTCGTTGAGCAGATACTCCTGGACGGCGCGGGAGCCCTTGATCTTCAGGATGTCGTGCGGGTTGATCGGTCCTTCGGAAAGGCGGTCACCCGCGCGCACCTGGTCACCCTGGTGGACGCGCATGTGCTTGCCCACCGGGACATCGTATTTCCGCCTCTGACCCTGCTTCGGGGTCACGAACACCTCGCGCTTGCCTCGCTTGATTGCCCCGAAGGACACGGCCCCGTCGATCTCCGTGATCACTGCCGGATCCTTGGGCTTGCGAGCCTCGAACAGTTCGGCGACTCGCGGCAGCCCACCGGTGATGTCACGGGTCTTGTACACCTCCCGGCTGATCTTGGCGATCTTGTCGCCCGGGAACACCTCTTCCCCGTGGCCACACATGAGCTGTGCCCCGACCGGAATGATGAACTCCTTGACGACGTCGCTCGTGGCCGACTCGCCACCCCGGATCTGAATCGTGGGATGGAGCTTCTTGTCGCGGTCTTCGATGATCATCTTCTGCCGCCGCCCGGTCGACTCGTCGAGCTCTTCCCGAACCGTCTGCTCTTCGACGATGTCCACGAAGCGCAGGTAGCCACCCGAATCCGCGACAATGGGCTCGGAATAGGGATCCCAGCTGAAAAGGAGGTCGCCGGCCTTGATCCCCTGCCCCTCGGACACGTGAATGGTCGCTCCGTAGGGGACGGAGAGCTGGCTGCGAACCTGCCCCTCCCTGGTCTGGATGACGATCTTCCCTTCACGGGTGGTGACAATCCGGCCACCATCCCGGTCTTCGACCGTCGAGACGCGGTCCAGGCCGACGATCCCGGCGATCTTGGACTTGCGCTGATTCTGGGCCGCGATGCGCGCCGCCGTTCCACCGACATGGAAGGTGCGCAGGGTGAGCTGCGTTCCCGGTTCGCCGATCGACTGCGCCGCGATGATCCCGACGGCTTCGCCCTTGTCAACGGAACCCATCGTTGCAAGGTTGCGGCCGTAGCACATGCGGCAGATGCCCCGCTTGCTCTCGCAGGTCAGCACGGAACGGATCCTCACGGACTGGATGCCCGCCTCCTCGATCGCCTGCGCGGCATCCTCGCTGATCATCCTGTTGGCCGTAAGAATCAACTCGCCGTCGATGGGGTCGTAGACGCTCTCGAGCGCCACGTTCCCCGCGATGCGATCGGCGAGCGGCTCCACGATGTCCTCGCCTTCCTTCAGGGCGCTCATGTCCAGCCCGAGGATCGTGTTGCAGTCCCCCTCGGTGATGGTCACGTCCTGGGCGACGTCCACCAGACGCCGGGTCAGGTACCCGGCATCGGCGGTCTTCAGGGCGGTGTCGGCGAGGCCCTTCCGAGCGCCGTGCGTCGAGATGAAGTACTCGACCACAGTGAGCCCTTCGCGGAAGTTGGACCGGATCGGGCTCTCGATGATCTCGCCGATCCCCCCGGTCAGCTTCTTCTGGGGCTTGGCCATGAGACCGCGCATGCCGGCGAGCTGCCGCATCTGGTCCCGGTTACCCCGGGCGCCCGATGTCATCATCATGTACACCGGGTTGAAGCCGCCCTTGGACCGTTCGAGGTGCTGGACCATCGCGTCCGCGACATCGTTGTTCGCGTGGGTCCAGGTGTCGATGATCTTGTTGTACCGCTCTCCGTTGGAGATGTAGCCGGAAGCGTACGCGTTCTGGTATCGGGTGACCTCCTCGGAGGCGCTTTGCAGCACCTCGGCCTTGTCCGCGGGCACCTCGAGGTCGTCCAGCCCGACCGACACGCCCCCGATCGTGGCATACCGGAACCCGAAGTCCTTGAGACGGTCCAGGAACTGCGTGGTCTCGCCGAGTCCGGCTTCCGTGAAGCTGCGGAAGACCAGGTCGCCCAGCTGTTTCTTGCCGAAGGTCCGGTTCAGGAACCCGAGTTCGTCGGGAATGATCGAGTTGAAGAGAACACGGCCCACCGTGGTGCGCACCCATCCCGCCGGAGTCTGCGAATCCGGATTGTCGGGGTCGCCATGCGCGGGGACCCAGAAGCGGCACGGCGAGGAGTACTTCACGTACCCCAGGCTCTGGGCCATCTCGACCTCGCCATAGGTGGAGAAGTACCGCGACCCCTCGTAGATCTCCTCCAGACGGGCATCGGCCTTGCTGCGCACGTGTTCCGGGACTTTCGTGCTGGTCGCCTGCGGCTCCAGATCCGCGATCTCCATCGGCGGCTTGGTGAGGTAGTAGCAGCCGATCACCATGTCCTGGGTCGGTGACGCCACCGGCCGCCCGTTCGACGGCAGGAGCACGTTGTTGCTGGAGAGCATGAGCACACGGGCCTCCAGCTGCGCCTCGAACGACAGGGGCAGGTGCACGGCCATCTGGTCCCCGTCGAAATCGGCGTTGAAGGCCGAGCACACGAGGGGGTGAATCCGGATCGCCTTCCCCTCGACCAGAACCGGCTCGAAGGCCTGGATTCCGATGCGGTGCAGCGTGGGCGCACGGTTCAGAAGCACCGGATGATCGCGGATGATGTCCTCCAGCACCTCGTAGACCTTCGGCTCGTCCTGTTCGACGATCTTCTTGGCCCGCTTCACCGTCTCCGCCTCGCCGCGCTTCTCCAGCTCGTGGATGATGAAGGGCTTGAAGAGTTCGACCGCCATGGCCTTGGGCAGGCCGCATTGGTGCAGCTTCAATTCAGGACCGACCACGATCACCGAACGTCCCGAGTAGTCCACGCGCTTGCCGAGCAGGTTCTGCCGGAAACGCCCCTGCTTGCCCTTCAGCATGTCGGAAAGTGACTTGAGGGGCCGCTTGCCCCGTCCGCGGATCGCCTTGGAGCGCCGCCCGTTGTCGAAGAGCGCGTCCACCGACTCCTGCAGCATGCGCTTTTCATTCCTGAGGATGACCTCCGGCGCCCGCATCTCGATCAGCTTCTTGAGCCGGTTGTTGCGGTTGATGACGCGGCGGTAGAGGTCGTTCAGGTCCGATGTGGCGAATCTCCCGCCGTCCAGGGGCACAAGGGGCCGAAGGTCGGGCGGGATGACGGGCACGGCGTCCAGAACCATCCATTCGGGCTTGTTCCGCTTGTCCGGCGTGTCGCCCGAGTTGCGCAGCGCGTCCACCACCTTGAGGCGCCGCAGCTTCTTCTTCTTGCGGTGCTGAGAGGTTTCGGTCCTGATCTCTTCGCGCAGCCACATGGCCAGCCGGTCAAGTCCGCGTCCGTCCTTGTTCTGGCCGGCGATTTCGACGTCCGGCGAATCGAGGCGCTTGAGCAGCGTCCTCACCGCTTCCGCGCCGATCTCTGCCTTGAACTTGCCGTCGCCGTCCTCGCGGGCTTTCACCCGGAGGTCGTAGTACTCGTCCTCATCCAGCAGGTCGAGGAACTCGACGTCCTGTCCGCCCGGGTCCGTCACCACGTATGCGGCGTAGTAGATGACCCTTTCGAGATCCTTCAGAGTCATTCCGAGGAGATAGCCCAACTGGCTGGGCAGCGTCTTGAAGAACCAGATATGGCACACCGGCACGGCAAGCTCGATGTGGCCTATCCGCTCACGGCGCACCTTGGAAAGGGTGACTTCCACGCCGCAGCGGTCGCAGACGATCCCGCGAAACCGGATGCGCTTGTACTTGCCGCACGCGCACTCCCAGTCCTTGACCGGGCCGAAGGTGCGCTGACAGAAGAGCCCCATCGGCTCCGGCTTGAAGGACCGGTAGTTGATGGTCTCGGGCTTGGTCACCTCGCCGTGCGACCACTCACGGATATCCTCCGGCGATGCGATCCGGATACGGATGAAGTCGAAGTCCGACAGCCGAGCTTCTTTTGCGCGGGGAAAATCGATCATGTTCTGGCCACCATTCCTTGAACACCCCGCTCGTTGGCGGGGCGTGGGTTACCTTGCCTTCGCCGTCACTCCTCTTCGCCGAGCTCCACGGTCAGACCCAGGGCCTGCAGTTCCTTCACCAGCACATTGAAGGATTCCGGAATACCCGGCTTCGGAAGGTTGTCCCCCTTCACAATCGCCTCGTATACCTTTGAGCGGCCCATCACGTCGTCGGACTTGACGGTGAGGATCTCCTGAAGGGTGTGGGCCGCACCGTAGGCCTCCAGCGCCCAGACCTCCATCTCTCCGAAACGCTGTCCGCCGAACTGCGCCTTGCCCGCCAGCGGCTGCTGCGTGACAAGCGAATAGGGACCGATGCTCCGCGAGTGGATCTTGTCGTCCACCAGATGGGACAGCTTCAGCATGTAGATCGCCCCCACCGTGACCGGAAAATCGAAACGCTCTCCGCTCCGGCCGTCCCGGAGCCAGGCCTTGCCGTTGGCGAGGATCTCGCCCGTCGACATCAGCTCCTGCACCGCAGCTTCGAGCCCACCCTCGCTCAGCTCGCGCACCGCCAGCTCCCCGGTCGCCGGGAAGACCTCCCGAAGCGGGCGGCTGTGTCTCCCGGCAACGCGGGCGCCCACCTGGACCACGAAGTCGCGAAACTGTCCCAGCGCCGCGCCGGCTCCCGCGTCGTCCGCCAACCCGGCGTATTCGTCCAGGCTCCGTCCAAACCCCGTGCCGTGCTCTCCGGCTCCGTTGGCGTCGCTTGCGACGACCGTCCGGCCCGCATCCGCTTCCGCGTGTGTCTTGACCAGGTCGAGCAACTGGTGATACTGCTCGGTCTCCAGCGGCCATTCGACTCCGGATCTCAGCGATTCTCCGGCCCACTTCGCGCCCGCGAGCTTGAGCAGCACGGAGATTTCGTCCTCGGAGGCACCCTGGAAAACCGGCGTCTTGGCTTCAAACCCCAGGTTCATCGCCGACCACCCCAGGTGAGTCTCCAGAATCTGCCCCACGTTCATTCGAGACGGCACGCCAAGCGGATTGAGGACGATGTCGACCGGGCTCCCGTCGGGGAGGTACGGCATATCCTCTTCCGGCGCGATCCTCGCGATGATCCCCTTGTTCCCGTGGCGCCCGGCCATCTTGTCACCCACCGAGATCTTGCGCTTCTCGGCGATGTAGACCTTTACCAGCTGAACCACCCCCGGTGGCAGTTCGTCGGGCTGGAAGACCTTGTCGATCTGCTCTTCCGTCCGTTCCCTGACACGCTCGATCCGCCGCTTCGCCTCGTCGATGAGCAGGCGGACTTCGTGGTTCACCTCCTTGTTGCGGACCTTCAGGGTAGCCAGGTCCACCTCTGCAAGGATCATCTTGTCCAGGTGCCTCTTGAGCACCTTTGTGCCCTCGGGCAGGTACGGCTCGACCGTTCCCTTCTTCAGGCACAGGGCGATCGTCTGACGCCGAAGCCGGAGCCTCAGCTCCTCGTCACGCGCTTCGGTGATCCGCCGGATCTTGTCCCGCTCTTCCTGCCGAAGCTCCCCGATCCGCGCCCCATGCTCGCGCTCGAGCAGGGGATCGTCGATCCGCCGTGAGAAGATCTTGACGTCGATAACCGTGCCGGTCATACCGGGAGACATGCGCAACGAGGAGTCCTTCACGTCCTTGGCCTTCTCGCCGAAGATCGCCGTGAGGAGCTTCTCCTCCGGCGACAGCTCGGTCTCGCCCTTCGGCGTGATCTTGCCGCAGAGGATGTCGCCGCTCTTCACACGAGCGCCAACGCGCACGATCCCGCGCTCGTCGAGGTCGACCAGGTGCTCGTCGGCGACGTTCGGGATCTCGCGAGTGATTTCCTCCATTCCCCGCTTGGTGTCCCGGACGTGCAGTTCCAGCTCCTGGATATGGATGGACGTGAACAGGTCGTCCTTCACCATCCGCTCGGAAACGACGATCGCGTCCTCGAAGTTGTAGCCGTACCAGGGCATGAAGGCGACGTTGACATTCCGCCCGAGGGCCAGCTCACCGTGATCGGTCGAAGGACCGTCGGCGATGATGTCGCCCCATTCGACCCGCTGGCCCGATTTCACGAGCGGCCGCTGGTTGATCGCGGTATCCTGGTTGGTCCTCCAGAACTTCTTGAGCCGGTACCGGTCAAACTGCGCGAGCTTGGCCAGCGGGGCACTCTCCTGTTCCGGCGCTTCCTCTCCGGTGTCCACCACGATCTCGTCAGCGGTGACGCGCACCACCATGCCGTCTCGGCGGGCGGTGATGACTGCTCCCGAATCCTGCGCGACCTTCTCCTCCAGGCCCGTTCCCACCAGCGGTGCATCCGTGTACAGGAGCGGCACCGCCTGTCGCTGCATGTTCGAGCCCATCAGGGCCCTGTTGGCGTCGTCGTGTTCGAGGAAGGGGATCATCGCCGCCGCCACCGAAACCAGCTGGTCCGGGGCAACGTCGATGTAGTGGATCTCGTCCGGACGCATAAGGGGGAAGTCACCCCGTCGCCGGCAGAGAACGTACTCGTTTCGGAAGCGGCCGTCGGCTTCGAGCGGCGCGTTGGCCTGAGCGATGGTGGCTTCCTGCTCCTCGTTGGCGGACAACCACTCGATGTCCGACGTTACCCGGCCATCGACCACCTTGCGGTACGGGGTCTCCACGAACCCGAGGTCGTTGATGCGGGAGTAGGTCGTGAGCGAGGTGATCAGGCCGATGTTGGGACCCTCCGGTGTCTCGATGGGACACATCCGCCCGTAGTGGGAGTAGTGCACGTCCCTCACCTCGAACCCGGCGCGTTCACGGGTCAGACCTCCTGGACCGAGTGCCGACAGACGGCGCTTGTGCGTCAGTTCGGCGAGCGGATTGGTCTGGTCCATGAACTGGCTCAGCTGGGAAGAGCCGAAGAACGCCTGGATCACCGCGGAAACCGTCCTGGCGTTGACCAGATCGTCGATGTTGATCTTCCCGGGATCCGTGTTGATCGACATGCGCTCCTTGACGAGGCGGGCCATCCGGGACAGGCCGACGGAAAACTGGTTGGCGATCAGTTCGCCGACGGTTCGCACGCGGCGATTCCCCAGGTGGTCGATGTCATCGATGCGCCCCCGGCCCTCGCTCAATTCGATGAGGTAGCGAAGGATGGAAACAAAATCCTCGCGGGTGAGCACGGTCTCGCTGTGAGAGATGTCCAGTCCGAGCCGCTGGTTGATCTTGTAGCGGCCAACGCGTCCCAGGTCGTAGCGCTTCGGGTCGAAGAAGACGCGGGCAAGCGCGGCACGCGCCGTCTGGATATTGGGAGCATCGCCGGGCCTCAGGAGCGAATAGATGGCATTGAGAGCCTCCTCCTCGCTCGCCGTGGGATCCTTCTTCAGGGAATTCTTGACGATCGGACTCTCCCCGGGACGACCTCCCTGCCCCTCGCTGGCCGACCGGTACACGACAATGTCCGCATAACCGCCCCGCTGCAGAAGCCGGATCCCGTCCTCGTCGAGTTCCGTGCACTCCTCCAGCAGGATTTCACCGGTCTCCCGGTCGACGACCTCTTCGGCGAGCACCGCCCCGAGCAGGTCCCGCACGTCGTCGTCCGCGCCGGGCACCCGGGCGTCTCGCGTCTCGAAGAAGAGCTGGTAGATCTCGGAATCCTCGCTGTATCCGAACGCTCGCAGCAGGGCTGTCGCGGGGAATTTCTTCTTCTTGTCGATGTGGACGTAGCAGATGTCGTTGATGTCGATCGTGAATTCGACCCACGAACCCCGGAAGGGGATGATCCGCGCCTTGTTGAGCCTGGTGCCGTTGGGGTGGATATCCTCCTCGAAGACCACGCCCGGAGAGCGGTGCAGCTGGCTCACCACGACGCGCTCCGCACCGTTGATGATGAAGGTCCCGAGGTGGGTCAGCAGAGGAAGGTCGCCCAGGTAGACTTCCTTCTCGATGATGTCACCGGGCCGGGGCTCTTTCCTCCCCGCCTTCTCCCAGACGATGAGACGCAGCGTCGCCTTGAGGGGCGCCGCGTACGTCATATCGCGCTCGATGCACTCCTCGACGGAGTACTTGGGCTCGCCCAGCTTGCACTTCACGTACTCCAGGGTCAACCCGCCATTCGCGTCCGAGACCGGGAAGATGTCCCTGAAAACCCGGTCCAGTCCGAAATCCCACATCTCGTCCGGTTTGGCGTCCGTATCGACCAGCTTCTTGAACGAGCGGATCTGGACATCCAGCAGGTTCGGCATGGGCATGGCCGATTCGAGCTTGCCAAAGCTCAGGACCGGCCGAGCGCCTACACCGGTGCCGTTTCGTTTAGCCAAAGGACCACTCCCCTCTGTTGTGTTGCGGGCACATGCCGCGGGATCGAGTACGCACGGAGGCTCCGCACGGGGGTGCACACCGGCTGCAAGCCGAGCACGAACACGTGTACGCGTCCGCTCGGCCCGGTTTTCGGAAACCGGATCCGCCACGCCGCCGACAGCCGGTGCCGGCGGCGAAGTCGGGCGGATGCACTACTTGACGTTGACGGTGGCGCCGGCAGCCTCGAGGCTGCTCTTGATCTCCTCGGCCTCGTCCTTGGTGACAGCTTCTCGCACCGTGCTCGGGGCCTTGTCGACAAGCTCCTTGGCCTCCTTGAGTCCGAGGCTGGTGATCTGCCGGATGACCTTGATGACCTGGATCTTCTTGGCTCCGAACGACTCGAGCACAACCTCGAACTCGTCCTGCTCTTCAGCCGCGGCTTCCTCTGCCGCCGCTCCGGGCATCGCCATGACGGGCGCGGCGGCGGCGGTCACGTTGAACCGGTCCTTGAACGCTTCGACGAACTCGGACAGTTCGATCACCGACATGTTGCCAAAGGTCTCGAGAAGTTCCTGTTGATTCACTGCCATTCTCTGGTTTCCTCCATGGAATTCACCCGGTTCGCCGGGCGTTCTGTTTCAGCTACCGCTTTCCTTGGACTCCCGGTCCTCCCGAAGCGCGTCGACAAGGCCCGCCATCTCCTGGATCTTTCCTTCCAGCGCACCCGCCAATGCCGACATCGGCGCGCTCAGCACACCGGCCACCTCTGACAGCAGCACCGCCCGGGGAGGCAGCTGTGCAAGACGCTGGATCTGTCCCTCGTCCAGCACCGTGGCGTCGAGGACTCCGACCTTGAAGACCGGCTTGTTCCCGTTCTCCTTCGCAAAGTCCGACACGTTCCTGACGGCATCCACCACGTCGTCGTCGCCGAACACCACGCCGGTCGGACCCGTCAGATAACGAGAGATATCGGGTGTTTCCGTATCGGCCAGTGCACGCCTGACCAGGCGATTCTTGACCACCAGGTACTCACCGCCCGACTTCTTTACTTGCCGGCGCAGACTGGTCATGGCCTTGACGTCGAGCCCGGTGAAGTCAGTCAGGAAGATGGCTTCGGCCCTTCCCAGACGCTCCCGGAAATCAGCGACGAACGTTTCTTTCTGTTCCTTGTTCATGATCAGCCGCCTCGCGAAAAGCTGCCGGGGTCCACCGGGACGCCCGGTCCCATCGTGCTCGACACCGTGACGCTCCTCACATAGGTGCCTTTGGAAGCGGCTGGCTTGGCTCGCAGCACCGAAGACATGAAAGCGTTGAGGTTCTCTTCGAGCTGCCCGACCTCGAACGACACCCTGCCGATCGGAGCGTGCAGGTTGCCCGTCTTGTCCACCCGGAATTCAATCTTCCCGGCCTTGATTTCTCCAACCGCGCGACCGACGTCGAAGGTCACCGTCCCGGCCTTGGGAGTGGGCATGAGCCCTCTGGGTCCCAGGATACGCCCAAGGGGACCCACCATCCGCATCAGGTCGGGGGTGGCGACGCAAACGTCAAAATCGAGCCAGCCCTCCTTGATCTTGCCGACGTAGTCGACTCCGACGAAGTCCGCTCCCGCTTCCTCCGCCTCGACCTCCTTGTCGCCCTGGCAGATGGCAAGTACCCGAGGGGACTTCCCTGTGCCGTTGGGCAGGACCACGGTGCCGCG
This sequence comes from Gemmatimonadetes bacterium bin94, assembly GCA_002238865.1. GTDB lineage: Bacteria > Gemmatimonadota > Gemmatimonadetes > Longimicrobiales > Gaopeijiaceae > Bin94. The sequence goes on along the minus strand of MPNE01000023.1, from coordinate 2,308 downwards.
TACGATCTGGTCGGCCCGTCGCGGATCCACCCCCAGGTGCGTGGCGACATCGATGCTCTCGTCGAAACCCGCGAAGGCCATACCCTTCACCCGGTCCAGCGCATCCTTGGGGGATTGCCGAACCAGGCGGTCGTAGGACTCTCGCGCTCCAGCGTATTTCCTGCTGCGTTTTGGCACGCCTTTCCTCCGTCAGGCGGTGAGCTCCGCGTCCACTTCGATTCCCATCGAGCGCGCGGTGCCCTTGATCATCCTCATGGCTGCGACGACATCTTCGGTGTTGAGGTCTTCCATCTTCGCTTCGGCGATTTCCTTCACCTGTGCCACCGAAAGGGTCGCCACCTTGTCCATGTGTGGCTCCGAGGAGGCCTTGTCGAGGCCGGCAGCACGCAGGATCAGAAAGGAAGCCGGCGGCGTCTTCGTGATGAACGTGAAGGACCGGTCCGTGTACACCGTGATCTCAACGGGAACCAGCGTTCCCGCCTGTTGCTTGGTCCGGGCGTTGAACAGCTTGCAGAACTCCATGATGTTCACGCCGTGCTGACCGAGCGCGGGCCCGACAGGGGGTGCCGGGTTTGCCTGGCCACCCACGATCTGCAGCTTGCAGAAACCGAGCACTTTTTTCGCCATTCTCCAGACTCCTGAAGGTTTCTAGAAACCTCTGAGTTGGGTGAAGTCCAGCTCCACCGATGTCGGGCGTCCGAACAGGGACACCTCGACCTTCACTTTCCCCTTTTCGGGATAGACCTCCTGAACCGTTCCGGAAAAGTCCATGAACGGTCCCTGGATGATCTCGATGACCTGGCCCGCGCGGAAGGGAATCTCTTCCCGGCCCGTGGCCTCGTCCTCGACTTCGATCCCCATGATGCGGTTCATATCTTCTTCGCGAAGGGGCTGAGGCCCTCCGCCCTGACCCACGAACCTCACACCCTTCATCGCGCTGATCGCGTGTTCGGACTGCTCGTTCAGGATCATCCGGACCAGCACGTAGCCCGGGTACAGCGGCTTTGTGACCGGTACGCGCTTGCCACGCCGGATTTCCACCACCTCCTGGGTCGGTACCAGGACTTCCCGGATCTCCCGGTCAGGGCCCGGATCCTTGTCGATCTCCTGCTGGATCAAGCGTCGGACCCGGTTTTCGTGCCTTGCCTGGGTCTGGACCGCGTACCAGCGCTCGTCACCACTCAAGAGCGGAACACCCCCATGATCAAGTCGACGATTACCGCCCGTGAAATGATGTCCATGATCCAGATGACCAGCGAAATCAGTATGGTGAAGACGATGACCACCCAGGTCGCGTTGCGGAGCTGGTCACGATCGGGCCACGTGACCTTCGCCATCTCCGTGACGCACTCTTCGAGAAAGTTCTTCGTGTTCGCTATGCGTGACATGCTTTTACTCGATGATGGAGGTGACGACGCCGGCACCGACGGTGCGGCCGCCTTCGCGGATCGCGAACCGCAGTTCCTCGTCCATCGCGATCGGCGTGATCAGCTCCACTTCCATCTGCACGTTGTCTCCCGGCATCACCATCTCCACCCCGTCCGGCAGCATCGCCGACCCCGTCACGTCCGTCGTCCGGAAGTAGAACTGCGGCCGGTATCCGTTGAAGAACGGCGTGTGTCGCCCCCCTTCCTCCTTCGTCAGCACGTACACCTCCGCCTTGAACTTCGTGTGCGGCGTGATCGACCCCGGGATCGCCAGAACCTGGCCCCGGCTGATCTCCGTCTTCCCCACACCCCGGAGCAGCAGCCCCGCGTTGTCTCCCGCCTGCCCCTGGTCCAGGAGCTTGCGGAACATCTCCACCCCCGTCACCACCGTCTTGCGGTCCGCACCCATCCCCACGATCTCCACCGTTTCACCCTTGTGGATCACGCCCCGCTCGATCCGCCCCGTCGCAACCGTGCCCCGGCCCGTGATCGAGAACACGTCCTCCACCGGCATCAGGAACGGCTTGTCGATGTCCCGCTCCGGCTCCGGTATGTAGCTGTCGATCGCTTCCATCAGCTCGTCGATGCACTGCCCCGCCTCGCCCTCGCCCCCGCTCTCCAGCGCGTGCAGCGCACTGCCCATCACCACCGGCAGATCGTCCCCCGGAAACCCCTGCTCGCTCAGCAGCTCGCGGACCTCCAGCTCCACCAGCTCCAGGAGCTCCTCATCGTCCACCATGTCCACCTTGTTCATGAACACCACGATGTGCGGCACGTTCACCTGCCGCGCCAGCAACACGTGCTCCCGCGTCTGAGGCATCGGTCCGTCCGCCGCGCTCACCACCAGGATCGCTCCGTCCATCTGCGCCGCACCCGTGATC
>MPNE01000022.1 GCA_002238865.1 Gemmatimonadetes bacterium bin94 | reverse complement strand
CCGCCGACGAGGGTGTATGGATGCTGGCGGAGCCGTCGGAGGAAGCCGGCGGGGACCCGCGTCTGATCGCGGGGGCGGGGACCGCGTTCGGCGGGCGCGGAGAGGGCGCGGGCCGGCGGCGGGGTGCGCCGGGATGGTGGGGGGGGGGGGGGGGGGGGGGGCGGGGAGGGGGCGCCGGTGGATCTGGTCATCGCCTGGCGCGATCCGTTGCTGGCGGCGATGGTGCGGTCCTGGGACCGCGCCTGGCTCCTGTCGCTCCTGGGTTCGGCCATTCTGGCCCTCTTCCTGGGCCTGGCCATGGCGCGCCGCCTCTCGGAGCCGCTGCAGAAGCTGGCGGGGACGGCGCGGCGGGTGCACCTGGGACGCCTCGATGCAACCTTCGAAGGAGGGGGCGGAAGGGAGCTCGACCGCCTCGGGTTCTTTCTGAACGGGATGCTGGACCGTATCCGCGAAGGGGTGGTGAGGGTCAAGGCAGCGGAAAAGCGCGCGACGGTCGGAGAGCTGGCCCGGCAGGTCAACCACGACGTGCGCAACGGCCTGGTCCCGATTCGAAATGTCATGAACCACCTGGGCGAAGCGCACGATGGCGGACCCGACAAGTTGGCCGAAGCCTTCGACGCGCGGGCCGGGACGCTGGTGGAGAGTCTGGACTATCTGGGTGATCTGGCGGATCAGTACCGGGCAGTGGCCGTGCACAGCATGAGGGTCCGTTCGGATCTTCGTGCGGTGGCCCGCTCGGTCATCGAGTCCAACGCGGCTTCGTCTCCGGCGGTTCGTATCGTCGACGAACTCGGGCAAGGGAGCGCATGGGTGGAGATGGACGGCGTCTCCCTTCGCCGGGTCGTGGAAAACGTGGTCGCCAACGCCATGGCGGCGGTCGGCGCCGACGGGGGGACCGTGACGCTCTCCGTCAGGGTCCGGGACGACCGGGCGCGTACGTGGTTTCAGCTGACAGTGGCCGACGACGGGCCGGGCATACCGCCGGACGTGCGCGCCCGGGTCTTCGAACCCTTCTTCACGACCCGTGAGGAGGGAACGGGGCTCGGCCTCGCGATCGCGCGCAGGCTCGTCACGGACGTCGGCGGCAGGATCGTTCTCGACAGCGAGGCGGACCGGGGCACGCGGGTCGACGTGGTCCTCAAGGAAGCGGCGGAGGATGCATGAGCAAGCTGATACTCATCGTTGACGATGTACGGCCTCTGGCGGAGCAATACGCCTATGATCTGAGGCGGCTGGGCGGATTCCGGACACGTGTGGCGGCGGGCGGTGCCGAGGGCCTGGACACGCTTTCGCGCGAAGTGGTCGACTGCGTGATCCTCGACCTGGAAATGCCCGGTCTCGACGGATTCGACGTGTTGCGCGCGATGGACCACCAGGAAATCGATGTCCCGGTGATCGTCTACACCGGCACCGGCAGCTATGACCGCTGCGTCGAGGCTGTTCGGCTCGGTGCCTTCAGCTTCATCGACAAGGCCGAGCCCATGGCGCGCGTGGTCCACGAGGTGCGTCTCGCGCTGCGTCAAAGCGACCTGCGGGAAAGGCTGGACCAGGTGGAGCCCCCGACGGTGCAGCCTTCTCCGCTCATCGGCGAGAGCGAGGCGATGGTCGACCTGCGTGCGATGATCGGGCGGCTGGCCGGCATTCCCAGCACTGTGCTGATCCTGGGAGAGAGCGGAACCGGCAAGGAGCTGGTGGCCCGCGAGCTTCACCGCCAGAGCCCCCGTCGCGACGAGGCTTTCGTGCCTGTCAACTGCGGCGGGATGGCCGAGGGACTTGTTGACAGCGACCTCTTCGGCCACGACCGGGGTGCTTTCACGGGGGCCGTCAAGGCGCGACGGGGCGCATTCGAACGGGCGTCCGCGGGCACCCTGTTTCTGGACGAGATCGGGGAGTTGCCGGGGGGGGTGCAGTCGCGTCTGCTGCGCGTTCTGGAAGGCGGCGAAATCACCCGCCTGGGTGCCGAGGATCCGATCTCGGTGGGAGCGCGGGTCGTAGCGGCCACCCACCGCGACCTCGACGCGGAGGTGGACAAGGGCACGTTTCGGCAAGACCTGCTCTTCCGTCTCAACGTGCATGTCATCCGGGTTCCGCCGTTGCGCGCACGCGGCGACGACATCACCCGTCTGGTCGAACACTTCGCGGCGACGCTGCCTTCACGCCTTGGGCGGTCACCCCGGCCGGTGTCGGAGACCGCGCACGCGGCACTCCGGGCGCGGCGGTGGGCACGCAACAACGTCCGCGAACTGCGCAACACCATTGAGCGGATGATCATCGCCTCGGACGGCCCGGTCCTCGATGTCGGGCACCTTCCCGCGGATCTGGGGCAACAGGGAGATCGGGGCCGGCCGGCCGGGGAGTCGGTGCCGTCACCGGACGGCGGCCTCTCCGGCACCTTTCGCGAACAGAAGGCGGCCGCCGAGCGGGCGATCGTGCGCCGTGCGCTCGATGCTCACGCATGGAAGATCGGGCGCACCGCCGGGGCGCTCGGCCTCTCCGACCACTCGAGCCTCCTGAAGATCATGAACAGGCTGGGGATACGCCGGGCCGACTCCTGACGCTGCCGGAACCACCGTCGGGGCCCACTGCCGGCACTGCGCGGGCTCCGTGGACCTCGGGCCACCGGAGCCCGTCGGCACCGTGTTCTCCCGGACACAAGAGTGGCAGCGCCGCAACCGGGACCACGATCCGCGAATCACACGCAAGTCTTGTTGCCATAGGCACTTGGGTGTCGTGACACCCTTTCGCCCGGGGTTTGGCCCGCTCGTTGCTCTCTTCGGGGCCGAGTTCAATCACCCCGCGCCAACGGGCGGTATCGAGACCGCGATGCGGGCGAGGGCAGGCCAGGGAGGTCATTGTGGAGACCAGGACAGGAAGAGTCGATCGTTCGGAAGGGGTGTTGCTGTGGGTGGCGGTGATACTTGCCGTGGCGCTCCTTGTGGGAACGGTAGCGTGTGCCGGCGAGGGTGCGGAGGCCGTACCGGCCGACGCCGTTGCTGTATCCGGGCTGATCTCGGAGCACGGGCAGGACGTGATGTACGCGCAGGCGGGGGGGTGGCCGGAGGCTGACGGCTTGCAGGTGAATTCGTCGCCGGGTGGAGAACCGGCCCCATCGGATCCCGCCGGGTCCGTGGCCGAACCGAAGCCGTCGCAGTCCCTCGCGGTCGCGGCCGAACCGAGGCCGGCGGATCCCCCCGCGGCTACGACCAATGCGCCTCCTTCGGTTGGAGCGGGAGTTCCCTGGGAGCACTACATGCTGGGCGTTTCGGCCTGGGAAGAGGGCGAACTGGGAGAGGCCGAGCTGCATCTCAGGAAGTGGGTTGCCAACGCTCCGGATGACCCGAAGGGACGGGTCAACCTGGCGCGCGTGCTCATTGAGATCGGCCGCCCGCATGAAGCCAGGGAACACGCGGCGATCGCCGAGGATCTCGACCCGGCGTCGGTTGCGGCCAGGCGGATCCACGCCCGCGCCCTCGACGTGAGCGGAGATTGCGCGAGCGCAATCGCAAAGTATGAAGAAGCGCTGTGGATCGATCCGGGAGACCTCTGGTCGCTCAACAACCTGGGCTACCTTCTCATCCGTCACCGCCGCTTCCAGGACGCCATCGGGCCGCTCGCGCTCGCGGTCCACCTGGACGGCAGCAACGCAATGTTCCAGGGCAACCTGTTCGCCGCCCTGGAGGGTGCCGGCCACAGCTTCGCCTCGCTGGACGCCTTCGACCCGGCTACGCGTGCCGCCGCCTTCCAGCGGGAACTGCGCGGCCCCCCGCCCTCGAGTGGCCTCCTGATCGCGGAATGTTCCGGGTAGCCAACCGGTTCGCAAGCGACGCCCCTTGGCTTCCCCGTCCCGCCTGCGCTACCGTTGTCATCCGGAAAAAACGGAGCGACGCAGGGGGACGGGGACGTGCCGGAAAAAACGAAGCTGGATCCTTCCAGGGTATGGAAGGAGGCCAGGGCGATCATCTGGCGCTACCGCTCGCGGGTCGCCCTTGGTCTCGTAGTCATGGTGATCGGCCGTTTGGCGGGGCTGGTAGCGCCGACGTCGTCCAAGTTCCTGATCGACGAGGTCGTGGCGCTGGGACGTACCGAGTTGCTGATGCCCCTGGCCCTCGCCGTGGGTGTGGCCGCCCTGGTTCAGGGGGGCAGCACCTTCGCACTGTCCCAGATCCTGGGGGTCACCGCCCAGCGGGCCATAACCGAAATGCGGAAGACGGTCCAGGCCCATGTCGCGCGCCTGCCGGTCAACTACTTCGACTCGACAAAGTCGGGTGTCCTGATCTCCCGCGTCATGACCGACGCCGAAGGCATCCGGAACCTCGTCGGAACCGGCCTCGTGCAACTGACCGGGGGGATCGTCACGTCGGCCGTGTGCTTCGCGATCCTGCTGTACATCAACTGGGCGCTCACCGTATTCACGATGTCGGTGCTCCTCGTCTTCGGGGGTGCCATGGCGTTCGCCTTCCGGCGCCTGAGGCCGCTGTTCCGTGAGCGCGGCCGAATCAACGCGGAAGTGACCGGGCGGCTCGGCGAGAGCATTTCCGGGGTGCGCATCGTGAAGGCGTACTCGTCGGAGCGGAAGGAAGACCTTGTCTTCGCGAAGGGTGCGCACCGGCTCCTCCGCAACGTCGCCAAGGCCGTGACGGGTGTGTCGGCGGTCACCTCGTTCTCGTCGGTGATCGTGGGGCTGATCAGCGTGTTGATGATCCTGGTGGGCGGTGCCGCGATCGTCGACGGGAGCATGTCCCTGGGCGACTTCGTGATGTACCTCTTCCTCACCGGGATGATGGTTGGCCCGCTGGTGCAGATGGCAAGCATCGGGACCCAGATCACGGACGCCTTCGCCGGCCTGGACCGGATCCGGGAATTGCGCTCGATGGCCACCGAGGCGGACGGGGACGCCGCGAAGGAGCGGCTCCGCCGAATGGAGGGTCACATCGCCTTCGAGAACGTCTCCTTCGCCTACGATGCCGATGTGCCCGTCCTGAGAGACGTATCGCTGGATGCGCCGCCGGGCTCCACGACCGCGCTCGTGGGGTCGTCCGGGTCGGGGAAGAGCACCCTGGTCAGTCTCGTGCTCTCGTTCAACGCGCCGGACACCGGGCGGGTGCTGGTGGACGGACACGACCTGGCCGGGATCCGGCTGGGCGACTACCGGCGCCATGTGGGGGTTGTGCTGCAGGACAACTTCCTCTTCGACGACACGATCGAGTACAACATTCGCTACGGGCGTTCGAATGCCTCCCGCGAGGAGGTGCGCCGGGCAGCCGCGCTCGCGAACTGCCATGAATTCATCACCGGCTTTCCCGACGGTTACGATACCATCATCGGCGAGCGCGGGGTGAAGGTGTCGGGTGGCCAGCGGCAGCGCCTGGCGATCGCCCGAGCGATTCTGGCGGATCCCAGGATCCTGATCCTCGACGAGGCGACCTCCAGCCTCGACTCCGAAAGCGAAGCCCAGATTCAGGAAGGCCTGCAGGCACTCCGCAGGGGCCGCACCACCTTCGTGATCGCTCATCGTCTGTCCACCATTCGCAGCGCCGACCAGATCCTCGTGGTCGAGGAGGGCCGGGTGGTGGAACGGGGCACGCACGACGAGTTGATGGCGAAGCGAGGCCGCTACCGCGAACTCCACGACCGCCAGTATCGGATCGAGATGAACCGCTTCGTCAACCCCGGCGAGGAACTTACCCCGGGGGTCGCCGGGCCGGAGGGATAGGCGGTAGATTGCGCCCATGGATCCCATGGACGACCAGCCCCGCGCAAACGACGTGACGAGCCCCGCCTCCGACCGCGAAGCCGGCTTTGCGGTGGGCGCGGACTTCCGCCGCTTCTCCCAGAAGGACGACATCTTCTGCCGCTCGTTCTGGGACCCGGAAGTGCGGTCCGACCGCTCCGACATGTTCTACGAGACGTACAGGACGCCGAAGATGAAATGGCGTTCCGTGGACGGCTTCACGCAGCGCGACTACGCCCTGCGCAACGCGTCGTGGCATGTGACCGATATCTTTGCGGAACTCCGCGAGGACGCCGACCGGCGCGAGGGCTTCCTGGACCCCTATACGGTCATGAGGGAGGGGCCCGGGAGCGAGCTGCCCGTGGCTTCGCCCGAGACCATGGCCCGGGAGGTCAAGCGGTCCGCCAGGGTGTTGGGCGCGGACCTCGTGGGCATCACCGGGTATGACGAGCGCTGGATGTATACCCACGCGTACAGCCGCGAGACCGAGACCGAAAAGCCCCAGGAAATCCCGCGCGGCCTGGACAACGTCGTCGTGATCGCACAGTCGATGGACAAGGGACTCCTTCGCACCGCACCCTCGGCCTTGAGCGGCGCCGCGACCGGGGCCACCTATTCGCGCGACACGATCGTCCTCCTCGCCATCGCGCAGTACATCACCAATCTGGGCTACCGCGCGGTGGCCAGCATGAACGACTCGGCGCTGGTCATCCCGCTCGCGATCAAGGCGGGCCTGGGCGAATATGGCCGTCACGGCCTCCTCATCACGCGCGAGTTCGGCCCGCGGGTAAGGATCGGCAAGGTCTTCACCGACATGCCCCTCGCGCACGACCGGCCCGTCCGATTCGGCGTCAGGGAGGTGTGCGATGTCTGCCGGGCATGCACGGATGGCTGCCCCGCGAAGGCCATCGCCGGGGGCGAGCCGTCCACGCTGATGCACAACCGCTCGAACATCCAGGGCATCCGCAAGTGGACGACCGACGCCGAGAAGTGCTTCCGCTTCTGGGCCAATCAGAACACGGACTGCTCGATCTGCGTCCGCGTTTGCCCGTACAACCGGGATTTCAGCGAATGGTGGAGCCGGGCGTGGAGATGGCTCGCCGGAACCAGGCTGAGGCGGTTGGCGCTCTGGCTGGACCGGGTGGGGGGTCGCGGAAAGCGGCTGCGACCTTCACTTTGGTGGGACGCTGCCGGATAGGCCGGACTCGAAGCATCTGCCGCGGGCCGGTCCCACTCGGGAGCCGAACCCGCCTTCCATTCCCGATGAGGAGCAAGACATGAAGAAGGAACAACTGTTTACCGCCGCCGCCATGTGCGTGCTCGCGCTTGCGGCCTGCGCGCCGGCCGCCGAGACCGGCGAGGCGGAGGCCGCGGGCGACATGGACGCTGCCGAAGATGCTGCCGCCAGCACGTCGACCCTCCAGTCCGAGATGCTGGCCGACCTGGCTCAGGTCCGCGACAAGTACGTCCAGCTCGCCGAAGCCATGCCCGAGTCCGACTACGTTTGGCGCCCTGCAGAGGGTGTGCGCTCGGTTTCGGAGGTGTACATGCATGTCGTGGCCGCCAACTTCGGGATCGTGATGGGCACTCTGCAGACAGCCCCCCCCGAATCGGCCGACCCGGCATGGTATGACTTCGCCAACGCGGAATCGATCAGCGACAAGGCGACCATCGTCGAGGCTCTAGGCGCCTCCTTCGACTACGTCGCCGAGGTGATCGAAGGGACCTCCGACGACCGCCTGCGGGAAGCGGTGAACCTGTTCGGCGGCGATTCCACGGTGCGCGGAACCCTGATGCTGGTGGCCACCCACTGCCACGAGCACCTCGGCCAGTCGATCGCCTATGCGCGCACCAACGGCGTCACCCCGCCCTGGTCGGCCGGAGGGTAACTGGAGAGGAAATGGACATGCGAGGAACCACCAACGGACTGATTCGGGCCTGCGTGGCAGCCATGTGCCTGGCGTCGACTGCGTGCGCGCCCGGAGATGCCCCCGAGGCGCCCGGCGGTGGCGGCAGCTACGACGATCTGACCGCCCTCTTCGCCGAGTGGCGCGAATTCGAAGCCCCCGACTTCGTCGACGGGGTTCCGGACTATTCGGCCGACGCCATGGCCGCCCAATACGCCGAACTGCCGGCGTGGCGGGCCCGTCTGGAGGCCTTGAATCCGGAGGAGTGGCCCGCCGCCCGGCAGATCGACTGGCACCTGGTGCGCGCGGAGATGAACGGCCTCGACTTCGACCACCGTGTCCGGCAGCCGTGGGCGCGCAACCCCGCATTCTACGTCACAATCTTCGCCGCCGAGAGCGACGTGCCCGCCCATGAGGGCCCCGTCATCCACGGATGGATCGACCTCTGGACGTACGACTACCCGCTCTCGGAGAACGACGCGGCGGAGCTGGCTTCCAGGATCGGGAGCATTCCCGCGCTGCTCGAACAGGCCCGCGTCAATCTGACCGGCAACGCCCACGACCTCTGGGTCGCCGGACTTCGCTCCTTTCGGGCGCAGGCTTCGGACCTTGACGCGCTGGCCGGGCGCGTGGGCGGCGCAAGCCGGGCGCTGGACGACGCGATCGCAGCCGCCGGCGCCGCCACCGACGGATTCCACGACTGGATAGGGGAGCTCGCCGACTCGAAGACCGGTACGTCGGGGGTGGGCAAGGACAACTACACCTGGTACATGCACAACGTCCATCTCGTGCCGTATTCATGGGAGCAGCAGGTGACGCTCATGCGGCGCGAGCTGGCCCGCTCGCACTCCTCGTTGCGGCTGGAAGAACACCGCAACCGCAATCTCCCGGAGCTGGAGCGGATCGCCACCGCCGAAGAGTACGACCGGCGCCTCAACGCCGCCGTCGACGACTACATGCGTTTCATCGAGGACGACGAGATCCAGACGGTCGAGGACTGGATGGACCCCGCCATTCGGGCCAAGAACGGTTCCTTCTCTCCGGTCGCGCCCGGCGAGATTCGCAACTTCTTCAGCGAAGTCACCTACAGGGACCCGGTAGTGATGCGTGCCCACATGCACCACTGGATCGAGCTTGCCACCATGGCCGAGGCTCCGCACGCCAGCCCGGTGCGCAGTGTACCGCTGCTCTACAACATCTGGGACGCACGCTCCGAGGGCCTAGCGACCGGCATGGAGGAGATGATGATGCACGCGGGACTCCTGGACGGAAAACCCAGGTCCCGCGAACTCGTGTGGATCATGCTCGCTCAGCGGGCCGCGCGTGCCCTCAGCGGGCTGTACCTGCACGGCAACGTCTTCGACATGGAGGAGGCCGTCGCGCACGCCAGCACCTGGACCCCGCGGGGGTGGCTCCCGGACGCCGACCTGGTGCGCGGTGAACAGCACCTCTACCTGCAGCAGCCCGGCTACGGCACCAGCTATATCACCGGCAAGATCCAGATCGAGGAGCTCATGGCCGAGTGGGCCATTCAGGAGGGAGACGCCTTCACCGTCCAGCGCTTCTTCGACGCCTTCTTCGGGGCGGGCGCAATTCCTGTGGTCCTGACCCGGTGGGAGATGACCGGAGCCGTGGATGCGGTGCTGATCAGGGATTGACTTTGAGGTCCGAAGAGGGGAACCTCGGGAGACGGCGCCAGGCAGGATAGTAGCGGAAACGCCGATTAGCCGGAGGAACGCCCGGTCGCAACCCCTGGATTGTCGTTGGTGGGGTAGCGAAACCCATGCCCTTGGGCACATTATTCATATGGCGATGTTCTGCCCCACCCCAATCCTGGAGGTTGCCGATGCGCAGACGCGACTTTTTCAGACAGGCTGGCGTCATTTCCGGCCTTGCCGCGGGCACGAATGCCCTGGGGGGAGCGGGGAACCCCCTGGCTGCACTTGTCGCAGCGCCGGGCCGCAGGACCAGCAATGGTGCCGTGCGCCTCAACTCAAACGAGAATCCGCTGGGGATCTCCGAAGCCGCGAAGGATGCGCTGGTCGAAGCCATCGTGCTTGCCAACCGCTATCCCTCCGACCAGCAGGCGGTGCTCGTTTCCAGGCTGGCGGCGGCTCATGACGTCGCCGAGAGCCAGGTGGTGCTGGGGACCGGCTCGGCGGAGGTGCTGCAGATGGTGGTGCAGGCGTACGCCGCGCCCCGGGCAAAGCTGGTCATGGCCGATCCGACGTACGAGGCGGTGACCAACTACCAGCGCACCGAAGCGTACGAGCTGGTGAAGGTGCCGCTGACCGACAGCCACGAGCACGACATTGGCCGGATGCGCGAGGCGGCCGAGAGTTCCGGGCACCCGGCACTGGTCTACCTCTGCAACCCCAACAACCCGACGGCGACGATCACGCCCAGTGCCGCGATCGACGAATGGATCGCCGATGCGCCCGAGCACGTCTTCTTCCTTTCGGACGAGGCGTACATCGAGTACGTGACAGACGAACGCATGTGGAGTTCGCTTCCCTGGATAGCGAAGAAGCGAAACGTGCTCGTCGTGAAGACCTTCTCCAAGATCTACGGTTTGGCGGGACTCCGGATCGGCTACGGGATCGCTCATCCCGACACGGCCGCCCGGCTGATGGACTTCGCATCCCGCAACAACTGCAACCAGCTCGCCATCGCCGCGGCCGGCGCCTCGTTCCGGGACGAGGTGCTCATCAGCAAGAGCCGAGAGGCGAACCGTACGTCCCGGGAGATGGTGCAGTCCACGCTGGACGAACTCGGGCTTGAGCACATGCCCACGCAGGCCAATTTCCTGATGCACCGAATTAACGGGGATCTCGCTACCTATCGCGGCCGGATGGCCGAGGCGGGGTTCCTGGTGGGACGGGACTTCCCGCCAATGCTTGACTGGAACCGGCTGTCCTTCGGACTCCCCGAGGACATGAGCCGTTTCTGTGACTCGCTGCGCGACTTTCGCGGAAAGGGGTGGATCTGAACATGAAAACGAGGCTCGTCATTGTCGGAGCGCTGATCGCGCTCGCACTGCCCGGCTCGGCCACGGCCCAGGGCACGCTCGCAGGCACCATCACGAACGCCGAGACCGGCGCTCCGCTGGCCGGTGCCCAGGTTGCCCTGCCGGATTTGAGCATGGGCGCCAACAGCCGCACCGACGGCGGCTACGAGATCACCGGCATCCCCGCCGGAACCCACGAGGTCCAAATCCTGCTGATCGGCTACCAGACCGAGACGCGGCAAGTCACCATCGCCGCCGACCAGACCATGCAGCTCGACGTAGCGCTCAGCGTCGGCGCGGTTGCGCTGGAGGGTCTCGTCGCGGTCGGCAGCCGTGCACGGCCCAGGACGGTCACCGAGTCACCGGTTCCGGTAGACGTCATCCCCACCCGGGAGATCGTCCAGCAGGGTGACACCGACTTTGCCAACCTGCTGCGGAACGTGGTGCCGTCCTTCAATGTGAATATCCAGCCGATCAGTGACGCGGCGACTTTCGCTCGTCCCGCCAACCTGCGCGGCCTCGCCCCGGACCATACGCTGGTGTTGATCAACGGGAAGCGGCGCCACCGCACGGCGGTCATCACCTGGTACGGCAACGGCCTCGCCGACGGCTCCCAGGGCCCCGACATCGCACTCATCCCCGGCATGGCGCTCGAGCAGGCCGAAGTGCTGCGCGATGGCGCCTCTGCGCAGTACGGCTCCGACGCGATCGCCGGCGTCATGAACTTCGTGCTGAAGAATGACCGGTCCGGCGGCTCGATCGAGATCAAGACCGGCGGATACCCCCTTGGGGAGACCAGTGAGCCCTTCGAGGAGGGCTCGTTCCCGGGGGACGGCGAGATGTATACCCTGTCCGGAAACGTGGGCCTGCCACTTGGCGAAACCGGCTTTCTGAACCTGACCGGCGAGTACGGCAACGCCAATCCGACGGACCGGAGCACACAGCGCCTCGATGCCCTGGCGCTACTCGGCGCCGGCAACAGCAGCGTCCGGTCGCCGGCCCAGGTCTGGGGCGCGCCTCAGATCTCGAACGAGCTGAAGCTGTGGGCGAACACGGGCTACCTGTTCACCGACGACGTGCAGTTCTACGGCCACGGGAACTATGTGAGCAAGCAGGTCGAGGGCGGCTTCTACTTCCGGAACCCGGGCACCCGCAGCGGCGTCTTCGGAACCCGGAACGATGCCGGCGAGCGGATCCTCCTGGTCGGCGACATGCTTGACGCGCAGGACGGCGTGCTCGACGGATCGGCCATGTGCCCTGAAGTCCGTGTCACCGACGATGGCGTGGTGATCAACAATTCCGAGAACATGGCAGCGTTCAATCAGGTCATGGGTGATCCCAACTGCTTCAACTTCCGGAAGCTCTTTCCCGGAGGCTTCACGCCGCAGTTCGGCGCGAACGTCCTCGACGCGTCCGTGGTGGCGGGTCTCAGGGGCACGAGCGGCGACCTCAACTGGGACGCGAGTGCGTCGTGGGGCAAGTCCTACATGGACTTCTACATGTACAACACGGTCAACGCCTCGCTCGGACCCAACCAGCCGTGCGCCGGCGCGGACCGGACGCTGTCCTTTGTCGTGCCCGATCAGGACTGCACCCCCTGGTTCGGCCCCGGGATCTATGACCAGCAGGAGATCAACCTGAACCTGGATCTGTCCTACGCGCTGAACGAGCGGGTCAACGTGGCCGGCGGTACCGAGTGGCGTAACGAGGGTTTCGAGATCTTCCGGGGCACCACGGAATCGTGGACCGAGGGTCCGCTCGCGACACAGGGATTCACTCCGGGCTCCAACGGGTTCACCGGGTTCGGACCGCTTACCGAGGGTGATTGGAACAGGAACAATTTCGCCGCCTATGGCGACTTGGAGATCCGTGAACCGGAGGGTCTTTGGACCTTCGGCGTGGCCGCACGGGTCGAGCGGTTCTCGGACTTTGGTACGACGGTCAACGGGAAGGTCGCGGGACGCGTGAGCGCGTCCGAGAACCTCGGCCTCCGAGCCAGCGTCAGCACCGGCTTCCGCGCTCCCACGCCGGGACAGCAGAACGCATTCAACATCTCGACGATCTATGATCCGGCGATCATGGATCTGACGAACAACGGCACAATCCCGTCGACGTCACCGCTGGCAGCGAACTTCGGCGGCGAGCCGCTCACGCCGGAGAAGTCCGTCAACATGGCCATGGGGGCCGTATTCGACGATGGTCCCTTCAGTCTTACGATGGACTTCTTCCAGATCCGGGTCTCGGATCGTCTCACCACGAGCGCCGACAGAACGCTCAGCCCGGCGGAGATCGAGCAGCTAATCGCCGAAGGCATCATCCGGCCGGGTGGCGTGCTCGCGCGGTTCCGTTTCTTCATCAACGACTTCGCGACCCGGACGGACGGGATCGACCTGGTGGGCGCGTATCGAGTCGACGGATCCAGCGGCTCCACCACAACCTTCACCAGCGCATGGAACTGGACCCAGACCACGGTGACGGACTTCGACCCCGTCACCCTGACCGATCACCGCATCCGGATCCTCGAGGAAGGGCTCCCCAACGTGCGCGGCAACCTCGCGATGAATCACGTCTTCGCCGGCGGCACCCGCTTCCTGGTGCGCGGCAGCTACTGGGGCGGCTATTTCGACGGCGAGCAGCCCTACTACGAGTCCGATCCCGGAACCACCATCGACTACCCGTCCCGCATGCTCTTCGACGTGGAGGCGGCCCACACGTTCGCCGACCGCTGGAACCTTACGGTCGGCGCCACGAACGTGCTCAACACCTACCCGGAGGAGTATCCGGGCGCGGCGGCCGGCGTGGGCAACCGCTTCGGGCAGTTCACGCCGTTCGGCTTCAACGGCGGCTACTATTACACGCGGGTGGGCTACAGCTGGTAGCCGGTTTCCGGCTGCCCCGGCAGTCACGGCCCCGGTCCGGCTTCGTGCCGGGCCGGGGCCGGTTGCGTTGGTGCACTCCCTACAGAAGTCCGCCCAGCATGCCCTTCAGCACCAGGAAGGCCAGTCTGAACCCGTTCAGGACCAGGGGGATGGAGATGAGTCCGGCGGAGAAGATCAACCCGGCCCGGAACAGGTGCGGGCCCAGGGGAAGGACGTCCCGGCCCCACAGCTTGTGGGCGAGCGTTTCGACCAGCGGGCCCAGCGTGTAGCACAGGTTCCCCAAGATCATGATCCCGCCCAGGAATATGACCACTTCCGTTTCGGGTGCTCCCTGAAGCCAGTCGGCCAGAGCGTCGGCCGACACCGCGGCGGCCCCGCCAGTCCCGATGATCGCGTTGAAGGCGAGCCGCCGCCGCTCCCACCACTTGAAGATGCCGCCCACGGTGCGCTTCGCGGGTTTCGGATAGAGGAAGTCGGCGAGCGCCGACCCGAAGGATCGCTTCTCGCCCGCGACCTCAAGGGATGATGTGTCCGCCATCGTCACTCTTCCTGGTTGCTGGAAACACCGTCCTGCCTCGCCAACCTCTCTACCGCTTCCAGGGCCTGCGCGTTTCCGGCCGCGGCCGCGCGCCGGTACCAGGCGAGCGCTCTTTCCAGGTCGCGGGGGACCCCTCTCCCGGCTTCGTGGGCTTCGCCGAGCCGCAACTGGGTGATCGCGTCTCCGCGATCGGCGGCGCGGGTCCACCATTCGGCCGCGAGCTCATGATCCTCGGTGACGCCCCTCCCGGCAGCGTATGCATTGCCCAGGTTGTGGGCGCCCAGGACATGACCGCGTTCGGCGGCCCGGCGGTGCCACGCCGCCGCCCGCTCCGGATCGAGCGGCTTGCCGAGCCCTTCGTCGTAGGCGGTCCCCATCAGGAAGACTGCTTCGAGGATCCTCGATTCGGCCGCGCGCTGGACCTCGTCGATCACTGTTTCGGCGATGTCCCGCGCCAATTCCTCGTCGCGGGGATACCCCATGCGCCCGGTCGAATGGACGCGCGCCCGCCACATCACCGCCAGCGGGGTTCCGCGGTCCACCGCCTCTTCCAGAAGCTCGCGGGCGCGCGCGTCGTCCACGGTTCCGGCCACGCCGGTGTACCAGTCCACCGCCTCGAGGAGCGCGGGGTCGGGATCGGCAGGGGGTGGGGCGCAGGCGATGGCGAAGAGGAGGAGAGCAATGGAGGCGAGAACCGCCGGCCGCGGGACGCTACCGGAATGGCGTGTCCCCAATCCCGGCGGCAAGGGACGATCAGGGCCCTCCCGCCTCACACCAGATCCTCCCCCTGCAGCCCCAGGCGCTCCAGCACCTCCGGTGGCGGCCCGTCGAAGCTCGGGATCGGCACGTTCCCCACGTACCCGAGATCGCGCATTCCGTCCTCGGAAGTCCAGAACCCGGTCGACACCATGTCGCGAAATTCATCGAAAAACCGTGCCTGGGGCTTCAGTTCGGCGGGCGCGTCGGGCTCGAAGCGGATCCCGTCGCAGATCTCGTGCTGCTGCGCCAGGGTCAACGCCGGGAAACCGGTCGCCCCGAAGCGCTCGCTCGCCGTCCTGTTCAGCCACGCCAGCCCGCCGCGCAGCCGGGTCAGCTGCTCCTTGTGGGCGGGCGCGGAAACGAACTCGTTGATGTACTCCGGGACTCCCACCGCGCTTGCGGCGGGGGATCGGTCGTCCGCAGGGATGATCACGTCGGCCAGCGCCGCCACGAGCCGCATCTCGTCGTCCGTGAGGACCATTTCCCACGGGACGACGGGCGCGAGCATGTCGGGATCGGTCAGGGTGCCTGCCGCGCGGGGGTTGCTGGGGGGCAGAGGGTCGAAGCCGGACAGCGCCTCGTGGGTGGACTCGGCAGCCTCTTCGGGCGCGCACGAAGCCGCCGCGCCGCCAAGGGCCGCCGTCGCCGCGATCACCTTGAGGGCGCCGCGCCGGGTGATGGCGGAAGGGTCGGCGAGCGGGTGTCCGGTGTCCGGCCGACGCTCGTCGTCCCGGCCAACGGTGTCGCGCCGGCGCTCGCCGTCGACCCCGCCGGATCCTCCCCTTTCCTCGCTCATCCGATGCTCCTCTGCCTGAGCTGCTCGACGATGTAGTCGCTCGCCCGCCACGCGATTGCCATGATCGAAAGCGTCGGGTTCTTGTCGGCGTTCGACACGAAGGGCGCCCCGTCGGTCACGAACAGGTTCGGCACGTCCCACGACTGGCAGAACTCGTTCAGCACCGAACTTCGGGGATCGTCGCCCATCTGGACGCCGCCGACCTCATGGATGATCTGCCCGCCCTTCGAGATTGCGTCGGCGCCGTTGTCGGCGACGGTGCTCAGCAGCTGCCCGTCCATCTCGTCCACGATCCCGGCGAAGGTGCGCTGCATGTGAAGCGCCTGGTTCAGCTCGTGGTCCGCCCACTTCCAGTGAAATTTCAGCACGGGGATGCCGTAGCGGTCGACCCTGTCGCCGTCGATCTCACAGTAGCAGTCCTCGTTGGGAATCATCTCGCCGCGGCCGTCGAAGAAGAGGAAGCTGCCGTAGTAGCGGCGGCAGTCGTCCTTGAAGCGCTGGCCGTAGCTGCCCCCGGTGAGGGGCTCCAGCCCCGCGAACGCGCCGTAGCCGGGCATGCGCCGTCCGCCGCCGAACTCGATGTGGTAGCCGCGGGGGAAGTCCATGCGGCCCGCCGCCTGCTCGCCGTACAGCCACCACGGCATGTACATGTGCATGGCGGAGGCGCCGTCCTCGTTGTGCGGGGGAAGTGACTGCAGCGCGGGGATGTGGGCGTAGACGCCGGCGCCGACCGTGTCCATGACGTACTTGCCCACCAGGCCGGAGGAGTTGGCCACCCCGTCGGGGAAGACGTTGCTGGTCGAGTTGAGGAGGATGCGCGCGGACTCGCACGCGCTCGCGGCCAGCACGACCACCCGTGCCGGGGCGAATTCGTCCAGCAGCGTGGCCTTGTCGATGTAGTGAACCCCGGTGGCGCGTCCCCGTGAATCGACGGTGACTTCGCGCACCATGGCTCCCGTGCGGACGTCGAGGGAGCCGGTGGCCAGCGCGGGAGGCAACAGGACGGTTGTGGACTGGAAGTTGGCGCGGATCGAGCAGCCGCGCCCGCATGGGGTTGCCCAGTAACACGCGGCTCGTCCCCGCATGGAATCGGCGGTGACGCGCCGGGCCAGTTCGTTGTCCGGGAAGATCTCGCCGGGCAGGCGGTTGGCGTCCTGGGTCTCGGTCAGGATGGCCAGGTGCGCCGGGATCACCGGGATCCCCATCCGGCGGCACGCCTTGCGCGTCAGCAGCTCGTACGCCCGCGGCTTCGGCGGCGGCTGAAGGACCCCCGGAGACGAGTTCGGCGTGTTCTCCAGCCCCTCGTTGGATCCGTAGACCCCGATCAGGGACTCGGTCCGGTCGTAGTACGGCGCCAGATCCTCGTACGACATGGGCCAGTCGAAGCCGAGCCCGTCCCGGCTGCGCGGCTTGAAGTCGTATTCGCCCATGCGAAGCGAGATCCGGCCCCAGTGGTTGGTGCGCCCGCCCAGCATCCGGGAGCGCCACCACATGAATTCGGAACCATCGGCCACCGAATAGGGCTCGCCCGGCACCTGCCAGCCTCCGTCCACGGTGGCGTCGTAGAATCCAAAGGGCTTCTCCGGGGTTCCCGCCGCGCGCAGGGGCGCGTCCTTCGGCAGCTGGAACATCGGCGTTTCGCGGACGGGATCGTAGTCCCGCCCCGCCTCCAGCAGGAGGACGCGCAGTCCGGAAGTGGCCAGGATGAAGGCGGTCATGCCGCCCCCGGCCCCGGAGCCGACGACGACCGCGTCGTAGTTCGGGCTCTGGCTCATCGCTGGCTCCTTGCTGGTGTCGCCTTCCGAGCCGGCCATGGCCGGCCGTGACCGGGCTCGCGCCGGTCGGCAGCCGCCCTCGACCTCAGCTGTCGTCGGGTGGGGCGGGGGCGACCCGATCGGCCCGGAAGGTGGGTACCTCGAAAATGTATGGACTGGCGGACGCGGAAACCCGGAAGTTGCTCTCCTGTTCCGCGAGCCACAGGGAAGCGATCTCGATTCCATCCGCGTCGAGAGCCAGCACCGCCCGGTCCGGCTCTTCCGGCATCTCGGCATCCTGCGGCGCGAAGCCGCTCGCGCGCAAGCCCGCAAGCTCCTGGAGGATGTTCCGAACGGTGGTGGCGTCGGCCTCGCCGCCGCCGCCCACCATCCAGGTCGAATCCCCGCGTTCGTAGATGACCGTCTCGCCTTCCCGCGCCACATGGATGCTGGCGATGGCTGCCGTGTCGGCGCTCAGGATGACCTTGTCGCGCCAGTCGAAGAGGGACCGCGCGGAGGCGGCGCGGAGGTCGCCTTCGATGAGACTGACCTGATCCGCGTCCGGCAGCCGCGCATACGCGGTGCGGAACCGGTTGCCCGTCTTTCCGAGCAGCACCGTTGTGCCGGCGTCGGTCGTCAGCGTCCAGGCGCTGTCCGTGCTCACGCCCAGGCGCTCATGGTTGGCCGGGTTGGCCGCGGCCACGGGTCCTACCTCGACCTCGTCCAGCGCGCGCAGGAACCGGGCGACCGCGCCGGAATCCGCTTCGAAGCCGTTCACCGTCCAGGCGTCACCGGTGCGCTCCAGGCGGATTGTCTCGCGAGGGCCGATCAGGTCGACGCGGGCCAGTGCTTCGCGATCGATGCCCGCGAAGGCCCCTGCCAGGTCCGAATCGCCGGCGGATGCGCCCCCGGCCCCGCCCCGCCCGAGCGTGATCACGAAGTACAGCACGGTCACCGCGCCCAGGAAGTAGAGGCAGGCGCGCAGTGTCTTCTCACTCATCGCCGTCCTCCTTGTCGGCTGCTTCGTTCCAGCGGCGTTCGGCGCGCGCTGTTCGCCCCTTCACCCGGACAAATCCGAAGAGGACGAAGATCGCGGGCACGCCGATCAGCGAGGTCCACTTGAGCGTGTTCCTTCCGGCGTCGGACTGGAAGGACAGGCTGGGAGGCGTGCGGTCCTTGGACCTGATCCCGATCAGGGC
This sequence comes from Gemmatimonadetes bacterium bin94, assembly GCA_002238865.1. Lineage (GTDB taxonomy): Bacteria > Gemmatimonadota > Gemmatimonadetes > Longimicrobiales > Gaopeijiaceae > Bin94. The sequence continues at coordinate 45,235 of MPNE01000022.1, read as the reverse complement.
CTCGTCCTGGGCCAGCCAGTCCACCGCGTTGGCGGCGAAGATCAGGTTCTGGGAATTCGCCTGGACGAAGCGGTCCTCGAGAAAGTCCGAGTCCCCGACTGCAACGATCCGGCCACCGGGCCCGCCGCCCTCTTCGCCGTCGTCTCCCGCCATCGAGGGATCCACCGCGACCGCCAGCGTGTGGATTCCCAACTCGTCCTCGCTCGTGGCGAACTCGATGTTGGGGGCGATCATTCCTCCGGCCGGCCTGGTTCCTCCGCCTTCCGTGGTGCTCCAGAGCGGCGTCACCGAAGGGTCGCCCTCTTCCCAGGTGAAGGGCGCGGCCCAGCCGAAGCTGACGTTGTTCAGGTCGCGGATCGTCGAGTGGTCCCCGCCGGTGTACGCAACCGGCCACAGCGGGTACGTCCGCGCCACATTGAAGATCCCCTGCCGCATGGAAACGCGTTCAGCCGAGGCGACATCGAAGACGAGGTCGCCCGACGCCTCGACGCCGCGCCCCGAGAGCAGGCGTTCCAGGCCGGTGGTCACGGGCATGGACATGCCGGGCGACTGGGGACTGAGGGCGTGGCGCTCCATGAGCAGCAGGGCAGCGCCGCCAGCGTCCAGGTAGCCGTCGATCGCGGCCTCGACGCCGGGAGAAACCGGCTGGGCCGGCGCCGCCACTACCAGCACGTCGATCGAGTCGGGTTCGAGCACCCCGGTCGAGTCGTTCTCAATGTCGATCGTGACGACCCCGTAGCGTTCGCCGATGCTCTCGCGGAAGCTCCGGTAGTAGAACTGATCCTTCGCCTCGAAGCCCGACATGAAGGCAAGGGTCGGCCGGTCGTCGTTCGTCATGTTGGCGATCGCCGACACGAGGCGGAACTCAAGGTCGTCGGCCCGGTCGATGACGGGGATGATCTCCTGCTCGTCCGCGTACGTGACGGCCAGGCCGAAGTACCCGCGCTTGACCTGGAGTTCGTCGTCCCGCAGCACGTTGAACTCGATGGGCATGACACCCACCGACGATGCCTGGTCGGCCGCGTCGTCGCTGTCGTCGGGGTTGACCTCTTCGGCGACGAGCATCCCGTTCGAGGCGTTCTGCAGGTCCGCCACCAGATCCCGCACGTCACGCTCGGTGAGTTGGATTTCCTGCGGCAGATCGTCGCTCACGAAGAATGTGAGGTTCACCACGTCGTCCAGGCCGCCGAGGATGTCGCGGCTGCTGTCCGAAAGGGTGAAGAGGTCGTCGCGGGTGAGATCGATGCGTCCCCGGACGTGTCCGCCCAGCAGGTTGAGCATGAGCACCGCCAGCGCGATCACACCGGTGCCGAGCCGCAGCCTGCGGAAAGCGGCGCCGCCCCGGCTGAGCCGCTCGCCTCCCAGCGCGGCCACCGCAAGAAGAAGGAAGAGCCCGCACGTGGATCCGAAGTAGAGCAGGTCGCGGAGGTCCACCACGCCCCGGGCGACATTCTCGAAGTGGCTGATCACCGAGAGCTGGGCCGCCCACCCCCCCAACAGCCGGGGTAGACCGATCTGCACGATCGGCGTGCCGATCAGGACAAGCACGAAGCAGGTGATCGCGCCGAGGATGAATGCCGTGATCTGGTTCCGGGTGATGGACGATGCCCAGATCCCGATCGCGATCATCTGTGCGGTGAGGAGCGCGGCCCCGACGTACTGCGCGACCATGATGCCGGGGTCGGCTTCCGACGCGAGCAGCACCCCCACCGCCATCGGCAGGGTGCCGGCCAGCGTGATCATCACGAACAGCCAGCTGCCCAGGGCCTTGCCCAGGACGACTTCGGTCTCGGTGAGCGGCTGCGCGATCAGCCACTCCAGCGTCCGGCCGCGGCGTTCCTCGGCGAGGCTCTTCATCGCCACCGCCGGGATGAACACGACCAGGAGCCAGGGGAGAAGGTCGAAGAAGGGCCGCAGCGAAGCGACCGACATGGCATAGAGGGACCGGAAGGCCATGTAGAGGCCGAGGCCCAGGAAGGCGACCGCCAGCACGTAGGCGGTGGGCTGATCGAAGAAGCTCCGAAGCTCCTTCCGGGCCACGAGGAGGATCTGTTTCATCATTCGTCGTCGCCTCCGTTCTCGCCACCGTTCGCGACCGGGGCAGGGTCTCCGGCATCGGCCGCGCCGTTCGCTTCAACCTCCGGGTGGTCCATGGTGAGTTCCCGGAAGACCTGTTCGAGCGTCGCCCGCTCGCGCCTCAACTCCCAGAGTACCCATCCCTGCCGCGTCGCCAGCTGGAAGATGTCGGGCCTGAGTTCCTGATCGCCCGTCGTCTCCAGCCGCACGCGCACGCGCCCGTCGATCGCCTCGACCGAGTGATCGTCCACGCCGGGAAGCCCGCGCAGCGCGTCCACCACGCCTTCTCCGGCGGCCTCCACCGTGTAGCGTGAAATGCCGTGGCCGGCTTCCATCAGCTCGGCCACCGTCCCGTCGGCGGCGATGGCTCCCCTGGTGATCACCAGAAGGCGGTCGCAGGTCGCCTCGACCTCCTGCATGACGTGGGTGCTGAGGATCACCGTGCGCTCGCTGCCGAGCGAGCTGACCAGCTTGCGGATCTCGACGCGCTGGTTGGGATCGAGCCCCTCGGTGGGTTCGTCCAGCACCAGGATTTCGGGCTCGTGAAGGATTGCTCCGGCCATTCCGGTGCGCTGGCGGTACCCCTTGGATATCTCGCTGATCGGCCTGAAGAAGACGTCCTCCAGCCCGGTCTCCTCTACAGCTCTGCCGATTCCCGCACGGGTTTGCCTGTCGTCGAGACCTCGAAGGCGGGCGACGTACTCGAGGAACTCGCACACCAGCATGTCGTCGTAGAGCGGATTCGCCTCGGGCAGGTACCCCACGCGTGTCTTCGCCGCGGTGAGATTGTCGGCGATCGGCTTCCCGTCGAAACAAATCGCGCCTTCGTCGGGCTGGAGCGTGCCCGTCAACATCCTCATCGTGGTCGTCTTCCCGGCCCCGTTGGGTCCCAGGAACCCGACCACCTCGCCCCGGTCCACGTCAAAGGTGGCCCGGTCGACCGCTACGAGGAATCCGTAGCGTTTTGTCACACCTTCCACCGAGATCATTCGTCCTCCTGTGTTGCAGCGAAAAGAAACCGCGCCGGCCGTTTCTGGCTGACGCGGTGGTTCCGCCTGCGTGAGTGGAAACCACTGCCGGTTCCGGTTTCGTCAGCGCATCGGGCGGCAACCGGGATGCATCGCCGGGCGAATCCAGTGGGAGTCCACCACGGGCTGCCGGTTGTCGCGATTGGATTCTATGCCGATTCCGTGCGGCTGTCCAGTGGATTGGGTGCTTCGGACGGAGGGGTGGCCGGCCAATGATGGCGCGGGCGCTTCGCTTGTGTGTAGGCGGGCGGTTTCTCACATTGTCAACGTGGTCGAGGACATGATCTTGTTACGCTGGTGTGACCGCTCGCCAACCAGTGCGGGCGTATGATTCGGAGGCAGGGTCCCGGATCGCCCGGACCCGCTTTCTGATGAAACAAATCAGGACGGAGGCGCGTGCCTCCAACCATGCAGCACAGGTCTCTCAAGAGGAGGAGGTAGATCGGGATGAAAGTACTTCGTGGAATACCAGCTCTGCTGTTCCTGGCGCTGCCACTGGGCGCGCAGCAGATGGGAACGGTTACGGGCAGCGTGACCGCCGATGGATCGGGGCTTGCGAGCGCTCAGGTGGTGCTGTCAAACACCCAGACCGGGGCCCAGTACGGAGGGCTCACCAACGACAATGGACGATTCAACGTCCTCGGTGTCCCGGCCGGATCGTATGACGTATCGGTCCAGTTGATCGGCTACTCCGCCGAGAGCCGGCAACTCACTGTCGAGACCGGCGGAACCCACATGCTGGACTTTGCGCTGACCTCGACGGCGGTTGCGCTCGGCGGGATCAGTGTGCTCGCCGAGCGGGCCGAAGAGCGCCGCACGCCGGTCGCCTTCACCGATGTCTCCAAGGCGCAAATCCAGACGCAGCTCGGCTCTCGCGACCTGCCTCTGGTGCTGAACGTCACCCCGTCGGTGTACTCGACCGCCCAGGGCGGCGGCGCGGGGGACGCGCGGATCAGCGTGCGGGGCTTCAGCCAACGCAACACGGCGGTGATGATCAACGGCGTTCCCGTGAACGACATGGAGAACGGCTGGGTCTACTGGTCCAACTGGCAAGGGGCGGGTGACGTCGCCACCAGCATCCAGCTTCAGCGCGGTCTGAGCGCGGTCAACCTGGCCACGCCGTCCATTGGCGGAACCCTCAACGTGATCACGGATCCCAGCCCCGCGAATCCGGGGTACACCTTAAAGCAGGAATTCGGCAGCGGGAGCCTCCTGAAGACGACGTTGACCGCCGCGACCGGGCCGGTTGGCGACTTCTCGATGTCCACGTCGGCGGTTCGTACGACAGCCGACGGCATCATTGACGGCGTCTGGCAGGACGCGTGGTCCTTCTACGCCGCGGCACAGTACCGGTTCAGCGACCGCAACCGGCTGGAATTCTACGCGCTCGGGGCGCCCCAGCGTCATGGCCAGAGGTCCTACAGGCTCAATATCGCCACGCTGGACCGCGAATTCGCCGCCTCGCTGAGCGACTACGATCCAGCTGCCCTCGATCAATTCGCGAACGAGGCCGGTCGCTACTGGAGTCCCAACGTCGCAGGCGTGGATCCCAGCTACAACGGGCGCCAGTACAACAGTACCGGCCCCGGCGCGGGCGTCTCCAGCCGCTTCGACCGCAACTTCCTCAATGAGCGGGAAAACTACTTCCACAAGCCCCAGGTGAACCTGAACTGGTACTCGTATCTCGGCAATGGACTGACTGCCAATACCGTCGCATACTATTCCGGCGGGAGCGGTGGAGGCACCGGGACCTATGGCTCGCTGCGCTGGGACAACACATACAATCAGCGGGTCGCCGACTGGAACGCGACCATCGCGCGCAACCGCGGCACCGATAGCGGTGGCTCCTTCGGGATCCTCCGCAACTCGGTGAACAACCAGGCTACCTGGGGCGCGATCGCCAAGCTCCAGAAGGACTTCGACAACGGACTGGTCGCCAATGTCGGCCTCGATTGGCGGACCGCCACGATCGAGCACTACCGCGAAGTGCGCGACCTGCTGGGCGGCGCGTTCTACAACGACTGCTTCCGCGGCTGCAGTTCGGATTTCTGGAGCGAGGCCCAGGGCAACCGTGGGCTGGGCGACAAGATTCACTACCACAACGAGAACGACGTCAACTGGATTGGCGCCCACGTGCAGGCCGAGAAGTCGTCGCTCGCCGGGTCATTCTACGGAATGGCGGGGGTCTCCCGGATCTCCTACGACTTCGTCGACTTCTTCACCAGAGGCTCCGCCGGCGGATTCCAACAGATCAACAGCGGCGGCCTGTCGGGCTATCAGGTCAAGGGCGGCGCAATGCGCAATCTGGACGCCGAGTGGTCGTTGTACGGGAATGTCGGCCTGGTGTCCAAGGTGCCGATCTTTGATGGCGTAATCGACGACATAGGCGGTCAGCTGCTCGAGAACGCCAAGAACGAGACGTTCACGTCGTTCGAAGCGGGAACACGCTTCCGGTCGCTGAACCGGCAGTTCTCGTTCGATGCCAACATCTACTTCACCCAGTGGAACGACCGGACCGGCACACGGTTTGCAAGGGACTTCTTCGGGGAAGGGCAGGGCGCAGTCATCCGCCTCCTGGGGATGGACGCCCGCCACATGGGCGTCGAATTGGAGGGTGCCTACCAACCGGCCGACTTCATGCGCCTGGACGGCGCCCTGTCGTTGGGCGACTGGAAGTACACCGACGACATCGAGGGCAGTTTTCGGGCCGAGGACCGCCAGTCGGAGACGCTGGACTACAGGTTCTACGTGAAGGACCTCTACGTGGGCGACGCGCCCCAATTCCAGGTGGCGTACGCGCTGTCGGTGTTCCCGTCCGGAGGGCTCTACGGCCGGCTCGTGGGCAAGACCTACGGGAAGCACTACGCCAACTTCAACCCCTTCTCGCGCACAAGCGCCGAGGAAGCGGGCATTCAGTCCTGGAGACCCCCGGGGTATACGGTCTTCGACATCCACACGTCGTACAGACTCCCCGCCGAGCTGTCGGGGGCCTTCGGCGGCAACGTGTACCTGTTCCTGCACGCGTTCAACATCTTCGACACCGTGTACATCCAGGACGCTCAGGACAACTCAAGCTTCAACGCCTACCGCGACGCCGCCGAAAGCGCGGCGGGCCGGCTCAGCCACAAGGCGGATGATGCCGAGGTGCACATAGGCTTCCCGCGAACCTTCAACTTCGGATTCCACATCTCTCACTGAGCCGAAGAGCGGTAGCAGCTGCTTGACGCTACGGGTCCAGGCGGGCCCCCGTGCCGATCCGGGCGCGGGGGCCCTTGCCGTGGTCGTCCCTGATCCCCGCCAGCGTCGGCCATTCAACCCGCCAGGCCGTTGGCAAGGATCTCGTGCAGCGCGGCGGGGTTTTCGGTGTTGAGCCAGTGTCCACCCTCGGCCTGATGTAGGGACACCTGCCCCGTCCGTCGCGCGGCCTCGCGGATACGCTCGACGGCGGCAATGTCCAGCACGCCCGAGCCGGTCGCCTTCACGAAGTGGACTCCGGCTCCGGTGGGCGGGCTCTCCACCACGTCCCACGCGTCGCTCCGGAAGTAGTCGCGCAGGTAGGCCTCCATCTCGTCTGGATCGAGCCGCCACTCCCAGTCGCCCTGGCCGTCGCGCTGCACGTTCGTGGCCATCCATGCGGCAACCAGCGGTGAGAATCCCTCCGATTCGACGGCTGCGACGGCCTCGGCGCGGCTGCCGAAGGGACCGGGGTGGCGGCGCAGCACGCCGAGCATGCGCCACGCACTGCCCCCGGGGCGCCCCGTGCCCGGGTTCGAGTCGATGATCCAGAGCTGCCCGAGGGCGCCGGCTCGCCTTGCCGCACCGTCGCCAGGCCGCGCGTACCGGGCTGCCCGCCGGCGCGCGTACAGAAGCGCGACCTTGCCCCCGAAGGAGTGGCCCAGAACGGCGTCGGCGGGGCGGTCAAGGTATTCCTCGAGGCGCAGGAGGTCGCTCGCGCACTCATCCACCGAATTGGGCGACAGCCTCGGCGACCGGCCGTGCGACCTCAGGTCGACGAGCGCGATGCTCCAGTCGGGCCGGGCCCTGACGAGCCGCCGCGCCACCGAGCCCCAGTTCCTCCCGGCGCCGTAGATGCCATGCAGGAGGAACATCCGCCGGGACGGCTCCGAGCCGCGCGTCTCAACGATTTCATGGTGCAATGTTGTCATGAAGTATGTTATCACCGGTGCGCGACCTTCCCCGCACCAGCTACGCCACCCATGCCAAAGCACTCGACAACGTGAACCCCAGCACTCTTCCGGCCCGGCCGACCATCGCGGCCCGGCCCATCATCGCGGCCTGGACCACCATCGCGGCACTGCTGACGATGCCCGCCGGCCTGCAGGGGCAGCTCCGCCCGGTCGAACCTTCGCCCGGCTCGCCCATCACCATTCCCCGCCTGGCGGGCGAGATCGAGCTCGACGGCATCGTGGACGAGGCGGCCTGGGACCAGGTCGCGCCCTTCGCGATGACCATGTACACGCCCAACTTTCGCGGCCGGCTCACCGAAGAGACCGAGATCCGGGTCGCGCACGACGACCGCTATCTCTACGTCTCGGGTCGCATGTACGACTCCGAACCCTCACAGGTCCGCACCGGCACCCTGTATCGCGACCAGTACAGCGGCGACGACATCCTCGCGGTGGTCATCGACAGCTACAACGACTACGAGACCGCGGTCTGGTTCGTCGCCAACCCGGCGGGAGTGCGGCAGGACCGGACGATGTCCAACGACGCCGAGTTCACCAGCGGAATGCCGATGAACTGGGAATGGAATTCGCACTGGGACGTGGCCACCACCCAGACCGGCGAAGGCTGGTTCGCCGAGTTCAGGATTCCCTTCTCGACCCTTGGCTTTCAGGTCACGGATGGCGAGGTCACCATGGGGCTCATCGCCTACCGGGTGGTGCCGCGCAAGAACGAGCGTCAGACCTTCCCGCCCATCGAACCCGGCTGGGGCCGCTTGGGCTTCGCGAAGCCTTCGCGGGCTCAGCGCGTTGTGCTGCGCGATGTGCAGCAGTCGACGCCGGTGTACCTGACACCGTTTTCCCTGGCCGGCTTCAAGCAGACCCCGATGCTGGCGGAGCCGCCCGACGTGCCGCGGGCAGAATGGCGCAGCGAGCGCGACCCAACGACCGAGGCGGGGATCGACCTCAAGTACTCCCCGACCTCGAACCTGGCGCTCGACTTGACGGTGAATACCGACTTCGCGCAGGTCGAGGCCGACGATCAGCAGATCAACCTTACACGTTTCGCGCTGTTCTTCCCGGAGAAGCGACAGTTCTTCCAGGAACGCGCCTCCACCTTCGACTTCAACACCGGCGGCATGTTCAACCGGCTCTTTCACAGCCGGCGGATTGGGCTGGACCAGGGCGAAATCGTGCGCATCTACGGGGGCGGCCGCGCGGTGGGCAGGTTGGCCGGGACCGACTTCGGTGTCCTCAGCATGCAGACCGCCCCGCACGGCGACCGGTCCTCGGAGAACGTGGGGGTGGTACGCCTGCGCCAGCAGGTCCTGGACGACTATTCGAGCATCGGCGGCATGCTCACCACGCGCCTGGGGACGAAGGGTCGCAACAACACCGCCTATGGGCTGGACGCGGTTCTGCGGTGGCTGGGCAACGAATACCTGATCCTGCAGTGGGCGCACACCTTCGACGAGGCAGCCGACCAGACGGGGGGGCTGGAATCGGGGCTCGCGAGGGCCCGTCTGGAGCGCCGCCGGGATGACGGATTCTCGTACTACGCCGAGGGGATTAGGGTGGGTGCCGACTACCTGCCCGGACTCGGTTTTCAGCTGCGCAAGGACTTCGCGTACGGCGGCGGTCAACTTCGCTACCGTCAGTTGCGGGATGCCACGTCGCCGCTGGTCGCGCGCGCACTTCAGTTCAGTACGGCGCAGTACTTCCGCAACGCAGACCGAACGCCCGAGTCACGGGAGATCAAGCCCGAGATCGAATTCGAGTTCAGAGACGGGTCAAACCTGCTCGTCGGCACCCTGTCCAGCTTCGAGAGCGTCCGCGATGCGTTCTCGATCTCCGATGTGGTCATTCCTGCGGGCGAGTACTGGTTCCACGAGGCGACTGCCATGCTCAGACTCCCCCGCAGCTCCCTTTTCCGGGGAGAATTCGATGCCTCGGTGGGGAGTTTCTACGGCGGAACCCGCGTCAGCCTGTCACTGGCCCCCGCGTGGGTCGTGTCGAAGTACCTGGAGCTGGAGGGCGGCTACGAGGTGAACCGCCTCGATTTCGCCGACCGGGAAGTCGGCACCACCACGCAGCTCGGGCGCCTGAGGATCAAGACCGCGCTCAATCCCCGCGTCTCGATGACCACCTTCGGCCAGTACAACAGCGCGACGGCGGAGACCAGCCTCAACGTGCGTTTCCGCTACCACTTCCGCGAAGGCACCGACCTCTGGATTGTCTACAACGAGGGATTCTTCGGCGAGCGCGACGACGGGCTGGGTCCGAGGCGGCCGCTGTCGGCAGGCAGGGCGATCCTGGTCAAGTATTCGCACACGTTTACGGGGGGGTGAGTTTTCCCGATCGGGCAACTTTCGGGTCATGCGGTGTGCTTTGGTATCGATTTGTCCCGATCGGGAAATAGGACGGCGCGAGCTCGCCGCTCGCCATAGTTTTTTCCCGTTCGGGACAGCAGGGGGTTGACTAGCCATCATTCCGAGGCGATTTTACCGTTCGGGAATAATCGGGGCGCGAATGGGCCAAACGGGGATGGTGAGCGAATGACTCCTGCGGAGATTGGACAGATCGTGCGCGCGGCCCGGAAGGCCCAGGGCCTCCGCCAGGATCAACTGGCGGGAGCTGCGGGCGTCGGCGTACGGTTTGTCTCCGAACTGGAGAGGGGCAAGGCGACGGTTCGGCTCGAGAAGGTGCTCGCCGTGCTCGATACACTCGGTTGCACGGTGCGTGTGGAGTTGCCCGGGGGCGCGACCGCTACGAGTGAGGGAGCGGGGTCGGAGGCTGTCGCGGAAGCAGATGGGGCCGACCCGCAGCGGTTCTCCTACGAATGACGGATTCTCTGACCGTCTGGTGGGACAGCGCGATCGTCGGTTCGCTTTCCCTGCATCGCCACGGCGCGGCGCGCTTCACGTACGACCGTGACTGGATCCAGGACACCGCGACACCGCCGATCTCCTTTTCGTTGCCCAAGGGACCGGAGAGTTTCAGTCCCCGGCTTTGCCTTCCGTTCTTCGAGGGCCTGTTGCCGGAGGGTACACAACGCGACGGTGCCGCTGCCGGACTCGGGGTGTCGCCCGCCAACACCTTTCGGTTGCTGGCCGGATTGGGAGCGGAGGTAGCAGGTGCGCTCTCGTTGTTGCCGGAGGGCGAAGATCCACGCGACACGGAGACCGAACCGGTACCGGAAGCCCTCTCGGTCGACGAACTCGCCGGCGTGCTGGAGACGATCCGGCAGCGCCCGTTTCTAACCGGGATCGCGAAGGGCCCCGGTTCGCACGTTCGGGGTGCGGCGGACGGCCTGCGCATGTCCCTGGCGGGCGCACAGTCCAAGATCCCGGTCGTATTGGTCCACGGGCGGATCGCTCTCCCGGTGCCCGGCCAGGCGACGACTCATATTCTCAAACCCCCCATGCTTGGTCTCGAAGCCACAACCGAGAACGAAGCGTTTGCGATGTGCCTTGCCGCCGACCTGGGACTGGCCGTGGCGCCGGTGCGACCGCGAGTGGTGGCCGGCATGCCATATCTGCTGGTGGAGCGCTACGACCGCCTGCCTGCCCCGCAGGGACCTGTGAAGCGCCTGCATCAGGAGGATTTCTGCCAGGCACTCGGGATCGTTCCGCAGCGGAAGTATGCTGCGGACGGGGGCCCAGGATCTCCGCATTGCTTCGACCTGATCCGGCGGGTTTGCACACGTCCCGCAATCGCGGTGCTCGGGCTGCTTGACGCGGCGATCCTCCAGGTCCTGCTCGGTAACGCCGATGCTCACGGCAAGAACTACAGTCTTCTCCGGCAACCGGACGGTGATGTGGGACTCGCGCCGCTGTATGACCTGCTGTCCACGATTGCCTATCCTCGGTTCTCGACCAGGTTGGCCATGAAAGTCGCGGGTCGCGGTACGCTGCAGGAGTTCCGGCACGGCGACTGGGACCGGTTCGCCCGTCAGTGCGGCCTGGGTGCCCCCTTCGTCCGACAGCGGGTCGGGGAGCTGTGCGACCAGGCCAGCGAACGAAGCAGCGCCGTTGCGGAAGCACTCGTGTTGCCCGGCCTGGACCAGGACGCCCTGGCGAAGCAGGCGGCGCGGGTCGAAAACCGGGCGACCCTGCTGGCCAGGACGGTGCCGTGAGCCTGCCCCGGCCGATCTGGCGCCCCTCCCGGGCCCCCATCCTCCTCGCCTGTCTGGTGGCCGTCTCCGCGCTTACCTCCATCCCCGCCCTGCAAGACGCCGCCACCCACCCGCCCCTCCCCCCCCCCCCCCCCCCCGCCCCCCTCCACCAGCCGTTCGGCTACCTCCTCGGCGCACCCCTCTTCGGCCTCTTCGACGGCGTGTCCCTCCTCGCGCTGCGACAGCACTACGCGCTGGTGCTGACCTTGATCGTCCTGTACGCCGCCCACCGCCTCGCCGCGGCCCGTGCCTCGCGCAGGCGCACCCGTTCGGCCGCCCCGGGCACCCCGCGCCCCTCCCTGCCGCGCCTCGCCGCTCGGGAAGTCCTCCGCGCCGCCGTCGCGCTCGCCGCCCTGCTCGGCTTCTACGCCGCCGCGGCCCTCATCCCGCGCCCCATGACCGCGATCCGGCTCGCCGACCCCGATCTCCTCGCGGTGGACTTCCATTCGCACACGAACCACTCCCACGACGGCTGGTCCCGCTTCACCGCCGCGAGGAACCGCGCATGGCACGAGGCCGGCGGCTTCGGTGCGGCCTACATCACCGATCACTACACCTGGGCGGGTGTGGACGACGCGCTGCCCGCCAACCCGGAGCGGGCGGGCGAGCGCACCGTGCTGCTGGGCGGCATGGAGGTGCGGCTCCGCAACCGGCACACGAACATCCTGGGTGACCGCGACCGCTATCTCTTCGCGCTGGACGGCACCTGGCACCACCTCGACCCTGACTCGATCGCCGCCGCGCGGGGGCGGGGCGCGGCGCCCGCCACCATGCTGTACACGATCCCGGGGGCGCTCGACCGGATCGTGCCGCTTGCGCCCGGCTTCCCGGCTGGTGTGGTCGGCGTGGAGCTGAGCGACGGCGCGCCGCGCGGCCTGGAGCAGGCCCGGGGCGAGCGCGGCGAGATCCTCGCACTCGCCGACTCGATGGATCTGGCGGTGGTGGCGGGCGCGAACCTCCACGGGTGGGGACGAACCGTCCCGGCCTGGAGCGTGATGCGCGTCCCGGGCTGGCAGGGCATGACCCCGTCCCGGCTCGGAGACGCCGTCGAGGCCGTGCTGCACGCCCAGCGGCGCCGCGCGGTCACGGTGGTGGAGCGCAGGATGCCGTACCATGATGATTCGGTGGTCAAGCTGGCGGCGACCGTCCCGTGGCTGCTCTGGGAGCATTTCCGCATGTTGAGCATGGCCGAGCGGATGTCGTGGCTCGTCTGGATCGCCACATGGGTGGCCGTGCGCGCGGCCATCCGTCGCTGCGCCCCCCTCACCCCGCAACGCACCGCGCCATGACCACCTTCACCGTCTACCTGCGGCTCGGCTTCGAGCACCTCCTCGACCTTCAGGGCTACGACCACATCCTCTTCCTGGCGGTGCTCTGCGCGGCCTACACCCTGGCGCGGTGGCGCGAGCTGCTGATCCTCGTCACGGCGTTCACGATCGGGCACTCCGTGTCGCTCGCGGTGGCCACGCTGCGGCTCGTACGCGTCGATTCGGGTATCGTGGAGTTCCTCATCCCGGTGACGATCGTAGCCACGGCCGTGTTCAACCTGATCGTGGTCCAGCGCCACGGTCCTCCGCGTCGCCGCGCAGGCAAAGCCGCCAAACGCGGGGGGCGCCCCTCCAAAGCCGCCGACACCCGCCGCGCGGAACGCCGTTCCCGTTACGCGGCAGCCCTCCTCTTCGGCGTCATCCACGGCCTCGGCTTCTCGAACTTCCTCCGACTGGCGCTGGGCCAGGAGCGTGACATCCTCGTCCCGCTGCTGTCCTTCAACATCGGCCTGGAACTCGCCCAGATCGTCGTGGCGGCCGTTCTCGTCATCGCCGCGTTCATCGCTGCGCGCGGTTTCTCCGTCCCCGAACGAGCCTGGAACATCGTGGTGTCGACCGCCGCCGGGGCCACCGCCGCGGTGATGGCGGCGCAGCGGTGGCCGTTCTGAGGGTCGGCCGCACCCGGCCGTGATTGCCCCGGCCCCGGCGACGGCAGTAGCTTTTTCCCCTGGCCGGAGCCTCGCCAACCCGGCCGACCGCCAGCCACGGAGAGTTGTCATGTCGCGTAGAGCCACCCTCGTTCCCGCCCTAGCCGCCGCCGTCCTGCTGACCGCCGCCCCCGCCGCCCAGGCCCAGTGGACGGCGTCCAAGCCCGGCAGCGACAACATGGAGATCCTGGGCCACATCCCGCTGGGACCGCGCCTGTCGGTGGCCGACCTGGACATGGAGCAGGAGCTTGATCGCCCCTACGCCTACGTCGCGCGCATGGTGTACGGCGACACCGGGCCGAAGGGTCTCGACATCATCTCCATCGCCGATCCGGAGCACCCGGAACTCCTGTACGAATGGAGGATCGAGAACCAGGACCTCCACATGCGCACCGGCGGCATGGACGTGAAGCACTTCAAGATCGACGACCGGTACTACGTGGTGCAGTCGCTGCAGTTCGGGCAGGGTGGCCCGAACACGGATCTGGGCGCGGTCGTCTTCGACGTGACCGGTCTCCCCGACGCATCCACCGTTCGCGAAGTGGCCAGACTCCGAGAGCCCGACATGCCGGGCGGTTTCCACAACATCTTCATCTACAAGCACTCGGACGGCCGCGTCCTCCTCTTCACGACCATTCGCGGCCCCTTCGCCCAGGTCTACGATCTGGGCAAGGTTGTTGCGGGCGACCTCGAAAACGCCCACGCGGGCCGCGTGCCCGTCCCCGAGACGGAAGCCGACCGAGCGGGCAGGGGATACCACGACTTCTACGTCGGCTACCACCCCGACACCGGCGAGGACCGCTTCTACGGCGGCGGCACGGGCGGCTACTACATCTACGACGTCACCGATCTCGAAAACCCCGAACTTCGCATCTCGCTCGCGGGCGTCAGCGGGGTGCGGGGCGGCCACACCTTCACGCCCAGCCCCGATGGCCGCTACGCGATTGCCGAGACCGAGTACCAGTACGCCCCGATCCGCATCTTCGACCTGCAGCCCGCGCTCGACGGCGAGGTTACCAACATCAACCGGCCGATCTCCGCGTGGACCGCCGACTGGCAGAACCTGGTGCACAACCACGAGGTCCGCTGGCCCTACGTCTTCGCGTCGGGCTACCTCGACGGCCTGCAGATCTTCTCGCTCATGGACCCCGAGAACCCGGTCACGGTCGGCTACTACGACACCTACATCGGCTCGCCCAACAGGGACCGCCCAGCGGTCTTCAACGGCGCCTTCGGAATCGACGTCCGCAACGCAGACGGCCTGATCGTGGTCAGCGACATGTCCACCGGCTTCTGGACCTTCCGCATGGAAGGATTCAGCGGCTGGAACGGCGAGGACTGGGGCGTGCCCAATATCTCGTCGGCCCAGGACTGGGAGAACGGGCCGGTCAAGCGGCCGATCAGCTGACGGTCCGGGCGGTCGGAGGCGAAACAGGATGACCGGATCAGGCGGACTGGGCGGTTTTGCGGCGCTGGCGGCGGTGTTGATCGTCGCCGCGCCGACCCGGAACCCCGAGAGCCCGGAGCGAGTGGCCGGCCCGCCGGCCGAGGTGGCTGAGGACGTCGGCGTGTGCGGCTTCGTGGAGGGGCCCGAGTACTACCGGTTCCCGATGGTCTCCACCCGGCGCGTTCCGGGGACCGGAAACGCGACCGGCGTCGGGGAAGTCGCCTTCGCCCAGTCGCCGTACGGCGTCGCGCTCGGTCCGGACGGCAGCTACCAGTACGACTTCACGGTGCGCTTCGAGCGCCTGGGCCCGGCGCGGGGCGGCGCCTACGTGGTGTGGGCGAGCACCCCCGAACTGGACCACGTCGTGCAGATAGGCGAAATGACCGACCCGGCCGGGTTTTCCGGCAAGGTGATCTGGAACAAGTTCCTCGTGGTGGTCACCCTGGAGCCGGCCTTCGACCCCGCGGCCTCCATGTGGAGCGGCCCGATCATCATCCGCGGCATGTCCCGCAGCGGCATGATGCACACCATGGCCGGCCACGGCCCTTTCGAACAGGAAAACTGCGCGGCCTACGGATATGAGTAGGGGGCTGGGCATTGCGGCGCGGCTCGCACGGGCGGCCCCATCAGCCACTTCGTCGCCCGCGCCGCGCATCGCCCTCGCGCTTGCGGCCCTTCTGGCCATTGCCCCGCCCGCCGCCTCCCAGCAGATGGATCACTCGGCCCACACGATGGGCGCCATGGGAAGCGGCTGGCGCATGCCCCCGATGGACCCGAACATGCCCATGATACCGGGTCTGGAGATGGCGCTGCCCCCGGTCGAGCCTTTTCTGGCCGCGATGGGAATCGACGTCGCTACCCTGCCCGAGGCCCGCCCCGGCGAGGTCGTCCTCCTGGAGCCCGGCGACACCTTCAACGTCGACGTCACCATCGTCCGCCGGACCCTGAACGGCCACACGGCGGCGATGTACGGCTACAACGGCCAGTACCCCGGCCCCCTCATCCAGGCCCCGCAGGGCTCGACCGTCGTGGTGAGGGTCACCAACCGCATCGAGAGCCCCACGACCGTGCACTGGCACGGCCTGCGCCTCGAGAACCGTTTCGACGGCGTGCCCGGACTGACCCAGGACCCGATCGCGGTGGGCGAAACCTTCACGTACGAGTTGCGCGTCCCCGACGCGGGGATGTTCTGGTACCACCCCCACGTGCGCGAGGACGTCCAGCAGGACCTGGGCCTCTACGGCAATCTTCTCGTCGCGTCCCCCGACCCGGACTACTACGGTCCCGCCCACCGGGAAGAGATGCTCGTTCTGGACGACATCCTGATGGACGAGCAGGGGTTCATCCCGTGGGGGAAGGAAGCGCCGACCCATGCGCTCATGGGGCGTTTCGGCAACGTGATGCTCGTCAACGGCGTGACGGGACACGGGCTGACGGTGCGGCCGGGCGAAGTGATCCGCTTCTTCATGACCAACGTCGCCAACACCCGCACCTTCAACGTGACCTTCGGGTCGGCGCGTGCGAAGCTGGTCGCGTCGGACGTGGGCCGGTTCGAACGGGAGATGTGGGTGCCCAGCGTGGTGATCGCGCCGGCCGAGCGGTACGTGGTCGACGTGCTCTTCCCCGAAGAGGGGGAGGTGGCGATCGCGAACACGATCCAGGCCATCAACCACTTCCGGGGCGAGTTCTACCCGGAGGTGGACACCCTGGCCCTCGTGACCGTGGCGGGGCCGCGTGTCCGCGACGCCGTGACCGAAGCGCACGCCACCCTGCGCGGACACGAAGCCGAAACGGCCGAGGCGGATGCCATGCGCGCCCATCTGGGCCGGGCCCCGGATCACACCCTCGAGGCCACCGTGCGCGTGCAGGGGCTGCCGCTCCCGATCGTGCGCTCCATGGAGATGGACACCCTGTACATCCCCCCCATGGAGTGGAACGACGCCATGCCGATGATGAACTGGCTCTCGGCGGGCAACCAGGTCACCTGGATCCTGCGCGACACGGACACCGGGCGCGAGAACGGCGACATCCACTGGACCTTCCGGCAGGGCGACCTGGTCAAGATCCGTGTTTTCAACTCGCCGGACTCCTTCCACCCCATGAACCACCCCGTGCACGTCCACGGCCAGCGCTTCGTGGTCCTCGCCCGCGACGACGTTCCGAGCGACAACATGGCGTGGAAGGACACCGCGATCGTACCGGTGGGGTCAACGATGGACATCCTGGTGGAGATGTCGAACCCGGGCGACTGGATGCTGCACTGTCACATCGCGGAGCACCTGCACGCGGGGATGATGTTCCACTTCACGGTGGAGAATTAGGGGACGCGTCACGTCTCCCCTTTGGGTTTCCAGCCCGTGCGCTTCATGGCGATGGTGATTCCCACGATCAGAAGGAGCAGGAACGAGCACTTGATCCAGATGGGCGAGAGCACCCACCACCACGACCAGTCGATATGCCCGGTCAGCTTCAGCCCGATGAACAGCAGGGCGAGGAGCGAGAGAAAGCCGGGGCCCCTGCGTCGTCGTCCGCATTTCATGGACCGCAGTATCGCGCGATAGGGCTTCCTGGTTTCCTTGGAGTCGGTCATCTTGGTCCTCCGGATCATCGGTCGCGGGCTTGGGGACCTGGCGTGGGCTCAATTGGATCGAGTGTACTCTCAGTAGCGGATTTGGGGCGGAGAAACTTCAAGTGAGGACTCGCTTCGGCGAAAGCCGGGGGTGCCGGTGACCGGCGGCCGGTCGGCGCTGAGAAGAAGTCGTTCAGATTTCAATGGGGACCAGGTGAAGCGGAGTGGAACACGAGCCGTGCCCGTGGGGCGATCAGTTCCCGCGTGGTGGGTTGACCCCGTAGATTGGTGCGGCAGCCATGGAGGAGCGGTCAGGACCGGAATGAACTGACGGAAAGGAGTTGACATTAAGCGGTGCGCGCGCGTGTGAAGCCAGAGCTGATCCGCTGGGTCCGCACAGAGGCGGGCTTGTCCGTCGCAGACGCGGCGAAGAAGGCGGGCACCAGTGAAGGGATCGTTCGCCAGTGGGAGGAGGGGACGCGACAGCCGACCGTTCGGCAGCTCCGGCTGCTGGCGAACGCAGCCAAGCGTCCCTTGGCGATCTTCTACTTGGCGGAGCCGCCCTGGAAGTTCACGGCGCTACACGATTTTCGGCGACTTCCGGGCGACCCGGTCGCCGATCAATCCCCTGCGCTTCGGTTGGCGGTTCGATTGGCGTCCGAGAAGCGGCAAGTGGCGTTGGATCTGGCCACGGACCTTGACGATGTGCCTCCGACATTGCCCATCCGTGCCTCCCGTGGAGAGCCTGTCATCGATGTGGCTCGGCGGATCCGCAAGCTACTCGGGGTCTCAATCCGGGAGCAGAAGCGGTGGAAAGACGGGTATGAGGCCCTGAACGGCTGGCGGCAGGCCGTACAGGACAGGGGGGTGCTCGTCTTCCAGGCTCGGGGCGTGGAAGTGAGTGAGATGCGGGGGTTCTCCGTCGCCGACGAGCCGATGCCGCTGATTGTCCTGAACACCAAGGATGCTCCCAACGGCCGGGTGTTCACTCTGTTCCACGAGTTCTGCCACCTGCTTCTGCGGAATGGAGGCATCTGCGATCTACGCGACCGCCCGAGCCAGCGGCCTGAACAGAGTGCCACCGAGATATTCTGTAACGCGGTCGCTGCGGAGACCCTGGTCCCGCGAGAGGCGTTCATCCGGGCCCCTATCGTCCGAGACCATACGGCTGGTACAGCCTGGTCGGCTCGCGAACTTCGCGCGTTGGCAAGCCACTTCTCGGTTTCATGGGAAGTAGTGTTACGTCGGCTGCTCGATACGGGTCAGATCTCGGTTACGGACTACCGCTCTTGCCGAGAGTCACTGTCGGCACAGTACAAGGCGACCCGGACGGGCTTCGCAACCCCAGACCGGTCGGCGGTGAGTGGTCTCGGTCAAGTGTTCGTCAAGCTGGTGCTTGTCTCCTACTACCAGGACAGGATCACGTCCCGTGACGTCTCCGAGTATCTGGACGTTCGCCTGAAGCACTTGGCGAAGATTGAAGAGCGAGTGATGGGGTCGAAGGTGATGTTCAGGTGATCCAGCGATGAGATTCAGCATCGACACGAGTGCGATCCTGGACGGCTGGACACGATATTATCCACGCGAGGCGTTTCCCGGACTTTGGCAACACCTCGGAGAACTGATCGAGTCCGGCCACCTCCGTGCTTCCGAGGAAGTGCGGTATGAGCTGGCGAAGAAAGAGGACGAGGCTCTCGAGTGGGCCGAGCGGCAGGACGGGCTCTTCGTGCCAATCGATGACGACATTCAGGATGCGGTTTCCGCCATTCTCTCTGATCATCCCAGGTTGATTGACACTAGGCGTGGTCGGTCAGGTGCCGATCCGTTCGTGATTGCCCTCGCCAAGGTGTGGAGATGCGCCGTTGTCACGGGTGAACGCCCCAGCGGTAGCCTCAAACGCCCAAAGATCCCAGATGTTTGCTCGGCGCTCGGGGTCGCAAGCATGAGCCTGCTCGATCTCATTCGACAACAGGGTTGGGTGTTCCGCTGAGGTGAGGCGCGGGACTACGGTTGGGCCCTCAGCTCCCCCCCAGCGCCCGCAACGTCCCCACCATCTCACCCGCCGGCAGCGCGCGGACTTGCGGGCCCAGCCGATACCGCTTCGTCCCCGCGTGGACCACGTCCAGGCTGTCGAGATTCAGCGTTTCCACCGCCGAACGCATCGACCGCGTCAGCCGCGGAGCCTCCGAGCGTTTCACCTCGAATCCGTAGCGCCGGTGGCCGGCGATCACCAACAGATCGAGTTCCGCCCCCGTGTGGGTCGACCAGTGGAAGCACTGCTGCGGAGGTGCCCGCATCAGTTGCACGATCTGTTGGATCACGAACCCTTCCCAGGAGGCCCCAACCTTGGGGTGTGAAATCACATCCGTTCGGTCGGCAAGCCCGAGCAGCGCGTGGAGGACGCCCGAGTCCGCGATGTAGACCTTTGGGGAGCGTACCTGCCGCTTGCTGATGTTCTCGAACCAGGGCTGAAGTTGACGAACCACGAAGACCGAGGACAGCAGGTCCAGATACCGCCGTACCGTCGTGTGGGAGACGCCGAAGGCACGTCCGAACTCCGCGCCGTTCCACAGTTGCCCGTGCCAGTGCGCGAGCATCGTCCAGAAGCGCCGCAGCGTCGTCGAGGGGATGGTGTTGCCGAGATCCGGCAGATCCCGGGCGAGAAGTGTCTGGATGAAGCCGTCCCGCCATCGTCGGCTCGCCGCACCTGACCTTGCGAGGTACGATCGCGGAAAGCCGCCGTGCAGCCAGAGCCGCTCCGGATCGTCCACTTCCGTGAGGTCGAAGCCGCCCAGTTCATGGAAGGCGACGCGCCCGGCGAGCGACTCGGAGGTCTGTCGGAGCAGCTCGGGCGAGGCGCTGCCGAGCACAAGGAAGCGGGCCGGAGGTCCCGGGCGGTCGGCAAGGACGCGCAACAGCTGGAAGATGTCGGGCAAGCGATGGATCTCGTCCAGGACCACCAGGCCACGCAGGGAGCGGAGTTCCAGACCGGGATCTTCCAGCCGGGCAAGATCGACCGGGTCTTCGAGATCGAACCAGGCCACGGGGCCCTCGTGCGCCGCCGCCAACTGACGGGCAAGGGTCGTCTTGCCGACCTGCCTCGCGCCGAGGAGCGCGACGACGGGGAACTCGTCCAACAAAAGCTGGACACGAGCCAGATGCTGCTTTCGGGTAACTATCATTATTGAAATATGAACGAGACACGAACATATTTCAAGGATAATACTGTCAACCACACGCCACCGAACTCAGCCGGAGGTTGACACTCTGAAACCGCAGCCCGTCACACTTTCCGGGCATCGTTGCGACACTTTTGCGCCTCGTCCGGAATCCCGGTAGGTTTTTCTGTTCCCTACCTTTTCGGGACCCGCCGGAAACCCCCGCAGGCACCCGACCAACCCCCACGCGATCATGGAGGAGCGCACCCCGATGTCCACCACAGCGAAGCCCTTTGATTCCGTCAACGCCGCCCGCGCCTGGACGCCTTCGTCCAGGGATCACTACCACCTCGCCGAGGTCTTCGGAGAAGACACCTTCGGGCTCACCCAGATGCAGCACCGCCTCCCCGAAGGCTACTATGAGCAGTTGATGGCGACCATCGAGCACGGTGACAAGCCGACCTCCGCGGTCGCCAGCGCGGTTGCGGCCGCGATGAAGGACTGGGCCCTGTCCCGGGGCGCCACCCACTACACGCACGTGTTCCAGCCGCTGACCGGCCGCACCGCTGAGAAGCACGATTCCTTCCTCAAGGTTCACAGGGACGGACGCGCGCTGACCGAGTTCGGCGGCGACGAGCTGATCCAGGGCGAGCCCGACGCGTCATCGTTCCCCTCGGGCGGACTTCGCTTCACGCACCAGGCGCGCGGCTACACGGCCTGGGATCCGACTTCCCCGGCATTCATCCTGGCGGGCGAGAGCGCGACCTACCTCTGCATCCCCACGGCCTTCGTCAGCTGGACCGGCGACAGCCTCGACAAGAAGGTCCCGCTGCTCAGGTCGATGGAAGCGCTGGACCGGGTCACCCGCCGGGCGCTGGCGCTCTTCGGCGATGACAAGGGACGGGTCACGGCCAGCCTCGGGCCCGAGCAGGAGTACTTCCTGATCGACCAGGAGTTCTACTACCGCCGTCCCGACCTCATGAACTCGGGCCGCACCCTCTTCGGTGCCAAGCCTCCCAAGGGCCAGGAGCTGGACGACCACTACTTCGGGACGATCCAGGACCGCATGATGGCCTACATCCAGTCGGTTGAGGCAGACCTGTTCCGCCTGGGCGTCCCCATGAAGACGCGCCACAACGAGGTCGCGCCGCAGCAGTTCGAGTTCGCACCGGTCTACGAAAACGCGAACGTGGCCGCGGACCACCAGCAGCTCACCATGCGCATCATGGAGCGGAATGCGAGCAAGTACGGCCTGGTCTGCCTGCTGCACGAGAAGCCCTACGCGGGGATCAACGGAAGCGGCAAGCACCTCAACTGGTCGTTCGGCACGCCCTCGCAGAACCTGATGGAGCCGGGCAGGACCGCCCACGCGAACGAGCAGTTCCTCTTCTTCTGCACGGCGGTCATGCGGGCGGTGGAACGGCACCAGGATCTGCTCCTGGCGTGTGTCGCGAGCGCCGGGAACGACCACCGGCTCGGCGCGAACGAGGCGCCGCCGTCGATCATCTCGATCTTCCTGGGCGACGAGCTGCAGGGCATCTTCGAGCAGATCGCGGATTCCGGGTCGGCGTCGGCCGGCGGGGGCAGCGGCGTGATGGACCTGGGCGTGAGCAGCCTGCCGGACCTGCCGAAGGCGTCGGGCGACCGCAACCGCACGTCGCCCTTCGCATTCACCGGCAACAAGTTCGAGTTCCGCTCACTGGGATCGGCGATCAGCATTTCCTTCCCGGCGACGGTCCTCAACACGATCGTCGCGGAGTCGGTCGACGAGCTCACCGATGCGGTGGACGCGGGCATGGCCGGCGGCGCGAGCCTCAGCGAGGCGCTGAGCGGGGTCCTGTCGAGCGCAGTCTCGGACTTCCGGCACATCCTGTTCAACGGCGACAACTACACGGACGACTGGGTCGAGGAGGCCGCGCGGCGCGGGCTGGTGAACAACCGCAGCGCCTCGGACCAGCTGCCGGCGATCATTTCCGACAAGAACGAAGCCCTGTTCGTCAAGTACGGCGTAATGTCGGCTGCCGAAGTGCACTCGCGCTACGAGGTCCGGGCGGAGCAGTACGTGACCCGGTTGAACACCGAGGGAGAGACGACGCTCGGCATGGGCCGTACGCTGGTGTTGCCGGCGGCCGTTCGCTACCTGGGCGATATCGCGGCGGCGCAGGCAAGCGGGGCCGGAGCGGCGGGCCTGGGTACCACCGCCGGAGCGGTCGGCGGGCTGGTGGACGAACTGGTGGCGGCGCTCGATGCGCTCGAAGCGCAGCTTGCCCACGAGGGTGGCGACGACATCGGTGCTCATATGACGCACATGCACAAGGGGGTGGCCCCGGCGATGGACGCGGTGCGGAGCGCGGCCGACCGTCTCGAGGGCGTCGTGCCCGACGACCTGTGGCCGCTGCCGTCGTACCGGGATATGATCTTCGTGCGGTAGGCAGGAAGACGGTCGCGCGGCTTCGGGCAGACGCTGCCGGGCCGCGACGATGGATTCGGTGGGGCGTCACGCGGGCAACCGTGGCGCCCCACCGGCTCGTCTACGGATGTGACGTTGGCGATGTGACTTTGTGGCGGGCACCGCGCGTGCCCCAGGGGAGGAGTGAGTCGGCCGGATGGTGAAGAACATTCTGGGATTGGGAGCAGGGGCGCTCGTGCTCGTCGCGGGGACGATTCTGATCGCGCGGGGGAGCGGGTATCCGGTGGCGGGCGCGGCCGAAGCGCAGGGAGTGGCGGGGTTGGTGGGCGCGGCTGCGGTGCAGGGGCTTCGCGGGGCGCAGGAAACCGCCACGCTGGGGGACCCTGAAGCAGTATTCGACGAGGCGTTCTCGGTCGTCTCCACGGTGCGTGAGTTGGCGGACGGCCGGGTGCTTGTCGCCGACGCATTGGGGCAGGTGCTGGTCCGGCTGGATCTGGCCACGGGCATGGCCGACACGCTGGGGAGCGTGGGCGAGGGGCCGGCCGAATACCGGCAGCCCGACGCCGTGTGGCCCTTGCCCGGCGGGCGTACCCTGCTGGTCGATCTTGGCAACGGACGGCTGACGGAGCTGAGCCCGGAGCTGGAGTTCGGGGACACGCGCCCGTATGCGATCGGGGAACTGGGACCGGGCCGGGAGCTGGTGCTGGCGATCCCCCAGGCCGTCGACGATCGGGGGCGGCTCTACTTCCGGAGCTTCGGGCGGATGGGTGGTGAAATGGCATCCGACTCGGCGCATATCCTGCGGCTTGACCTCGAATCCGAGGTGGTCGACTCCGTGGGGCAGATCAAACTCCCGGGCACCACGACCCGGACCACCGGGGGGCGCAACAACCAGAACACGCAGGTCAGTCCGATCCCCCTCTCCGCGGCCGACGCCTGGGGCGTGGCGCCCGATGGCCGGGTCGTGATTGCCCGTTCCGGGGACTATCACGTGGAGTGGACCGGTCCCGGAGGCGCCGTCACGAGCGGCCCCCCGATCGCGTACGACGCGGTGCCGATCGGCCGGGCCGAGAAGGAGGAGTGGGCACACACTCGTTCCGAGACCGGGGGCGGAATGGGCATCGCGGTCACGGTTGTGAACAACTCGATGACGATGACCGCCTCCCGCGGCGGTGCGTCGGATGACGATGACGACCTGGACGGTTACGAATGGCCCGCCGCGAAGCCGGCGTTCTACGGCCGTCCGATCCCGGTTGACCCGGGCGGCCGCGCCTGGGTGAGGCGTCACCGCGACGCGGGAGATGCCCCTGCGTACGATGTTTTCGGTGCGGCCGGGACGCGGGACATGGTCGTGGAGCTGCTCCCGGAGCGCCGCGTGGTCGGCTTCGGGGACGGGAAGGTGTACGTGGTCCGCATGGACGAGTACGGTCTGCAGTACCTGGAGCGTTACGCGCTGCCCTGAGCCGGTTCCACCCGGAGCGAGTCGCCCGAGATCACGCCCCACTTGCCTTCTGCCATCTGGAGCCGGGCGACTGCCTCCTCGCCGACGCGCAGCAGGGGCACCGTCGGGTAGCCGAGTTCGCGCGCGACGAGGATCCCCAGCACCAGGATCGCGTCAGGCCTGCCGACCACGATGCCCGCCGGCGCCACGTCGTTGCGGAGCAGCTCCAGCATGATCGCGCTGGACGAACTCGAGCCGATGGTGCGTTCCATGACGAGGATGCGTCCCGTCAGCCGTTCCCGGTGGCGGGGATGGCGCGGGTCGGAGACGGCGCCGGTCAGCGGGTCCACGCCTCCCCAGAAGCTGAGCGGCTTCCGCAGGACCAGGAGGGGTCCCGATCCGGTCCCCTCCTGGACGGGTGTTCCCCTCAGCTCCACAGGCACTCGTCCCGGCTGACCCGGGCCCGGATCGCGGAGCTGACGCAGTCCTCCAGGCTGCCATAGACGACGCCGTACCCCGTGTTGGCCGGGGTGTAGTGCGCGAACTTGCCGGAGTTGGTCATCAGGACGCCGCCCTGGGGCGGCAGGATCGGTGTCACCACCACGCAGGTGTCCACCACGATCTCAACGCCCGCGCCCAGGAAGCGCGAGAGGTGGCCGGATGCTTCGAGTTGCCGGTATTCCGACCTGCCCGTGCATACGTAGAAGGGCACGGCGAAGGGGGTTGCCGGGAGCAGCTTGTCGAGGTGCCGGAACTCTTGCAGTGAGAAGTGCGGACTACCCACAGCCACCGCGTCGATCGGGCCGGAGGCGGCCGTGCTCAGGGTGTCTCGGACGATCCGCAGTTCGCGCGGATTCGGGGTCAGCACGGTCTGCGGGGCCGCGCCCCCCAGCGCGGTCTCCAGATCCGGAGCCTCCGGGGTGACCCCCTCCACGTGAAAGAGTCCCACCGCGCCGGCCGACGCGGCTGCGGCCCCCACGGCTTTGAGCTGGTCTTCGGAGACGGTCCCGGGCAGTCCTGTCACCACCGCCACGCGGTCGTCTACCGTCGCGCCGAGCCAGGTTCCCAGCACCGGGTAGAAGACGTCCCGCCGCTTCAGATCGGGGTCGACCCTGCCCGTATCGACGACGACCGTGGCACGGCGCCGCTCGCGCAGGTGGAGGCCCGTGCGCGGCGCCCGCCCCGCGATCGCGCAACAGATGTCCATGAAGTCGCCGTACCGGTTTGTCCTCGCGCCGAGCACCGAGTTGGCGAACGCCACCGCGTTGCTCTCTCCCCAGGCGACGTGTTCGCCCAGCGCGGGCCTGTGCCCGGCCTGGTACGGCGCGCACGTCCACGTCGGGGTGCAACCGAGGGCCTGGTACGCCCTCATGAGCCGCAGCGCCATCTCGCGCTTGTGGCCCTGCGAGCGCACCCGCGCCGGGTTGAGGAGGTCGAGCGCGCCCACGTTCAGCGTCGCGGGGACCACGACGGCGCCGCCAAGATCGACCAGACGCTCGGCGAACTCGACGCCACCGTCACCGTGATAGAGGCAGCCGTCGATGTGGGACGACGCGATCTCGACCAGCTCCCGGGCGCCGAGAATCTCGGCCATGCGGACGACGATCCCCATTGCAAGAGCCACGGCGGGGCCTTCGTCGCCCGCGAGGCGCGCGTCTTCACCCGGCGAGAGTCTCAGGGAGGGGCTGGTCATTTCGTTCGCGGGCCTGATGGGGCGGTAAGCACTTCCTCGGGTAAGATAGGGCCAGGGGGTAACCCGGGGACAACGGGGCAACAGGTGGGTATAATCCGGGTAGGACCGCAACGGATGGTATGGCCAACCGCTGAGGAAGGAGAAGACAATGTCCGAACCTGGACGGATGTCACGATATGGAGCGTTCCTGGTGGCCGGAGTGGCCACGCTGGCCGCATGCGAAAGCACCACCGACCCTGCCGATCCACTGACCCCGGAGGAGACGGAGGCGCTGTACTTCGGCCTGACGGAGTTGGCCCAGGACACGGCCCCCGAATTCATTTCCACGACTCCGGCTGGCGCGGTGGTCGCATGTCCGTCGGGGGGACAGGTCACGGCGGCGATTGAAGCCAGGGAGGACATGGCAGGCGACACCACCCGCCTGATTACGCACACGACGCTCGACCCGGACGGATGCGTGTTTTCGAGCGAGGGTTACGAGTTCACGGTGGACGGCAATCCGGATGTCGTGATCGCGCTGTCCATTGGTTTTGCCGTGGTGGGAGAAACGTTCGAGTTCCTGGTGGACGGGTCGATGACCGGCGGCCTGGATTGGCAACTCGAAGACCGTTCGGGGACCTGCATGATCGACCTGACGCTCGGCCTGGATCTGTCGAGTCTGCAACCGGCGGGGCTTGTTTCCGGAACGATGTGCGGTCTGGAAGTTGAATTCACTCAGAGTATTAACGTTGCGATGTAAAGCAGAGTTACCATAATGTAATGCATACTTTACATTCAAGGCGGATTATCGCCTGCGAAGACCCACCACCGCCGGGTGAGGAGATCGGCCGTTCCCGCCGGGGGCGGCCGATTCTTGCGTACCGGATCGGTGACGGACCGCTGCGCGTCAGCCTGATCGGGGGGTGCCACGCCGACGAGCCGGTGGGACCGCGCTTTCTGGGCCGACTGGTGCGGTTCCTGGCCGGTCCGTCCGGGTCGGAGCTGCGGCGGGCAGCGACCTGGTCGGTAATTCCGCACGTCAACCCGGACGGGGCGAAGCGCAATGCGGCGTGGCAGACCCCCGGCGCCGAGCGGTACGACTTCGTTTCGTACCTGCGCCACCGGGTGCGGGAACTTCCCGGGGACGATATCGAATTCGGCTTCCCGCGCGGCGAGGACGACCTGGGCGCCCGCCCCGAGAACCGCGCCGCGTGGGAATTCTGGCGGGCGGGCGCGCCGTACCATCTGCACGCGAGCATGCACGGCATGAGTGTGGCGGCGGGCCCGTACTTCCTGGTCGAGCGGTCGTGGTGGCCGCGCCTGGGCGAGATGGCCGACGCGCTCACACGCGAGGTGGAGGGCGCCGGGTACTCGCTGCACGATGTTCAGCGGCACGGTGAGAAGGGATTCCACCGTCTGGGGCGGGGGTTCTGCAGCCGCCCCGATTCCCGCGCGATGAGGCGGCACTTTCTCGACCTGGAGGACCCCGGGACGGCGGCGCGATTCCGTCCCAGCTCGATGGAGGCGGTGCGGTCGCTGAGCGGCGACACCCTGACGCTCGTGACGGAGATGCCGCTGTTCATCACGCCGGGAGTGGGAGCCGAGCTGGGGCCGCCGGACCCTGTGCTGGTGCGGTGGCGGGAGCGGATTGCGGGGTGGGAGGCGCGGATCCGGGGGGCCGGGAGTCGGGAGGAGGCGGAGGTGCGGGGGGAGGTGGAGAGGGCCGGCCTCGCGGCCATGCCCGTACGGGATCAGATGCGCTTCCAGTGGGCGTTCATTCGGGCGGGGCTGGGGCAGTGAGGGGCCAACCGGGGGGTGCGCCGGGCGGGTCGCTTCCCTACCTGATCCCGCTTCTTGTCTGGGTCAACACCTTGTCCGTGCCACTCACGGCCGCGCAGGAGACTCGGGGAGCCGCCACGGTGACGGTAACCGGCAACGTGGTGAACGATGCGACCGGACGGCCCGTCGGCGGTGTCGTCGTTGTGTTGGAAGCGCTGGGCCTGACCTTCGTGACCGATGAATACGGCCAGTTCGTCCTCGATAGCGTTCCTCGCGGCGTATACGACCTCCGATTGATTCATAAGGACTACCAGCATCTGGACGGCGACCTGACGGTCGACCGGCCTGGCGAGTTCTTCCTCGGCCTGACGCCCATCGGGGACCCGGGCGACGGAATGATCACGGGGATCGTGGGAGTCGTCACGGATCAGGTGAGCGGCGAGCCGGTTGCCGAGGTCGTCGCCAACGTTGCGGGAATCGGGCGCGTGGCCACTACGGACGAGGATGGCCGCTTCACCCTGTCCGAGTTGATCCCCGGGCGACACGATGTCGAGTTTACGCATCTCGGATACCGGCGGCGCTCGGTGACGATCGAGGTGGAAGCGGACCATGTGGTCAAGCTGCACGTTGAACTGGCGGTCGACGCGATCGCGCTGGACCCGATCGAGGTAGCCGTGGACAGGCAGGACAGGAATCTGCTGAGCGTGGGATTCTACCAGCGGGAAGAGGACGGCTGGGGTGACTTTCTGGATCGCGAGGAACTCGAATTCTGGAATCCTGTTCGGCTTACCGCCGCGTTGACGCGGTTTCCGGGGGTGAAGATCGTGCCCGATCCGCAAATGCCGAGCCGAGGATTTCTTGCGCTCCGCAGGATGGGGACCGAGTGCATTCCGACCGTCTATCTCGAGGGAGTCAGGATTGGCGGTGGCCGTAACCCCGCATGGATTGACGACATCGTGAACCCCTCGGCGGTAGCCGGCGTTGAGATCTATCGCAATACGGGGGGAATACCACCACAGTATTCGGGGACAGGCTCCTCCTGCGGAGTGGTACTCATATGGCTTCGTCGCGGGGGTTAGCGGCGCCGTCTTGCCTGGCGTTGACACTGCCGAACCGCTGGCGCTCGGGAGGACCAACCAGCGCCTTCCGTTGGCCCGGCGGGTCACCAGGCCCTATCTTCCTCCAAGTCGCCGGGGGCATCCCGCAACGCGCAACGCCGCGCGGGATTGAGACTGTACCCCAGAACCTGATCCGGCTGATACCGGCGTAGGGAGCGCGGCACTGGCGGGGTTGAATCCCCGGCCGGCCCCAACGTTCCCTCCCGGCGACGACGCTGGCGGCCGGGGAAGCGTACACTTCATGATCAAGCCGACCGCCGCCGTCGCTCCCGGTGCTGCTTTGGCACCCGGTGCCCCTCCCGTCGCCTACGACGACGCGTTCCCCAACTCGGCCAAGGTCTTTGTCGACGGCCCCGGCGGGATACGCGTCCCCATGCGTGAGATTTCCCTTGCCGGAGGCGAGCCGCCGCTCCGCGTCTACGACACCAGCGGGCCGCCCGGCTGCGACGTCCGCGAAGGACTCCCCCTGTTGCGCGAACCCTGGATCGCCGCGCGCGACGTGCGCGTGACGGGCCGCGCCGGGACCGTCGTCCCGGGGAAGAAGGACGACCCTCTCGAGCTGCCCCCCGGGCTGCACCGCACCACCCGCCGCGGCAACGGTCCCGTCACGCAGATGCACTACGCGCGCCGCGGCGAAGTCACCCCCGAGATGGAGTTCATCGCGGTGCGCGAAGACATGGACCCGCGCTTCGTCCGGGACGAGGTGGCGCGCGGCCGCGCGATCATTCCCGCGAACATCAACCATCCCGAGATCGAGCCCATGATCATCGGGCGGGGCTTCAAGGTGAAGATCAACGCCAACATCGGGAACTCGGTGGTCACCTCGTCCATCGACGAAGAGGTCGACAAGCTCCGCTGGGCGACGCTGTGGGGCGCTGACACGGTCATGGACCTGTCGACGGGGAAGAACATCCACGCCACGCGCGAATGGATCATCCGCAATTCTCCCGTGCCGATCGGCACCGTGCCCATCTACCAGGCGCTGGAAAAGGTGGGTGGCGTGCCCGAGGAGCTGACCTGGGAGAGCTACCGCGACACGATCATCGAGCAGTGCGAGCAGGGGGTGGACTACTTCACCGTGCACGCGGGCGTGCTGCTCCGCTACGTGCCGCTGACGGCCGATCGGGTGACGGGGATCGTGTCGCGCGGCGGGTCGATCCTGGCCAAGTGGTGCATGGCGCATCACAAGGAGAACTTCCTCTACACGAACTTCCGCGAGCTCTGCGAGATCATGCGCGAGTACGACGTCTCCTTCTCGCTGGGCGACGGGCTCCGGCCGGGCTCGATCGCGGACGCCAACGACGAGGCGCAGTTCGCGGAGCTGCGCACCCAGGGCGAGCTGAACCGGATCGCGTGGGAGTACGATGTGCAGGTCATGAACGAAGGGCCCGGGCACATCCCCATGCACCTGATCAAGGAGAACATGGACAAGCAGCTCGAGTGGTGCGACGAGGCGCCGTTCTACACGCTGGGGCCGCTCACCACCGACATCGCGCCCGGCTACGACCACATCACCAGCGCGATCGGCGCGGCGATGATCGGGTGGTACGGGACCGCGATGCTCTGCTACGTCACGCCGAAGGAGCACCTGGGCCTGCCCAACCGCGACGACGTGAAGGATGGCGTGATCGCCTACAGGATCGCGGCCCACGCGGCGGACCTGGCGCGTGGACATCCGCGTGCTCAGCAGTGGGACGACGCGATCTCCAAGGCGCGCTTCGAGTTCCGCTGGCGCGACCAGTTCAACCTGGCGCTGGACCCGGTGACGGCGCGCGAGTTCCACGACGAGACGCTGCCGGCCGAGGGGGCCAAGGTTGCACACTTCTGCTCCATGTGCGGCCCGAAGTTCTGCTCCATGAAGATCAGCGACGATGTGAGGCGGTTCGCGCGGGAGCGGGGGCTGGATACGAAGGAAGCGATGGAGGAGGGCATGAGCGAGAAGGCGCGGGAGTTCCGGCGGGGGGGTGGCGAGCTGTATGTGGCCGCGGGAGAGTCACGATGAGCGCGCGGGGAGGTCGGCGCCCGCGACTCGCACGAGGTGTGGCCCGGATGGCGTGCGTGCTGTGGCTCGGCGCGGTGTCGGCGTGTGCGCCCGAATTCGATACCTCCGCCGGCCTGGTCATCCACGGCGCGCGCCTATGGGACGGGGCGGGTGCCGGGCTCAGCGACCCGATGATGGTCCATGTGCTCGACGGGAGGATTGTCGGTTTGGTACCTTCGGACGGCATCGACGTAGGAGCCATGGCCGCCGAGGCCGGAGCGCGGGAAGTCGACGCCACCGGCATGTACCTCATACCCGGCCTCATCAACACGCACGGCCACGTGGGCGGCACCTGGAACCCGGACACCGGGGTGGAATACGGCGACTACGCCGCGGTCGAACTCGCGCGCTACGCCCGCTTCGGCGTGACGACCGTCAACAGTCTGGGCGGCGACCAGGAAGCGTCTTTCATGCTCAGGGATGCGAGCTGGAACACCGACGGCCCACCCCGCGCGCGCCTCCTCGTCGCCGGGCCGGTGGTGACAGGATCCACCCCGGAAGAAGGTGTCGCCGCGACGGATGCCGCCGCCGCGATGGGCCCCGACTGGATCAAGATCCGCGTGGACGACAACCTGGGCACCAGCGCAAAGATGTCACCCGAGACCTACGGCGCGGTGATCGCCCGCGCCGCCGAACACGGTCTCCGCGTTGCCTCGCACCTCTTCTACCAGGAGGACGCGCAGGGGCTGCTCCGCGCCGGGACGGGGATGGTCGCGCACAGCATCCGCGACGAGGGGGTCGACGACGAGACGATCGGCCTTCTCCGCGAGACCGGCGTCTGCTACGTGCCGACGCTCACCCGCGAGGTGTCCACCTATGCCTACGGGGAACGTCCGGACTTCTTCGACGATCCCTTCCTGATGTCGGATGTCGACTCCGCGCAGGTCGTGACGGTGAGCGACCCCGGGCGGCAGGCGCGTGTGAAGGCGTCCGGCGCCGCCGAGGCATACGGCCGCGCCCTCGAGATCGCGCAGGCCAACGTGGCGCGGCTGTCCGAGGCCGGCGTGCCGATCGCCTTCGGCACCGACTCGGGCCCGCTGGGGCGCTTCCAGGGCTACTTCGAGCACATGGAGATGGAGCTGATGGCGGAAGCGGGCCTCACGCCGGAGCAGATTCTGCGTTCCGCGACGGGGGTGGCAGCCGCGTGCCTCGGTCGGGATGACATCGGGACGATTGAACCGGGCAGCCGCGCCGACTTCGTGATTCTGCGCGCCAACCCGCTCGAGGATGTCGCCAACCTGCGTGAGATCTCGGGGGTGTGGGTCGGTGGGGTGGAGGTGGAGGGGGCGGGGCGGTAGGGGCATGCCAAACGGAGGTTCGGACTGTTGCGGCACTTGCTGGTTCAACCGGGCAAACGGCGGCGAGATGGGGAGTTCCAATCACGATCATTCAATTGCGAGCCACTGTGAAATCAGAGATCTGCCGGTAGAGGACCCCTTCTATACCTACTGCGCGAACCATCCCTACCGGATGCAAAAGCGGGTACCGGTGCCCCTTGGCCCGGTGAACAGATATGTCGATGAGTCGTACGAGCGCGACGGAGTCAACTACTACGATTCGGGGCGCGTGGTCTGGAAGGACGCACCCGACACCGAGGAGGTGCGCAACCAGCTACTCCAAATCCTGGAAGAGCCCGGCGACCTGTCCGACGGCTATCCGTTCTACGGCACGAACCTCGTGAGTGTCGTCGTCGATGAACTGGAACGACTCCGGGAACCGCGCGCCATCCCCATTCTGGAGCGCCTCGCGCAGGAATTCCGCGGCGAAGGCCAGGTCCGGGACAGCGTCCTGGACGCGATCGCGAGGATTGAGAAGGCGGTCCGAGGACTGCAGGGGGAATGACCAGGAGGAGCCGGTGAAGGGCCCATGACCACACCACCCATCCCACGCAGAGCCAGAGTCGCCGTCATCGGCGCCGGCATCGTCGGCAACTGCCTGGTCGAGCACCTGGCCAGACTCGGCTGGGACGATCTCGTCCTGATCGACAAGGGCCCGCTCCCCAACCCCGGCGGATCGACCGGCCACGCGTCCAACTTCATCTTCCCCACCGACCACGGCCGAGAGATCGCGCTGATCACGCTGGAGAGCCAGCGCCAGTATGAAGCGCTCGGCATGAACACGACCTGCGGCGGCGTCGAGGTCGCGCGCACCGAAGAGCGCATGGAGGAGCTGCGGCGGCGGATGACCTCGGCGAAGGTGTGGGGGATCGAGAGCGAGCTGCTGACGCCGGCGGAGGTGGTCGCACGCGTGCCGTTCGTCAATCCGGACGTGATCCTGGGCGGTTTCTACACCTCGAGCGTGTCGGTGGTGGACTCGGTGGGGGCGGGCGCGATCATGCGGGAACGGGCGCTGGCGAGGGGTGTTCTGACGGTGCTGGACGAGACCGAAGTCACAGGTCTCGAGGTGGACTCCGGGCCGTTCGGGCGTCCCCGCATCCGGGCGGTGCAGACGAGCCGCGGCACCACCGAAGTGGACCACGCGATCATCGCCTGCGGTGTCTGGAGCCCGCGAATCGCCGCGATGGCCGGCGCCACGATCCCGCTCACCCCGGCGGTGCACCAGATGGCCGACTACGGCCCGATCGAACTCCTTGTCGGGACCGGCAACGAGATCGGCTACCCCATCGTGCGCGACATGGACTCGTTCATGTACGAACGGCAGAGCTACGGCGCGATGGAGGTGGGTTCGTACGCGCATCGCCCCATCCTGATGCATCCCGGCGACATCCCGACCGTCGCCGAAGCGGAGCGTTCCCCGACCGAGCTGCCCTTCACGCCCGGGGACTTCGCGCCCCAGCTCAAGCGTGCGCGCGAAATCATGGGCGAGTTGCTGGCCGGCGCCGAGATGGAGTACGCCGTCAACGGCCTGCTTTCGCTGACTCCCGATACCCAGCAACTTCTTGGCGAAACCGCCGAGGTGGCGAACCTCTGGTCGGCGGCGGCAGTCTGGGTGCGGGAGGGCCCGGGATCGGCCCAGCTTATCGCCGAGTGGATGACCCACGGCTACCCGCGCCTCCTCGATCCCCACGGCTCCGACGTGACGCGGTTCCAGCCGCACGAGCGCACCGGGCATCACGTTCGCGCGCGATGCCGCGAGCACTTCACCAAGACGTACGGGATCGTGCATCCGCGCGAGCAGTGGGAATCCGAGCGCGGCATCAACCGGTCGCCCTTCCACCCCCGCACGCAGGCGCTCGGGGCCGAGTACTTCGAGGCGCGGGGATGGGAGCGGCCGCAATGGTATGCGTCGAACGAGGATCTGGTGGCGCGGTACAGCGTCCCGGATCGCCCGCACGAGTGGGACCGCCGCTGGTGGTCGCCGATCATCAACGCGGAGCACCTGCACCTGCGTGAGAGTGTCGGCATCGTCGACCTGGGCGCGTTCCAGATCTTCGAGGTCTCCGGGCCCGGCGTGGTTCCGTACCTGGAAACCATGACGGTCAACACGTGCGACCGCCCTGTCGGAAGCTCGATCTACACTCCGTTGCTGACGCCGGACGGAGGCTTTCGCGCCGACCTGACCATCCAGCGGCTCGCGCCCGACCGGTTTCGCATCGTCACCGGCGTCTTCGACGGAGCGCGCGACGCCTTCTGGTTCCGAAAGCACCTGCCGGCTGACGGGTCGGTCCAGTTCGAGGATCGGTCGTCAGCGATCTCGACGCTCGGCGTGTGGGGGCCCGACGCACAGGCTCTGCTCGCCAGTATCACAGACAGCAGACTGGGCCACGAGGACTTTCCATTCGGCACGGTGCGGCACGCCCTGATCGACGGGATTCCCGTCACGATGCTGCGCATCTCCTACGTGGGCGAGGGAGGCTGGGAGATCTACACGCGGACGGAACACGGCCTGGCACTGTGGGACGCAATTTGGGAAGTGGGCCGGGAATTCGACGTGCGTCCCGTGGGGATCGGTGTCTACGGCACCACGGGGCGCATGGAGAAGGGTTACCTGCTCATGGGCAGCGAGCTTGCTTCCGAGTATTCGCCGGTCGAGGCCGGACTGGCGCGGCGCCAGGTCAAGCAGGCGGACTTCATCGGCAAGGCAGCCTACTCGAAGGCGCGCGAGCGGGGGCCGGCGGCACGACTCTGCACGCTCACGATCGACGACCACATGAGCGCGGCGGGCGTTGCCCGCTTCCCAACCGGTGGGAACGAGCCGATCCTGACGCGGGGCGGGAACCGCATCGTGGACTCGCTGGGGAGGGAGTCTCGCGTAACCTCCGCCGGGATGGGCCCTTCCGTGGGGAGATATCTCCTGATGGCCTACCTGCCGGTCGAGCGCGCCCGCGTCGGCGAGCGGCTACAGGTCATGTACATGAACGAGACGTTCCCGGTGACCGTCGCGGCGGTCGAAGGGGCGTTGTTCGACCCTTCGGGCAGTCGGATGAAGGGCAGCGTCTCGCGACGAGCCTGATCGTGGCACCCGAGTGGCGCTCCCCTTTACATGCCTGATCGAGTCACCGATTGTCAATTGACCTGCCAGGTTGTGCAGGTTGAACAGCCTACAAGATGGAGGCGCACGAGCGGAATGACGACCCTGGACTGTGCAGTGCCCAAGACCGGGGTGGGGCGGGGGATTATTGCCGGACTGATTGTCTGCGTGTCGATGCTGGCCGCGTGCGGCGACGATACCACGGAACCCGATCCGCCCAAGGCGACCGAGGTCTCGATTTCGCCCGAGTCGGTCACGCTCACCACCATCGGCGAGACACGGATGTTCGTCGGTTCCATCGCCGATCAATACGGCAACAGTTTCCCTGGAACGCTTACCTGGTCGAGTTCCGCGCCAGGAGTCTTCACCGTGGACTCGAACGGCCTGGTGACCGCGGTGGCGAACGGGTCTGGTACAGTGACCGCGTCGTTCGAGAGCCTCAGCGCATCCGCGTCCGTGACCGTGGACGCGAACCTGCCCCCCACACCCAGATCCGCAATCGACGACGTGCGCCTGTCGGTCGGTGGTGGCGTGTCGGCCATACAGCCGGCGCCGTTCTTCGTAGACCCCGACAACGACATCCTCGACCTCACCTTCACCACCCGGTTCGGCGACGACGGCGTTGCCGCCTCGGAGGTGCGGATCGACGCCGAGGGACACGTGGCCATACTCTTGCTCGGCACGGCCGTCGGGACCACCGACCTGACGATCATCGCCACCGACCCCGGAGGCCTCTCCGCCGAACAATCGCTTGCCGTGACGGTAGACGGCGACGGCTTTACGCCGTCCCCGGGATTCCGCGTATCCGACAACAAGATCGAGATTGCCGGCCTTGCGCTCGTGGGCCGGTGTTCTCCTCCACTGGAGGATTTCGTGACCGTCGCGGGCTTCATCTTCACCATAAACGGTTCCGGGTGGCAGAGCCGGAGTGATTCGGCGGCGGACTGGGCGAATATCGCGGGCACCGCCAACACGGAGGGCAGGCTTTGTCCCTACACCACCACCGTCGCGGGCGAGTATCGGCTGGTCTTTCACATGACGGCGCGGATCGACGAGCATTCTGAGCCGTTCTCGGGAGCCTATCGCAGCGAAAACACCTTCACGGTCGTGGACACCGTGACCACGGGGAACCGGGCGCCCGTGCTCAGCCCGGACGCCTTCGAAGTCCTCCCCCTTGCTGCCGGTGGCGGCCCCCTTCCTCTCCTGGCGGGCAGATTCCTTACGGACCCCGACGGTGACGCCCTGACCTTCGCGATTTCCAACGCCGACACCGCGTCGGTGTCCGCCGAATTGATCGTCGACACCGCCGGGCACAGCATTGCCATTCTGACGGGCAAGGCCGTGGGCACGAGTATGGTAACCGTGACGGCTACGGATACCGGCGGGCTCGGCACCGACTGGGAGATTGCGGTATCGGTAGACGATTCGGGCGCTACGCCCTGGCCCGCGGTCTACGTTGCCAATGGCATTCTCATCGCGTTCGGGAACCAGCTGGCCGTATGCATGCCACCGGTGATCAACTTCGAGTCGGTGGACGGCAACACGTACACGGTTCACGAGTCCAAGTGGCAAAGCAGAGGGGATTCGAGCGAAGCGTGGTCCGATATCGCGGGCACGCAGATCATGAACGGACAGGTTTGTCCCTACACCGCTACGGATCCGGGCGACTATCGCGTTGTCTACGAAATGTCCATTCAGGTGGACCCGCACGTGCCGGCGACGCGGGGGTGGTACCGCAGCCCGAACCACTTCACGGTCTCGAGCGGCGGGGATCACGAGTAGACACGACGGGTGGGGGCGATCCTCGAACTCAAGGACCTCTCACTCCGTTTCGGCGGTGTAACCGCGCTCGCGGAGCTCGCCATGGAGGTGCGGCGCGGCGAACTCCTCGCGCTGATCGGGCCGAACGGGGCGGGAAAGACGAGCGTCATCAACTGCGTGTCGGGGCTGTACCGCCCGCAGGCCGGGACGGTCACCCTCATCGACGGTGACGGCGCGCGCCATTCGCTGAATCGCCTGCCGCCGCACCGCATCGCGGCGCTGGGCGTGGCCCGCACCTTCCAGAACATCGAGCTGTTCAAGCACATGACCGTTCTGGAGAACCTCATGCTGGGCCGCCACGTTCACATGAAGGGGGGCGTGTTGAGCGGCGGCATCTACCTGGGCCGTCAGCGGCGCCGCGAGATCGAGCACCGGACCCATGTGGAGCGCGTAGTCGACTTCTTGAATCTGGAACCGCTGCGCAGCGCCGAAGTGGGGAACCTCGCGTACGGGAACCAGCGCCTCGTCGAACTGGGACGCGCGCTGTCCCTCGACCCCTCCCTCCTCCTCCTCGACGAACCGACGGCGGGGATGAACGCCGAAGAGAAGGAGTCGATGGCGCGCTTCATCCTCGACGTGCACGAGGAGTGGGGCGTCACCGTCGTCGTGGTCGACCACGACATCGACGTGATCATGGACATCTCGGACCGGGTGGTTGTCCTCGACTTCGGGCGGAAGATCGCCGAGGGCCCCCCGGACCGCGTGAGGCGCGACCCGGCGGTGATCGACGCCTACCTGGGGCATGCGAGGACCGGGCCATGAGCGCCGCCGACACCCTGCCGGGCCTGCTCGCCCGCCGGGCCGCGGACCGCCCGAACGAGGTTGCGCTGCGCGAGAAGGAGTTCGGCATCTGGCAGGAGACGACCTGGGCAGAGTATCTGGGCCGCGTACGGGCGTTCGCGCTGGGGCTCGTCGAGTTGGGGATCGAGAAGGGAGACCGGATCGCGATCATCGGGGACAATCGCCCCGAGTGGGTGATCGCCGAGCTGGCGGCGCAGGCGGTCGGCGCACTTCCTCTCGGGCTCTACCAGGACTCGATCTCGGAAGAGCTGGCGAAGATGCTGGAAGCCGCCGAGGCCAGGTTGATCGTCGCCGAGGATCAGGAGCAGGTGGACAAGGTGCTCGAGGTGCGGGATCGGGTGCCCGGGCTGGAATACGTCGTTTACTACGACCCGCGGGGGATGTACGGGTACGAGGCACCCGGATTGATGTCATTTGAAGAGGTGGAAGCACTCGGTGACAGATTCCGTGCCAGATTCCCCGGGGAATTTGTCACAAGGCTTGCGAAGGTCCAGCCGGGCGACACCGCGCTCCTCTGCACGACCTCGGGGACGACCAGCATCCCCAAGCTTGCCATGCTTTCGCACGCGAACCTCCTCGCCATGGCGGCGCAGCTGGTCGAGGTCGACCCGATGGGCCGCGGCGACGAGTTCGTCTCGTTCCTTCCCATGGCGTGGATCGGCGAGCAGATGGTCGGGGTGGCGAGCGCCATGCTGACGGGCTTCACCGTGAACTTTCCCGAAGAGACGGCTACGGTTCGTCAGGACCTGCGCGAGATCGGTCCGGCATTCCTGATGTCGCCCCCGCGGATCTGGGAGAACATGGTTTCGGACGTGCAGGTCATGGCCGAGGACACGACCCGGCTCAAGCGCTGGATCTACGAATGGGCGATGAAGCAGGGGGCTGCCGCGACCGAGGCCGCCTCGGGTGGACGGCGCGCCCCTGTCCTCGCGCGCTTTCGTCGCCGCCTTGCCGACTGGACGGTCTTCCACCCCATCCGCGACCAGCTCGGCCTCAACCGGGTGAAACGCGCCTACACGGGCGGCGCGGCGCTTGGCCCCGACGTCTTCCGGTTCTTTCACACGATCGGCGTGAACCTCAAGCAGCTCTACGGCCAGACCGAGGTCTCGGGCATCTCGGTGGTGCATCGTGATGGCGATGTCCGCTTCCACACGGTGGGCACACCCTTCCCGGAAACCGAGATCAGGATCTCGGATACGGGGGAAATCCTCTGCCGGAGTCCCGCCGTCTTCGAGGGCTACTTCCGCAACCCGAAAGCCACCGCCGAAACGCTGGAGAACGGCTGGCTGCACTCCGGCGACGCGGGTTACTTCGACGAGGACGGTCATCTGGTCGTCATCGACCGCCTCGCCGACGTGATGAAGCTCGCCGACGGGACCAACTTCTCGCCCCAGTTCGTCGAGAACAAACTGAAGTTCAGTCCCTATATCCGCGAGGCGGTGGTCTTCGGCGGCGCCGGCGCTCCGTTCGTGACCACGATGATCGCGATCGACATGGAGAACGCGGGTCAGTGGGCCGAGCGCCGCCGCATTCCGTATACCACCTTTACCGATCTGGCTCGCCGAGCCGAGGTCTACCGGCTCATCCGCCGCCATGTCACGGGCGTCAACGAGGAGCTGCCCCCGGCCGCCCGCGTCCGCCGTTTCCTCCTTCTGCACAAGGAACTGCACGCCGACGACGCGGAGCTGACGCGCACACGCAAGGTCCGCCGCCGTTACATCGCGGACCGCTTCGGCGACATCATCGGCGCGCTGCAGGGGGACGGTGATTCGATCACCGTTGCGACCGAGATCACCTACCAGGATGGACGCACGTCGGACGTGGCCCACGAGCTCCGGATCGAGACGCTCGACTGATGGACGTCTTCCTCCAACTCACGGTCTCGGGGCTGAGTACCGGAATGGTCTATGCCCTGGCCGCGGCCGGGTTCGTGGTCATCTACAAGGCCAGCGACGTAATCAATTTCACTCAGGGCGACCTTCTGCTTCTCGGCACCTACCTGATCTTCTTTGCCGTCTCGCAGACCGGGCTTCCGTGGAGCCTCGGAGTCCTCGTCACGGTGCTGCTGGCCGTTGCCGTTGCGCTGGCCATCGAGCGGCTCGTGCTGCGCCCCCTGATCGGCGAGCCCATCATCTCGATGATCATGGTGACGATCGGGCTGTCGTCGGTGCTTCGGGGCCTGGTCAACGCGATCTGGGGTCCGGCTCCGCGCGCGTTCGAGTCGTTCCTGCCCTCGGGAGACATCGTCATCGGCCCGGCGGTGCTTTCGACCGGCCGGCTCCTCTCGATCCCCATCGCGCTCGCGGTTCTGGCCGCGCTGGCCCTCTTCTTTCGGCATACCCGGGACGGGATCGCCATGCGCGCAATCGCCGACGACCAGCAGGCGGCCCTGAGCATGGGGATCAGCATCTCGCGGGTCTTCGGCGTGGCCTGGGCACTGGCCGCGGCGTCGGCCGCCATCGGCGGGATCATGCTCGGCAACATCGTCGGGGTGAGCCCCAACGTGGCCTCGATCGGGCTCAGGGTCTTCCCGGTGGTGATCCTGGGGGGGCTCGACTCGATCAGGGGTGCCGTGATCGGCGGCGCGATCATCGGGCTGCTGGAGGTCTACACCGGGGGCTATGTGGGCCACGGCCTGAGCCTGGTGGTCCCCTACGTGGTACTGATCCTCGTGCTGATGGTCCGTCCCTACGGACTCTTCGGGAAGGAGATCATCGAACGGGTATGAGGATGTCACGATGAGCCTGGAGTGCGGCGTCTTCCACACCCGCTACGAGTCCGACATGGGGCTGCGGCGCTGGCCGGCAGAGCGCATTCGGCTCGCGGTCTTTGCCGTATTCGTGCTCGTCTTCCCCTTCGTGGCCGGCCCGTACTGGCTCGATCTGGCCAATCAGGTGGCGATCGCCACGGTCGGAGCGATCGGGCTGAACATCCTGGTGGGCTACACGGGCCAGATCTCGCTGGGACAGGGCGCGTTCATGGCCATCGGGGCGTACAGCGCCGGCCTCCTGACGCTGAACCTCGGGCTGCCCTGGGGCGTGAGCATCGCGCTGGCGTGCGTCTTCACTTCGGTGGCGGGCACCTTCTTCGGGCTGCCCTCTCTGCGCCTCAAGGGGCTGTACCTGGCCATCGCGACCCTCGCGGCCCAGGAGATCGTCGAGTGGGCGATGACCCACTGGACGGCGGTGACAGGCGGCACCGAGGCGATCGTCCTTCCCGCGCCAAGCCTCTTCGGGGTGCGGCTCAACACCACCTTCAACTTCTACTGGTTCGGGGTGGCGATGGCGGCGGGCACGGCTCTGTTTGCGGCCAACCTCTTCCGCACGCGCATGGGACGCGCCTTCGTGGCGGTACGCGACCAGGACATCGCGGCCAGCGTGATCGGCGTGAACCTCTTTCGCACCAAGCTGCTCGCGTTCGCCACGTCGTCGTTCTTCGTCGGCCTGGCCGGGGCCATGATCGCCTACTACCGCACCATCATCACCTGGGAACGATTCACCCTCGACACGAGCATCGTCTACCTGGCGATGATCATCGTCGGCGGACTGGGGTCGATTCGCGGGTCGTTCTTCGGCGCGGCGCTGATCACGCTGCTTCCGGCGCTGATCACGAACGCGGGCCGAGCGCTGCAGGAAACCGCCCCGATGGTTGCAGGCCTGCTTCCCTACGCACAGCAGGCGGTGTTCGGAATCGTGATCATTCTGTTCCTGATCTTCGAGCCCAAGGGGCTGTCCAAACTGTGGGGCAACGTGAAAGACTACTTTCATGTGTGGCCGTTCGCGTACCGGCGGGGGTGAGGGGGCAGTTCGGGCACCTTGCAGGGGTGGCGGTGCAGCGCGTCGTTTGCGTAGTGTGCATCCTCCAATCGATCGAACGGGAACGACGCCATGACCAGACGCCAAAACGCGGGGCCGATCCGCCTCCTTGCTGCCGCTCTCCTCCTCGCGAGCGCGGCCTGTGGGGGCGATGGCGGGGGAGACGGAGCCGCCGACGCCGACATCAAGGTGGGTGCGATCTTCGACCTCACCGGTCCCACCGCCGACGTGGGTACCGACTATGCGGACGGCATGCGCGGCTACGCCGACTGGATGAACCTGCGCGGCGGTATCGAAGGGCGGCCGATCGACCTGATCTACCAGGACTACGCCTACCAGGTCGCCCGCGCAGAGCAGCTGTACAGCCAGTTCGTGAACGAGGGTGTGGTGGTCTTCATGGGATGGGGCACCGGGGACACCGAGGCACTGCGGCTCCGCATCACCGAAGACGAGATCCCGTTCAGCTCGGCGTCCCTGTCCCACGTCCTGGGCGACCCGGCGGATTCCCCGTACAATTTCCTGGTCGCCAGCAGCTACACCGACCAGTTCCGCATCGCCCTGGACTGGATCGCGCGCAACCACGGCGAAGGAACGCCTGTCGTTGCCCTCATGCACAATGCGAGCCCCTTCGGACTGTCTCCATCCCGCCACGGGGGCGTGGAGTTCGCGGCAGCGCTGGGGATCGACCTGACCCTCTACGAGATGCCGCGGGGTGCCGTCGACTATACGGCCGAGTTTTCGAGGATCCGCCAGAGCGGTGCCCGGTACGTGGTGTTCCAGAATACGTCGGGACCGGCCGCGGTGGCCCTGCAGAACGCGCGCAGCCTCGGGGTGGACGCGACCTTCATCTGCCTGAACTGGTGCTCCAACGCGCAGTTGGTGCAGTTGGCGGGAGAGGCCGCCGAGGGGGTGGTGGGGACGATCCCCTACGCACCGCTGAGCGTCGACGTACCGGGTACCCGTGTCATCCGCGAATACCTGGAGGCGAAGGGCGAGTCGATCGAAGGCAGGACGAACGCCTACACGCAGGCGTGGTGGACGTTTTCGATCTTCGCCGAGGCGATGAAGCAGGTGCTGGCGTCGGACCAGGAGCTGACCGGGGCGAACATCAAGGCCGCGCTCGAGACCTTCACCGACCTGGACATGGGCGGCGTGACGGTGCCCATCACCTTCACGCCCACCGACCACCGTGGTGCCAAGGGGCTGCGAATCTTTCGCGTCGAAGGCGGCGAGTGGGTGCCCCTCACCGAGTTCGTGCAGGCGCCGGCAGCGCCCTGATGGATCCCCTCCTCAAGCTCAACAACATCGAGGTCCTCTACGACGACGTGATCCTCGTACTGCGCGGGCTGTCGCTCGAGGTGGGCAACGGCAGGATCGCGGCGCTCCTGGGATCGAACGGGGCGGGGAAGACCACCACCCTGAAGGCGATCTCGGGGCTCCTCCACGTGGAGGACGGAGAGGTCACCGACGGCACGATCGTCTTCGACGGCGAGGAGATCCAGGGGGTCGATGCGCACCGGATCGTCGAGAAGGGGATCTTCCAGGTGCTCGAGGGACGACGGGTCTTCGAGCATCTGACCGTGCGCGAGAACCTGGCGGCGGGAGCGTACACGCGGCGCGACCGACGGGGGACCGATGCCGATCTGGAAAAGGTATTCCACTACTTCCCGGCGCTCGCCGAACGCCGCCGCCAGACCGCGGGACACCTTTCCGGCGGCGAGCAGCAGATGCTCGCGCTGGGCCGCGCGCTGATGGCCTCGCCCCGCATGATGCTCCTCGACGAGCCCTCACTGGGCCTCGCTCCGATCCTGGTCGAGAGCATCTTCGAGA
Organism: Gemmatimonadetes bacterium bin94; assembly: GCA_002238865.1. Taxonomy (GTDB): domain Bacteria; phylum Gemmatimonadota; class Gemmatimonadetes; order Longimicrobiales; family Gaopeijiaceae; genus Bin94. Next base: position 1,465 of record MPNE01000022.1, on the reverse strand, counting down.
TCATTCAGCGGATCAATCGCGACGAAGGGACGACGATCCTGCTGGTCGAGCAGAACGCGCGGCTTGCCCTCTCCGTCGCCGACTTCGGATACGTGATGGAGGGCGGACGCGTCGTGATGGAGGGCACGGCCGACGAGCTGCGCACCAACGAGGACGTCAAGGAGTTCTACCTGGGACTGGGAGACGCGGGGCGCCGTTCCTACCGGGACGTGAAGCACTACCGGCGCCGGAAGCGGTGGCTGTCGTGAAAGGGGACTGGTCCGCGCTTCAGGACCGCCTGGCGGTGCGCGCGGTTCGGTACGGGGCGGAGCGCAGCCGTGAGATCGGGCGGCGGCTGCGGCGCGCCGGCGTCGAGGCCGACCGGGTGGCGGGGGTGGCCGGACTAGCCGCGATTCCCGTGCTGGCCAAGGACGATTTGCCCGCGCTTCAGGCCGCCGAGCCTCCCTTCGGGGGAATGCTGGCCGTACCGCAGGGGTCGCTGCGGCGCATCTACCGGTCGCCGGGGCCGATCAACGATCCGGAAGGCGACGCGGAGGATTTCTGGCGTCTGGCTTCCGCCGTGCGCGCTGCGGGGTTCCGTGAAGGCGACGTGGTGCTGAACACATTCTCCTACCACCTGACGCCCGGAGGCCTCATGCTCGACAGCGGGCTGCGAGCGCTTGGCTGCGTCGTGATCCCGGGGGGCGTGGGCAACACGGCCGCGCAGATCGAGATGGCCCGCGCCGCCGGCGCGACGGGCTACGCCGGCACGCCCCGGTTTCTGCTGACCCTGCTGGAGCGGGCGGCCGAGGCGGGGGTGCCGCTCCCCTTACGCCGCGCTCTGGTCACGGGCGCGCCGCTTCCGCCGCCGCTCCGCGCCCGCCTGCAGGACGAATTCGGCGTGGATGTCTACCAGTCCTACGGGACGGCCGACGCCGGGACTCTCGGCTACGAGTGCGAGGAGAAGGACGGCTGGCACGTCGCGACCGGGGTGGTGATCGAGGTGCTCGTCCCGGGGGATGATCGCTCGGCGGGGGAGGGCGAAGCCGGGCAGGTGGTGGTCACCAGCCCGAACGAGGTCTACCCGCTGGTGCGTTTCGGGACGGGTGACCTGTCGGCGTGGAACCGCTCGCCGTGCCCGTGCGGCCGCGCGAGCCCCCGCCTGGCCGGGTTCCTGGGAAGGGTGGGGGAGGGGGTGAAGGTGAAGGGCATGTTCGTGCACCCGCGTGAGCTGGCGGCGGCGTTGGGGGGCGAGCCGGCGGTGGCCCGGTATCAGGCGGTGGTCAGCGAGGGTGGCCGGGGCCAGGACGTGCTGACGGTGAGGGGGGAGGCCGGCGGGGGGGGCGGGGGGGGGAGGGGGGGGGGGGGGGGGGAGGACGCCGCGCTTGCGACTGCGCTGGCCGTGAAGGTCCGGGAGGCCGTGAAGGTTCGCGCCGCCGTGGAGATCGTGGCCGCGGGAGTGATTGCGGTGGACGCGCCGGCGCTG
>MPNE01000076.1 GCA_002238865.1 Gemmatimonadetes bacterium bin94 | reverse complement strand
GCGGGCCCGACCTTGTCCACCTCGTCGAGCACGACGACGGGATCTCGGTACCCGACCCGCCGGAGCTCGCGGAGGATCGAGCCGGGTTGAGACCGGTACCAGGTGCGATTGTGGCCCCGGAGATCCGATTCGTCATGGAGTCCGCCGCACGGCAGCCGGACGTAGCGGCGCCCGAGGGCCTGGGCGATGGACTGCGCCAACGACGTCTTCCCCACCCCGGGCGGGCCAAGGAAACAGAGGACGGCGCCCGTGCCGCACGGGTTCCGCTTGCGCGCGGCCAGGTACTCGATGACCCGCGCCTTCGCGTCCTCGAGCCCCGCCTGTCCGGCATCGAGCACCTGCCGGATGCGCTTCAGGTCGATCTCGGCGTCGTTGCGCCTGGTCCACGGGAGGTTCTCCAGCCACTCGATCCAGGGACTCGGTTTGCTGCTCGAATCGTCCGACAGCCGCGCGCGTTCGGTCTCGATGGCCGCCCGCACGGCCACGGGCAGCGGGTCGGCGGAGCCGTCCCCCAGGAACGCCGGGACGAGGGCTGGTGTGACGATGTCCGGCCGCCGGGCCGCCGGCGTCCGGCGCAGGACGACCTGACGACAGATATCGGCAAGCCGCGCCTTCAGGTCCTTCACGCCCGGTTCATTGGTGTGGTCCCGAATCACGCGCCGGATCGCCTCCGGCTCGAAGCGGACGTCGCCGCGGGACGCCGCCGTGCGCCACGGCTCTCCCGCGCCGTCTCCCGCCGCCGTCGCGGCCGCGGGCAACCCCCGCAACTCCTCAACCGAGGAGACGACCCGATCCGCGACCACGACCGGAGCGGCCGGACCAGACGGCGGGGCGCCGCCCACCGGTACGGCCGAGTCAGGTTCGACGGCCAGAACCCCCGCCGACGTCGGCAGCGGGCTGTCGAACGGACGCGTCAGCAGGTGCTCCTGGGCAATCGCCACCTTTTCCTGCTCCGTGTACGCCGGCAGGTCGACGACGTGCAGGCAGTCCCGCACCGCGGCGGGAATCGCCCCGGCGTCGGTCGCCGTAGCGATCCACAGGACGCCGGAAAGATCGAGGGGAACGCCGAGGTAGGCGTCCGTGAACGTCGTCCGCTTCGACGGGTCCAGGACACCGAGCAGCGGAACGGTGTGCGCGTCCGCGTCGCCGACCGCGTCGAGCCCCTCGAGGATGAAAAGCGGGTTGTTCACCCCGGCCTGGCGCAGACCCGTAACCACACAGCCGGAAGCGACGCCGCGCCAGGATCCGTGGATCTGCCGCTTGGTCCCCTGCCCGTCCAGGGACACGCTCACGGGCGTTCGGCCGAGGGCCTTCGCGACGGCGCGCGCGAGCGACGTCTTGCCGGTCCCGCGGCCGCCGGCGAGGCAGAGAACGGACGCCTGCCTCTGAACCGGTCCCGGGCGGACGACCAGCGCGGGCAACCGGTCCGTGTCCGCGCGTCGGCACGAACAGGGACCCTCGAAGGTCAGCAGGTCGCGCGCCTGGGGGCACGACCCCAGGAACCGAAGGACCCCGGCCTTGGCACCGTCGAGGGCGGCATGGGTGCGGCCGAGCACCTGCTCCACGTGCGTCCGGTCGAACCTCTGGGGCTCGGACTTCACCCAGGGCAGGTCGAGCACTGCCCGAACCCGGTCCAGCGCCGCCTTGGCCGTCCTGGCGCCGCAGCCGAACACGCGAGTCAGCCTGTCCGACAGTGCCTCTTGCACGGCGCTCGGCAGACCGGCGCGATCGAGCGCCCGGACGGCCTGAGCGACGCGCGCGCCGGGCGAGAGGAAACTACGCTCCGCGTCGAACCGGGAAGCGCCGGGTGCCGCGGCGTCAAAGTTCGAAACGGCCTCGGGGGAACGGCCCGGGAAGAGTTCGGCCGCCGTGCGGGGCTCGGCGGCCGCGTCGTGGAGCAGGTCGAGCGCGCGTGGCTCGTCCACGGGAACCGCGCCGGCGGACACCGCCAGGTCGGGGAGAGCCCACAGATGGCGCTGCCGCGCCGTCGTAACCAGGTAGGCTGCGTGTCCCGGCTGGCATACGGCCGCCGGCGAGTCGCCGTTCCCGGCCGCCGGAAGGGAGCCGCCGAGGGCATCGAGCGCCTGGCGGTACTCGTCGAGCGTGGACGGGTAGACAAGCTGGACCGTCACCTCGTCTCTCCCCCGCAACAGCTTCGTGCGCATGCCTGCGTCCTCTCGTGACGCACGTCCGAACATGGTAGACTTGACCACGGGTCGTCCGGGCTACTGGTTGGCGCGGACCGGTTATATTGGACCAGTACCCGGCGGCGCTGTCAACCCCTGCCGGGCAGGAATGCGAGGAAGAGAACTCACCGAACGGCAGCAGGAGGTTCTGGACCACATCCGGGAGCACATCCGGAAGTGGGGAGTGCCGCCGTCGCGCACCGAGCTGTCGCGCACGCTCAAGCTCGTCTCCGGGTCTGCGGTGGCCTACCACCTGCAGGCACTCGAGAGGAAGGGCTGGATCCAGCTCTACCCCGGGATGGACCGCGGCATCCAGCTGCTGCGCGAAGGGACCCCCGTGTTCGACCCCGACCACCTGCCCGAGGTGGCCGCCGGAACCCCGATCCTCGCGGACGAGAGCAAGGCGATCCTGCGGGTGCCCGACGAGCTGTCCCGCCAAATCCATCCGCAGGCGGACTTCTACGTGGTCGTACGGGGTGACAGCATGTCGTCGGTCGGCTACCGGACGGGCGACATCATCGCGATCAAGCGCACCCCGGACGCGGTCGAGGGTGATGTCGTGATGGTCCGGATCGGCGCGGAGATCACCCTGAAGTGCTTTCACCGACCGGCCGAGGACCGGGTCGAGCTGAAGCCGTGCAGCAGCAATCCCGAGCACCGACCGATCGTGATCGACAAAGAGACCGAGGACTGGGAAATCGTCGGCGTGGTCGTCGGCGCGATGATCGGACCGCCGCGACAGAGCTCTCCAGGACCATGAATCCGGCGCCGAACGGGCTCGCAAGACTGCGCGCGACGCTCGGCGAGTTGGACTGGAAGGGGTGGACTCACCGATTCGGCGCCGCCCTCAAACGCACGGTCGCGGGCGCGCGTCCCTTTGGTGTTCCGGTTGGAATGTACAGGACAGTTAAGAAAGGCACCCAGCGGCAGGAAAGGCACCGCCGCTACCTCGAAATGGCGACCCTCGCCAACACCGACGCCGATGCCGCGAAGCTGTTCGACGAATCCCATCTCTGGCTCGACACCTTGCCGGACGGCGTCCTGGTGTTGCTGCGGGAGCACCCTGCCATCGCTCAGGCGTGGTCCGCTGGATCGCGGGACGGGTTCCATCTTGGAGCCGCGTTTGTACGCGGAACCGACGACAAGTCCCTGATCTCCCGGCCTCGCCAAGTTGTCGGCACGGGTCGGCGGTGCGTACGCCGCGACGCCGCTGCACCGGTTCCTCGTCGCCGGGAATGGCGTACGACTGCACACCCACGAGATCACGGTGCTCCACGGCATTGAGCTCGACGAGCGGATCCCGCTGGGGCGAGGCACCTATCTTGCCTCCTACGACGCCGTCAGAGAGCGCTTCGGGCTGCCCGAGGATCGAGAACCGTGGCTCCGCGGGAGGGTCGAAAGGCCGGACCGCCATCCCGGCAGATTGCGCCACGCCTCCTCGCGCACCGCGCTCGTCCGGCGGTTCAACTGGGGACCCGCGGCGCTGCTGTGGGTGCTCCAGGACGGCGAAATCCGGAGGCTCGGCGGGAACCACACCGAGCGGCCGGACCCGCGCGTGGTCGCCGCCACGAACTGGCCGCTCGACGCCGAGCCGGCAGCCGGCCGCTTCCGCCGCGCCCTGCTTTACCGGCTCAACGTCGTCGGGCTCACCCCGCCGCTGCGCGAGCCCGGCCCGGACGTCGCCCGGCTCGCCGACCACTGCTGGAAGGACATCGCCGCGACGGCCGGCAGCCCGCGCGACCCTGGCGCGGGAGACGGTCGCCGCCCTGGCGGCGGAGCCGTGGCCCGGCAATGTCCGCGGGCTGCAGAGCGTGCTCGCCAACTTCACCGTTTCCCGCCCCCGCTACGGCCCCGGCGGCCCGTACGCCCTGCCGTGGGCGTTACCCGGCAGGGCCTCTCGAAGTTGATGGCCCGCCTCCAGATCGACCGGTTCACCTCGGGCCGCGACGCGTCCGTTCAGGCGGCGTCGCGGTAGGCCGCGGCGAGCCGGCGCCGCGGCTGTTCAACCGCTGGCGCCACCGTATTGCAGGTGAGCGGGTCCGACGAAGCTCCGACTGAGGCTGCCCGACACTTCACGAGGTGGGATCTCGCGCCCAGGTGGACCGCCGGACGAGTCAAGGCGGCCCGCCACTCGATCCTTGCTTCTTCACCGGCCAACCGTACTTCTCGAACGTGTCGAGGTCACTCCCGATCGGGAAGAACATCATCCCAACCTCCGCGGTGCCGTGGGCCGCCACTTGCGTCGTTCCCCGCTTGAAGCAATACGCATATCCGCCCCTCGGCTCGACGACGATCCGGCCGGTCGCGCCTCTTCTCTCGGACTCCTTCAGTTGCATGACGACGAACCGTTCCCGCTCGATCGACACCGTCTCCACGATGTCGCCCAACCGCGCATAGATGTTGCGGATGCACTGCATCGCATGCCAGCAAGCGCTTGCGACATCCCGGCGGTTGACGATGTCAACCTGCGTCACCTTATGCGACAGTGTTGCGATCATCCTATAGATTCTCAGGACCTCTTCCCGGCCGAGCGCCGACTCTGCCCACGTCTCCGTCATTGGTCCCGTTGGGGCGGCCGGATCCCGGAACATCTTCTCGAACGACTCCGGGAGCGTCTTCAAGACGCCGGTGTCGCCGCCTCCCATCACCGCCGCCTGATCTACACGCGTTCCGTCGTGGCCCACAGACCCGTCGCCGCCGAATGCGAGTTCCTTGACCACATCCTCATCAGCCTGTTCGCGTTTCGTGGTAGGGCCACCGACGGCCAGGGCCTCTTCCTTGGCCGCCGGAGCCCCGCTCTCGCTCTCGGCCAGCGCGAGAACTGTCCTCCCGGGAGTTTGGTCGTCCGGATCCAGATCCGTGATCACCGTCTTCTCACGGACGTTCTCCCGCCTTTCAATATTGGAGGTCAGAATCTGCCCGTCCGGCCCCTTCACTTCGGAGCGGTTCTCTTGTCGTTGCACAACCCGTTCATTGGCCGTCGCGCGCCTGTGCGTGACCTTCCTCTCTCCCGTGGTTGGTGACGACTTGTTATCTGCCTCGGTCGTCACCTCGACCGGCTCGGGCGTCGGCCGAACCAAGCCGTACTCGGTTGGCGGCAGTGCGTCTCTCATCATGCCGGAGATGTTCAGGAACCTCTTGTCGTCGCCGGTCCCGTTTCGGAGGATCGCGAACCGGTACTCGCGCATCGCCGCATGCGTCGCACTCTTCGTGAACAGCCACAGGGGGAGGCTCCTGGTGTCTTGGGGCTCTCGCGTCAATGTGTCGTACAGGCGGTCGGCGTACACGACTGGCCCGTGCAGCACCCATTGCATGCCGTGCTTCGTTCTTACGCCCCCGACTCCGTCGGTCGTTCCCTGCAGCCAGCCGTCCTTGCCCTGCGGGCCCAACTGTTCAGCCACCATACGTCCCAAGGCTTCCGCAAACTTGGCGGGCTGGCCGATCTCCGAGGCGTGGTCGTATCGCGGGTCCAGCGTTGCCCACCACGCCGCCCAATCCTCGTCGGTCTCCGGCGCAATCGCCGCCGAGTAGATCCACCACTCCTTGCCGAAAGCGAGATTCTGGCCCGACCGTTCGACCCTGCGGTGTGTGACCGACCACTTCAGCCCGATCTCCGAGTCCAGTAGTTCGTGGGCTTCGTTCATGTCGGCGTACCGGCGTCGCTCAACTGCTTGGGCGGGAGTTGGCGGCATGACCGTCTCCGTGCTCTCCGTCGCCAGTCCCTCCTGATCGTCGCGGATCAGGTTCTCGCCCTCCTCTCTGAAGCGTGCGAGCGACGAGATGAGAATGGTCTCCGAGTCCTGAAGCGCATGTTCACGTCTGCAGCCCTTGACAAGTTTCCGGATCGGCGTCCTGCCCGCGACGTCGCGCAGATCGACGTACGACGTCATGATCAGGTTGCCAGCGTCGTCGAGAATGCCGCCTTCGGTCGTCCAGAGCGTGTCGTTGTCCATCGGGTGGGCCCGTCTTGTTGCGGTAAGTGTTGCCCAATGAGAGCGTACACCGGGCAGCGAGAGACCTCGCGGCCCGGCGATCTCCCAGTTGGGCCGGCCGAGGCGGACCTCGGTAAGGATCTGGAACTCGCCCGCCGAGATAACCAACGGGCCGGCTTCTCGCCGGGCGGAGTTGCGAGCGGGCGGACTCGGCGGCGTCCTGGGTCCCGGGGTCGGGCTCCGTCCCGTGCGATCCGGGGCGCGACCGGTCGCTCCCGTCGCAGTAGCCCGCGCCCGGCCGGCACCTCCGCGAACGCAGAAAACTGCGACGCCTGCACCCTTCCCAGCAGAGGGAACAATGTACCGGGAGCAACCCCGCGCGATGGGTGTGACGGAGGAACGCCCATTGCACCGCAAGACCGCAGATTTTGTGTCGGGTCGCTCCTGGCAATAAGGGGGGCGCAATACCGGGCCGCCCGCTCCTGCTGATGCACGCGATGGGTGCGTGAACGCGGGGCGTTCCGGCAGCGCGGCCCGGCCTTGCGGGATGTGATTCCGAGTGTGACAGGGGCCATCGTCGCAATCACACGCCAACGCGGCGAACTACCGCGCTCGACGCTGGATGCAGCGCGCGCCGGCCGCCGGCGCTTGGCCTCAGCGGTCCGGCTCCGCCATGCGGTAGCCGACGCGGCGCTCGTTGAACAGGTAGGCGGGGTTGTCCGCCCCGTCGCCGAGCTTGCGGCGGAGGTTCCTGACGAGGTTGCGCACCAGGTTCGCGTTGGCCTTCTCGTCCTTGCCCCAGACC
>MPNE01000021.1 GCA_002238865.1 Gemmatimonadetes bacterium bin94 | reverse complement strand
AGGCTGGGCGAGCGCTTCGGCGAGGGCTACCGGCGCTACCGGGACGCCGTTCCCGCTTTCCTGCCCCGGCTCGCACCGTACCGCCCGGCTCCGCAAGCCGCGTCCGCCCCGCCGCGCTTCTCGTTCGCCCGCTACGTCCGCAACCGGGAATGGGAGGCCGCGCTGGGGGGGGCGGCGGCGATGGGATTCCTGGCTCTCAAGGCGGCGGGCCACCTCGCTTGACCGCGTTGGCCGGGCCGTCGCCAGTGCCCGGCAGGGGGCAGCGCTTCACCCGGGACCGCCGGATCCCCCCTCCGCCACCTCGACCAGGTGCAGCGTCGGTCCCGCCATTACATTGCCCTTCACCCTGACCTCGAATTCGTATCGTCCCGGCACGGGGAAAACCACATCCTCGAGCGGCATGACCAGCCGGGTCCGGGGCGGCGGTCGGCCGGGGGGTTGCGGGGTCACCTCGGACTGCCCTTCGACCGTCAGGGTGGGTCGTCTGTCAGGCCCTCGGACGTCGACGCGGAACGAGTGGCGACCAGCGTCGCTCCGGTCCCACTCCAGTGACAGGACCAGGGTCATGCGATCCTGCCGGGCCGGGAAGCCGGGGGCGTAGAGGTCGTGGAAGATGCCGTGGACATCGAGCTTCCCGTCGGGGGTGTCGGCGGCGTGATCGCAGACGGCGGATGTCAGGATTCTCATTGGCTGTGGTGGCCGGGCAGCCGATTACGGGGCTGGTTTCTTGCCATTGTGGCATCTTCTCGTAAGTTAGGGGCTTCGTCCGAGCGGCATCGGGTTGCCCGGGCAGAAGGCGGGCAGGCCCCGCCGGACCGACCAATTACAAGGAGGATTGGTGGCAAAGCAAGAGCCGATGGATCGAGCGAGGGACGAGTTGTTCAGTCATATCCACCGATGCGGTGTGCTGCAGGCCCATGTGGATGACCAGGATTCGTGGATGTCCGACACGATCGAGTACCTGGCCGAACGCTATCCGGATTTGGGGGTCAGCGAACTGACCCAGTTGAAGGCCGTCGGCTTGCAGTTCTGCAAGCCCGTCATTTCCAGGCTGAAGCATGAGGAACCGGCCGAGGAGCTTGCGGTCGACGAGGGCCCGGGCGAGAGCCTTCTGGGCGAGCCCAGGGAAGCCTGACCACTTTTTTTTCCTGCCGGGAGGTCCCTTCATGACGACGCGTCGTGATTTCCTGAAGACATCGGCCGGGGCTGGCGTGGGCGCCGCCGTCGGCCTCGGCTCCGTGAAGCCGTTGCGAGGCGCTCCCGCGGTGCACAGGAGCATGGTGACGCCCGTTGCGGTCGCCAGTGGCAACGGACTTGAAGCCGTGACTACCGCCATACGCGTTGTGAATGAAGGCGGCGACACGCTCGACGGGGTGGTCGAAGGCGTGAACATCGTGGAGCGCGACCCGAACGACTCCTCTGTCGGCTTCGGGGGGCTGCCCAACCTCGACGGTGTCGTCCAGCTGGATTCTTCCCTGATGCACGGTCCGTCCCGGGGGGCGGGGGCGGTCGCCTGCCTCGAAGGAATCAAGACGCCTTCGCGTGTGGCGCTGGACGTGATGCGGTACACCGACCACGTGTTGCTGGTCGGCAAGGGCGCACAACGCTTCGCCGTGTCGATGGGCCACCAGGTGGAGGACCTGCTAACCGAGCGCTCGCGGCGGAGATGGATCGAGTGGCGGGCGCGCATGAGCGATCGCGACGACTACCTGACCCCCGAAGAGTCGGGGAACAGGGTGCCTCCGTTCGAAGACGCGGAGGATTACGGGACCTCGCTGCTCGACTCCCACGACGGCGTGCGGCCGCTGGGCACGATCAACTGCAACATCGTCAGCCGCGACGGCGACCTTTCGGGCGTGACCACCACGTCCGGGCTCGCATGGAAGATCCCGGGACGGGTCGGCGACTCTCCCATCGTCGGGGCGGGGCTGTACGTCGACAACGATGTGGGCGCGTGCGGATCCACCGGACGGGGCGAGGCCGTGATCAAGACGTGTGGCTCCCACTCGGTGATCGAATTGATGCGAGCGGGGATGGCTCCGGTCGACGCCTGCCTGGAGGCGTTGCGCCGCGTCGTCACCTTCACCACGGAAGCCCGGCTCCGGGATCCCGAGGGACGTCCCAACTTCAACGTCAACTACTACGCCGTGAACAAGAACGGGGAGTACGGTGGTGCCGCCATCTGGTCCGGCGCGCGTTTCGCCGTGTGCATGGACGGCGAGGCCCGCCACGAGGACTCGGCTTACCTGTTCGAGCGGGGGAGTTAAGCGTACTGATGACCGATGCCGCGCAGCCCGCTACGGGCAAGAGGAAGCGGAAGCAGCTCCCGCCCCCCGTCGGGTTCGGCTACGACGAACTGGAAGCAGTCAAGAAGATGGAGCGCCTCCACTGCTCCGGGCGCCAGGTACCCTCTCCGATGGGCGGGTTCCTCGAGGCTCTCGGCGTCCGGGAGGAGCCTGATGGGACCAGCACGGTCCTTTTCGAGTGCAAGACATCCGCGCTCCGCTTTCAGCTCCCCCTGAGGATCAGCACATGGAGGGAGCGGCGGAAGGTGAGGCTACAGTCGGACGAGGGCCTGGATCCACTGTGCCCGCGGGGCGAACTCGGCCCGTCGCTGGTCCGTCGCGGCAAGGATTTCTTCTGCCCTCGCTGCGGCATCATGTTCGGGAGGGTTCCGTAGCAGCGCCCTTGGCCCCGTTTGCGGCCACCCATTCGCTGGGCAGCGCCCGCGACCACCTCGACGCGGCGGCCACTTGACGAGGATCGCGTGCATCGGCGGGGACGGCATCGGCCCCGAGGTGATCGGCGCGGCGGTGCTTGTGATGACGGCCGCGGCCGACAAGCACGGCCACGCTGTCACACTCGACCGGTGGGACCTGAGCGCGAACCGCTACCTGCGCGACGGCGTAACGATCACCGACGAAGAGCGCGACCGGCTGGTTGGCGAGTACGATGCGGCCCTGCTGGGCGCTCTCGGCGACCCCAGAGTCCCGGACAACGTGCACGCCCGAGACATCCTGCTCGGCTTGCGCTTCCACGCGGACCTGTACATCAACTTTCGTCCCTGCAGGCTTCTCGTGCCCGCCCTCTCCCCCCTTCGAGACCCGGATCCCGGCACCGATATCGTCTTCTTCCGAGAGAACACCGAGGGGCTGTACGCGGGCCTCGGGGGGAGTTTCAAGACCGGCACGACAGACGAGGTCGCGACCGAACAGAGCCTCAATACCTACAAGGGCGTGGAGCGCATCGTCCGGGCCGCTTTCGAGCACGCGGCGGCGACCGGCCGAAGACGGGTCACGCTGGTGGACAAGGCCAACGTTCTGTCGCACGAGGGTGCGCTCTGGCGGCGCGTCTTCGCCGAGATCGGGGCCCGGTTTCCCGGCATCGTGCAGGACACCATGTACGTGGACGCCATGGCGATGGACCTCGTCCGTCGTCCCCAGCGCTACGAAGTGGTCGTCACGTCCAACCTTTTCGGCGACATTCTGAGCGACCTGGGAGCCCAGGTTACGGGCGGGCTGGGGTTGGCCCCTTCCGGCAACATCAATCCGGGCTCGTGGGCGCTCTTCGAGCCGGTGCACGGATCGGCGCCCGACATCGCCGGCAGGGGCGTAGCGGACCCGCTGGCGGCGGTGGGCTGCGTGAGCCTCGCGTTCGCGCATCTGGGCATGGGAGATGCGGCGAAGGACGTGGACGACGTCATCATCGCCTCGATTCGGGACGGATTCACAACCCCGGATCTGGGGGGGACGGCCTCGACGCGCGAAGTAGGGCAGTGGATGGCGGACCGGCTTCTGGCCTAGCACGGACGCGGCGCGGGCGGCCGTGGTCGCGGGTTGCTGCGCCGGGGTGCCTTGAACCGCTGCTTGTTCACGAAGTACGTTTCAGTCCCTTTGACAACCGTTACGGGAGCAAGGCATGGGAACCCAGGGTTCGCGGGGCACGCAGGGCTTCGACAGGGAGGTCGTCTTCCTCTCGGGCAAGCGCACTCCTTTTGGCACGTTCGGCGGGTCGCTGAGGGATTTCACCGCCACCGACCTCGGGGTCTTCTCGGCCGAGGCGGCGATGGAGGCGGCCGGCATCGAGCCCGGGCAGGTGGGCCATGTCTTCTACGGCAATGCACTGCAAACCTCAGCCGATGCAATCTACCTGGCCCGGCACGTCGGTCTTCGCGCGGGCGTGCCCCAGGAAGCCGGCGCGCTCACGGTGAACCGGCTGTGTGGGTCCGGCTTCCAGGCCATCGTGTCCGGGGCGCAGGAGATCTTGCTCGACGGGACCGACGTTGCGCTCTGCGGAGGCGCGGAGTCCATGAGCCAGGCGCCGCACATCGTTCGTGGCGCCCGGTGGGGAGGGTTGCGCCTGGGGCCGGCCGCAAACGGCTTCCAGGATCTGCTGTGGGAGGCGCTGCTGGATTCCCACTGCGGCCTCACCATGGCGCAGACGGCCGAGGAGCTGGCCGATCGCTACGACGTGACCCGGGAGGAAGCGGACCAGGTAGCGGTCACCAGCCAGCGCCGCGCCAGGGCCGCGTGGGACGCCGGCCGCTACGACGCCGAGGTCGCCCCTGTCACCGTCAGGACTCGCAAGGGCTCCACAGAGTTCGCGGTGGACGAGCACATGCGTCCCGACACGACTCTGGAGGCGCTCTCAAGACTCCGACCCTATTTCAGGAAGGACGGTCTCGTGACGGCCGGCAACGCCAGTGGCATCGGGGATGGGGCAGCCTCGGTGGTCCTCGCGGAGCGGGGCTGGGCAGATGCCAACGGCAATTCGCCGATCGGCAGGCTGGTGTCGTGGGGCTTCGCCGGAGTGGATCCGAGGATCATGGGGATAGGGCCAGCCCCCGCCGCCCGCGCCGCGCTGGCCAAGGCGGGGCTCACCCTCGGCGACATGGATCTGGTCGAGGTGAACGAAGCCTTTGCGCCCCAGTACAAGGCCGTCGAGAAGGAGCTCGGCCTCGACCCGGTGCGCACCAACGTCGATGGCGGAGCGATCGCGATCACCCATCCGCTGGCGGCTTCGGGAACCAGGATCACGCTCCACCTGTTGCACGAGTTGCGGCGGCGGGGGGGGCGGTATGGACTCGGGTCCGCGTGCATCGGGGGTGGCCAGGGCGCGGCCGTCGTGGTCGAGGCCTGCTGAGGTCCGGGGCGACGGAGTCCGCAATGGTCGGGTCATGAGCCACGGGGGGCCGCTGACGCGGCGTGACTTCGACGAAGTCATGCGGAGGGCGTCCGAACTGGCAGCCGAGGAGCCGGGCGATCCCCACGGGGGATTCTCGGAGGCCGAAATCGTCCGCATCGGGCACGAGGTGGGCCTGTCGGAACGGCATGTGCGCCGCGCCCTGTCCGAATTTCGCGCGCGCGGTCATGGGGCCGAGGGCGGGCGGGGCAGGGGGCTGCGGCATCTGCTGTCCCCGGGTGACGTGCGAGCCGGCCGGACCATCTCCCGGCCCCGCGACCGGATACGGGTCGAACTGGACGAATTCATGGTAGGGGGGCAGCTCCTGCAGCGGGTGCGCCGCAAGGACGATCTGCTGCAGTACCGGCCTGCCGTCGATTGGGCGTCCAGGGTGGCCCGTAGTGCCAGCTCGACGTCCCGGCAGCACTACGTGGCCTCCTCGCGGCTCGTCGAGGTCCGCCTGGATGAGGTGGACGACCAGTCCACGATGGTCGAGATCCAGGTGGACCCGGGGATCGTGACCAACTACAGGGGTGGGGCGATCGTGGGCGGGGGCATTGTCGGGATCGCCGTGGGTACCGCCATCGGGGTCGGGATGGCGGCCGTGCTCCCGATTGCGCTGGCGCTGGGTGGTGGGGTGGTGTCGGGGGCGGTGGCCGCGCTGCTGGTGGCGGCGGTGGTGGGGCGGGCGCTTCGTCGCAGGATGGGTGAGGTGCAGGCAGAGGTCGAGGGCGTCCTGGACGGCCTTGAGAGCGAAAACGGACTCGAACCGCCGCCGCCGGCGTGGCGGCGGTGGGTGCGGCGTCACTTCCATGGGGTGGCCCGCGAAATGATGGGAACCGATCAGGGAGAAAAGACTTGGAAATCCGGAAAGTAGGCGTGGCCGGGTGCGGCCTCATGGGAAGCGGCATCGTCGAGGTGTCCGCCAGGGCGGGCCTGGATGTGGTCGCGAGGGAAATCGACGAGGCCGCACTGGCGGCGGGGCGGGGCAGGGTGGTGAAGTCCCTGGATCGCGCCGTCTCGAAGGGAAAGCTGACGTCGGCTGCACGGGACGACACGCTGGCGAGGATCACCTTCACCACGTCGCTGGACGACTTCGCCGACCGTGACCTGGTGATCGAGGCCATCATTGAATCGCTGGGAGCCAAGAACGAGCTGTTCGGCTACCTCGACGGCGTGTGCCCCGAAGGCACGATCTTCGCCTCGAACACGAGTTCGCTCACGGTGACCGACATGGCCGCGGCCACGTCGCGCCCGGATCGCTTCGTCGGCCTCCACTTCTTCAACCCCGTGCCGGTCATGAAGCTGGTCGAGGTGGTGCGGACGATCGTCACCAGCCGCGAGACCTTTGACGCGGCCCGTGCCTTCGCCGAGCGGGTCGGCAAGGTGCCCATCGCGGCTCGTGACAACTCCGGCTTCGTCGTCAACCTGCTGCTGGTCCCCTACATGCTAGACGCGATCCGGCAGCTGGAGCGGGGAGTCGCGACGATAGGGGACATCGACAAGGCGATGACCCTGGGGTGCGGCTACCCCATGGGACCGTTCACGCTTTGTGATTTCGTCGGACTGGACACGCTCGCACAGGTCGCGGAGATCATGTACGACGAATACCGCGAAGAGCGTTACGCAGCGCCGCCGCTGCTGAAGCGGCTGGTGGCGATGGGCAGATACGGACGAAAGACGGGGGCCGGGTTCTACGACTGGACCCCCGGAGGACCGGTGGCGCTGGAAGTCAGCCGGTAAGTCCCGCGTCGCCGGCCAGGGCGATGGGGACCGCAGGCGGCAGAACGCTACCGGCGGGTCGTCGACCTGCGCTGTCGTCTGCGTTCACGGCGGATCGCAGCTTCCCGCCGCCGCTTCCGCTGCGCGCTCGGCTTTTCGTAGAACCGGCGCTTTCGCAACTCCGAATAGAGCCCCGACCGTTGCACCTTGCGCTTGAACCTGCGAAGCGCCCGCTCCAGACTCTCGTTTTCCTTGACGAAGACTTCCAACCAGATCACCCCGCACTTGAGGGTTGATGTTCGTAAGACAGGACCATGGGAGCCCCAATAATACCGCCACGGGCCGATAGCGGGCAAGGCCGAGTGGCCATCCGGCCCTTTCTTGCCGGTCTTGTAAACATATGGTTATTATCCCTCCATGTATGGGATGACCACGACAGAGAGCCGCCCCGAGGCCATGGCCGATGTCCCCGGGGTCTGCGAACTGCCTCTGACCCGAGCCGTTGTCCAGTACCGGGATGTCCACGAGCTCTACCATCCGGGGGGCCTGATCCAGGACATTGGGCTGGCCGTGATCGTCGACGGGCGGTACGCGTCGTCGACTCGCGCCATCGACCTGGGGTCGGCCCAGGTGAAGTACCTGGACCTGACTTCCGAGCTGGTCATCCTGGACTGGATCTACGGCGCGACGCTTTCGCACATCCACGCGCTGGATGCTGCGGGGAAGAGCCGGGGCGGCACCGATGACGGGACGCTCAGGCGCTACTGCTTCGATCTCGCCATGCGCGTGCTCAAGCGCAGGGGCTTTTCCCCACTGACGCGGCCCACCCTGCTCAGAATCGGCTTTCGCGATCTCTGCAAGGATCTCGATCTTCACGAGAGCACCGTGGTGCGGATTGTCACCGGCCACAGATCCGTCACTCGTGTGCACCTCGACTACGACGCGAACTCACTCGTCTTCCGGAGCGCGACCGCGCGAGCCGGTGCGGTGCTCGACGGAGTGCTGAAAGGGGTCTTCCCGGGCCTCCCGGCTGGGCCGGCACGGAGCCGGGAGCCGGACGGGGGAGTGTCCAGTCTGGTGCGATTCGGGGTTCCCGTGACCTACGACGAGGTGCTGAGGAGCCTCCGCATCATGCGGTTGGGCCTGGGGCGTCTGGTGGCGCGCTTCGAGCCGGAGCGATTCAAGGCGGTCGCCGGACTGGTTTCGGCGTTCGGAGAGCGCTCGACGCTGGACCGACTCGGTCTCGACGTGGCGGCAGCCGACGATGTCGCAATGGGTCGCGATCTGGCAGGTACCGATCCCGGTGTGGCCGGCATGGCGGTGCACTGAACGCCGGTCGAGCGGGTTGGGGGTGCGATGGGGGAGTTTTTCGCGTCCGGATGGCCTTGGAATGGGGGTCAAAACCGCTCCTGGAACTCGTCACCGAACTCGTCGTTTTTTGGCAAAAACCTGTTTCTGTAGCCCTGCATCCGGCGTCTCGTTGGATTCCTACAAATGCCTATCATTTTGGCACTTAGATGGTATCGAAACGGTACCCGCGGAGCTCGGGGCACATCCCGGAAACAGGTGGATTGGGGAAAATCCCAATTTTTCCTAAGTTCTTATATGACAATAAGTTACGATAAATTGACGGAGACTTGCGTTTTTCCTTGCGTACCGCGGACGTGGCCGGTTATCGTGATGCCTGTCCAGTGGGAGGCGGGTTGAAGCGGGACCTGAGCAGGGACCGCCTTTCGGGACAATTCGCCTGAAATCCATGAGAATCCAACGTTCAGATATGGGGCCAATTGCTCATGTGGAATACGCGGTCCGTGCAGTTGAGTGTGCGTCTGCCCAGCGATGTTGCTTCGGAAGCCGAAGAGGCTCAGCGCTCCGACCCGGATTTCCTTAGCAGGGTCATCCAGTACGGCCTCACGCGACGTTCCATCTACCGGGGTCTCCGGGACGCCGAGACGGCGAAGGATTCGCTCATGACAGCCCCACCGGACGCGACCACCGGCTTCATACAGCCGTAGGTAGCCGCGGCGGGAACCCCCGCCGCTTTCGACCGGGGCGAATCCAGGGGTTGCGCCCCATCCAGGGGCGCACCGGGGTCAGGCAGCGCTGCCGTTTCCGGGAACCCGAGTAACCCCCGATGTGTAGGGTCGACCGCAGGGGGCTCACCCTTCCGTCCGTGCCCGGCTTGCTTGACCCCGTGTCATCATTTCGGGACATTCCGGTACTGTCTGGTCGGTCCGGTCTGTCGGAGACAGGTCGGATCGGCGGTGTGTGCTTCCTGCTGTTCGGGGAATACCGGGTCGGCGAGAGGGTTAGGCAATGACGGACCGAGACGCGAAGTCCGTACTTCGGGCGAAGTACAGGGACTACTGCTCTGCGCGCGTGGCCGACGCCCTGCTGTCTCTGTCCCCGACGGAAATCTACACCCTGGCGGAGTCCGAGGCCCGTGCTGGCAACCAGGTTGCACCGTCTTCCTACAACGATGCCATCCGCCTCGCCACACGCAAGATCCGGGACCAGCTGGAACTCCCCGAGTTTGGTGAATGGTCCGGCGAATACCGGAAGGATCCGGGAAAGTTCGACCCCTACCTGATGGGGCTGTGGAAGTCGGAGCGGTGAAGAGCGCCGGGGGCATCCGCCAGCCCCTGGTTGTCGGTCCGCGGTCGAATCCCCGCGACCCGATGGGTCACTTGTAGCGGTACGTGACCCTGCCCCGGGTCAGGTCATACGGGGACATCTCGACCTTCACCCGGTCTCCGGCCAGCACGCGGATGTAGAACTTCCGCATCTTTCCCGAGAGGTAGGCGAGGATTTCGTGGCCGTTCTCGAGCTTCACCCGAAAATTGGCGTTGGGGAGAACCTCTGTTACGGTGCCTTCCATTTCGATCGCGTCGTTGGCCAAATGCCTCTTTCCTCGCTGTGGAACCGGTTGCTGTCCGTTAGAAGGGCAGGTCGTCCTCGGGTTCCGTTATGGGTTGCTTCGGCTGCGGGCCGCGGTACCCGCCGCCGGCCCCGGCGGGCTCCTGTCCGGCCCGCCCCGCGCCGGTCGACCCCAACATGATCATTTCGTTGACGATGATGTCGGTCCAGTATCTGGTGCCACCATGTTCGTCCTGGGTCTGGGAGTACTCAAGACGTCCCTCGACGTAAAGCCTGTCCCCTTTCTTGACCCACTGTTCCACCACGTCCACGAGCCGACCGAAGAATGTTAGCCTGTGCCACTGCGTACGCTCCTGCTGCTGCCCTGATCGATCCTGAAACGACCGGCTGGTTGCGAGCGAGAGCTTCCCCACCCGGGTTCCGGACGGAGTCGTGCGCACATCGGGGTCGCCCCCCGTATTTCCGATCAGGGTCACCTTGTTCAGCGATCTCGCCATGATTCCTCGGAAGAACTGGTTTGCAGCGGGCCCGGCCGGGCCCGAATCGACGCCCCGGTTCCGTGTACGGCGCGCGCGGCTTGAGCCGCATTGGATCCGGGAGGACGCACGATCGAACAGAACCGCAGTGGCATCAGGAAGGTAATCCGGGACCGCGCAAACCGCCATGACCCGGATGCCATCCGTCCCATCGCGACTTGGCAGCGTCCCATCCGCGCACATAGCTTCCCCGCGCACCCGCGGCGCCCTCCCCCAAGCGAGAAACGCGCATGAGCGACAACAGGTACGTCAGGATCGAGGCCTCCGGTACGATCGCCACGGTGACAATCGACCGGGAAACGAAGTTGAACGCGCTGAATCCGTCGGTGATGGCCGAGATCGACGGCGCTTTTGCCGGTCTCCGCGACGACGACGGCGTGCGCGCGGTCATCCTGACGGGGGCCGGGGACAAGGCGTTCGTCGCCGGCGCCGACATCGGAGTCCTCGCCAGGATGGGTACTCTCAGCGGCACCGAAGTCAGCCGGGCAGGGCAGGAGGTGCTCCGGCGCATCGAGGAGTTCCCGAAGCCGGTGATCGCGGCGGTGGGCGGCTACGCGCTCGGCGGTGGCTGCGAACTCGCGCTGGCCTGTCATCTGCGCGTGGCAAGCGAACGCGCCCGCTTTGGACTGCCCGAAGTCGGTCTCGGGATCATCCCCGGTTACGGCGGCACCGTCCGCCTGGCCCGGCTCGTGGGGTTGGGCCGTGCTGTTGAAATGATCCTCACCGGCGACATGATCGGGGCCGAGCGAGCGGCGGAAATCGGTCTCGCCAACATGGTCGTCCCCCATGGAGACTTGATGGACCGGGCCAGGGCCCTCGCCGGGCGGATCGCGAGGAATGCTCCCATTGCCGTAAAGATGGCCCTGGCATCCGTTTACGGTGCCGAGGAGGGCACGATGGATCACGCTCTCGCCTTCGAGGCCTCACTCTTCGGCCTGCTCGCGTCGACGGACGACATGAAAGAGGGAATGGCCGCTTTCCTGGAGAAGCGAAGGGCCGACTTCAGAGGATCCTGAGCCTGCGGACGGCGCGGATGCGGAACCGTTGGAAACGGAGCGGGTATTCGCACGGGACGCGGCAGCCCGCGGCTGGCCGCGCGGCCTGAGAGACGAGCCCGATTCTGTTACATTAGTACATGTTCGGATTCTCCTGCCTCCGGTTCCCGCAGCGTTCGTGATCCTGAGGGAACTGGAGCTGCGCCACTTCAGGAACCTGGGAATTCAGGAGTTGCACTTCCCGCCGGAAGGGGTGGCGGTGATCGGCGACAACGCGCAGGGGAAAACGAACCTTCTCGAAGCGATCTACTACCTGGAGAGCTTCCGTTCCTTCCGCGGGGCGGGCGACAGCGAGCTGACGGCATTTGATGAAGACGTGTTTCACCTGAAGGGTTACGTGGACGGGGATCGACCGGCGACGGTCTCGGCGGGGTTCGACCGGAAGCGGAAGAAGAAGAAGGTGTCGGTGGATGGGAGCGACGCCGTAAGGATCTCCGGGGCTCTCGGCAGGCTGGGGGCGGTGGTGTTTTCCCCGGCGGACGTGGATCTCGTGAGCGGAGGTCCCGGTTTGCGGCGCCGATTCCTGGACATCGTGCTGTCCCTGAACCGAAAGGGCTACGTGGAGTCGCTGACCGCCTACAGGAAGGTGCTCGCGCAAAGGAACGCCGCCCTGAAGTCGCACGCGGCGCACCTCGCGGTCCGGGCCTGGGACGAAGCACTCATCGACAGCGGCGCGACCGTTACCTGCTTGCGCCACGAGTGGGCCGCCGCCTGGGCAGGTCCCTTCACGGACTACTGTACGGCGATCTCGAAGAACGACCCGGTCGGCATGGCGTATCGGCCGGATCTGGGAGCACCGGGCGACTGCCCGGCCTCGGAAGACGGCGCCTTCGGTACGGAGAAGGATGCGGTGCGAGACCGCTTCAGGGTGCGGCTGGACGCGAGCTGGGAGACCGACATGCGGCGTGGAGCCACCGCCCCCGGACCCCACCGCGACGAACTCCTCCTGACGATCGCTTCCAGCGGACGCTCCCTTCCGGCGCGGGCCTACGGCTCCGGTGGCCAGCGGCGCACGGCCGCGCTCGCATTGCGCCTCACCGAGGCCGCAACGATACGCAGGCATCGCGGAGCCGAACCCATGCTCCTGCTCGACGACGCCTTCGCCGAACTGGACGATGTCCGTTCCGGAAGGATCATGGAACTGCTGCGCGAAGAAGGGACGGGCCAAGTCATCCTCACGGCGCCCAAGGAGTCCGACGTGCGGCAGCGGGGACCTTCTCTGCCGCGGTGGCGTATTCGTCGGGGAGTGGTCGAGGCATGACCGGTTCGTCCTCCAGGCCGGACCAGGCGCGGCAGGGGAGCGGCGGCGACCCCTTCGCGCAGGTGGCGGACGTGCTGCAAGGCTACCTCGACGACACCGGGTTGAGCGATTCGTTGGCGCGACTCGGGGCGATGGACGAATGGGCCGACGTGGTGGGGCCGCGGATCAGCGGGGTCACGCGACCCGTCGAGGTGCGGGGCGAGACGCTCGTGGTCGAGGCGGCCTCGAGCGCCTGGATCAGTGAGCTGACGATGATGAGCCGCCTCATTCTGGAGCGGTTGAACACGAGCCGGGAGGGACCGCCGATTGGGCGAATCCGGTACCGGCTGGCGGAAACGACAGAAATCCTGAAACAATCTTCGGGGCGATGACATGACGGCGGATAACAGAGGCGGCGACTACACTTCCAGGCGGATCCAGGTCCTCAAGGGCCTCGAAGCTGTCCGGAAGAGACCGGGAATGTACATTGGGTCCACGTCGGCCAGGGGGTTGCACCACCTGGTCTATGAAGTCGTGGACAACAGCATCGACGAGGCGATGGCCGGGCACTGCACCTCGGTCAGCGTGGTCATTCGCCCTGACAACATGATCAGCGTGGACGACGACGGCCGGGGCATACCCGTGGACGTGCACCCGACCGAGGGCGTGCCGGGGGTGGAGCTGGCCATGACCACCCTCCATGCGGGCGGGAAGTTCGACAAGAGTTCCTACAAGGTCTCGGGCGGGCTGCACGGCGTGGGCGTGAGCGTGGTGAACGCCCTCTCGGAGTGGCTGGAGGTCGAGGTCCGGCGAGGAGGCAAGCGGTACCACCAGCGGTACGAGCGCGGCGTGAAGGCTACGGACCTGAAGGAATTGGGCCCGAGCAGCGAGAGGGGCACGCTCGTCACATTCAAGCCCGATCCGGAGATCTTCACCGAGCTGGACTACAACTTCGACGCCCTTTCCGGGCGGCTCCGGGAGCTGGCCTTCCTCAACAAGGGGCTGGAGATCGTGTTGCGCGACGAGCGCACCGAAGAGGAGGTCGTCGAGGTCTACCGGTACGACGGGGGGCTCGTCGAGTTCGTGGAGTACCTGCGGGGACGTCGCGTTCCCATCCACGAGCAGGTGGTCTACTTCGAGACGAGCAGGCCCGAGGCCGAGATCGAGCTGGCCATGCAGTACGACGAGGGTTTCTCGGAGAACACGCACACCTTTGTCAACAACATCAGCACGCACGAAGGCGGCACCCACCTGACCGGCCTGAAGTCGGCGCTCACACGCACGGTGAACGACTACGCGCGCAAGAACAAGATCTTCAAGAAGGACGAAAGCCTCTCGGGCGATGACGTTCGCGAAGGGCTGACCTGCGTGCTGAGCGTGAAGGTCATGGAGCCGCAGTTCGAGGGGCAGACCAAGACCAAGCTGGGCAACTCGGAGGTGAGGGGTGCGGTGGAGGCCGCCGTCAACGAGCGCCTCTCGGCGTTTCTGGAAGAGAATCCCCGGTCGGCCAAGGCCCTGATCGAGAAATCGCTCCAGGCGGCTCGTGCCCGGGAAGCCGCGCGCAAGGCGAGGGACCTGGCCCGGAAGAAGAGTGGTCTGGAGGGTGGGGTGTTGCCGGGCAAGCTGGCAGACTGCTCGATCGCCGACCCGGCCCTGTCGGAGATCTACCTTGTCGAGGGGGACAGCGCCGGGGGCTCGGCAAAGCAGGGACGCGACCGTTCCTTCCAGGCGATCCTGCCGCTCAAGGGCAAGATCCTGAACGTGGAGAAGGCCCGCATCGACAGGATTCTCTCCAACGACGAGATCCGCGCCATGGTCACGGCCATCGGTGCCGGGATCCGGGACGACTTCGACATCGAGAAGGCGCGGTACCACAAGATCATCATCATGACGGATGCCGACGTGGACGGGGCCCATATCCGCACCCTGCTGCTGACGTTCTTCTACCGCCAGATGAAACAGCTGATCGACCACGGGTACGTCTACATCGCGCAGCCGCCGCTGTACCGTGTCCAGAAGGGGAAGACCGAACGCTACGCATACAGCGACAATGAGCGCGACGAGGAGATCAGCAAGCTGTCCAACGGCAAGGACGGGAAGGGGATCTCGATTCAGCGCTACAAGGGGCTGGGCGAAATGAACCCGGAACAGCTGTGGAAGACGACGATGGATCCCGATGCGCGCACGATCCTGAAGGTGACGGTCGACAACGCGGCGACGGCCAACAGGATCTTCATGGACCTCATGGGCGACGACGTCGAACCCCGCCGGGAGTTCATCGAGAAGAACGCCAGGTATGTTCGAAACCTCGATGTCTAGTAAGTTGTACGGCCCGTGAACGTACCCCAGACAGGCGAAAGGAGGCCGGATACGAATCCTTGAAATCGTCAGGAAGTGATGCAGACAACAGCCACCCGAACGGAGGGATGCCGCATGTCGGCGGTGTCTCCGACAAGAGCAGATCAACAGACAAGGAAGGGAATCATGCGTTTCAATCGACTGGTGAGCGGTTCCGCCGGCCTCTTCGCGCTTCTGGCGCTGATGGCCGCGACCGCGACACCTGCCCTGGCCCAGACGGGCGTAGTCCAGGGACAGGTGGTGGACGCGGCTTCGGCGCGTCCACTTTCCAATGCCCAGATCCTGGTTGTGGGCACCGGAGTGGGTCAGCTGACCAACTCCTCCGGGCGCTTCGTGCTCCTCAACGTGCCTGCCGGTGAACACGTCGTGCGCGTCACGCTGATCGGCTACGACGAGGCCGAAGCGACCGTAACCGTGGCGCCCGGGGAAACGGCCACCGCCGACGTCGTCATGACGTCGACAGCCATTTCCCTGAACGAAATCGTGGTTACGGGCGTGGGGGCGGAGACCACCCGGCGCGCCCTTGGCACTTCGGTCGAAGTGCTCAGCGCGGAGGACTTCGAGCTCGCGCCGGTGCAATCCATCGACCAACTGCTGCAGGGCCGCGTGTCCGGCGCTACCGTGAGCGCCACATCCGCACAGCCCGGCACGGGCGCGCTGATCAGCTTCCGGGGCGCGTCCTCGGTATTCGGCGCCCAGACCCCCGTTATTTATGTCGATGGCGTGCGCGTGGACAACGACCATGCGACCGCCGCGGGGACGGGAGGGGAACAGTCGTCGGCGCTGGCGGACCTCCTCACCACAGACATCGAGCGGATCGAGGTGACCAAGGGAGGAGCCGCGTCAACGCTCTTCGGTTCGGACGCGGCAACCGGAGTCATTCAGATCTTCACCAAGAAGGGCACTCCCGGGGCGCCGCGGATAACGGCGCGGGTCGAGCGGGGCCTCGAAATGCCCGAACTCTGGAACATCTTCGACATGGGCCTGATCTTCCCGGAACGTGTCGAGTCCGGAGAGATCGAAGAGACGTTCCTGCGGGACCTCTACTTCAAGCAGGGAACCTCCCAGAACTACTA
Source organism: Gemmatimonadetes bacterium bin94 (assembly GCA_002238865.1). Taxonomy (GTDB): domain Bacteria; phylum Gemmatimonadota; class Gemmatimonadetes; order Longimicrobiales; family Gaopeijiaceae; genus Bin94. The sequence continues at coordinate 49,189 of MPNE01000021.1, read as the reverse complement.
CGTGGGCGTCACGGGGGGCACGGCCGATGTGACCTACAGCGTCAGCGGCCGCCTGGAAGACAGGACCGGGACCCAGCCCAACGACGGCAGCACGAACTACAACCTGCGCGGCGGTCTGCAGGCGTCGCTCAGCGAGAATTTCACCCTTGAGTTCTCGGGGAGCTACGTCCGGCACAACTTCGATCGGCTCTACAACGGATCGGCGATCGCCGATCCCTTGACGACCTTCGAGGTCGGCGACGCGCTCTTCTTCTCGGGGGCTTCGACGCTGCACGAAGCGCTGGACATCTTCCTCCTCCCCGACATCACGGAGTCGGTCAACCGATTCATCTTTTCCACGGGCGCGCGCTGGAACCTCCACGACAACCTGACCGCCAGGTTCAACGTGGGCGCCGACAACCGCACCAACCAGCAGCGTCGGTTCGAGCCCATCGGCTTCACCCCGGGCGAGCCCACGGGCGAGCTCAACCGGCGGGATCGGTCCTTTACCTCGGTTTCGATGGATGCCGGCGCGACCTACAGCTGGGAGAGTCCCGGCCGCACGCTCGGATCCCAACTGACCGTCGGCGTGCAGGGCTTCCGCGAGGAAGAGAGCATCATCAACGCCCAGGGCCAGGAATTTGCCCTCCCCGGCTCCTTCGACTTCGACGACGCGGCGACGATCACGGCTGCCGAGGCGAACGTCGAGGTGTTCAACGGCGGCCTCTACGTCGACGAGCAGCTGAGCGCGTGGGACAAGCTCTACCTCGGTGGAGGCTTCCGGATCGACGCCGGATCGAGCTTCGGCGACAACATCGACACCGAGCTCTACCCCAAGGCCACCGGGTCGTACATCCTGTCGGAGGATGTGGGGATTCCGTTCGTTGACGAACTCAAGGTACGGGGCGCGTTCGGTCAGACCGGGAAGTTCCCCGGGGCCTTCCTGAAGGACCGCACCTTCTCGGCCAGCTCGTTCAGGGGCCAGTCGGCGCCCCGCTTCTCGAATCCCGGCAACCTGGACCTGAAGCCCGAAAAGACGTCTACGATCGAAGCCGGCATAGACGCGGCGCTGTGGGCGAACCGGATCGGGCTCAACCTGACCTTCTACGACGCCCGCACGACCGACGCGCTCTTTCAGGTACCGCGCCAGCCCGTGACCGGACAGGGCACCCAGCAGGAGAACGTGGGTGCTATCTGGAACCGGGGGGTGGAGGTGGCCCTGCAGGTCCAGGTGCTCAACAGTCAGCAGCTGGCCTGGTCGGTCGGCGGGACCTTCAACTACAACCAGAACGAAGTCACCGACATGGGTGGCGTCGCCGATTTCTTTGTCGGGAGCGGGAAGCGTGTTTCCGAGGGGCGCCCTGTGGGTGCGTGGTGGCAGACCACTCCGGTGGATACCAACGGAGACGGGTTGGCCGATGGCTCCGAGCGCGAATTCACCGGCACCGCCCCGTCGCCCAACAAGCACGGCTCGGTCAACACCACGATCTCCGTGGGCAACAACCTCACGATCAGCGGTCTCGCGGACTGGGCCGGCGGCCATGAGGTCTTCGACTGGGGGTCGGTGTGGGCCACCTTCAACGGCATCTATCGCCGTGAACTCGTCCGCTGCGGGACCGAAGACGGAGCGAGCGATGGCTGCGCCTACGCATTCCCGGTTCAGTACAGGACCGACGGGACCGCGCGCGGCAGATACAGCCAGAGCGCCGCGCGCAGCGCCTTCCTCTACGATGGCGACTACTTCAAGATTCGCGAGGTCTCGGTACGGTACGTTCTTCCGCCAAGCGTAGCCGAAAGCGTCAACGCCACCCGGGCAACCATCTTCGGGAGCGGCCGCAATCTCTGGATCTGGTCCCGAAACATGCTGATTGACGGTGAACTCAGCGGGACCAGCAACGGCGGCGGCCTGGAACTCGGTAGCGAGAGCAGCATAACACTGTCCCCGAACCGGACCTTCAGGCTTGGGGTGGAGGTGGTGTTCTAATGAGATCAAGGAGATCACTGACAATGTTGAGCAAGAACATGCCGAACCTTGGAAAGGGCGGGAGGGGGATTGCCGGAGTCGTCCTCACCGTACTGGCGATGGCCTCGTGCGATGCCATCGATCCGACCCAGGTGAACAATCCGACGACGACCGACGACGATCTGGCCCAGGCCACCAACCCCACGGCGGCGCTTCTGCCGGGGCTTCGGGCGCAGTTTGCCCGCATGATCAACGCCTACGTGGTGGCGGCGGAAGTCATCAGCGACAACTACTCGATCCACGGCACCGGTATTGTCGTGGACATGGACGAACCCCACGAGGTCACGCCCGACCTGGTGAATTCGACGGGGACGAGCGCCAGCGGAGCCTACTGGAATGTCCAGGAACTTCGCGCCCTGGCCGATTTTGTGATCGATGTGATCGCACCCGAGGATGCCGGTGCGCCGCCCCAGCTGGTCGCGGAAGCCCACTACTACCGGGGGATGGCCTACCTGACCATGGGCGAGGTGTTCTCCTTCGTTCCGCACGAAGAGGACGGAGCGCCGCAGCCGGCGTCGGTGGCGTTGGGCAAGGCGATCACCGATCTGCAGGCGGCGACGGGCTTCGGACCCCAGGCAAACGCGGCGCTGGCACGGGCACACCGGTTGCTGGGTGACGCGGGAGCCGCCGGCGCGGCGGCGAACGCCGCGTTGTCCTCGGAGCCCAGCCTCCTCTTCTCCCAGGGGTACGACGCCACATCAATCTCCAACACGCCGGTTGCCTTCCTGGTGCTTCGGGCGCTTCAGGAGATGCAGCCCCTGCCGAGACTGGACTTCCTGGATCCCAAGTATACCAACCGGGAGTCGGCGATTCCGATTGCGAAGGCCGAGGAGATGCACCTGATCCTGGCGGAGATCGCCCTGGCGTCGGGCAATTTCGCGGAGGCCCGCACCCAGTTGGCGAATGCGATCACCGTGGCCGGAACGCGGTCCATGGTGTCGTTCGACGACATTGACGAGCGCCGCAACGCCGACCTGAGCCTTCGCCCAAGGAGCAGTGAAATCATGATCCGTGCCGATGCCGACAGCCCCTTCCGGGCCGGGCTGGTTCTGGATCGCCCGTCTGATGGCCTCCGGATTCCGAGCGTTTCGGGCACGTCGCTGGACGCGGACAGCATCGCGGGTCTTTCACAAGCCGACGAGCTATGGCACGCACTCTGGCTGGCCCGTCAGGAGATCATGCTTCTGGAGGGCCGCCGGCTCGCCGATCTGGGGATCAAGCTGCCGATGATGCTCCGGGAGATCGATCAGAACGACAACATCAACGAAGGGGATCCCGGGACCACTCCGGTCGTGCCCGGGTACGTCCCGCAGAACCCGCGGTACGCCATGGACATCTACACTCCGCTTGAGCTGTACGCGGGCGTGGATCCCGGTTCACCTCTGATCGAAACGATGGTGACGATAGGCTTGGACATGAACAAGGTGCTGGTGGCGAGCAACGCGTCGCCGTTCAACTAGCGGAGCGGACGACGGCCTGGGTACGGGGGTCGACAGCGCGCCTCGTGCCGCGGTAGGATGGATGCTGGCCGGCAGGGTCTTCGGGCTCTGCCGGCCGGTTTTGTTGGCATGCCGGCGCGGGCACGACCTGACAGTGAAAAGGAGGACCATCCCGTTTTGCATCGAGACAGAAAGAGCCGGTTGCTTTCCCGACCGGTTGAGCACATCGACGTAACCGCCTTCGACGGCAGCGCGGTGGTCGATACGTACCGCAACGCCGCCTTCCAGGCCAGGAACCTGGCGGAGGCGGCGGACATCTTCGCGGAGATGCTGGCGGAGCGGCGCTGTACGGTGATTGTCACGCTGGCGGGATCGCTGGTCTCGGCAGGGCTGAAGGAAGCGCTGCTGACGCTGGTCGAGTGCGACATGGTGGACGTGATCGTTGCCACGGGAGCGATCGTCGTCGATCAGGACTTCTTCGAAGCGTTGGGATTTCGCCACTACAGGGCGCCGGGATCGCCGGAGGCCCCGGTCGCAAACGACGAGGAGCTCGGGGATCTGGGGATCGACCGGATCTACGACACGTATATCGACGAGGCCGAGCTGCAGGCATGCGACGCGACGGTGGCAGAGGTCTTCAACGAGCTTGATCCGCGGGCGTACTCGAGCCGGGAGCTGGTGCGGGCGCTGGGTGCGTTCCTGCACCGGACCCGGGGGGACGCGCGGTCACTCGTGCTGGAAGCGTACCGCAAGGACGTGCCGGTCTTCGTGCCGGCGCTGAGCGACTCGTCGGCGGGCTTCGGGGTGATCGCGCACCGGGTGAGGGCCAGTGGCATGGGCTTGCCGCACATCGCCTTCGACTCCGGCAAGGACTTCCACGAGTTGGCGAGGATCAAGCTGGCCGCGGCCGAGACGGGGCTACTCATGGTGGGTGGGGGCGTGCCGAAGAACTTCGCGCAGGACGCGGTCGTCGCGGCCCGCATGGTTGCCGGGCACGGTGGGGCGGCCACCGCCCCGTCCCGGGACGTCCCCATGCACAAGTACGCCGTTCAACTCACGGTGGCCGATGCGCGCGATGGCGGCCTCTCGGGCTCCACCCTGCGCGAGGCCACCACATGGGGCAAGGTGGCGACGGCGCGGGAACGCATGGTGTACGGGGAGGCCACGGTGACCCTGCCCCTGCTCGTCAGCGACGCGTACCACCGGGGCACTTGGCGGCAGCGTGAAGCGCGCCGGCTCGGGTCGCTCTTTCGCGAAGCGCCGGTCGGGGTGGGCCCGGCATGACCCGATCCTGGCTTTCCGGGCCGGCCTCTCACCGCTCCGGGTGGTTGCGCGGACTGGTCCACGGACTGTTCGCCATGCCGGTGCTGATCCCCCTGGCCACCGCATCGCCCGCCCTGGCCCAGACGGGCATCGTGCAGGGACAGGTGGTGGACGCCGCGTCACGGCGGCCGCTTGCCAATGCCCAGGTCCTGGTCGTGGGTACCGGGGTCGGTCAGCTTGCCAATTCCTCGGGGCGTTATGTGCTCCTCGACGTGCCCGTCGGTGAGCACATCCTGAGGGTGTCCCTTATCGGGTACAACGAGGCCGCACAGACCGTCACGGTCGTGGGGGGACAGACGGCGAGCGCCGACGTGGAGCTGTCGTCGACAGCGATTTCGCTGAACGAGATTGTGGTGACGGGATTGGGCGTCGAAACCGAGCGGCGAGCGCTCGGCACATCCGTCGAAGTGCTTTCCGCGGAGGACTTCGAGCTCGCGCCCGTGCAGTCCATCGACCAGCTGTTGCAGGGTCGCGTCGCGGGAGCCACGGTGAGCGCCACGTCGGCTCAGCCGGGAACCGGTTCGCACATCAACTTCCGGGGGGTGTCGTCGGTTTTCAGCGCCCAGACGCCGGTCATCTACGTCGACGGCGTCCGCGTGGACAACGATCACGCGACCACCTACGGCACGGGCGGGGAGCAGTCGTCGGCGTTGTCCGACCTGCTCACCAGCGACGTCGAGCGGATCGAGGTAACCAGGGGCGGCGCCGCGTCGACCCTGTTCGGCTCGGATGCAGCGACAGGGGTCATTCAGATCTTCACGAAGAAGGGGACGCCGGGCACACCCCGGATCACGGCCCGGGTCGAGCAGGGGATCGAGCGGCCTGAACTGTGGAACATCCTGGACACGCGGCTGATCTTCCCGGAGCGAGTCGAGTCGGGAGAAGTGACCGGGACGTTCATGGAGGATCTCTACTTCAAGCAGGGAACCACCCAGAACTACTACCTGGGTGTGACCGGAGGCACGGCCGACGTCACCTACAGCGTCAGTGGCCGGCTCGAAGACCGGACGGGCACACAGCCCAAGGACGGCAGCACCAACTACAACCTGCGGGGCGGATTCCAGGCGTCGCTTGGCGAGGACCTGACCCTGGAGTTCTCGGGCAGCTATGTCCGCCACAACTTCGACCGCCTGTACAACGGGGCGGCCATCGCCGACCCGCTGACGACCTTCGAGGTCGGCGACGCCCTCTTCTTCTCCGGGGCGGATTCCCTTCACAAGGCGCTGGACATCTTCCTCCTGCCCGACATCACCGAGTGGGTCAACCGCTTCATCTTCTCCAGCGGCGTGCGCTGGAACGTCCGCGACGACCTGACCGTGAGGTTCAACGTGGGCGCGGACAACCGGATGAACCAGCAGCGCACCTTCGACCCCATCGGCTTCACGCCGGCGACGCCCGAAGGACGGCTGAATCGGCGCGACCGCTCCTTCACGTCCGTGTCGCTGGACGGGGGCGCAACCTACGAGTGGGAGAGCCCCGGTCGCGTGCTGGGGTCCCAGCTGACGGTCGGGGTGCAGGGGTTTCGCGAAGAAGAGAGCATCCTCAACGGATTCGGACGCGGCTTCGCGCTGCCCGGCACGACCCATTTCGACGCGGCGGCGCGCATCATCGCCTACGAGGGGAACGTCGAGGTCTTCAACGGCGGCGTCTACGTCGACGAGCAGGTGAGCTTCCGGGACAAGCTGTATGTGGGCGCGGGATTTCGTATCGATGCGGGATCGAGTTTCGGTGACAATATCGACACCGAACTCTACCCCAAGACCACGGGGTCGTACATCGTGTCGGAGGACCTGGAACTCCCGCTGGTCGACGAGCTCAAGATTCGGGCAGCGTTTGGCCAGACGGGAAAGTTCCCGGGGGCCTTTTTCAAGGACCGCACCTATTCCGCCACTTCGTTCAGGGGTGAATCGGCGCCCAGGTTCGCCAATCCCGGGAATGCGGACCTCAGGCCGGAGAAGACGTCGACGATCGAAGCCGGAATCGACGTAGCGCTTTGGTCGGATCGAGTCGGATTCAACGGCACGGTGTACGAAGCGCGCACGACGGACGCCCTCTTCCGGGTGCCGCGCCAGCCCGTGACCGGCCTGGGGACCCAGCAGGCCAACGTGGGCGAAATCCTCAACCGGGGCGTGGAAGTGGCGCTGAACGTGCAGCTGCTCAACAGCCGGCGCCTGGTCTGGTCGGTCGGTGGCACGTTCCACTACAACAGCAACCGGATCGTGGACATGGGCGGAGTCCCGGACTTTTCGGTCGACGGCTTGCAGAAGCGCGTTACCGGCTGCTGGATGGTGTCCGAAGAGGGCAACACGGACACGTGCCGGGGCGGACCCATCGGTGCCTGGTGGGTGACGATGCCGACCGACACCAACGGGGACGGACTTCCGGATGGCACGGAGCGCCAGTTCACGGGCGGGTTCCCGGTCCCGGACAAGACCGGCGGCGTCAACACGACGATCTCCGTAGGGAACAACCTTGTCATTACCGCGCTGGCAGACTGGGCCGGCGGTCACGAGGTATTCGACTGGGGCTCGGTGTGGGCGACGTTCAACGGCGTCTTCCGGCGCGAGCGCCTCCATTGCGGTTTGGAGGAGGCGGCGGCCGAAGGGTGCGCCTACGCCTTCCCCACCAGGTACAACCGTGACGGCACGGAGCGCGGAAGGTACAGTCAGAGTGCTGCCCGCAGCGCCTTCCTCTACGACGGAGACTATTTCAAGTTCCGCGAGATGTCGGTGCGGTACACACTGCCGGCGCGCTTTGCCGACCCGATTCACGCGAGCCGCGCGACGGTGTACCTGGCGGGCCGAAATCTGTGGATCTGGTCGCGCAACAAGCTCATCGACGGCGAGCTGAACGGATTGAGTGGCGGGGGGTTGGTGCTCGGCGGCGAGAGCAGTATCACCCTCTCTCCGAACCGAGCCTACCGGCTGGGTGTCGAAGTGGTGTTCTAGAAGCCGGTGGACACGATCCGCAATGCGGCTTTTCGGGCCCGTGACATGGCGTCCGCGGCGGCGGGGCCGAAGTGAGCCAGCTCTTCCTCGACTTCGACGGGGGGGACGCGGATCCCGGCCCATCGCCTTCCGGCGACGACCGCACGGCTTGCGTCATTGTGCGCGAATTGGAACGGATCGCGCGGGAAGGCGACCGCGGCCGCAAGGTGCTGGTTGCTCGCACACGCGGCGAGGGCAGGGAACTGCTGCGCCAGGTGGCGCTGCGGGGTGGGTCCTGGGTGGGTTTCGAGGTCACCACGGCGCGGCCCCTGGCCATGAGGATCGCGGCATCGGGGCTTGCGGGCACAGGCTGCAAGGTGATCGACGCCTTCCAGGAACAGGCGCTGGTCGAGCAGGCGATCGACGAGGCGCTTCTCACCGGGCCGTTGTCCGGCTCCCGCTCGCGCTTCCCCGCCCTTGCCGATAAGGTGGGCTTCCGGGACGCCGTCCGGCACTCGGTGGCCGCCCTGCGCCTGGGCGGCATTCGCGCGAGCGCGGTACGGGCCGCCACTCCGCGCCCTTCCGGCAGGCAGCAGCTCATCGCGGCGGTGCTGGGGCGCTTCGAGGCGTTGCTGCGCGCCGGCAACCTGGCCGATACGGCTGCGGTGCTGGAAACGGCGACGAGAGTCCTCGACGACGAAACGGCCCCTCCGCCCCTGGAAGCGCCCACCTTCCTGGTACCCGGCCTCTCCGACCGTGGCCTCGCGGGCCGGTTTGTTCGCGCCCTGCAGCGTCGCGGTGCCGCGATCCTCAAGTCCGATCCCGTCGAAGGGTTGAATGTCCCCCGGGGAATACTCTGGGACGTGGCCCCGCCCGAAGTCCCGGGCAGCTACCTCCACGCAACCGGGCGCAGCGATGAGCTGGGCAGCCCGCCGGAGGATCACCTGCGAATCGAACTCTTCGCCGCCGGCTCCGTCTACGACGAACTGCGTGGCGTACTTCGCCGGGTCCTGGAGGCCGGCGCCTGCTGGGACGAGGTCGAGATCATCGCGTCGGACCCCGCGCTCTACGGCTCCGCCCTCCACGCGCTGGCGGAGCCGCTGGGCGTCCCCGTCACCTTTGCGGTCGGCCTGCCGGTCGAGCGCACGCGTCCCGGGAGGGTGGTCGCCACCTGGTTCAAGTGGATCGAAAGCGGCTTCCAGGAGTCGCTCTTCCGCGCTCTCGTCGAGGCGGACGACGTGAGCTCGCCACCCCCCCACGACCGGTTGGCCGGACCCCGGCTGGCGCGGGCGCTCAGGCGGCTGCGAATCGGATGGGGCCGGGCCCGCTACCTGGACAGGATTGACTGGGAGCTGCGCGACCTGCCGTCGCGCCGGCCGCGCGGCAACCAGAGCGAAGAGAGCTTCGAGCGCGGGGTCAGGCGCGCCGAAGAATGCCTGCGGGCGCTCAAGGCGCTGGTGGGACCGGTGCTCCAGGCAACCCCGAATCTCGAGGGACGCGTGTCCGCCGCCCAGGTTGCCACGGCCGTGAAGAGCCTGCTGGCCCGCGTGGCCGACGGGACCGACACCGACGACACCGCCCGGGAACGATTGTCGCGCACACTTGACCGGATCGAGGCCACCCTGGATCGCCTTACGGACTACGCTTCGGCCGCGGCCATCGTGAAGTCGTTGCTGGCGATCCGGATACCGGCTCCCAGGACCGAGGGCACCGCTCCATGGAGTTCGGCCGCCGGGCACCTCTACCTGACGGACCTGAGGCACGGAGGCGCGTCGGGACGGCCCTTCACATTCATCGTGGGACTGGATTCGGGGAGCCTTTCGGGTTCGACCCGGGAGGACCCCCTGCTCCTGGACCGCGAGCGGTTGCAACTGGGGCAGGGAGAGCTTCCGTTCGCCAGCGACCGGACCGCGGAAGCCCGCTTCCAGCTGGCGCAGCTCGTCGCCCGCCAAAGGGGCACGCTGGTTCTGAGCTACGCGCGCTGGGATCCGGCCGAGGCCCGGGCGCTGTCGCCGGCGCCCGAGCTGCTGCAGGCGCTTCGGCTGCGCGAGGGCGACCGGACCCTCGACTTCGAAGACCTCGACCGCCACCTCGGCCTGTCGGAGTCCCGCCTGCCGCGCCCGGACCTTGGGACGGATCTGGATGCGGGGGATGTCTGGCTGCGCGCGCTCGCCACCGACGACGGAAGATTGCGGGACGGCCTGTCCGCCGTAGGCCGGGCATATCCGCGGCTGAGCAGGGGAATGGCCTCTGCGGAAGCGCTCCGGGACGACGCGGCGACCGTCTATAACGGCATCCTCGGCACCCGTTCCCCGCCGCTCTCCTACCAGGGTCTGGCAGGCCGGATCCTCTCGGCGAGCCGGCTCGAACAGCTGGGCGCGTGCCCGCGACGGTTCCTGTTCAACGTCGTCCTCGGAGCCTCACCGCCCGACGACCCCGAGTTCGACCCGCACCGCTGGCTCAACGCGTTGCAGCGGGGCAGCCTCCTTCACGATGTCTACGAGAAGACCCTGCGTCGGGCGCGAGAGCAGGGGATCGAGCCCGACCGGGACGGGTTTCTGGCGCTCGCCCTGACGCTGACCGACCGGGAAGTTGCGAAACAGCGAAGGCTGGTGCCTTCCCCCAGCCAGGTCGTGCGTGACATCGAGATCGGCGCGTTGCGCGATGACGTGCGTTCGTTCGTGGAAATGGTTCGCAGCGCGCCGCCCCCGTGGACCGAGCTGGAGATGCCCTTCGGGATGGATGACGACGGCATCGAGATCGAGGACACCGGCGGGACCAGGGTCCGTGTGCGGGGCCGCGTCGACCGCGTGGACGACTACGGTGCGCACTTGCGGGTCGTCGACTACAAGACGGGCCGCGACTTCGGCCACGATCACAAGTCCGGCGTCTACCGGGGCGGCCGCCGCCTTCAACACGCGCTGTACACCGCTGCCGCCGCCGCGCTGCTGGGAAGACCGGTCGACCGCATGGAATACCACTTCCCGACCCGACGGGGTGAGAACCGGGTGCGGGCGTATCCCGCGGCGGACCTGCGCTACGGCGGTGCCCTCGTCGCAACGCTGATCGAGGGCGCGGCCGCGGGATGGTTCCCGGCCACCGACGACGCCGATGACTGCCGCTTCTGCGACTACCAGGAGGTGTGCGGCGTCGAGCAGGTTGCGTGGGGCAAGCCCGCGTGCCGGCACGCGGAGTGGACGGCGAGGAACCTGCAGACCCTGCCGGAGCTGTCGGCGCTCAGGCGCGCCCGCAACTGGGAGAACGAGGAGCCGCTGTCGTGATCGGCGTCCCCCCCGGCGCAACCCCGCCGTCCCGGCCGCTTCCCCCCGACCAGACCGCGCGGGAACGCATCCGCAAGGACCTGGAGCGTACCTTCCTCGTCGAGGCGGGGGCCGGCTCGGGGAAGACCACCTCGCTGGTGGACCGGATGGTCGCGCTGGTCGAGAACGGCGCGTGCGGCGTCAGGCATATCGCCGCGGTCACCTTTACGAGGAAGGCCGCCGCCGAACTGCGCCAGCGCTTCCAGGTCAGGCTGGAGGAGAAGCTGGCCGCCCTGGCGCCCGCCCACCCGGCCTGCGAACTGCTGGAAGACGCGATCCGTGACCTGGACCACGCCTTTCTGGGCACGATCCACGCCTTCTGCGCCAGGCTGCTGCGTGAGCGACCCCTGGAGGCGGGGCTGGATCCCGGGTTTCGCGAGGTGCAGGAGACGGAAGCCGGCAGGATGCAGCGCGGTTTCTGGGTGGAGTTCCTGGAGCGGCTCGGGACGGACGGGGACCCGGATCTGAAGGAGTTGGAGAGGCTGGACATCGAGCCGGACCTGCTGCAGACCGTGTTCGAGGCCCTTGACGAGAATCCGGACGTCGATTTCGGTTCCCGAGCCGGGAGCCCGCCGGAACCGGAAGAGATCCAGGCAGTCCGGAAACGCTTCGACGAACTGCTGGACCGCGCCGAGCGCATGATGAGGGGCCGCAAGCCGCCGGGGGGCTGGGACGCCCTGGGCAAGCGCATGCGCACACTGCTCTACTGGCGGCGGGCGCTCGACTGGAACGATCGAGCCGTCTTCTTTGACGCGTTGGCCAGGGTCCACCTGAAAAAGGGCGGGCTGACGCAGTACAAGTGGGCGGACACACCGGCCGGGAAGGCCGAGGCCAAGAGCTTCGGGAAGGACTTTGAGGCGTTCGCCGCATCCGGGGGCGGCGCGGACCGGCTTCTGAGGTCGTGGTGGGGGTATCGGTATCCGGCTGCCATCCGGGTGGCCGGGAGGGCCTCCGAGGCCTTCGCCCGGCAACGCAAGGACCGCGGCGAGATCAACTTCCAGGACCTGCTGGTCCTCACCGCGGCGCTGCTCCGCGAAGAGCCGGCGGCCCGCAGGGATCTGGGAGACCGCTACCGCCGCATTCTGGTCGACGAGTTCCAGGACACGGATCCCCTTCAAGCCGAGATCCTTCTCCTGCTGGCGAGCGATCCCGATACGGGCAACGACTGGCGCGAGGTCGTCCCCAGGCCCGGCGCCGTCTTCGTTGTGGGCGACCCCAAGCAGAGCATCTACCGCTTCAGGCGCGCCGACATCGCGCTGTACGAATTCGTGAAGAAGCGCTTCGAGGTGTTCGGCGAAGTGTTGGAGCTCGAGGCCAACTTCCGTTCACTGGGTGTGTTCCAGGCGCTTGTGAAGGGGGTGTTCGACCGCGAGGACCGGTTCGCGCGGGACGATTCGGACCGTCAGGCGGCCTTCGCACCCCTGTTGACGCAGCCGCGCCAGGGGCGGGACGGGTCCGGTCGGCTGGTTGTCTACAAGGTCGAGGGCACCAGACAGGACGACGCCGCCCGGGACGACGCCGCACGCATCGCGACCGCGGTCGCACGGCGGGTGAGCGCCGGAGAACGGCAGCCGGGCGCGTTCATGATCCTGACCCGCAACCGCAAATACCTCTCGGTGTACGCACGGGCGCTGGAGGACCGGAACCTGCCGGTCGAGGTGTCGGGTGCAGGGGTGGGCTTCGAGGACGAGCTCGGGGCGCTGCGCCTGCTGTTTCGCTGCCTCGCCGATCCGGCCCACCAGGTGCGCGTCATCGGGGTGCTGACAGGACCGCTCTTCGGGATCACCCTGGACCGGCTTGTGGAGTATCGCGACGGCGGCGGGCGCTTCACGATCAACCGGCGTCCGGAGGGGGACGGCGAGGTGGCCGACGCGCTCGACGTGCTGCACGGGTGGTGGATGCGCGCGCGCCGGGAGCCCGCGGACGTGACCGCGGAGCGACTTGCCGCCGAGACCGGGCTCTTTCCGCTCGCGGCGGCGGGGCAGCTGGGGCAGCTTCGGGCCGGGACGCTCGCCTACCTGCTGAACGCGGTGCGCGCGCGGGCCCTGGAGGGCGACACGTCGCTCATGGGGGCCGTCGACGCGCTGGAGACGGCGCTGGACTGGGACGATGCGGAGGCTCCCCTCGTGCCGGAACGCCCGAACTGCGTGCAGGTCATGAACCTGCACCGTGCCAAGGGGCTGGAGGCGGACGTGGTCTTCCTGGCGGCGCCCTTCGGGGAAGGGGACCGAACGCCCACCAGGCGCGTGTCCCGCGACGACCGGGGCGCGGCGCGCGGGACCATTCCGATCGTGGTGCAGAGGGGGTGGAGCAAGGACGTGATCGCGCAGCCGCCTACCTGGGAGGATGACCAGGAGGAGGAAGCCGCCTTCGAGGCCGCCGAGAAGGTCCGCCTTCTGTACGTCGCCGCGACGCGGGCCCGGGACGAGCTGTGGATTGCGCAGGGAACGTTGAAGGGCAGGAACGCGAGGTCGCCGTGGGGGCCGGTTGCGGAGTGGGTGATCGCCGAAGCCACGCGGGGGGCGGGGGAGGGGGAGAGGCGCATCGCCGAGGTGGTCGCGCTGCCTCGCGAGGCTCCCCCCGGGGTCGACGTGCTGGATCCGGAGACCGATCTGGCCGCGCCGATCGCGGCGGCGGCCGAGGCGGTCGAGCGCACAGGCAGACCCACGTACCGGGTGGACTCGGTCACGGCACGGGCCAAGGGGGGGGCGGCGCGTGGGGACGAAGGCGCCCCGATCCGCACGGACGCCTTCGCACGGCCCCCACTTCGCCCGGCCAGCGGGGGTTTCGAGTGGGGCAGCGTAGTCCACGCCGTCCTCTCCGCGGCGGGCGAGGGCACAGGCGGCGCGGCCCTCGCACAGCTGGCGCGCGACCTCCTCATCGAGTACGAACGCCCGGTCGACGCGGCGGGAGAGCCCACCGAGCTGGACGTCCTCATGGCCCTGGTCGAATCCGTGCGCGGCTCCGGGATCTGGGCCCGGGCCATGGCGAGCAGCGAGCGCCACACCGAGGTGCCCTTCGCGGTCAGCCTGGGGGCGGGACCGGGGCGCGGGGAGGTCCTGGAAGGCGTGATCGACCTGGTCTTCAGGGAGAGGGCCTCCGAGGAGAGAGACCAGTGGGTCATCGCGGACTACAAGACGGATACCGGCATGGACCCGGCCTTCGAGGAACGGGTGGCGCGGTACCGCGCCCAGGTGGAGCTCTACGGGGAGTGCTGGGAGCGCCTCACCGGCGAGGAGGTCGGCGAACGGGTGCTTGTCTTCACGGCTCAGGGACGCTCCGAATCGTGGTGACCTCACCTCCCGGGCCGTCGGATCGGCAATAGCGCTGGCGCGCCGCTCTTGTGAACCGTTTCACAAGCCGTAGGATTATCGTTACCCGCCGCAAGCACCGATCTTCCGAATCACACGAGGGACCGCCAATGCTCCGAAGAACGACCGCAATCGCCGTCACCGCCGCCGCGTTTGCCGCGGCCGCGCCCGCCGCCGCCCAGCAGGATCCGCCGCCCCTCGAGTTCCCCGAAGGGTGGGAGGTCCGCTTCGACCGCGAGGGCTCCAGCATGGACGACCTCTACCTTGTCTCCATGCCGCCCGGGGTCCACGTGACCACGGGCCCCGCGGTGATCGCCTACCATCCCGACTCGGTGGCGACCGGCGACTTCCGCATCGAATCCCAAACCTACCTTTTCGACCCGGAAGGCCGGCGCGAAGCGTTCGGTTTCTTCATCGGCGGTTCGGATCTTCAGGGGCCCGATCAAGTTTACACGTACTTCCTCGTGCGAGAGGGCGGGGAGTTCCTGGTCAAGACCCGTTCGGGCGCCGGGACTGACGAGGTCCAGGGCTGGACGGCCCATCCGGCAATCGTCTCCTTTGCGACCAGGCCGGAGGACGACGGCACGGCCGGCAACGCGCTTGCGCTGGAGGTTTCCGGCGATGCGTTGCGCTTCTTCGTCAACGACCAGGAGGTCTGGACCGGGCCGCGGCAGGGCCTCGCCACCGACGGCGTGTTCGGACTGCGTGTCAACCACGGCCTCAACCTGCACGTCACGACGATCATGGCGGTTCCGGTGGGGTGAGGGAGCTGCTGCGGCGCCGTTGACGTGGTGACCAGGCGCGGCGCGGAGACGGCCGTCCTGGTCTCGATCGACCAGTGGCGTCGTCTGAGGCGGTTGGCCAGTCGCGACCTCAAGGAACTGCTGCTTGCTCCGGAAGCTCGCACCGAGGAGCTGACTCACGCGCGCGGAGCCCATCGCCACCGGACACCGCCTCCACTGGAGTAGGTCCGTGTATCTGCTCGACACCAATGTCGTTTAGGAGCTGCGCCGCGCACGGCCGCATCGCTCGGTGTTGAGGTGGATCGAGCAGGTGCCGTCCGACCAGCTGTTCATGTCCGCCGTCACGGTGGGTGAGATACAGGCCGGTATCGGGAACGTGCGTGACGGGCGCTGGTGGAGGATGCGATGATCGCCGCTACGGCCGTGGCTCATCGGCTCACGGTAGTGACGCGGAATGCTCCTGACTTCCAGCAACTGGGCGTGCGGTTCCTGAATCCCTTCAGGTAGTGAGGGGTGAACTCCGGGGCCGGGACTTGCGCCCGTTGCGTTGGTGGGCCGACGATTGGAGCGGTCTTGCGATGGCGCTGAGCGAGTTCTTGTCCCAAGGAGGTTGTTCGTGAAAAGGATCGTCGGGTTGGGCGGGGTTGGCGCAGTGGCGCTCGCTGTGTTGACATGGTCCGTCTCCGGGCGAGAGGTGTCGACGGAAGAGACGATTGCTGCCAGCCCGGAAGTTGAGGCGGCAACGCGCGAGACTCCGTCCGCCTCGGCCCGCGCGCCACAGGAAGTCATGCCCGCTCGGCAGGCTCAGCTCGCGGGGGAGGCTCGGCAGCCCCCGCCCGTGCAGGAAGTTCAGGAGGCCCCGCCCCGGCGGAGGCGCGGATGGTGGTCGCGCAACCGCTACCCCCGGCCCGATCCCCACGCCCGAGGAGTGGCAGCCCCCGGAGGGCCCGGTGCGCATCGGCTTGCAGGTGGGTCACTGGCGCGCGGAAGAGGCGCCGCGGGAGCTGTCCGGACTGCGCCGCAACGGCACCAGCTGGAAAGGCACCCCCGAGTGGCAGGTGAATCTGGAGATCGCCCGCCACGCCGGCGCCATGCTGGAGGAGCTGGGCTACGTGGTCGACATTCTGCCGGCGATCGTGCCGCCCGGTTAACGCGCCCACCTCTTCATCGCCATCCACGCGGACGCGAGCAACGATCGGAGCGCGAGCGGCTACAGAGTGGCGGCTCCGAGCCGTGACGCGACCGGACGCGCCTCAGGCGTCGTCGACCTGCTCAAGCGCACCTACGGTCCCGCGACCGGCATCAGGCGGCTTCCGGACACGACCCGGCGCATGCGCAACTACTATGCCTTCAACTTCCGCCGTTACGAGCACGCCCTGCACCCCATGACAATCGCGGCGATCGTGGAAACCGGCTTCCTGACCAACGCCGGCGACCGCAACGTGATCATGGGGCAGCCGGAGCGCGCCGCGCGCGGGATCGTCGAGGCGATCACCGCGTTCCCGATCACACCCCCGCCGGGACGCAACGACGCACCACAATGACAACTAAACATGACATTGTGGAAACCGTAGTTTACTTCCCCGCGATCTCCGTCACCAGAAACTCCTCGAAGAAGTCCAGCATGTCGTTGAGTTTCCGGATCGTGTTGTCCCGTCCGTACACGTAGTAGCCCTCGCCCGGGTACGCCTTGTACCGCACGATCTTGTAGTGCTGGTCGAGCTTGCGGGCGAAGTCCAATGCCGCCTGGGGCTGGCCTTCGCGCAGCCGCCAGGCGGCCGCGACGCCCTCGCCCTGGATGACGAAGGTCGGCGTGGTCACCTGGTGCGCCTTCAGGATCGCCGAACTGTTGAGGTAGACGTCGCGGTTCTCCGGGTAGGGGCCGAGCTCGTATTCGAGCAGCTTGATGTGCTGAAGCTCGTGCACCTTCGTGTGGAAATCGGTCATGTCCCCGTAGCCGGACAGCGCGATGGCGGCCTGGAAGACGCCGGGCGCGAACGCCACCGCGTCCATGGTCATGATGCCGCCGTAGCTGGTGCCGGTGACCGCGATCCTGTCGGGGTCGACATCGGGCAGGGTCTTCAGGTAGTCGACGCCCGCGAGCACGTCCTCGAGGTCGCAGTGACCCCAGCAGTTGTTGTTGAGGTCTTCGAACTCGAGGCCGTAGCCTGAACTGCCCCGAATGTTGGGCATCAGAACCACGTAGCCGCGCTGTGCGAAGAAGTGGACTTGCTGGTGCCGCCGGAACTGGTCGTCGAACTGGGATGTCGGGCCGCCGTGGATCCACATCACGCCGGGGAAGCGCTGATCGGGCGACGCGTCGGGGGGACGGTGCAGGTAGGCTTCGATCGTGAGGCCGTCGGTGCTGGGATAGCGGACCTTCTCGGGCATGTGGAGCTTGCCGTCCGAATCCGCGGGGACGGAGGAATGCAACAGCCGGCTCTCGCCGGACTCGAGGTCGAGCGTGAAGAGTTCGGCCGGCCGCACGGGCGTCTCGAAGGTGTAGCTGACCGCGCCGCCATCGGGTGACCATTCGGGACGCAGGGCCGCGCCGACATCCGGGTCCACGAGCACCTTGTGCCCGTCGCCGTCGGCCGAGACCATGCGCAGTGAATGCACGCCGTCCCGGTTCTCGGTGTAGCTGATCCAGTTGCCGTCCGGCGACCAGCGCGCGTCGCTCTGGTCGAAGTCCGACGCCGCGATCTGCCGGGGCTCGCCGCCACCCCGCGGGACGACCCAGAAGTTGAGCCAGCCGGAGCGTTGCGAGCGGAAGAGCACGGTTTGCCCGTCGGGCGATACCTGGGCCGAGGCGAACGCCCGTCCGGCGCGGTAGTCGAAGAAGCCCGTGTCGCGGACGACGGTCCGCGGGTTGGCGCCGTCGGGGTCGATTTCGATCACGTCGTGGTCGACCCAGCGGTCGTCCATGCGCACGTAGAGCAGACGCTCGCCGTCGGGGGCCCAGCTGGGATAGCCTTCGTACAACGGGTCGTCGGTCAGGCGGTGCACCTCGCCGCCCGGCACCGACACCTTCCAGATGTCCATGTTGCCGAAGCGGTCGCCCGAGAATGCGATCCAGGCGCCGTCGGGAGACCAGGCGAGGCCGTTGGCACGGGCGGCGAGCCGGGTGAGCTGGATGTCCGCCGGGGCCTGCTCGCCCTCGCCCGCGGCTTCGCCGGCCACGTCCGACCACAGCCAGATCTCGGGCGCGCCGCTCTTGTCGGAGGTGTAGGCGACCCACCGTCCGTCGGGCGACCAGGTGGGCTGCGGGGCGCCCAGCGAGCCGACGCCGCTGAGCGACAGATCCTCGGTGAGGGTCGCGAAGACGCCGTCCTCAGTGGCGACCGAGCCCAGATCCCCTCCCGAGACGAAGGTGATGCGCGACCCGTCGGGCGACCACCTGGGCGAGTGAGTGCCGCCGACGGCCGCCTGCATGTCGACGAGCGCGGTGGCCGTGATGGCGCCGCCGCCCTGATTCCCGCCGCCGTCAGCGGTCGCCGCGGCGCCGTCGCCCTGACCTCCGCCCGGTGCGCCGGGCTGGCAGGCGAAGCCCGTCCCCAGCGCGCACACCGTGAAGGCCAGCACGATGCGTCTCATCGTGACGTCCTTTCGCCCACGGTCACCATTTCGTCTCTCAGGAACTCCTCGAAGAAGTCCAGCATGTCGAGGAGCATCTGGCGCCGGTTCGCCGTGCTGCGGACGTAGTAGTTCTCGTTCGGGTAGGTGGTGTAGCGGAAGGGCTTGTAGTAGTTCTCCAGCGCGCGCGCGAAGATCTCCGACTGATCCGAACCCGGGTAGCGCCCCACCCCGTGCACCATGAAGATCGGCGACGCCACGTTCTCCACCTCGTAGATCGCCGAGCTGTTGCGCCACACGTCCTGGCTGGTCTCGAAGGGGCCGAGTTCGTGTTCCAGCAGCTTGACGTGGCGGAGTTCGTTCTCGCCGTGGTAGAAGTGCACCCAGTCGGCGTACCCCGATCCGGGGATGATCGCCCGAAATTCGTCCGGCGCGAAGGATGCCGCGTACATGCTCATGACGCCGCCGTAGCTCGTGCCGGTAAGGCCGATCCGCTCCGGGTCGACTTCGGGCATCGCCCGCAGGTAGTCCGCGCCCGCGACGACGTCCTCCAGGTCGCAGCGCCCCCAGCAGTCGTTGTTGGCGTCGGCGAAGTCCTTCCCGTACCCCGAGCTGCCGCGGATGTTGGGAAGCAGGACCACGTAGCCACGCTGCGCGAAGAACTGGGCGTTCTGGTCGAAGCGGTCGTGGAACTGCGAAGTGGGTCCGCCGTGGATGATCAGCACCCCGGGGAAGCGCTCGCCGGCAGCCGCGTTGGGCGGCCGGTACAGGTAGGCCGGGATGGAATGGCCGTCCGTGCTCGGGTAGTGGACCTTTTCGGGCACGACCACACGGCTGCCGAAGTTGCCGGCCGGCATGGAGTGGGTGAGCTGGCGGCTCTTGCCGTCGGCCAGCGACACGGTGTAGAGGTCGTTGGGGCTCACCAGATCGCCCTGCAGGTACGCGATCGCGCTTCCGTCCGGCGCCCACGACGGGCTCACGGCGACGCCGCCGTCCGGCGACACCAGCACCCTGGGCTTCCCGCCCTCCGCCGAGACCACGCGCAGGTCGTGGTGCCCGTTGTGATTTTCGGTATAGGCGATGGAGCTCCCGTCCGGAGACCAGACCGCGCTGCTCTGGTCGGCCTGTGCCGCGGCGACCGGACGCGCGTCGCCGCCTTCAAGCGGGGCGAGCCAGTAGTTGATCCAGCCGCTCCGGTGGGAGCGGAAAAGGACCTGGCTGCCGTCGGGCGAGACCTGCGGGTACGCGAAGGTGGTGCCCGCGCCGTAGTCGAAGAAGTCGGTGTCTTCGAGCACCGTGCGGGGGTTGCCGCCGTCCGTGTCGACCTCGATCACCGTGTGGTCTTCCCAGGTGTCGTCGAGGCGCACGTAGAGGACGCGCCGGGAATCGGGGGTCCAGCTGGGGAAGACCTCGTACCGTTTGTCGGTCGTCAGCCGATGAACCCGCCGTGTCGCGACGTCGACGGTCCAGATGTCGTAGTTGCCGTAGCGATCCCCCGCGAAGGCGATGGTACGTTCGTCGGGCGACCAGCTCATCGAGTTGATGCGTGCACCCAGGCTGGTGAGCTGCACCTGGGAGCCGTCGCTGGTGGACCACAGCCAGATCTCGGGCTTGCCGCTCTTGTCGGAGACGAACGAAATCCAAGCGCCCGACGGCGACCAACCCGGCATTTGCGAGGCCAGGAAGTGACCTGCCGAGCCCAGATCCGCCGGCACGCGCGTCGGGAAGCCTCCCTCGGGGGAGATCGTCATCAGTCCGCCGGTCAGCCCCGATTCCACGAGGATGGCCGAGCCGTCCGGCGACCAGGCCGGGCTTCCCGAGACGACCGACCCGATGGAAAGGAGTTGGTCGATCGTGAGCGTGCCGCCGTTGTCCTGGGCCTGGGCTGCGCCCGGCGCGGCGGTTGCGGCGACCGTGACGGCCGCCAACAGGGTCAAATGTCTCTGGTGCCTCATGCGTCCTCCTAATCAGTGAACCCAGACGCTGGACTGTGCCAGCACGTTTTCGATTCTCAACCAGACGGATTGTCCGGGCCGCATGTAGATTCTGCTGGTCTTGTAGGGTCTGACGGCGCCGACCGGGTCGACTTCCAGCTGGAACCCGGAGCCGCCCAGCAAGCTGGTGGGAAGTGAGACCGAGTCGGAGCGCATGCTGGTCAGTGACATGAGCGAAAAGCGCTCCGAGTTCCGGATTCCGTAGACGTTCATGTCCAACCAGTTGCGATTGGACACATGGAGCACACTCCGGGCGGCTGCGTCACCGAACGCGTCGGCCTCGCCTGAAGGGGGCGGTGGGCCGGAGCGCTCCGGGGGGGAAGCGCATCCGGCGGCCACCGCCACCAGCAGGAGCAGGAGAGCCCTTACGGGATGAAGCCGGGCTGGGTCATGCACCCCGGCGGGACCTCCGGCTCCCGCGGCAAGCACTCGCTAAGGGGATACGGCATGGCGTCGTGCAAGCGCTGATCCGCACTGGGTGGTCCCAACACCGGAATCTCGAGGAGCTTCCCGTAGCGGTTCATGTCCACCCAGGTGTGCCCGCCCTCGAACACAAGCGAAAAGCGCTTGTTGTACAGCAGTTCGTTCAGCAGGTCCTCGTCCGAGCCCATGTACGGATCCGGCAGCGGGTCAAGGCCGCCTGAACCCATGCGAATCAGGTTGATGTCGGCGATCGCCGCCGCCCGGTTGCCCATTGCCAGGTTCGCCTCGGCCCGGATCAGGATCAGCTCCTCGTTCTTCACCCACACGAATGGAGCGTTCGGGCCTTCGTACAACGTGTACTGAAGGTCGGAGCTGACCTCCAGCAGCTGGTAGGGCGGCACGTCCTTGAACTTGGTCTGGAAGCGCATGTCGGGCGACCCGTCCGCGCGGGCCTGGGCTTCGTCACGGAAGCGCGTGTTCGCCCACAGCAGATCGGGCCGGTTGGCCGGGTTGACCAGATCGCCGGAGTTGACCGACCAGCTGTGGTAGGCCCCGTAGTCGAGCGCTCGTCCCGGGTCCATGAAGGACTCGCCCAACGCCTGCATCGCCGCCCCCCATCCGTTGCGCTGCACTTCGGCCCGCGCCTTGATCGCCCGGTTCAACTGGGCGAACTCCATCGGGCTGGAAAAGCTGGAGAGTCCCGCGGTCACCGCGAAGGGGAAGGAGCTCGCGGCCCGCAGATCGGTGAGACCCTCGTCCAGCAAGCTCACGACGTGGTTGTACAGCTCGGACTCCGACACGATGGGCGCCGGGGGCTCATTTGGATCCGATCCCACCGCGATTGGCGCGCCCAGGCGCCGCCGGGTTACGGCGATGTGCAGGAATTCGTACGCCTGGATGGTCTTGGCGAAGCCTCGCACCGCCGCCTTGTCCGGCTCGGAAATCTCGGAAGCGGCGAGGGCTTCCAGCAGCAGATTGGCGTTGCGGATGTTCTGGTAGGCCTCGTTCCACACCTGTGTGCCCACAAAGAGGGTCTGAGTGAAGGGGTCGCGGACGCTGCCCGGCAGCGATGAGCCGGTTGGTGCCATGGGATACACCTCGCGCCCGAAGGCGCCCACCCATTGGACCATGTCCGCGAGGGTCAGCCGGGTGTCGAAGAGCAGTCCCTGGGTTGCGGCCGCGAGGGCCGCGCTGGTCGGGTTGTTCTGCAGGTCTTCCACACTCGGGTTGTTGAAGTCGGGTACGGTCAGGTCGCATGCCGCGAAGAGGGTTGCGACGAGACCGACTGCCGTGATCCGGTGGCTGAGTCGTCTTTTCATTGGTCTCTCTCTCTCGTGCATGTTCATCAGAAGCCCACGTCCACCGAGAACCAGAAGCTCCGGCTCGGCGGGAAGGGGGCCACGTCCTGGCCACGACCGACGGCCTCGCTGCCGAAGTTGCTGACTTCGGGATCCAGGCCGGCGTAATCCGTGAAGGTGAGCAGATTGCGGCCGCTCATATTGAGGCGGATGTAGCGGGCCCCGCTCCAGATTCCCGACACCATGTCGGGTGACAGATCGTAGCTGACCGTGAGCTCGCGCAGCTTCACGAACGAAGCGTCCTGGAAGTAGGTGCCCGTGTTGTTGGGGAACTCCCGGTTGCGCTGTACGCACACGCTTTCGCCGCCCACGAGGTTGTTACAGTCCTCGGTGTTCCGGGTCAGGTCGAAGAGGAACTGGGTGAGGTTGTTCGCAGTGCCCCCCTTCTGCCAGTCGAGCGTCCCGTAGATGTTGAACTGCCGGAAGCGGATGTCGTTCGAAAAGCCCACCCGGAAGTCCGGGTTGGCGTCCGCGAGCGGCCCTACGCCGACCTCGCCCGTCTCGGGATTGGGGCCGTTGCCCCAGAGCAGCGTGAGCGATCTGCCTTCCTCGACGGCGGTGGTTCCGTAGAAGTACCCGAAGCCCTGAACGGTAAAGCGGGGCACCGGCAGCGATACCACTTCGCTCCGGTCCATGCCGAAGGTGCCTCGGGCGGTCCACTGCAGGTCCCGATTGTAGACCGGAACAACGGTGATGGCCGTCTCAAGACCCCAGACCCTGAACTCGCCGCCGTTGAATATCGATTCGTCGAAGCCCGTGGACGGCGCCAGGGAGCGCTCCAGGATCACGTTGCTGATGTTCTTGTTGAAGTAGGTGAATTCGACGGTTGCCCTGTCGTCGAACAGTGTGGCGTCGATGCCGCCTTCGATCTCGGTCTGACGCTCGGGACTCAGGTTGAGCGACGCCGTGGTGCCCTCGACGCGCAGGGCGGGCAGCCCGCCGATGTTGCGGCCTTCGTACTCCGTGAACTTCTGTCCGTACACCGGCTGGTTGCCCGACTGGCCCCAGGCACCCCGGAACTTGACCTCGCTGAGGGCGCCCTGGTCCACCGGAATCCGGTATGACGCGGCCAGCTTGGGGTAGAAGTGGAAAGCATCGGTATCCGAGTTGTTGGAGCTGCGGTCCACCCGTGCCCCGGCGGTGAGGAGCAGGGTCTCGTCCATGAGGAGCAACTCTTCCTGGGCGAAGATCCCGAAGTCGACCGAGCGCTGCCGGTTCTGCCTGACCTCTGTCGCGGTGCCCCGGTCGATGTTCTGCAGCCCGCCGATCAGATTCTTGGCGATCGTGCTGCTCGCGTCCAGATCACGGATCTCGTACTGGGTGCCGAATGAGGTCGTGGACTGGTAGGAGTTCCCGTTCAGGGTGTAGACCGCGTTGAGGTTGCCGTTCATGTACTGGCTGTACGCCGACCCCAGCACCGACGTGCCCGGGAGCCCGTCGTTGGGCTCGAACTGCGACTCGGGGGGCGAGTAGAGCTCGTTCTTCTGGTTGTAGAAGTCGATGCCGCCGGTTGCGCTCAGGCGCAGGGTGTGCCTGGACGACGTGATGGCGTCGAAGGTGAGGTTCCCGGACCCCACGAAGCGCCACACTTCCTCGTTGTTCTGCACCAGGGACGCCGTCTCCAGGATGTTCGAGGAAGCGAAGGGATTCCGGGGATATGTGCCCGTACCGCTGGGACAGTTGTCGATGTCGGCCTGCCGGCTGCCGTCCGCGCACACGGCGCGCAGGTCCACGAAGCTGGGCGTCGACGGGAGCGTCATGTAGTAGCTGATGCTCCGGTTGTCGTTGTTGGTGATGCCGCGGCCCGCAAGCGTGTGGATGGCGTTGGTGTTCAAGCTGAAGGAGACGCGTTCGCCCAGGGTCTGGTCGATGTTCAGCTTTAACGCCTCCTTGTTGTAGAAGGTGTTGTCGATGATGCCGCCGTCGTGCTTGACGAGACCTGACGCGTAGTAGCGCGTGTCCTCGGTGCCGCCGCTGACGCTGGCCGATGTCTCGTAGGAGGGGGGCGAGTGGCCGGCCAGAAGCTCCTCATGGTCGAAGAACCTGCCCGCCTGCCAGTGGTCCCTGGCCTGTGGCCCGAAGAACTCCACCGCCTCTTCCATCGACGTGAACTCGCGCAGCCCGAGCTTGTTGGAGAGCTGGGAGAATCCGAAGCGCTGTGTGACGTTGAACTGGGGTGCGCCGACCCGTCCCCGCTTGGTGCGGATGATGACCACGCCGTTGTTGGCCTTGGACCCGTAGATCGCCGCCGCTGACGCCCCCTTGAGGATTTCGATGCTCTCGATGTCGTAGGGGTTCAGGTCGGCGATCCGGTTGGCCGAGTTGTCCTGCGAGCCTCCGCGGACCGGGTTCGACGACGAGACCGTGACCGTGTGGACTCCCGAGGGGATGGTCTCGTCGCTCACGATCACGCCGTCCACCACGTAGAGCGGCGTGTGGTTGCCGAGGATGGTGGATACGCCCCGGAGCTGGAGCTGCATGCCGCCGCCCGGCGCGCCGGAGTTGGATTGGATGTTGGCCCCGGCCACCTTTCCGCGCAGCGCTTGCTCGACCGAAGCGGCCGGCACCCGCTCCAGATCCCTCGCGCTCACGGTCGAGACCGCATTGGCGAGATTCCTCCGCGAAATGCCCGTCGCCTGGCCGGTGACCACGATCTCGTCGAGGTTGAGGACGTCGACCCGGAGTGTCACGCTGATGTTGTTCGTACCCGCCGGCACGGTGACCGAGGACGGCTGGTACCCCAGCATGCTGATGTCCAGAGCGACCTCGCCCGCCGAGACGGTCACCGCAAAGTTGCCGTCTTCCGCGGTGAACGTGCCGAGCGCACTGCCCGCGACTGCGACGGCCGCTCCCGAAATGGGCTGGCCGCTGGTCGCGTCGGTGACGGACCCGGTCAGAACGCGCGTCTGGGCGTGGACTTCACCCACGCCAAGCAACGCGGTCAAACCCGCCAGAAGAACGTTTCGAAGCTTCATGAGGCTCCTCCTTCTTTGAGAATGATTGACTGTTCCCGCCTGCTGCCCGCGAAACCTGTTGCTACCTCGGCCTCGGTCCTTCGGTTCCTCGGCCTTTTGTCGCACCCCGGGGCTCCATATCGTGGGCCCAAACTCATGAGGTCCCGGGGGGATAGGAGAAAATGGATACTCAACTGAATACTATAAGTGCCGGCCCGAAAGAGTTTCAACGACGAAACCGGCGATTTCCACGTCAGATGGGGTGCCGCGAGGTCGGGGTTGCGTGGCATTGCGCCCCCAAGTCCCGCAACGGGGGAACGTGCTCGACGGGATTGGCCGGTTCCCCTCCGTCGATACCGCGGAGGCGGGCGACGACGTGGCTGGAACCGGCCGACGGGCGCCCGTTACCGACTCAGAAGTCCAGCCAGTAGCTCGCTTTCACCAGGAACACGTTGCGCATCGGATCCGAAAAGAGCTCTCTGACGCCGATGCCATCCACGCCGCGGTCCAGGACCCTGGCCGCGCGGTCCTGGCTCCAGACGAGGAAGAGAGTCGAACCCGGCAGGTACTCCCAGCGCAGCACGACGTTGCTCCGGAACGATCGTACCCGGAAATCGGGGTTGCCGAATTCGAGGGCTCTGGCCGGACCGTTGCCGTCGGCGTCGACGGTGTAGCGGTCGTCGATGCTCTCGATCGTGGATCCGGACTCGCCGTACCTCAGGAAGTCGAAGGTGCCGGGAGCCTTGAGGGCGCGGAAGTGATCGTAGTCGCCGAACGCAACGAAGGGCTGGGCGTACGCCTGGAACGTCACCGACGGGGTGAGTGCGACGTCCATGCGGGCGGTCAGGTTGATGGACCCCTGCTCGAGTTGGGCGAAGACGTAGCGGCGGCCGTTGGTGGCCGCGGCGGCGGGATCATCGGCCTGGGTCACGTAGAAGGCCGCGTTCCTGCTCCATGTCATCCCCGGCCCCAGGCGCCAGCTGAACCAACCCTCGCCCCGCCCGGTAAGAGACGGCGAGAGCGACATGGAGTACGATCCCTCTTCATCGGCCGAGTAGCGGACCGTCATGCCGCCCGAAACGCGGTTCCGCCCATCGCCCGACAGGGTCAGGTTCCCGCCCCAGTCGGCCGGGCTCGTCATGGCCGGGCCGCCACGTGTTGCGCGGTGGTCCTGGCTGCGGAAGCCGTAGCGCAGCGAGCCCCGCAGCCTGCGGAATCCGGTGGTCTGCCCGTCCCCGTTCAGAGAGATGCTGCGCTGGAAGACCAGGTTGCCGAAGTTGCGGCGCTCGGAGCCCGTGACGCCGAGGTTGGCCGTCCGGAAGAAGCGGCCCGGCTCCAGCCAGCGCCGTCTCCCGTTGACCACCAGCGAAAAGAGATCGGCGATCGTCTGGAAGCCCGCGTCGTTCATCTCGAATCCGGGCGAGACCACGGTACCCTCGAAGCCGTAGAGCCACTCGCCCGCCTCCTTGCGGAAGGCGACTTCGCCCGCGAAACCGGTCAGTGAGGTGCGGTCGGGATCCAGGGTCACGTAGTCCTGTCCGGGGCGCTGGTAGTAGCGGACGGAGGATCTCTGGACGCGGAGCATCGCGGCCGGGTCGCCGTGCACGTAGGAACCCCCCACCCAGCCCTGCAGCGCATACGTGCGGTCGCCGAACCGGTGCAGGAAGTCGACACCACCCGCCATGGCGCGGTCCCGCAAGCCGCTGAAAGCCTGGTGATCCAGGTCGCGCGCGACCCCCGTGGCGATCGCGCCCACGTAACTGTCCCCCTCCTTCATGTCCTTTCGGACCCGGAGAGCGGTCGTGTTGGCCAGCGGATCCACCGGAGACTCGAAGAGGTGTGCGCCTGTCCCGTCCGCGATCCTCGCCATCTCGCGCCGTGTGGTGGCGTTCATGAACGCGACGACCCAGCCCGAATCGGTCCGGCCCGAGATCTTTGCGGCGCCGAGGATCGTGGACGCGGCGGGCTGGTCCACGTAGGCCCCTTTGCCGTAAGCGGACAGCGCAGGCCGCTGCCCCACCCGGCGCGAGTAGAAAAAGCGAAGTCCCTCCAGCCCGCCGAAGCCGAAGAGCCCCGCACCCTCCACGAAGAACGGGCGCCGCTCATCGAAGCGGGTCTCGAAGGCCGTCAGGTTGACCACCGCCGGGTCGGCTTCGACCTGGCCGAAGTCGGGGTTGACCGTGGCGTCGAGGGTGAGGCCGCTGGTGAGGCCATACTTGACGTCCAGGCCCATTGTCCCGCCCAGCACCGACCCGTCGTTGAAGGGGCTCGTCGGATCCGCGCGCTGATCGAAGGACGCCTGCGTCACCGCGTACGGCAGGACCTCGACCCTCCCGGGCTGGTCGATGTCCTCCAGCCCCAACAGGTGCCCGAACTGGGAGGTCCATCCGGTCTCCGTCGCCGGCCGCCAACTCCAGTCGACGGCTTCTCCCGCGTGAAGAATGTCGCGCCGGAAGTTGATCCCCCACAGCTGCTGCTCGCCGTCGGGAAAGCGCAGCTGCGAGAAGGGAATGCGGATCTCGGCCACCCACCCCAGGGAATCGACCCGGGTCGCCGCTTCCCACACCGGGTCCCAGCCCGCGTCCATTCCCCGCATTCCGTCGTTGGGCGCGGCAAGGTCGTTGCGTCCCCCGGCGGGGGTCACGCCGAAGATGAAGGCGGTGCGGTGGTCGTGGTAGGAGTCGATCTGCACCAGGAACTGGTCGTTCGATTGCATGAAGGAATCGCGCCGTCCCCTGAGTTGCGAGATCCGGCTCGGGTCGCGGTCGTGCATTCGGGCCCCGACGTAGAGGGCATCGGGGGTGTACGCGACGCGCACTTCGGTGCGCTCCGCCGCGGGCTTCCCGTCGCCGGGGCGGTCGCGGCGAAAGCCGGTGACCGGAGACGCGATCCCCCAGACCGCATCGTCGAGGCGGCCGTCCAGAGTGGGCGGGACGTCGGCCCGAACCGCGGTCACGACCGGAGGGGCGATGCCGTTGCGGTGGATGAGGGCCGAGTCCGCGGTAGTGGCGAGTTGCGCGCCGAGTTGCCCACCGGTCTGAACGGCGCCCGCCGCATTGAGAATGAGAAGGGCTGTGCTGAGCGTCATGGGCTCCCCGGCAAGTGGTCGAAAGCTGCTCGAAAACCTATGGAGAAACGGGGGTGGGAGCCAACGGGGGAGCTGGCGGGCGCAAGGGTCCCCTACCGATACCCGTGAAAACGCCGCAGCCCTTCCGCGAGCCCCGCGCCTTCCTCGGGGCGCGCGTACCTGCCTGACTCCTGGTCGAACCAGCGGCGGCGAAGCGCGTCTCCGTAGGCCGCGAAAATGTCTCCGCCATCGGCACGCTCCGCCACCACCTCTTGCAGCACACTCGAGTATCCGACCCGGGCGAGCCCCACCACGGCGACCAGTCCGTCGTAGGCTTCCCGCATGTTGCCGGCCAGGAATGTGTAGGTGTCATCGCGGTAGTCCACTCCGGGCACGCCTTCCAGGAAGCGGAGGCTGGCGGGCGGCACCGCGTGCAGAGACGCGAAGATCGGCGGTGACGCCCGCATGGCCTTCGCCGACGTCAGCTTCTCGACCGCCCGCTTCGCGCCCTCGCGCAGGTCGGCGCGGGCTTCCGGGACCGGCCGCGTGACCGCGTCGTCGGCGCCGTTGGCGTCCTTGACGGTCACGAATTCGATCCACGGCATGGTCTGGAGATCGCCGCGCAGCCGGTCGTCGCCCGAGGCGAAGATGACGGGCACGCCGACGCGCCCCCACGACAGCGCGACGAGTTCGGTCTCGGTGATCGCCTGGCCGTTGATCAGGAGATCGATCCCGAGGGTGAAGGTGTGGGAGGCGAAGCCGCCGCTCCCCGTCCTGGCGTGCATCCCCACTACGGCCACGGCGTCGATCTCCTCGGACTCGGGAAGGTCGAAGTACGTGTCGAACGGTTCGTCGCGGATGATCTGGGTGGCGCGCTCGTCGAGGAGGTCGGTCCGCAGGTCCGGGTCGGGGTTCCCGCTGCCGTGTCCGTCGGCGATCACGACCTCGGTGGCTCCGCCCGCGAACAGGCCGTCCACCACGGCGTTGATGTCCCCGGCCAGCCACTCCTGTCCCGACGGGTACAGGTCGGTGCCAAAGCTGAACGAGGTGGGGTCGCTCTGCCCCGTCAGGCCTTCCATGTCGTGGATGATCAGGACACGGATCCGGTCTTCGGTGCGGGGCTCGGGGACCTCCAGCGTCCAGGGCTCGGACGGCATCTCGGGGGATGTGTCCGACGACGGTGGCGCCGGCTGGCAGGCGGCGACCGTCAGACCGGCGGCGGTCACCAGGCAGATTGCGGCCTCCCGGGGCCGCCGGTTCGGATCTCGCTTCGCATTCATCGGTCCTGCCTCCATTCCTCGGTGTACACTCGCCCGAAACGGTCGTTGGCTTCGACCGTTACGACCATTTCATCGCCCGTCAGGCCGGCGCGGAAGAGGTGATCGGTGGGCACCGGCTCCACCCAGGTGCGCCGCGGCGGCAGATCGGGCCCGGTGTGGAGTTCCACGCTCATCGGGTCGAGCCCCCGCCGGCGCTCCATGACGCCCCGGGGCTCGCCGTCCGCGAACCAGCGCACGGTCCACGCCGGATCCCAATTCCAGACGTTCACGACGAGTTCGCCGGGGGCATCCCCGTCTATCCCGGGCGGATAGACGCGCATCTGGTGGTCCGGTGCTTGCCCCGTCGCCTTGTACCGCCAGCTGACGTCCTCGCCGCGCACCGTGTAGACCGAGTAGCCGTTCGGCGTGCCGTCGTGGCAAATCGGCCCGCTCCACCACGCCCCGCAGACGGCTCCGGTCACGTGCTCGTGGGTGCCTTGCTCGAAGACGTGCTCGCACTCGTGGGTGTGTCCGGTGAGAATGTGGGCCTCGAAGGGCTCGAGCAGGCGGTAGAGCGCGTCGCGGTTCATGATGGCCAACCCGGTCCCCGGCTGTCGCTCGCCCCGCCGCGTGTGCTGGCTGCCGAGGGCGGGGATGTGGGTCGCGACGATGACCGGCGACCCGCGTTCCACACGGGCCAGATCCTGCTCCAGCCAGGCCAGCGCGTCCGCGCCAAGGTAGCCGATGTAGCCGCTTCCGTGCCAGAACACGTCGTCGAGAACGACATAGTGGACCGCGCCCCGGTTGAAGGAGTAGTAGCGTGGCCCGAAGTGTCGGCAGAAGGTGTTCGTCGAGGCCCGGTCGGTATGGTTGTCCATGTCCAGGTCGTGGTTGCCGACAACCTGGAAGAAGGGGACGCCGATACGGCTGACTCCGCCTTCGTAGTCGGGGTACATCTCGAGGTTGTCGTACATGATGTCCCCGCATGAGATGCCGAACGCTGCCCCATCGTCCAGGCCACGCACCGTTTCCCGGATATCGGGGACCGACCGCTCCAGGAACCAGGCCATTTCCTGCATGTCCTGCGTCTGGATGTCGCCAAGGAGGAGCAGGGTGTGGTCTTCCTGGGAGACGGGGTCGGGTTCAAGCTCGAAGACGGCCGTCTGCTCGACCGCCGACGTCAGAGGCTGGTGAAAGCGGGCCGTCCCCATCGGGTTCAGCGGAATGCGCAGTCCCGAAGGCGGCGAAAACCAGACGAATCCGCGGTCGGGCGTGGTCACGATCTCGAAGGAGCCGTCGGGCCCGGTGTCGACGACCTGTGCGCCGTCGGACACCGGGACACGCGGAAGTCCGCGGCTGCCGGCGCGGACCACACCGCGGACGCGCACAGGGGCCGAGGCACGGATCGGCTCCCGGGTGCCTGCGGAGCCGGGGCCCCGGGGGGGCGGGCGCCGCGCGGCCCCGGGGGGGGAGGGGGCGGAGGCACGGATCGGCTCGCGTGTGCGTGCGAAGCCGGTGCCGCGGGGTGCCGGTCGCCGTGCGTCCACGGGAGCGTAGGGGTCGGCGAGGATCCGTTCCGCGGTGGCGACGGAGCCCAGCAGACTGGCCGCCCCCGCCTTCAGGAAAGAGCGTCGGGTTGTCTTGCGGTCCTTTTTCATGCCCTTCCAGCCTTTCGATCGGTTTAGGAATGTCAAGTTTACTTTACATCATGTAATGTATGATTTACTATCTTGCTGATGAACATGGTGACTCGGGGCCGCCGTCGCTACACGCCGTACTCCTTGAAGACCTCGTCGTTGTGCTCGCCCAGCTCCGGAGCACGGCGGCGCGCGGCCGGCATCCCCAGGGGTGTCCGTACCTGCAGGGACCCCGCCGACCCGGGGTCGCCGATCTCGAAGAACAGGCCCCGGTTGCGGTGCAGGGGGTGGTCGGCCACCTCGTCGAGTTCGAGCACGGGCTCACAGCAGCAGTCGTGCCGGTCCAGGATGTCCGTCCATTCATCGCGCGTCTTCGAGGCCACGATCCGGGTCAGTTGGCGGCGCAGATCCTCGTCGCCTGCCGGTCCGCCGCTCAGCTCCAGACCAGCGACCTCGGCGAGCCGGGCCAGGAACTGCGGCTCGAGCGCGCCCACGCTCAGGTACCTTCCGTCGCGGGTCCGGTACACGCCGTAGCGCGCGGCGCCCCCGTTCAGCAGCCCGGTGCCGCGCGTCGGAGGAGTGGGCTGCGCATCGACGATGCCGAACTCGCTTGCCAGCATCGCGAGCGCACCCTCGGTCATCGAGATGTCCAGGTGGGTGCCCTGACCGGTGCGGCCCCGGTCGATCAGCGCGGCGACGATCCCGAGCGCGCTCCACAACGCCCCGCCGCCCAGGTCCGCGATCTGCACGCCGGACATGGCCGGGGGCCCGTCGGGATCCTGGCCGCTCATCGCGAGCACTCCGGCGAGCGCAAGGTAGTTGATGTCGTGTCCCGCGCGGTCACGGTAGGGTCCCGTCTGCCCGTAACCGGAGATCGAGCAGAGGATAATCCCCTCGTTGCGCTCGCGCAGTGCGGGATACCCCACTCCCAGGCGGTCCATCACCCCCGGACGGAAGCTCTCCACCACGACGTCGGCCCGGGCCGCCATCTGCAGAAACCGCTCGCGCTCGCGGTTGCTCTTCAGGTCCACGGTCACCGACCGCTTGTTCCGGTTGACTGTGAGATACCGTCCCGACGGGCCATTGCCGCGGGGCGGAAAATCGCGCATGTAGTCGCCCTTGCGGGGCTCCTCCACCTTGACCACGTCGGCCCCGAGGTCGGACAGAACCATGGTCAGGAAAGGACCCGGAAGGAGCCGGGAAAGGTCGAGCACCTTGACGCCTCGGAGGGCATGAGCCAGGGACATGGTATGATTTGCGCCTGTTGAGGGTGGGCGTCCGTTGTAGGCAGGCGGCACGGGCTCTGCCTGCGGGAGAGGCGGGGCACGGATCGTTGCCGCGTGTCCCCAAACATCCGCCGGGAGGTTCCCGAAAGGCAATGGCGCCGGCGCTGGCAAGACCGTATTCTGGCTGTCCGCGTCCGGACGATCGCATGATCCTTTTTCGCCCGGGACGCCCGCCTGGTCCGCAGATCGGAATAGGAGTCCGCCATGTCTTTCCCGCGTACCGCCCTCGCTCTCCTCCTCACCGCCGTCCCGGCCCCGGGCGCACTGGCCCAGACCCTCGCCGTCACCGGCGGCACCGTCATCGACGGCACCGGCGCGGCACCCGTTTCGAACGGTGTCGTCCTCATCGCAGATGGTCGCATCACCGCGGTGGGGGCCGCGGGCGATGTCGCTGTCCCCGCCGGGGCGACCACGATCGACGCGAGCGGCAAGTTCGTCATCCCGGGGCTTATGGACGGCAATCTCCACCTCTTCCTGAACGGTGACCTGGAAACGCTGATCAAGCACGAGGACCGTCTTCACGAGATCGTCCTGGAGGCCGCGCAGATCACCCTCAAGACCGGCCAGACGACGGTCTTCGACACCTGGGGACCGCGTGCGGCTCTCGCTCGGGCCCGCGACATGATCAACGCGGGCGAGGCGCCCGGCAGCCGGATCTACCTCGCCGGGAACATCATCGGCTTCAGCGGACCCCTGGGGCCCGACTTCCGCGAAGCGTACGCGCCCTACGTCAGCAAGGCGTTCGTCAAGCGCATAAACGACACCTGGGAAGAAAACACGGGTCGGGAACTGCTGTGGATGTCACCCGATTCCGTGGCACAGGTCATCCGCAACTACACCACCCTTGGGATGGACTTCCTCAAGTACGGCGCCAGCGGGCACGTGGACATGAACCTGATTTCGTTCTCGGAGCGGGTTCAGCGGGTCATCGTCGAGGAGGGCCACCGCGCCGGGATGACCGTGCAGACGCATACGACATCGGTTGAGAGCCTCGACATGGCGATCGAGGCGGGTGTCGACATCATCACCCACTGTGCGATTTCCGGTCCCGAGATCCCGATCCCGATGGAGACGATCCACAAGATGGTCGAGCGGGGCATCGCTTGCTCGGTTCTTCCGATCACGGCGCGCCGGTTGGCCGCGCTGGAGGAGCACGTGCCCGAAGGAACACTCACGCCGTACATGAAGGTCGGGGCGATCAACCGCCGCAACATGATCGAAGCCGGGGTGAAGCTGCTGATGTCGACCGACGCGGGCATCGAGAATCCAGTGCTCCGGGCCGAGTCCCCCAGGCTGGCGGCCGACACGGTCGACTCGCGCGTGAAGCTCGGCGAGGGCCACTTCAACGCTCTGGTCGCGCTCGAGGAGCTGGGGATGGACCCCATGGAAGTGCTGAAGTCCGCAACCAGCAACGTCGCCAGCGCATACAGGCTCGATGACGAGATCGGTACGCTGCAGGCCGGGAGATGGGGCGACGTGGTCATCCTCGATGCCAACCCCCTGGAGAGCGCGTACAACTACCGACGGATCCACATGGTGATCAAGGAGGGGAAGGTGGTCGACCTGGATGTGCTGCCGGTCGCGCCGATCATCAGTTCGATGAAGGTGTCCTAAGGGAGGTTGACCTCGATGGCCGGCTGCCGACCCACCCCTTCTCCGGTCGTCCGTACGCGTGCGTCCGGCTTCGCGGTGGCCCTTGCCGCCCTGATCGGAGGCTGTGCTCCAGCGCAGGATCAGTCGCACCTCCCGGGCGAAGGCTCGTCCTTCGTCACCGCGGCCGACGGCACCCGGCTCGCTGCCGATGTCCATCTGCCGACGGAAGGGGACGGGCCGCCGTACCCGGCCCTTCTCACCTTGACGCGCTATCGGCGCGGGCTGGAAGACCCCGCAACGGGCGAGCCGCTCAACACCTTGTCGGGCCTTGACCGCCACCTTCTCGCCCACGGTTACGCCCTGGTCAAGGTGGACGCGCGCGGCAGCGGCGCCTCGTTCGGCACGCGTCCCGTGGAGTACGGCCGCCAGGAGGTTCTCGACGCGCACGATATCGTGGAGTGGGTGGTGTCCCGGCAATGGTCGGATGGGACGGTCGGCGCCTACGGCACATCGTACACGGGCACGACGGCGGAGCTGCTCGCCGCCGTGAATCACCCTGCGGTCAAGGCGGTCGTCCCCGGGTGGTCGGACTTCGACGCCTACCCGAGTCCGGTGCGACCCTACGGCTTGCTGGCCCGCGGATTCATCGAGACCTGGGGCGATCTGGTCGGCCACATGGACGACAACAGCGTGGACGTGATGGGTGCGGGGGTGCGGCGCGTCGATCAGGACGGGGACGGGTCCCTTTTGGCCGAGGCCGTGGCCGAGCACGCCGCCAACCCGGATGTCTTCCAGGCGGTGGTGGACACCGAATACCGCGACGACGTGGTGGGTGGCGGTCAGACCTGGGCCGAGATCGGTCCGATCCACTGGCGGGACGAAATCGAGGCCTCGGCCGTTCCCATGCTGGTTCTGGTCAGCTGGATGGACGCGGGAACCGCAGAGGGGGCACTGCTGCGATTCCGGCACTTCAGCAATCCCCAGAAGGTGTTGGTCCTGGCTTCGACCCACGGAGGCGGATATCACGCGAGTCCGTACACGGTCGGCGGCGAGCCGCTTCCTCCCGATCCTTCGGAACAGGATCAGTTTGAACTTCGGCGCCTCTTCTTCGACCACCACCTGAAGGGCGAAGACAACGGCGTCGACGACTGGCCCTCCATGCGCTTCTTCAACCTGGGGGAGGAAGCGTACCACGATACGGAGGCCTGGCCGCCGGCGGGGACCGGGGCCACGACCTTCCACATGGACCGCGGGGGACGGTTGACCGGGGATCCGGAAGCCGTCGTCAGCGGCAGCGACGACTACACGGTCGACCCCGGGGTGACCACCGGTGCCAACAACCGCTGGATGGCCCAGATGGGCCAGCCGATCCTCAACCTGGACGATCGCGGCGGGATGGACGCGCGCATGCTCACCTACACCACCGCGCCGCTCGACGCTGACCTGCAGATCGCCGGCTACCCGGTGGTCACGTTGAAGCTTGCGTCCGACCACGAGGACGGCGCGCTCTTCGTCTACCTGGAAGATGTCGACGCGGAGGGCCGCAGCCGCTACGTGACCGAGGGCGGGATCCGGCTGATCCACCGCAGGGCCGTGCCGAACCCCTACTTCCCGGGCGAGGATCCGTACCACTCGTTCGCCCGCGCCGACGCCGCGCCGATGCCGCCGGGCGAGGCCGTCGAAGTCAGCGTCCGGCTGTGGCCCATCGCGGCAATGATCCGCGCGGGACACCGCATCCGGGTTGCGGTGGCAGGAGCCGACGCGGGCATGTTCGACCCGCTTCCCGCCGATGATGAGGTCACCCTGACGGTGTACCGCGGGGGCGAAGACGGGTCGCGGATCGTGCTGCCCGTGGTGGAGGGAGGGTTGCCGGGCGCGCAATCGCAGGGCAGGGACGGCGCCTGATGGCCGACGCTGCCCGTGCGACGGAACCGGGCGGGGCAGCCGCCGAACTGCACCGCCGCGCCGTTGTCGTCGACGGACACAGCGACATCCTGATCCCCGTCACGGAGGGCAAGATGACCCTTGGAGACCGGGTCGAGGTACCGGGTCTCGACTGGGAGGGGCCGCCGGGCCTCGAAAACACCCCCCTGGTCCACTTCGGGATGGGACCTCACACCGCGTGGTTCGGTTGCATGGGCCAGTACGACCTGCCGCGCTGGCAGGAGGGAGGCGTCACGGCGCAGCTGTGCGCGATCTACCTCGACGACGACTGGCTGCGCGATCCGGTCCGCCGCGGCATGGAGATGGCCTGGAACCTGCACGACCAGATCGCCCGCCACGACGACCTCGTCCTCGCCACGACCGTGCGCGACATCCGCCGGGCCAAGCGGGACGGCAAGGTCGCCCTGGTGCTCACCTTCGAAGGTTGCGAGGCGCTCGGGACCGATCCTCGCTTCCTGGATCTCTACTACCGCCTGGGGCTGCGTTCGGCCAGCCTGACCCACACACGGCGCAACATCTTCGCCGACGGCTGCTGGGCCGCCGACGAGAGGGGCGGTCTGACCGCGCTGGGCAAAGAGGTCATCAGGGGCATGAACCGCCTTGGCATCGTCGTTGACCTTGTGCACATCGGCGAGACGGGTTTTCGCGAGATCCTGGATCTCACCGACCGGCCCGTGATCCTGTCCCACACCACGCCCACGATGTTTCCCGACACTTCGCCGGAGGCGCAGGATCTGCTCGGGGGCAGGTTGCCGCGCCCGCGGCTCGAACTGCCGCGCGATCGCTGGATGCTGGAGGGGATCGCCGCGAACGGCGGGGTCCTCGGTCTCATCCATGTGGCACACCGCGATCTCGACAGCGTTGTCCGCGACATCGAGACCGCCCTTGACGTGATGGGCCCGGACCACGTCGGCCTGGGCAGCGACCACTACGGCCTGGAGCTCGCGCCACGGGGCATCGAGGACATCTCCAAGGTCCCGCGACTCACCGAGGCGATGGCCGCGCGCGGACACTCCGACGAGGTGATCGTCAAGTTCCTCGGGGAAAACTACCTGCGTGTCTTCGAGGGGGTGTGGGGAGGTTGACGGGCGGCGCTGACGGCAACGGCGCCCGCCCTTCCACGGGCCCCGGCGCCCCTATTCCCGGTTCAGGACGATCGCGGCGACCGATCCGGCAACCCCCATCAGCAGCAACGACACGACCGCGTCCACGATGGCGGCGTTCAGTGTGCTGGTGTTCATGGTGCCCAGCGTCATGAAGCCGAAGTAGAGACTCAGCAGCACGCCGACGGTGGCGCCAGCCTTGAATCCCTCGGCGGCGTTTGCCACGCCCTTCCAGGAGAGCACGGTGACCAGAAGTCCTGCGCCACACAGCTGGCCGATGATGATCTGCCAGAAGACGGGGGCCTCCTTGATGACGCCCGTGGCCGTTCCCGCGTTGGCCGCAAAAAAACCGCCCAGAATGGGTTCGTAGATGATGTACCCGAGCACGAAGCTGGTGACGAAGGCGGCGAGGGTTGCCAGGACGCATTTCTTGCTGACCATGGAGGACTCTTCCCTGGGTGAGACGAAGGCCGCGGAGGTTCCGCGACACGCTCGAATGTGGGGCGGGCGATGATGTGCTCGCAAATCGCCGGGTCCTGCGCCGCCAGGCTGGACCGGTGGATTGCCGCCGCCGGTCTCGGGCCTTGCGCACGACACATGGAGTTACATTTCGGGCCCCGGATCAAAGATCCTCCCTGCCACCCGACCGAGATCGGTGGTCGCCACACGATGCCCGGACTTCGCAGCTGCCTGAGCCTGCTCGCCGCAGGGGTGCTGGCCGGTTGTGCGGAAGGGGGGCAGGGGCCGCCCGCAGACGTTCCCGAGCCGTCCGTCTTCACCATCCGTGAAGCTCCGGCGGCATTCACAGAGGTGGGTGACAGCGTCGCGCCCGCGGCCGACATCGAGGCGTTGATCGCGCCGTACCGTGCCCAGTTGGGGGAACAACTCGCCGAGGTCCTCGGTCACGCCACGGGCGAATTCGTCAAGGACGACCCCGAAGGCGCGCTGGACAACCTGGTGGCGGATGCGCTCCTGCACATGGCGCGGCAATGGTCCCGCGACACCGTGCATGCGGCGCTCATCAACGAAGGGGGCCTGAGGGTTCCCGTCGCGGAGGGCCCGATCCTGATGCGGCACGCGTACGAGCTCCTGCCATTCGAGAACTTCGTCACCGTGCTGTCGCTCTCGGGCGTGCAGATGGAGCGCTTGGCGGACGAGATCGCGGCCGCCGGGGGGGAGCCGATCGCGGGTTGGACGATGGAGCTGGACAGCGTGGACGCGGTCGGCGTACGGGTCGGGGGTGATCCGGTCGATCCCGACCGCGTCTATCGGCTGGCCACCGTGGACTATCTCGTCAACGGCGGCGGGACATGGAGCGTGCTGTGGGAGGCCGAAGAAGCGTCCCGCGAGGACCTCGACATCCTGATCCGGGACGTGTTCGTCGCCTACCTCCAGGAGGTCGGCACGGTAACGCCCACGCTGGACGGCCGCATACGCCCCGCGGGCGGCGCAGACAGGGAGGACGACAGATGAAGCGACGAGAATTCGTGCGCGCGCTGGGCCTGGGCGGTGTCGCGGGGCTGGCCGGGGCCGATGCGCTTGCGGCAGAGATCGCGCGCCCGCCGGAGCTTCCCGGCCGCGATCTTCCCTGCGGTCCCCCGATCGAGCCCTACGGCCCCCTCGTCGACTCATACGGCCCCCTCATCGACCCCCGCGGCCCCCTCGTCGACGACTCGGTTCGCCTGGTCGTGCTGCACACCAACGACACCCATTCACGCATGGATCCCTTCCCGCCCGACGGCCCGTTCGCCGGGCTAGGCGGAGCGGCCCGGCGGGCGACGCTCATCCGGCGGGTCCGCGAGGCCAACGAACACGTCCTCCTCCTGGATTCGGGGGACATCTTTCAGGGCACCCCGTACTTCAATTTCTTCGGGGGAGAACTCGAATTCCGCGCCATGACCGCCATGGGCTACGACGTGGCCACGCTCGGAAACCACGACTTCGACAACGGCGTGGAAGGCCTGGCCAGGATGCTTCCCGAAGCCGGCTTCGACTTCGTTTCGGCCAACTATGACGTGAGCGCGTCGTCGCTGGCGGAGCGCGTGCAGCCCTGGACGGTCCGCGAATTCGGCGGCGTCAGGGTAGGGATCTTCGGCCTTGGCATCGCGTTCGAGAAGCTCGTGCTTGCCAGCCTGCACCGCGGCGTCGAGTATACGGACCCGTTCGCGGCGGCGCGCGCATCCTGTCAGGAGCTTCGGAACCAGGGCTGCGCGCTCGTCATCTGCCTCTCCCACCTCGGCTACGAATACGCCGATCCTTCACGCCCAAGCGACCTTTCACTGGCCGAAGCCGTTCCAGACATCGACCTCGTCCTGGGCGGCCATACCCACACCTTCCTCGATCAGCCCGACACGTTCGACCAGGGGCAAACGGGGTTCACGCTCGTGAATCAGGTGGGCTGGGGCGGGATGAGACTTGGGCGGATCGACGTCACATTCGATGCAAGCGGAGGCGCGAACAACCACGCGACGGCCGGCTACGAGATCGACGACCGCCTGGATTGATTCGACCGTTACTTTCGCGACCCCGGCACCGAAAAATCCGCTTCGCCGGTTTCCGCCATTGGGCCGCAAATGCACGACCGCTCCCGGACCCCCTGGTGCGGAGTGCTTTTGGCACCCGCCGCGAGGGGGCGGTTCCGGGAGCGGTCCTCAGAGCCCGCGCTTCACCACGGACTCATCCCAGCAGCTTGTGAGTTGCCTGCGCGACCGGCCTTAGTCGCCGGATCCGCCACCGAACATGGCCACCGCCGCACCGGCGACGCCCATCACGATCGCGCTGCCGACGGCTGCGCCGACGAGCTCGGCGTCCATGGTTCCCGCCTCGACGCTGTGCGCCAGGCTCAGCAGCACCCCGTAGGTGGCGCCGGCCTTCGCACCGTCTGCAGCGTCAGCAACCCCTCTCCATCCCAGCACTACGGCGAGCACCAGGCCATGGAAAAGAGCCCCGAGAATGCCCCAAAGGGACATGTCCATGTGTTCGTGGTGCCCGTGCGGATGGTGGCCGCCCACGAACGGCACCATGTCGAGGACGAAATCGACCACCAACAATGCGATGGCCGCGACGACAGACGCTGTTACGAGCTTCTTCATGTCCACGGAGTTCTCCTTTGAGGAAGTGGACGGTTTGCGGATGAGCGGGGCAAATGTGGGGAACCTCTTCCCGCCGCGCAAGGGATGCATGCGAAGAGGTGTACAAATTCGACGACCATTCGGTCTCCAAATCACGCAACCGTCGGTCAGATTGCCTTCTTGTCTGCCGTTTGTCACCCCCGCCGGGGGTTGCTCCAGCCCCGGCTGCTCGTCGCTCCCCCGGCTTCAGTCCCCGTATACGAAGCGCTCGACTTCGCCGTGAATCCTCTCCACGGTCGCGTCCGACGGGGGCCGCGTGAAGGCCGATACGGTCAGCATGACGGCAAAATTGATCACCAGCGACCAGAGCGCCTCGTGCATCCCGAAGGGCTGGTAGACCACCACGCGGGTGACGTACAGGGTGACAAGGCCGGCGCCAATGCCCGACACCACTCCCGCGCTCGTGGTCCGCCAGCGTGCCGGGTAGCAGACGGCGAGCACCGCGGGCATCAGTTGCAGCGCGCCCGCACCCGACAAGGTCACCAGGGTGACAAGGAAGTCGAGGTTGTACACGGTGAGGAACCAGCCAAGGAGGAGAAGCACCAACACCACCCAGCGTCCGAAGGCCAGGTAGTGCTTCTGGCTCCGGTTCGGTGCGACGTAGCGCTGGTACACATCCCGCGTGAGCACGGTCATGTTGGAGTGCAGGATCGAGTCCAGGGTGGACATGGCGGCGGCGGTGGCTCCGGCGAGGATCAGGCCGGTCAGCCACGCGGGTGCGTAGCGAAAGAGCAGTTCCGGGAAGACCCGGTCCGGCTGCGCCAGGTCCGGAAGAATCAGAGCGCCGCCGAGCCCCACGAACGCCGCCGGGATGAACAGGGTCATCAGGTAGATGGGAGTGGTGGCGCCGAGGACCTTGAGCGTTCGATCGGAGGCGGCCGTGAAGTAGCGGATCATCATGTGCGGCTGGAAGATGATTCCAAAGGAAAGAGCGATCGTCATGCCGACCCACATTCCCGGGGTGAAGAAGCCCTCCGGACCCGGCAGAGTCAGCAGGTCGGGTCGCTCCGCGGCCAGGCGGCGCCATAGCTGGACGGGACCGCCGAAGAGCTTGTAGGTCAGGACGAGGCTCCCCGCCCACACCGCGATGTACATCCAGACGCCCTGGATGACGTCGGTCCAGTAGACGGCTCGGAGTCCCCCGACCACGAGATACCCTGCCGCGACCACCAGAAGGATCAGCGAGGCCCATGCGAACGGAATCCGGTCACCGGTCGCGACCGAGAGGATGTACCCGAGCCCCTGCGCCTGCACCTGAATGTATATGAGGGTGAAGACGACCGAGACCACGGCGACGATGACCCGCACCGCTTCACTTTCGTAGAAGTCGGCGATCATGTCCGCGGGTGTGATGTAGCCGAACTTCTTGCCCAGCGCCCAGATTCTCGTTCCGATCGTGTATGTGATCGCCCCGACCAGCACGGTCCAGGTCCCGGCCATCCAGAAGCCGATCCCGTGGGTGTAGAAGAATCCGCCGGACCCGAGGAAGGCGAATGCCGAGTGGAAGGTGGCGACGACCGTGAGGTAGAGGACGATGAAGCCGGCCTGGCGTCCACAGAGGAAGAAGTCCTCCATGTTGGCGGTGCCCTTCCGGTTGGCCAGCATCCCGATCACGATTGTCGCGATCAGGTAGATGAAGATCAGTCCGGTGGATACGACCCAGGGCTCCATCACAGTCCCTTTCGATGCGCCCAGACCAGGACGGCGATCACGAGGCAGTAAACGCCGAGCAGGTAGGCGAAGAGGAAGGGCATGCCCAGGATCCACGGTTCGACCCGGTTCATGAAGCCGTGGACAATGGGCGGTTGCGCCAGCGCCAGGGTCAGAAGGAACGCGATCGTCGCGATCCAGCCGGCGCGCGTGCGCGGGAAGAAGTGGGAGCGTCGAACTTTCATGGGGATTCGCCGATGTGATCGAGGACGCGGACGGGGCAAACCGAATGGAGAGCATACTTCGCGGCTCGCCCGGCCACAATGACCCTTGACACCGGGCGCCGCTCCCACGATCATCACGGCCTGATGAACACGAATCTCCTGACCCATCCGCACCATCATCACGGTCGCGCCGAGAGAGGCGGCCGCGTAACGGTATAGCCGAGCGAAAGCGGACGGGCATACCAGGAGCGCCGGCTTCCTCTGCGGGGGGCCGGTTTTTTTTGTGCAGACAGCATCCGAAAAGAGAGAAAGGGAAAGACATTGCCGGAGATGAAAGACACCGACCGCGGTGGTGCGCGCCGAACCGCGGGAGTCCGGATCGGCCTCCCCAAGGGCCACATGCAGGCCGGCGTTCTCGAATTGCTGGGGGACGCTGGCGTGGACGTGCGGCTGGGAGGGCGCAACTATCGGCCCCTGGTTTCATGGCCGGGCTTCAAGGCCAAGCTGCTGAAGCCCCAGAATGTCGTGGAAATGCTTCACGCCGGTTCGCGCGATGTCGGGTTTGCCGGGGCGGACTGGGTGGCCGAACTCGACGCCGACGTCGTCGAACTCCTGGACACCGGGCTGGACCCGGTGAGGGTGGTCGCCGCGGCCCCCGTCGCCCTGCTCACGGACGGCGCGCTACCCGCGGCCCACCCGGCGGGGCGTCCGTTCGTCGTGGCCTCGGAATACGTCCGCACCGCCCGGCGCTGGATCGCCGGGCAGCCGTTCGACGCCGTCCTGGTGCGCTCGTACGGCGCCACCGAGGTTTTCCCTCCGGAGGATGCCGACCTGATCGTCGACAACACGGCGAGCGGTTCCACGCTGCGTGCGAACGGGCTGCGCATCGTGGACACCCTGATGCGGTCTTCCACGCGGCTCTATGCCGGCCGCGCTGCGCTCGACGACCCCGTCCGTCGCGGGGCGATCGAGGATCTGGTCCTCCTCCTGAGTTCCGTCCTCGAGGCCCGGAACCGGGTGATGCTGGAACTCAACGTCGCCGAGGCGGATTTCGACCGGGTGGTTTCGGTGCTGCCCTGCATGCGCGAACCAACGGTGTCGCGTCTCCACGGCGAGAGGGCCTACGCCGTCCGGGCGGCGGTCCCGCGGCGGGGTCTGCCCGAGCTCATCCTGGATGTCAGGTCGCGCGGCGGCACCGATCTCGTCGTGTCCGCGCCCCAGCAGATCGTTCCATGAACGACCCGATCGACCTGGCCGCCGCCGTGATCGACCCGGCCTCCGCCGACGTGATCGACCTCAGCATGAACGAGGGTGAGCCGCCCGGCCGGGAGTGCCTGGACGTGCTGGAGGAGCTTGGTCCCGCCGTGTTCCGCAAATACGAAGGCGCGGAGCAGCTGGAAGAGGCGTATGCGGCATACCTGGGGACCGATCCGTCCCGTGTGCTCGCCACCACCGGAGCAGACGACGCCATCGACCGGGTGTTCCGTGCCTTCCTGGCGCCAGAACAGGACGCCGTCTTTCCGACCCCCACCTTCATCATGGTGCCCGCCTTCGCGCGCATGGCGGGAGGGCGCCTGGTACCGATCGAGTACGAGT
Organism: Gemmatimonadetes bacterium bin94; assembly: GCA_002238865.1. Taxonomy (GTDB): domain Bacteria; phylum Gemmatimonadota; class Gemmatimonadetes; order Longimicrobiales; family Gaopeijiaceae; genus Bin94. The sequence continues at coordinate 5,332 of MPNE01000021.1, read as the reverse complement.
GGGGCACGTTGCCGCACGACCGGATCCTCGACGCGGTGACCGGGAAGACGGGCGTGGTGGTGGTCATTTCACCCGACAACCCGACGGGGATGGCGTTCCCGACCGACGCGCTGGTGCGTCTGGCCGGGGAACTCCCGGCAGAAGTCACCCTGATGGTGGACATGGCGTACGCCGAGTTTGCCGAGTCCGATCCCACGGAGGTCCTGCTCGATATCCCCACCGTGGTGATGATCCGAACCATGTCCAAGTCATGGGGATTGGCCGGGTTGCGCGTCGGCTTCGCGGTCGGGTCGAAGGAACGGATCGATACCCTGCGGGGATACGGCGGCCCCTACTCGCTGAGCGGCCCGTCGATCGCGATAGCGGTTGACCGGTTGCACAGGGGCGTGGAGTCGATGCGTGAATTCGTGGAGTACGTGACCTCCCGACGGGAACGACTTGCTGCGTTGATCCGGAGTGCGGGCGGAATGCCGTTGTCCTCACAGACGAACTTCGTCTCCGCGCTCTTCCCCGATGCCGTCTGGATCCGGCAGGGGATGGCCGCGCAGGGGATCCTTGTGCGCTGTTTCGATCACCTGCCCGGGTTTGTGCGCACAACCGTACCACGGGACGACGGCGAGTTTCGCCGTGTCGAGCGGGCGATGCAATGCCTGAAGAAGCCGGAGGCGCTGATCTTCGACATGGACGGGGTGCTCGCCGACGTGCGGCGCTCGTACCGGAGAGCCATCGTGCAGGCCTGTGCATCCTTTGGCGTTACCATCGGCAACGAGGAGATCAACGCGGTCAAGGCCCGGGGTCACGCGAACGACGACTGGGCCGTGACCCGGACGCTCCTGACGGAAGCGGGTGTGAGGGCCTCGCCGGCCGAGGTGACGCGCCGCTTCGAGGAGGCCTATCAGGGCACCGGGGAGGCGCCGGGCCTGCGGCGGCACGAGACGTTGATTCCGGCGCCGGAGCTGATCGAGGAGCTGGCCCGGGCGTTCAAGCTGGGAATCGTGACCGGCCGGCCGCGCAAGGACGCCGAGCGGTTCCTGCGGGAAATGGGCATCCGGGGCTTCTTCGGCGCGGTCATTTGCCGGGAGGACGGGCCGCTCAAGCCGGATCCGGCGCCGGTGACGATGGCGGTCGCGCGCCTGAAGGCGAACACGGCCTGGATGATGGGCGATACGCCGGATGACGTGTGCGCGGCGAAAGCTGCGAGGTTGGTGCCGGTCGGAGTGGTGCCGCCGGGAGGTGATGGGTCCGAGGCCGCCGGAGGGGGTATCCGGCGCGCACTGCTCGCCGCCGGAGCGGCGCGTGTCGTGGACGGCAACAGCAACTTTGGGGGGCTTTTCGATGGCTGATCGGGCGAAGGCGGCGGCAGAGGCGCCGAGGACCGGGAGCGGTGGTGTGAGGACGGGTCCCGGGCCCGGTAGGACGGGCCGGGTCGTTCGTGAGACTCATGAGACGCGCGTCAGGGTGGACGTGGGCCTGGACGGGCCCGGACGCGTGAGGGCCGGGACCGGGATCGGCTTTTTCGACCACATGCTGCATGCGCTCGGGTTCCACGCCGGCTGGGAGCTGGAGCTGTCCTGCGACGGCGACCTCGATGTCGACGACCACCACACGGTCGAGGACGTCGGTCTGGCCCTCGGGCAGGCGCTGGCGCGCGCAGTCGGTGAGCGCCGGGAAGGCATCGTCCGTTTCGGCCATTGCCATGCCCCGCTGGATGAAGCCCTGGCGCGCGCCGTGGTCGATGTCTCGGGGCGGCCCTTCTTCGCCGGGGAGCTGGGTCTGAAACGGGAGCGGGTCGGCGCGCTCTCCTGCGAGATGGTGCCGCACTTCTTCCATTCCTTTGCGCAGGGCGCGGGCCTCACCCTGCACGTCGACGTGTTGCGCGGCGCCAATGACCATCACAGGATCGAGGCCGCGTTCAAGGCGCTGGCCCTGGCGCTGAAGGCCGCGCTGTCGAGGACCGGCGCGGACGATGTTCCGTCCACCAAGGGTGTACTGTGACGCCTGCCGTCACCGTGGTGCGCACGAGCACGGCCAACCTGGCATCGGTTGTGACCGCATTCGAGCGCTTCGGCTGCTCCGTGCGCACGACGGCCGACCCGGATGCGGTGGCCCGGTCGGACCGGGTGGTGTTGCCCGGCGTGGGCGCCTTCGCGGCCGCTCGGGCAGCCATTGACACGCGTGGTCTGGAGGACGCCCTTCGCGACAGGATGCTGCAAGGCCGCTCCACCCTGGGCATCTGTCTCGGCATGCAGCTCATGGCGCGGGGCAGCGAAGAAGCCCCCGGTGTGACGGGACTGGGTCTGCTCGACGGCGAGGTGGAGAGCTACGGGCAGGGACATCCCGAGCTGAGAGTGCCGCAGATGGGGTGGAACCTCGTGAGCCCGTCGGACGGGTGCAGGATCGTCCCTCGCGGCTTCGCCTACTTTGCCAATTCGTACCGACTGGCAACGATCACCCCGGGCTGGCACCCGGTCTGGTCCGAGTACGGGGGCCGGTTTCTCGCCGCCGTGGAACGGGGCGCCGTGGTTGCGTGCCAGTTCCACCCCGAGCTTTCGGGTACGTACGGCAAAGCGCTCCTGTCCAACTGGCTGGAGGCCTAGCGGCACATGGCGTGGACACCGCCCCCCGGGAACCGGTCCGGCCGTTCGGCCATTGTCGAGCCCGGCAATTCGGCGTCGCTCCCGGTGCGTATCGTGCCCTGCCTTGACGTGCGCGCGGGACGGGTCGTCAAGGGCGTGAAGTTCCAGGGACTGCGCGACCAGGGAGATCCGGCCGAGCTCGCCCACTCGTACGAGGAGCAGGGCGCCGACGAGGTTGTCGTGCTGGACGTGACGGCCACGCCGGAAGGCCGGGGAACTCGCCTGGACACGGTTCGCGCGGTGCGCGCCCGTCTCTCGGTGCCGCTTACGGTCGGGGGTGGAATCGGCGAGGTCGAGGACGCCGCGGCCCTGCTCAAGGCGGGTGCGGACAAGGTGGCGGTGAACACGGCCGCGGTCCGGCGGCCGGAGTTGCTGTCGGCGCTGGCAACTCGATTCGGTTCCCAGTGCGTCGTGATTTCGGTCGACGCGGCGGGGTGGCACACGCGCGGCAGCGGCTATGAAGTCGTCGTGCGGTCGGGGACCGAGCGCGTCGGGATGGACGCGGTTGCCTGGACCCGCCGGGCGGCCGAGCTTGGCGCCGGCGAAGTTCTGCTCACGAGCTTCGACCGCGACGGGACCCGAAGCGGGTACGAGCTTGGCCTGCTCCGTGCGGTGCGCTCCAGCGTGCGCATCCCCATCGTCGCCTCCGGTGGTGCCGACACGCCCGAGCACATGGCCGACGCGGTTCGGGCAGGGGCGGACGCCGTTCTGGCCGCGTCGATCTTTCACCAGCGGAACTGGACGGTCCAGGAGGTGAAGGCGGCGTTGTCGGGGTTGGGGGTCGCCGTGCGCCCGGCCTACACCGCGGAAAAGGAGACCAGCGCATGATCATTCCCTCCATCGACCTCATGGACGGGCAGGCAGTGCAGCTCGTGCAAGGGCGCCGCAAGGTGCTTGAAGCCGGCGACCCGCGTCCCATCGCGGAGCGGTTCGGGCGAGTTGGCGAGGTGGCCGTCGTCGATCTGGACGCGGCGCTCGGGAGGGGGTCCAACACCGCCGTGATCGAGGAGCTGTGCCGGCTGGCCCCTTGCCGGGTGGGCGGGGGGATACGCGACCGGGACACGGCGCTGGAGTGGCTGAACCGGGGCGCCGTGAAGGTCGTCCTCGGCACGGCGGCGGTGCCGGAAGTGCTGGAAGGCCTGCCGCGCGACAGGGTGGTGGCGGCCCTCGACGCGTGGGAGGGTGAGGTCGTGGTCAAGGGGTGGACGGAGCGCACCGGCCGCACCGTGTACGATGGCATGCGCGAACTCCGCGGCCTGGCGGGCGGGTTCCTGGTGACCTTTGTCGAGGGCGAGGGCAGGGAGGGCGGTTTCCCGAGGGACCAGATCGCCCCACTGGCGGAGGCAGCAGAGACCGCGCGCCTGACCGTCGCCGGCGGAATCACGACTGCCGAAGAAATCGGGTGGCTGGACGCGGCGGGCGCTGACGCCCAGGTCGGCATGGCCCTCTACCGCGGTCATCTCGGGCTGGCCGAGGCGTTCACCGCACCGCTGAAGTGCGAACGCGACGATGGGCTGTGGCCGACAGTCGTTGCCGATGACCGGGGCGCGGCACTGGGACTGGTCTGGTCCGGTCCGGAGAGCGTGCGGGCCGCGATCGACGAGGGCCGCGGAATCTACCAGTCGCGCTCCCGTGGCCTGTGGCGAAAGGGAGAGTCCTCGGGCGCGAGCCAGGTCCTGCTGAGGATCGAGGCCGACTGCGACCGGGATAGTTTGCGCTTTACGGTGGTGCAGGCCGGCGAGGGCTTCTGTCACAGGGACGAGTGGACGTGCTTCGGCCCGGCGCGTGGCCTCCGCGCGCTGGAACGTACGGTCGCGGACCGCGGCGCGAATCCGGTCTCCGGGTCTCTGACGAGCCGTTTGCTCGGCGACGAGGCGTTGCTCCGCGGGAAGCTGATCGAGGAGGCCGGGGAGTTGGGCGAAGCGGTCGGCGCGGTTGGTGAGCGCGCTGGCGGACGCGGTGAGCCGGCAAGCGCGAACCGGGTCGTCGAGGAAGCTGCCGACGTGATGTACTTCCTTGCCGTGGCGCTGGAACGGGCGGGCGTGGACCTGGCCGATGTGGAACGGGAATTGGACAGGCGCAGCCTGGTGGTGAGCAGAAGGGCGGTGTCGGAGCCGAAGGGAGCGGGGGCGTCGGGAGGCGGTCGTGGGTGATCGTCCCGGCGGCGGACGATTCGAGGTTCGGCTGCGCCGGGTGAATGCCGCCGATGTGGGTCGTGAGCGGCAGCCCGCGGTGGCGCCGGAGATTATCGCGCCGGTGCTGGAGATCATCGAGGCCGTGAGGGAGCGGGGCGAGGAGGCGCTGCGCGAATTCGCCCAGCGGTGGGACGGTCTCGAAGTCGGCGGGGCGCTTCTGAGGACGCCCCGGGAGATGCGGGCTGTCCTGGAGTCGCTACCTCTGGCCGATCGTGAGTTGCTGGAGCGCACCGCCGGCCGGATCGAGCACTTCGCGCGCGCCCAACTGGAGTCGGCGGCTCCGGTGGACGTGGCGGTGGAGGGGGGCAGGGCCGGCGACCGCCTGGTGCCCGTCCGGGTGGCGGGGTGCTATGCGCCGGGGGGGCGCTTCCCCCTGCCGTCGTCGGTGCTCATGACGGCCGTGACGGCCAGGGTGGCGGGTGTCGACGAGGTCTGGCTGGCCTCGCCGAACCCGTCCCGGGAAGTGATGGCCGCGGGGGCGGGGGCCGGGGGGGGGGGGGT
>MPNE01000004.1:147500-200748 GCA_002238865.1 Gemmatimonadetes bacterium bin94 | reverse complement strand
CATCGCGGAAGAGATCGGCGTCGCCCGGGACCTGTCTCTGGCGGCGGCGACGGGTGGGCGGCTTCACCTTCAGCGTGTTTCGACCGGGGCGGCGGCGGCTCTGGTCCGGCGGGCGGAGGCGGCGGGGCGGGGAGGCGGGCGGGGGGGAGCGCGTCACGGCGGAAGCCACCCCTCACCACCTCATGCTCACGCACGAGCGGCTCGCCGGGTACGGCACCGAATACAAGGTGGATCCGCCGCTGCGCACCCGGCGTGACGTGGAGCAGCTGCGCGCGGCGCTCGCCGACGGCACGATCGACTGCATCGCCACCGACCACGCTCCCCGTCACTACGACGAAAAGGAGCAGGCCTTCGACGATGCGCCCTTCGGCGTCGTGGGATTCGAGACCGCTTTCGCCATCCTGCACAGCCGTCTCGTCCTGGAAGGGGATCTGACCCTCCCCGTGCTTGTCGAGCGCATGACGGCGGGTCCGGCCCGGGCGCTGGGGTTGGCGGCCGGCACACTGGAGCCGGGGGCCGGGGCGGACATCGTCCTGATCGATCCCTCGATGCAGTGGACGATCGATCCGGCCGATTTCCTGTCGAAGGGACGAAGCACACCCTTCGCGGGCCGGAATGTTACAGGGCGCGTCGTCCGGACCCTGGTGGGGGGGCGGACCGCGTGGAGGATCGGCGCCGGGTAGCAGGGGGGTGCGGGCTTACCCTTCGCCGCGGCTACGAGTGGGCTCTGACCAGCCTGTCAAGCCGGGACTTGATGTGGCCGGCCTTGTTCGGGTGGATAACCCGGCGTGTGGCTGCCCGGTCGACGAGAGCAACGGCAACGCGCCTGAGTTCGTCGGCCTGCTCTTCCGAGCCGGCTTCCTGGACCCGGCGGATCGCGGTGCGGATGCGCGACCGGGTTTCACGGTTCCGGCTCCGCGCCTCCCGGCTCAGTACCATCCGCTTCCTGGCGCTCTTGATGTTCGGCATACTGGTTCGACTTCCAAAGTCTCGGTATTCGTCGTGTCCGACCTCCGATGGGCCGGCACGAAAGGTAGAACCAAGGGACCGCGCGATCAACGGCTCGGGGCCCTGGGCCAGGGTTTGCCGGCCCCGTGCGGAGGGCCGCCGGGCTCTCGTGCGCATTTTTCCCCGGACTGCTAGACTTCCCGTATGGAAATCGTACTGATTCTCCCGGTTCTGCTCTTTTCCGTCGTTGTCCACGAGGTGGCCCACGCGTGGCAGGCCCTCCGGGAAGGGGACCCCACCGCACGCGACCTTGGCAGGATCACCTTCAACCCGATCCCTCATCTCGATCCCATGGGGTCGCTCATCGTTCCGCTGTTGTTGCATTTTCTCCCCGGCAACTTCCTGTTCGGCTGGGCAAAACCCGTTCCCGTGAACCCCCGCAACTACCGGGACTACCGTGCCGGAGACATCCGCGTGTCGCTCGCCGGCATCGTATCCAATCTGGGGCTCGTGGTCCTGTGCACCCTGGGGCTATTCGCATTGACGGCCCTGCAGGGGCTGTCGCTTGCGAGTGGCATAATTGGCACAAGCATCGGCACAATGTTGACTTATGGTGTTTTCATAAACCTTATTCTAGCCTATTTCAACCTCATCCCGATCCCACCGCTGGACGGTTCCCACGTGCTGTACCACCTGTTGCCACCAGCGGTTGGCGCCAGGTACCGCGCGATGGGGCGCTACGGCGTCACATTGCTCTTCCTGACCGTTGTCGCATTTCCGGGGGCATTCGGTGTCCTGTTGTCGCCGGTGTTTCTGGCCTTCCAGTGGATTCTGGGAGCCACGCTGGGCTCATGAACGACGGCTTCCTCGTCGTCGAGACCGAGCGTTTCCACGGTCCTCTCGATCTCCTTCTGCACCTCATTCGCACGCAGGACATCGACATCTTCGACATCCCCATTTCCTTGATCACGAGGCAGTTTCTGGCCGCCATTCAGGGGATGGGAGACCCGGGCGTGGACGAGGCGGGCGAGTTTCTGGAGATGGCGGCCGCACTGGTGCGCATCAAGGCCAGGATGCTGCTCCCGAGCCCCTCCGGCGAAGAGGACCACGATCCTCGGGCCGAACTCGTCCGCCGGCTGCTCGAGTACGAGATGATCCACGAGGTCGCTCACCGGCTCCGCAGTGCCGAAAACGATCGGGGCCGCCGCTTTGGCAAGGGCTACACCGAGCCTCGCCGCCGGCCACACCTTGCCGAGGCGCCGCTTCACGTTACCTGGGACGATCTTCTCGCCGCGGCCACGCGAATCGAGCCGCCGACGGAGGGCGAGGCCGAGCACCGGGTGACACGCCGGGCCGTCGCGATGACGGAAAAGGTCGATCTCATCGTCCAGGCCGTGAGGAAGGTGCGGCGAATCGAGTTTGCCAGTCTGGTGGCGCCCTGGCGGGACCGGATCCACGGTGTCATGACGTTGCTCGCCGGGCTCGAACTCGGACGAAGGCGCGTGGTGTCGCTGCGGCAGCGTCAGCATTTTTCCCCGCTCTGGATCTATCCGGGCAGGGGAGCAGGAGGGAGCGGGGACGAGAGCATGTTGTCGGCGGACGAGCCCGAATATTCGTATGCCGGCGCCGGGGAGGAAGCAACGTGAACGACGCCGGGATCGTCGAGGCGATCCTCTTCGCGAGCGACGCGCCGCTGTCGCCGGGCGAGATTGCCCGCGCCGACGAGGCCCTCGACGAGGACAGGGTTGAAGCGGCCCTGGCCGTTCTGACGGCGGAGTACGACGATTCCGGGCGAGCTTTCGAGCTTCGCGAGGTGGCGGACGGGGTGCAACTCATGACCCGGCCCGAATTCGCGCCCTATCTGGAACGCTTCGATACGGTTCCGAAGCAGTCCAGGCTCTCGGGCCCGGCGTTGGAGGCGCTGGCCATCGTGGCGTACCGGCAGCCGATCAGCCGGATCGAGATCGAGTACATCCGTGGAGTCAACTCGACCGGAGTGATCCGGACTCTTCTGGATCGCGAGCTCATCCGCGCGGCCGGACGCGGAGAAGGGGTCGGACGGCCGGTTCTCTACGCAACCACCGAGCGCTTCATGGAACACTTTGGATTCCCGTCGATGGAGCACCTGCCCAGGCCCGAAGAGCTGCCCGTCGTGCTGCGGGAGCGTGCACCTCCGGAGGAACGCGCGAAGGATGACGAAGCTCCGGAAGCCGGGTCTCCGGAAGTGTCGGATGAACCCCTGAGTCCGGACGAGGCGGTCGCGGCCGTGCTTGCCCATGCCGGCTCGGAGGTGGGGAGCGACGGAGAGGGAGGGGGCAGCGAGGAATGAACGCGCGGCGAGGCAGGGCAGCCCCGCGGGAGCCCATGCGGGTACAGAAGTACCTTTCCCAGGCCGGGGCCGCGTCCCGCCGGCAAGCCGAGGTCATGATGCGCGAGGGTCGGATTGCAATCAACGGCAGGCCAGTGACGGAAGTGGGGGTGCGGGTGACGCCCGGGGTCGACACGGTTTCGCTGGACGGCCGGGAGGTGGTCCCTGCGCCGCGGCGGTGGATTGTCTTCCACAAACCGACCGGTGTGCTTTGCACGCGCACGGACCCCCACGGGGGGAACACCATCTACGACCTGCTTCCCGTTTGGGCAAAGGGGCTCCGGTACGTCGGACGCCTCGACCGGGACACCTCCGGTTTGCTGCTTCTGACCAATGAGGGTGACCTGGCCGCTGCTCTGGCCCACCCGCGCGCGCGGATCGAGCGCGAATACCTGGCCCGGGTAGCGGGGCAGGTGACCGCCCGCGGAGTGAAGGCACTGAAGACCGGGATCGAACTCGAAGATGGATTTGCGCGCCCGAAGCGGGTTCGCAGAGTAGCGCTCGACGAAGACGAGTGGGGATTGACGCTCGTGCTCACTGAAGGGCGCAAGCGAGAGGTCAGACGCCTGCTGAAGGCCGTCGGACACCCGGCGCGGTCTCTGGCCCGCGTCCGCTTCGGCCCCTTTCGACTGGGGAATCTGAAGCCGGGGGGTTGGCGGCCCGCGCGTGCCGAAGAGCTCGCCGAGGCAAAGGCACTGGTCGGCCGCGGTCCGCGGCGGCGGAGGGGACCGGGGCGCGTTCGTCCACAACGTACTCCCCGAGGATCGCATGCCTGAATCGACGCTGACGGTGATCGAGCACGCTCTGCTCCGCCACAAACTCTCTCTCCTGCGGGACAGCCGCACCGGACACAAGGAGTTTCGCGGGCTCATGGCGGAAATCGCCCTGCTCATGACCGTCGAGGTCACGCGCGACCTGGCCGGGGAGGAGGTAGCGTTCGAGACCCCGCTCGAGTCGATGCGCGACCTTCGTATCCGGGAAGATCGGCTGGTGATCGTGCCCATTCTGCGCGCGGGCCTGGGCATGGTCGAGGGTGTTACCCGCCTCATTCCCGGAGCACGGGTGGGTCACCTGGGGTTCTACCGCAACGAAGAGACCCTCCAGCCGGTGCGCTACTACGCGAAGCTGCCGCCAGACCTCCAGCGGCGAATCTGCCTCGTTGTCGACCCGATGCTCGGCACCGGGGGGACCGCGACCGCATCGATCGCCGAACTGAAGGCTCGGGGCGCCGGAGATATCCGGCTCATGTGCGTGGTCGCATCTCCCGAGGGTGCCCGGCGGCTGGCCGAGGACCACCCCGACGTACACGTCTACACGGCCGCTCTGGACCGGTGTCTCAACGAGGTCGGCTACATCCTTCCCGGCTTGGGTGACGCGGGTGATCGGCTCTTCGGGACGACGTAGCCCGGACACCCATGGCCTCCGGCACCGGTAATCGGTTAACGTTACCCGGGCCCATAGCTCAGGCGGTTAGAGCAGCGGACTCATAATCCGACGGTCGGGGGTTCAAGTCCCTCTGGGCCCATTCAGCGGGAGAGCTTTGTGCCCCGCAGGCCCTTGACAGTCCAGGGCTCGCGGGCTTGATTTCCCGAAATCCGGTGGTTCCACAACCCTTGTCAAGGTGGCGGCACTTGTTCTTCCGGCGATCGACCAGATGGGACCTGCGCCGGGCGGGCATCTTGTGCATTGCCACGCTCCAGATCGGGTTGTCGGCCGTCTTCAGTCCCGCCGACGCCATCCTGGATATCGAGCGGTTCGGGTCACCGGTTCATGTCGAGTCGCCCCGGAATGCGGACTGCGCCGTCAATCACGGGCACTTTTTCTGCCAGGTGGTTCGGTCGCTCTCGAACGCCGGAGTCTCGGGCGGGATCACGGCTCCCCGGATAGGCGCGCCTCCCCTCCGTCTGTCCGAGCCGGATCGCGCGGCCGACTGCATTCCCACGGCACCGATCCTGGTCGGGTCGGTCATCCCCAGGGCTCCGCCCGCCGCTTGACGCCTCCAGGGGCGCTCCCGCCCCGCTCCCGTTGTTCCTCTCCGGGTCGTCGCCCTGAACTCCGTGTGGCGCGTACCCGTGTATCGGCGTCCTTAAGCGAAACGGCATCTCTTGAAAACCCTGCTTGCGTTCTTCCGCACCGGCATCGTCACGGCGGTCGCCGGGCTCTCCGTGTTGTCGGCGCCCGCGTCTGCGCAGGTGCCGGAGCACGAAGGCGAAATCGAGGGCGTGGTGCGCGACGCGGAGAGCGGCAACCCTCTTGCCGGAGCGTTGGTGTCGGTGGTTGGCACGGGAACGATGGCGGTGACCCACGGTGACGGAACCTTCCACCTGACCGGGATCGCCGCGGGGAGCTACTCCCTGCGGGTCGAACGGCTCGGCTACCGGAGCTCCACCACCGAAGTCGCGGTGGGCGACGAGTCCGCGGTGGTGGTCATCGCAATGATCACGTCGCCGATCGCGCTTCAGGGCATGGTGGTCACGTCGACGCTGAGCGAACGGGGCGCCGCGGAAGCACTGCGCCCGGTGAGCGTCATGGCCGGTGATGAATTGCAGCGCCGAATGGAAGGGACGATCGCGGCGACCCTGGCTTCGATGCCGGGGATGGCCGTCACAAGCATGGGCCCGACGGTCTCGCAACCGGTGGTACGTGGGCTGAGTGGCGACCGGGTGCTCGTGCTGGAAGACGGGACGCGGGTGGGAGATGCCTCCAATTCGGGAACCGATCACACGACGGGGCTCGACCCCGCGTCCGCACGGCGGATAGAGGTGGTGCGGGGTCCGGGAGCGCTGCTCTACGGGGGCAACGCGCTGGGAGGCGTCATCAATGTCATCCGCGACGAGATCCCGTCGGCGGTGCCGCACCATGTGACGGGATCGGCGACCCTGCAGAGCCAGACCGTGACGGGTTCGTTCGGTGGCAGCGCGACGGCGGTGTTCCCGGTGGCGGCGCAGGTGCCGCTGCGCGTGGAAGTGGCCACGCGGACGGGGGGAGATCTGAAGACGCCCGTGGGTACCCTGTTCAACACCGACGGTGAACTGTGGAGCGGCGGAGCGGGGTCGGCCTACGTGGCCGACTGGGGTCATCTGGGGGCGTCCTTTCGAGGGTATCGGAACGACTACGGCATACCCGGCGGCTTCGTCGGGGGGCACGAGGACGGGGTGCGCATCGAGATGCAGCGCGTCGCCTCGAAATTCCGAGCCGTAGTCGAGAAGCCTGCCGGGTTCTTCCGGGATATCCGCGTCGATGCGACCCATACATGGTATGAGCACAGGGAGATCGAGCCGCCTGACATTCTGGGCACTCTCTACGTTCTGCAAGCCGCCAGTGGCGACATTCTTGGCCGGCACGGGAGGTGGGGACCCTTCTCGGCGGGCGCGCTTGGAGCCCGTCTGTCCTGGGAGAATTTCGAGTACGGCGGTGGTCTGTACACACCGGACACGCGTCGTGGCAGAGCTTCGCTGTACTTCATGGAAGAGGTAGATCTCGGCTCCACCCAGATCGAGTGGGGATTGCGGTACGACTGGACGGGCGCCGATCCGCTGCAGGACGAGCGGGATTCGGCCATCGGCGATATCCGGGACCGTGGCTTCCACTCTCTTTCGGGATCGCTGGGCGTACTGTACAGAGCCTTTTCAGGGCTGACGCTCGGCGCCAGCTTCGTCCACGCCTACCGGGCGCCGGACATCAATGAACTCTACTCGGAGGGGCCGCACCTGGCGGCTTACTCCTTCGAAGTCGGAAACCCTTCTCTGGAAGGCGAGATCGGGAGGGGGCTCGACGTCTTCCTCCGCTTCGAGTCGGACCGGCTGAGGGGCGAAGTGACCGGCTTCTACAACGATATCAGGGACTACGTCTACGGGGAGGACACGGGTCGGCTCAGCCGCGTGCTTCTTCCCATCTACCAGTACCGGGGCAACGATGCCCTGTTCAGCGGCTTCGAAGCCACGGTGGACGTGGACGTTGGGCGGGGCCTGGCCCTCGAGGTGGTGGCGTCCTCGGTGAGAGGGAGCCTCAAGGACACCGAACGACCCCTCCCGCTTGTTCCTCCGCTCAAGGGGCACACGGCTCTGAAATGGGAGCGGCCCACGTGGTTTATCCGCACGGAGGCCGAAGTGGCGGCCCGCCAGGATCGGATCGGTGAATTCGAAACGCCGACCGACGGGTACGCCGTGCTCAACCTTTCGGCGGGCGCTCGTCTCACGCTGGGAGGCCGCTTGAACGTCATTACCGTAGGCCTCGACAACGCCACGGACACCGAATACCGCAACCACCTCTCCCGGGTCAAGGAGATCATGCCCGAGGCCGGGAGGGGTCTGAGTATGACATACCGCGTCGTGTTCTAGGGAAATGCCCGGGCACGCGACTCCAATAAACGAACACAGGAGAAAACAAATGAATGGACGGAGCTACAAAAACTCACCGCTTTTCGTTCTCGCCGCCTTCGCACTGCTCCTCGGGGCCTGCACCGAGACGATGACCGAAGTGGACGACGCACACGCCGAGCCCGAGGGAGTGCACCTGGTCATGGGTGGCAACGTGTTCGCTACCTATGACGGAGAGACACAGACGTGGACCGGCGAATTGGAGGGCGAAGTCGGACAGGAGACTCCACATATCACCGTCCGGTTCGTCGACCATGAAGGAGACCCGATCCCCATCGACGACGACCTGTACCTGGATGTCCAGGTGCAGGACGAGTCGATCGCCGAGTTCGGACAGGACACGCCGGGCGAGTTCGGCGGGCACCTGCACGGCGAAATGGCGGGTGAGACGGGGGTCACTTTCAGCCTCATGCACGGTGCGGTCGGTGCGGGACACCCCGACTTCGTCACCCAGCCCGCGCCGGCGCACATTCGTTGACCCTGCCGGTCGTCGGATAGCCGGGCCGCCCGCAGTGACGCCCAAGGGAGAGTCACTGCGGGCGACCGGTCTTCGCACTATTCTTCCCGTGGCGTGCGGGCTCCCCGCACGCAGTGTGCGCCCCATTAAGGAGAAGTGCGTAATGCGTTCCCCGGTTCTTTGTTTCGCCTCGGCCGTGTCCCTCGCGGTGTCCGTCGTGACCGTCGCCGCGCATCCGCCGCCCGGCGTCGCCCAACAGGTCCCGACCAGCGCCCTCGCCGCCATGAAGTACCGTCACATCGGTCCGCTCGGAAACCGCATCACTTCGGTGGCGGGGGTTCCCGGCGACCGATTCACCTACTACGCGGGCGCGGCTTCCGGCGGCCTGTGGAAGACCGAGGACGGAGGGGTGAACTGGCGTCCGGTCTTCGACGACCAGCCGGTGCACTCCGTGGGCGAGGTCGAGGTCGCCCCTTCCGACCCGAACGTCGTCTGGGCGGGGACCGGCGAGCCCTTCATTCGCTCCAACGTGTCGATCGGCAACGGGGTGTGGAAGTCCACCGACGCGGGCGACAGCTGGACGCACATGGGCCTGGAGGGCACGGGTCGCATCAGTCGCATCATCATCCACCCCACGAACCCGGACATCGTCTACGCGGCGGCCATCGGGCACGGCTACGCGCCCCAGCCCGAACGGGGCATCTACCGCACCATGGACGGCGGCGCGACCTGGGAGCATGTGCTTTTCGTGGACGAGGAGACGGGGGCGAGCGACCTCGTCATGGACCCGAACAACCCGCGCATCCTCTTCGCGGGGACGTGGCAGATCGCGATCCGGACCTGGACGCGCACCTCCGGCGGACCCGGCAGCGCCATCCATGTGTCCCGCGACGGCGGCACGACCTGGACGCGGCTGAGCGGCAACGGCCTCCCCACGCGCGAAATCGGCAAGATCGCGCTGTGCATGAGCCGCGCGGACTCGCGCCGCGTCTACGCCCTCATCGAGACCGGCGACGGCGTTCCCTGGGAAGGGGGCGATACCGACGGCGGCGAACTCTGGCGCTCCGACGACGGCGGCCACAACTGGGCGCTGGTCAGCCATGACCGCGATCTGGCCGGGCGCACGGCCTACTACACCCGCTGCGAAGTCAACCCGGACGACCCGGACGAGGCGTACTTCCTGGCGGCGGCCTACAGCACCACTCTCGACGGCGGCGTCACCTCTTCGGCGGCTCCGTTCCTGCAGGGACCGGTGTGGGACCATCACGACATGTGGATCGACCCCCTGGACGGCGATCGCCAGATCGTAAGCGGCGACGGGGGCCTCGCGATCTCGGGCAATCGCGGCCGGACCTGGTTCCGCGCACAGCTGCCCATCGCGCAGATGTATCACGTCACGGTGGACAACGCGGTCCCCTACAACGTCATGGGCAACCGGCAGGACGGCCCCTCCACCCGGGGCCCGAGCAACAGCCGCATGGGGGGCGGGCTCTTCGGGGTCGGAATTCCGCGCGGTCTGTGGCACTCTGTGGGCGGTGGAGAGTCCGGGTTTGCAACTCCTGATCCCACCGATCCGAACATCGTGTGGTCCAGCGCCTCCGGGGTCGGGGCAGGGGGCGGCATCGTATCGCGCTGGGACGCCCGGACACGCCAGTACCGGGAAGTCGAAGTGTGGCCCGAGTCCACCACCGGCCACTCGGCCGATTCGCTCCGCTACCGCTTCCAGTGGACCTTCCCGCTGCTCATCTCGCCGCACGACAACAACACCATCTATGTGACGAGCCAGCACGTCCACCGCACCACCAACCGCGGGCAGAGCTGGGAGGTGATCAGCCCTGACCTCAGTACCAACAACCGCAGCCGCATGGGGATCAGCGGCGGTCTGACGCCGGACAACATCGGGGTGGAGTACTGCTGCGTGATCTACGCCTTCGACGAGTCTCCGCTGGAACCGGGCGTTCTCTGGGCGGGGACAAACGACGGGCTCATGCACGTCAGCCGCGACGGCGGGGCCAGCTGGACGAATGTGACCGGCAACATCCCGAACCTGCCGCCTGACGGGGTGGTGCGGGGGATCGACGCGTCACGCCACACGCCGGGAAAGGCGTACATGGTGATCGAACACCACCAGGTGGGCGACTTCGAGGCACGCGCGTACAGGACCGACGACTACGGCGGGAGCTGGACCGGGATCACCGACGGAATCGACGACGGGGTGCTCAGCTACACCCGTGCGATCCACGAGGATCCGGTCCGTCCCGGCCTCCTGTATCTGGGCACCGAGGCGTCGGTGTACGTCTCCTTCGACGACGGTGACCGCTGGCAGAAGTTCCACACCAACCTGCCGCACGCACCCATGTACGGGCTGGTGGTCCAGGAGCACTTCAACGACCTGGTGGTGGGGACCTACGGGCGCGGCTTCTGGGTCCTCGACGACGTGACGCCGCTGCAGCAGCTCACCCCCGAGGTAGCCGCGGCCGCCGCCCACCTCTTCGCTCCGCGCCCGGCCTACCGCTTCCGTCCCGTCTCCGAGCCCTTCACGATGTTCGACGACCAGTCCGACGGCGAGAACCCGCCGTACGGCGCGTCGATCAGCTACTGGCTGTCCGAGGCGGTCGACGACAGCGTGGCAATCGAGATCGCGAACGCCGCCGGCGAGGTTGTGCGCACCCTGAAGGGCACTGCGAGCGCGGGCGTCAACCGCGTCTGGTGGGACCTGATGAACGACCCGATCGAGCCGGTGCGCCTGCGCACCAGGCCGCTGTTCGCGGACGACATGTCACTGGGCGACGAACGATGGCGCCCCTTGCCGGGTGGCCCCCTCGGCGGATCGGGGCTCGCGACGATCCTGCAACCGCCGGGTGACTACACGGTCACGCTCAAGGCGGGCGGCGTGACCGTCTCGCAGGGCCTGGAGGTGCGCAAGGACCCCCACTCGGAGGGTACGGTCGCGGACATCGAGGTCCAGATGGCCGCGCTGGCCGAGATCCGGACCGACATCGAGGCTGCCGGGGAGCTGATCAACCGGGTGGAGTGGGTGCGGCGGCAACTCCTCGATACGCGCGCTGTGCTGCAGGATCGGGGCGATCAGGCGGAGCTGGTGGCCGCGGCCGATTCCCTGAACCAGCGCCTGATCGAAGCCGAACAGGGTCTCTTCCAGATGCGGGCCACGGGGACGGGGCAGGACGCGATCCGGTATCCGGTGCGGGTGATCGAACGGTTGGGGTACCTGTTCTCGACGGTGTCGACCGGGGACTTCCGCCCCACCGACCAGCAGGGCGAGGTGCATGTCATCCTCAAGGAGCGATTGCTCCGCATCGAGGAAGCGCTGAACGCGGTGCTGGATGCCGACCTCGCCGCCTTCAACCGCCGGATTCAGGCGCTTGGGCTGGGGGTGATCTCGGAGTGAGCCAGCCGGTGAGCGGTGACGGTCCATGAGGATGTTGCCGTATGCCTGCCTCGTGGCCACGGCAGGCTTCGCCGTGATCGCGGCCAATTGCGGGAGCGGTGATCCGACGGGGGCGCATGAGCCTGACCCGCCCGGGGTGGAACCGGCTCCGGCCCTGTATGACGACGTGACCGCGTCCCACCTCCCCGCCGGTGTCCTCGGCGGCTTCAGCATGGATGCGGGTGTCGGCGACTTCGACGGGGACGGGGATCGGGACATCGTTGTCGCGCACGAATTCCGTCCGAACATCCTGCTGCTCAACGACGGGACCGGCCGCTTCAGCGACGCCAGCAGCCGGCTGCCGGCGGCAAGCCGCGATTCCGAGGACGTGGGCGTCGCCGACTTCGACGGCGACGGCGACCTCGATATCGTCGTCGTCACCGAGGACGATCGCACCAACGAACTCTACTTCAACGACGGCACGGGCCGCTTCACCGACGAGGGCAGCCGACTCCCGGTCGAGGGCACGACAAACGGAGTGGTCTTGGCCGACCTGAACGGTGACGGGTTCCCCGACATCCTGCTGGCCAACAACGGTCAGGACGCAGCCCTCATCAACGACGGCGCGGGCAGCTTCGTGGATGAGACCGCGGACCGCCTGCCGCCCTCGCGCGACGTTACCCAGGATCTCGAACTCGGTGACGTGGACGGCGACGGCGATCCGGATCTGATCGTGGCGAACGAGGGCGCCAACGTTCTGTACATCAATGACGGGACGGGGCACTTCGGCGACGACGGCCTGGTGAGAATCCCCCTGCGGGCAGGAGGCGAGGAGACCCGGGAAGCGGATTTCGGCGACGTGGACGGCGACGGGGACCTCGACCTCCTCTTCGCCAACGTCTCCGCCTTCGTGAGCGGAGCGGATCCGCGCAACCGCCTTCTGATCAACGACGGCACGGGCTTCTTCACCGACCAGAGCGAGTCGCGGCTGCCCGCGGCGCGAATCTCTTCCTTCGACGGCGACCTGGTGGACGTGGACGGCGACGGGGATCTGGACGTGGTCACCGCCAACGCCGATGTCGATCTCGGCGTGGGGCGCATCGCCGAGAGCCGGTACCGCGCCTACCTCAACGACGGCAGCGGCGTCTTCACGGAGGCCTCGGAGGAGGTCTTCGGATCGAGCGTCACAGGCACGGGCTTCGACCTGGAGTTCGCCGACTTCGATGGCGATGGCCGGGCGGATTTCTACCTCGCCAGCCGCGGGACAGCGGACCGGCTCCTCCTGCGGCGCTGACGCTTCTCGCGGGCGTGGGCGTCCGGTTGAGCGGCCCATTGCTTCGGACTCCACCCGACCTCTCGCGTCTGGAAGGCAGACCGGGCGGATGCATCGCTCCCTCCTGTTGTCAAAGCTCCCCCTGAAACCGATACTGCTGTGTGGCCATAGGCAGACGCAAAAGGATTGTTCAGTTGCCAGGGACCCGGAGAACACCGGGCGGATCGGAGAGACACCATGAAGGGCTCGACCAGAAGCAGGCGCTCACCCGGGGTCTCAACCTTGCATGCGGGGCGTCCCTCCGCTTCCGGCGGGGACGCAGGCGCCCGCTTCAGGCTGTCAGCGATTCTCGCCCTGTTGATTGCGGTCGGCGCGTGCTATCCGACCACCCCCGACGCCGACGCTTTCTCGATCGATTTCGAGCGGTATCAGCTGTCGAACGGCCTCGATGTGGTCCTTCACGTCGACGACTCCGATCCATTGGCTGCGGTGGCGATGACCTTCCATGTCGGCTCGGCGCGCGAGATCGAGGGGCGCACCGGCTTCGCCCACCTCTTCGAACACCTTTTCTTCCTGGACTCGGAGAACCTGGGCTCCGGAGGACTCGACCGCCTGATGACCCGGATCGGAAGCTCCACGAACGGGTCGACCTCCCGCGACCGCACCAATTACTTCGAGGTCGTGCCCGTCGACGGGCTGGAGAAGGCGCTCTGGGCCGAGGCGGACAAGCTGGGCTTCTTCATCAACACGGTGACCGAATCGGTCGTGGCCAAGGAGAAGCAGGTCGTCAAGAACGAGAAGCGCCAGAGCGTGGACAACCGTCCGTACGGACACACGAGCTACGTGGTCGACAGGGCGCTGTACCCGGAGGGGCACCCCTACCGCTGGCAGGTCATCGGCTCTCTGCAGGACCTCGACGCGGCGACCCTCGCAGACGCCAGGGAGTTCCACTCGCGCTGGTACGGACCGGACAACGCGACGCTGGTGGTGGCCGGCGACATAGACGTGGACCAGACTCGGGCGTGGATCGAGAAGTACTTCGGCGAGATCCCGCGCGGCGACACGCCCGCGTCGGCCGACCCACCGCCGGTGGAGCTGGCCGAGAGCCGACTGCTGATGCACGAGGACAACTTCGCGCGGCTGCCCCGCCTGACCATGGCATGGCCAACGGTGCCGCTCTTCCACCCCGACAGCTACGCCCTGAGCGTCCTCGCTGCGGTCCTCACCGACGGCAGGTCGACGCCGTTGCACCAGGTGCTGGTCGAAGAGGAAAAGCTGGCTCCGGCTGTCTCCGCCTTCAACGGTTCGCAGGAGTTGGCGGGAAGCTTCAGCCTGCAGGTTGGAGCGTTCGCGGGGACGGATCTGGACGATGTGCAGGCTGCGATACTCGAGGGCTTCCGGCGCTTCGAGGAGGAGGGCGTCGACGAGGCCGAATTGCAGCGGGTCAAGGCTGGTACCGAGACGGGCTTCCACCGCGGGCTTGCGAGCACCATCGGCAAGGCGTTCCAGCTGGCTCGCTACGCCATCTTTGCGGACGATCCGGGCTACGTCACGGAGGATCTCGAACGCACGCTGGCGGTGACCTCGGAGGACCTCATGCGGGTCTATCGCACCTACCTGGCCGGTCGGCCGTACGTTGCAGCGAGTTTCGTTCCCAGGGGGGAGGCCGAGCTGGCACTGGCCGGATCGGAGCGCGCGGAAGTCGTGGAGGAGCCGATCGTACAGGGTGCCGAAGGAGAATTCACGGTTGTGCGCGGTGATGAGCGCACCCCTGGCGGGTCGTTCGACCGTTCCGTGGAGCCTCCCTTCGGGCCGCCTCCCAGCCTGCGGGCCCCGGATGTTTGGCGTGACAGGCTCGACAACGGCCTGCGTGTCCTGGGGATCGAGGACAGGGAGACCCCCATCGTCCAGTTCGAACTGCGCTTCCACGGCGGCCTCCTCCTGGAGGAGCCCGAGCGAACGGGGGCAGCCAACCTGCTGGCGGAGACGATGCTGGAGGGAACGGCACGGCGCACGCCGCAAGAACTGGAGCAGGCGATCGACCTTCTCGGCGCATCGTTGAATGTGTCGGCCGGGGCGCGCAACTTCACCATCTCCGGGAGTGTGCTGGCCCGGAACTACGACGCAACCATCGCGCTTGTGGAGGAGGTCCTCCTGGAGCCCCGCTTCGACGCGGACCGTTTCGAGCTCGCGCGGCAGCGTGTGCTGAACGGCATCCGCCGGCAGGGCGCGAACCCGGCTGCGGTCGCGTCCCGGGCCTTCAACCGCCTCCTGTACGGCCGCCACGTCCTCGCCGAGGACCTGTCCGGCACGCTCGACGGCGTCGCGGCGATCACCCTGGACGATCTCGGTGCCTATCACGCCTCCGCGCTCGTCCCCGGCGCGGCGGCCTTCCACGTCGCGGGCGCGGTCACGCCATCCGAAGCGGTGGCCCCGCTCGCGGGACTCGCCGCACGATGGCCGGACCAGCCCGCGCCGTCGCTTCCGCCCGCGCCGCAGTGGGACGAGGATCGCGCGGGGCTCTACTTCATCGACGTCCCCGGCGCGGCCCAGTCGGTCATCAACGTCGGCCGCCTGGCTCTGGCCCGGACCGACGAGGACTTTCACCCGGCCACGGTCATGAACTTCCGCCTCGGCGGCGGCGGCTTCGCGTCGGATCTCACCCAGGTGCTGCGCGAGGGCAAGGGGTACACCTACGGCGTCGGTTCGCGCTTCCAGGGAAGCCACCATCCGGGACCGTTCGCGATCGGCACCTCGGTGCGCTCCAACGTCACGCTGGAGTCCTTGCAGATCATCAAGGAGATGCTCGAAGGGTACGGCCCCGGCTTCGACGAAGCCGACCTGGAGGCCACCCGGGGATTCCTTCTCCGCGCCAACGCCCGCGCCTTCGAAACGCTGGGGGCGAAGCTGGGCGTCATCCGAGACGTCAGCGACTACGACTTCGCGCCGGACTACGTGCTGGAGCAGGAACAGACGGTTCGCGAGATGACGGTCGCCCGGATCCGGGAGCTTGCGGGACGTCACCTGACCGGAGGCGGGATGGTCTGGCTGGTCGTGGGCGACGCGGCGACACAAATGGCGCGGCTGGAGTCCCTCGGACTCGGGCCCGCGGTCTCGCTGGACCGGTCCGGCCGTCCATCCGGCTGACCACGCCGTTCAACAAGACGCTGCCGGACGCTGTCGTTATAGTTGGAGTTTGCCAGTCTCCCGATCCGACCAGCGACGACGAGCCGACATGACCCTATCCTCAGTCCGCGCCTGCGGACCCAACCTCCTTGCCGCAGTGGTGTTCGCGGCATTTTTTTCAGTTCCGCTCTCCCGTGTGGCGGCCCAGGAAGCCCCGGTTGAAGGCAACGGCGGCCCCGCGACCGGGAGCGGAACACCCGGCACGGCGATCGCCACTCCTACCGATGTCCCTCCGATCATCGACGGCATCCCGGACGAGCAGGCATGGCTCGCCGCGGCCCCGCTCACCGACTTCACCCAGCGTGAACCCGCGGACGGCGAACCCGCCTCCGAACCCACCGAACTCCGCATCCTCTTCGACCAGGACGCCGTGTATGTCGCGGTCTGGGCCTACGACTCGCAGCCGGATGCGATCGTCACCGGCGAGTCCATCCGGGACTACGAGGTCACCGACGCCGACGCGGTGATCATGGTCTTCGACACCTACAACGACCAGCAGAACGGCTTCGTCTTCGGCACCACCCCGGCCGGTATCGAGTACGATGGCCAGGTCGCGGCCCAGGGCAGCGGCGGCGGCTTCTTCCTGGGCGGGGGCTTCAACAACCGGCAGCGTTTCCAGGCCGGGGCCGGCGGCGGCTTCAACAAGAACTGGGACGGCAGCTGGACCGTCGCCACTTCCCGCGACGGGGACGGCTGGTACGCCGAGTTTCGCATCCCGTTCAGCACGCTGCGCTACGGATCGGAGACCGACACCTGGGGGTTCAACGTTTCGCGCCGCATACGGCGCCTGAACGAAGAGGACTTCTGGGCCGCCGTGCCGCGCGAGTTCGGCCTCTACCGGCTCGATTTCGCCGGGCAGCTCGCCGGCGTGGTGCCCCCCTTCCGGCGGGCCGCCACCGTGACGCCCTACGTGCTCGGGGCGGCCGAGCGGGACTACACCGACGAGGGCCAGACGTCTTTCGGCCAGCAGGCGGACTTCGGCGGAGAGGCCAAGGTACAGGTCACCCAGGGGATGACCCTCGACATGACGGTCAACACCGACTTTGCACAGGTCGAGGTGGACGACCAGCAGGTCAACCTGACCCGCTTCTCGCTCCTTTTTCCGGAAAAGCGTCCCTTCTTCCTGGAGAACGCGGGCTTCTTCACCGTAGGGGCGGGAGGTGCCGATCTCTTCTTCAGCCGGCGCATCGGCATCTCGGGGGGACAGCCCGTGCCGATCAAGGGCGGAGGCAGGCTGTCCGGGCGGATGGCGGGACTCAACGTGGGTCTCCTCCATATCCGGACGGGCGGAGTGGAGGCAACGGACCCCGAGAACGCGTATTCGGCGGCTCGCATCGCCAAGGAGCTGCCGAACCGCGCCCGCGTGGGCGCGCTCTTCGTGAACAAGGGGAGCAACATCGGCGGAGACTACAACCGCACCTACGCAGTGGACGGCCGCCTGGGGATCGGGGACCAGCTGACGCTGACTTCCTTCGTCGCCCGCACGGACACCCCCGAGCTGGAGGGCGCCGACCAGGCCTGGGACGTGACCGCGGCGTGGAGCAGTCGAAGCTTCCGGGGCAACGTCACGGTCCGTGAAATCGGCGAGAACTTCAATCCGGAAGTGGGCTTCGTGCCCCGCAACGGCCACCGCTACCTTCAGGTGTTCTGGCTCTGGAACTATCGGCCGGAGAGCATCTTTCGGGAGATCCGGCCTCACGTCTCGTACTACACCTACCGCAGCGTCCGCAGGGGCGTCGAGAGCAACTTCAACGAATCGTCGCGCTGGCACGTCGACAGCCACTGGCAGTGGCCGTCGGGGATGGAATTCCACAGCGGGGCCAACTACGTCACGGAAGGCCTCTACGAGTCGTTCGCGATCCCGGGCACCGATGTCGTGGTTCCCACCGGTGTCTACTCGGGGTGGGAGTCGGCGGTCGTGTTCTTCACGGACCAGTCCCGGACCCTGTCGCTCAACACGCGCTGGAACTGGGGCAACTTCCTTTCCGGAAGCAAGCGGACCAGCAACGCCGACCTGACCATCCGTCGGGGCGACCGCTCCAGCGCCACGCTGCGGGTCGTGTACAACGACGTAAGCCTGCCCCAGGGCGACTTCACCACCACCCTGGCCGGGATCAATCTGGGCTATTTCTTCACACCGCGGATCTACCTTCAGTCGCTGGTCCAGTACTCCGACCAGATCGACACCTGGTCCGCCAACGTGCGTTTCGGCTGGCTGAACACCGCCGGCACGGGCCTTTTCATCGTCTACAACGAGGTGCAGGGGCTCGAGAGCCTGACGGGGCCGCTGGGGCGTTCGCTGTACCTGAAGTTCACCCGTCAGGTGAACATGTTCGGGGGATAGTGGTCCGTAGCCCCTCCCCGCACATGACCGGCGTCCACGAGATCCTCCACCGCGTCTTCGGATTCGGGGAGTTTCTGGGCCAGCAGGAAGCCATCATCGAGCACACCGTGGCCGGGGGCGACAGCCTGGTGCTCATGCCGACCGGCGGGGGCAAGTCGCTCTGCTACCAGATTCCCGCCATCGTGCGCAGTGGTGTCGGCGTGGTCGTCTCGCCCCTCATCGCACTCATGAGGGATCAGGTGGAGGCGCTTCGCCAGACGGGGGTGCGGGCGGCATCCCTCAATTCGACCCTGTCCTACCGTGAGGTGTCCGAGGTCGAGGCCGCGGTGGAGAACGGGCTGATCGATCTGCTCTACGTCGCTCCCGAGCGCCTCATGGGTGATCGCACCCAGGAGCTGCTCTCCCGTACCGAGCTGGCCCTCTTCGCCATCGACGAAGCGCACTGCGTGTCCCAGTGGGGGCACGACTTCCGCCCCGAGTACCTGCAGCTTTCCATCCTGCGCGAGCGCTTCCCCGAGGTTCCCCGGATCGCGCTTACCGCAACTGCCGACAAGCCGACACGCCGCGAGATCGTGCAGCGGCTTGGGTTGGCGGACGCGCCGATGTTCGTCAGCGGCTTCGATCGGCCCAACATCCGGTACGCGGTGGTGCCCAAGAACCGAGCCAGGCAACAGCTTCGCCGCTTTCTCGATGAGCACCATCAGGGCGACGCGGGAATCGTATACTGCCTGTCGCGGCGCAGGGTCGACGACACTGCGGAGTGGCTGCGGGGCATCGGGGTGGACGCGCTGCCGTACCACGCGGGCCTCGATGCGTTCACCAGGCGCCGCAATCAGGACCGGTTTCAGCGCGAAGAGGGCGTCGTGATCGTGGCCACCATTGCATTCGGCATGGGGATCGACAAACCCGACGTGCGCTTCGTCGCCCACCTCGATCTGCCCAAGAGCATCGAAGCCTACTACCAGGAGACGGGACGGGCGGGGCGCGACGGGTTGCCGGCCGACGCCTGGATGGTCTACGGACTGCAGGAGGTGGTCGCGCTGCGCCAGATGGTGGAGGGCTCGGACGCGGGCGAGATGCGCAAGCGGCTGGAAATCCGCAAGCTCGACGCCATGCTCGGCTACTGCGAGCTGACCGCGTGCCGGCGGCAGACGCTGCTGAACTATTTCGGCGAGAGCCTGCCCGAGCCGTGCGGCAACTGCGACAACTGCCTGGCCCCGGTGGCGGAGTGGAACGCGACGGAGGCGTCACAGAAGGCTCTCTCGTGCGTCTACCGCACGGGCCAGATGTTCGGGGCAGGGTACCTGATCGACGTGCTCCGGGGCCTGGAGAACGAGCGCATCCAGCGTTTCGGCCACGAGCGGCTTCCGACCCACGGCGTCGGCGCCGATCTGGATCCGTACAGCTGGCGCTCGGTCTTTCGGCAACTGGTGGCCCGCGGCCTGCTCAGCGTCGACCTGGATGGATATGGATCGCTGCGGCTCACCGAAGGCAGCTGGCCCGTGCTGCGCGGCGAAACCGAGGTGCGCATGCGGCGAGACCTGCGGCCCGGGCGTACCGGGGCGAAGAGAAAGCCGAAGGAAGCGGTGCCACCTCCCGATCCCGCCACCTGGGACGAGGCCCTATGGGAAGATCTGCGTACTTGCCGCACCGAGTTGGCCAAGGCCCAGAAGGTGCCGCCCTACGTGATCTTCCACGATTCGACGCTGCGCGCCATGGTGGAGCTGCGCCCGCGCACCCTCGACGAATTCTCCCGCCTCGGCGGGGTGGGGGAGACGAAGCTCCGCCGCTACGGCGAGCACTTCCTGGCGGTCATCACGGCAAAAGAGGAGTGAGCTGCAAGCGTTGTCCCGGTCGGTGAGGCCACGCACCCGGCGCATCGGCCGAGACGGGTTCATCCCTCGGCAACCGCTGACTCCATAGGGGCGGCGCCAGATTGCCGGGTCGCGTGGCACCCGGCAACGCGCTACCCCGATCCCTCCTCCTCCGCGTTCGCAGCGGCGAATGCTTCGGTGAACTCGGCCAGCCCGGCCTCCAGAGCCGCTCCCAGGGCATCCCCCGTCGAAGCCGCCTCGGCCACGCCCACCATGCTCGTCCACCAGGTCACCGCCTCCGACAACGTAATCTGGGTGTCGCGGATCATCTGCGTGGCCTGCTGTACACGGACAGACACCGAGTACGCCACCACCCCCGCGACCCCCCCGCCGCATTCGAGCGAGACCCTGAGCTCGGGGAGCCCCGGGCTCGCAAGCATTTCGCGTTCGGTGAGAAGGGGAACCTCCGCCGCCTCGAGCACGGCCGCGGCGTCCATGCGGACCGCTTCCGCCGAGACTCCGGCGCCCTCGCACCCCAGGTTGGCTTCCGCACGAACGTACACCCCGGCGAGGCCCTCCAGGGTGTAACGGTTCCACTCCGTGTCCTGGGCGGAAGCGGGCAACGCGACCAGCAGCGCCGCGGCTGTGACCGACGCCCCCAGAGCTGCCATCGAGCGGCGTGCCCCATGCTGTTCCATCGATGTGCGGCGTGCCATCAACGGCTGCCCCCACAGGACCGGCACTGGTGGCTGTTGTGCGATCCGAGCTTCTCCAGCAAGGCTACCGTGGCCGGGTGTGGCTGGGCCCGCTGTTCTGGGCTGTTTGCCAGGTCCGCGGTAGTCTGGCCTCGTCGGCTGATCGCCCCGATCTCGGCACCCCGGTTGATCAGGAAAAGAATCGTCTCGTTGTCGCCCCGGGCCGCGGCGTGGTGGATCGCGTTGAATCCGTCCTTGTCGCGGAGGTTGGGGTCGACCCCGAGTTCGTCCACCAGATAGCGGATCGCGGGCAGCCATCCGTCCGGGACGCTCCGGTGCTGCTGGGCGACCCGCGACGTGCCGAAGCCGACGCCCGCCGCCGCGTGCAGGGCGTGAATCGCCGGGCCTCCAACGGGAACGGGAGGCAGGCCGGAAGGATCGGCAGGTTCCTCATCCGGCTGCGTGTCCGGGAAGTTGGGGTCGAAGAAGCGCCGCCGGTCCGGCAGCTTTGTCGTCCAGATGTTCGGATCGGCCCCGTACTCGACCAGCAGGCGCATCGCGGTCACGTCGACGGCGTAGGCCGCCCGCCAGAAGGGGGTGGCGCCGGTGAAATCAACACCCATGCGGCCCGCGTTGTACGCCGCGTACCAGATGTGCGTGGTGGTCTGCTGGTTCGGATCGGCACCTGCGTCGAGCAGTAGGCGCATCAACTCCAGGTAGCTCGTCTCCTGCTGGCGAAATGCCTGCGGTTGCGGATACCAGGTGCGGAGCGACCACTCGATGTTCAGCGTCGCGAAAAGCGGACCTGCTCCGTCGTCGCTGAGCTGATTCGGGTCGGCGCCGCGCTCCAGAAGGTCCCGGGCCAGGTCGTAGTTGCCGTTGATGATCGCAACGAGCATCGGCGAGGTTTCGTCCCCGGCCGTCGGCTGGTTGATGTCCGCGCCGCCGTCAAGCAGCAGTGAGGCCGTGGACCGGTGCCCCTCGCGAACGGCGTAGTGGAGCGCCGAAAAGCCTCCCTGCTTCCCGATCTGCTGGGCCGAACTGAGCGCCCTGACCGGAGGCTCCGGGTCGGGCTTGGCTGCCGGATCGGCCGGCGTCGCGCCCGCGGGGGCCGGTTGGGCCGGGGTGCGGGGCTGTCCGGGAGCAGGTTGGCTTCCCTGGGTAGGCGCTTCGGGCTCTTCCTCCTCCTCCTCGGGCTCCTCTGCGGCGGCACGGACTCGCGCACGCTGCCGCTGTTCGGCCCGGAGGCTCTGGTCCAGCGCCTCGTAGTCCTTTGTGTCCGTAACCAGACCCGGCTCGGCGCCGGCGTCCAACAGGGCCTGGAGGGCCGCGTCGGCACCACGCACCGCAGCGAACATCAGGGGAGTGCGGCGGGAGAAGCCGTCCCGCGCGTTGACGTCGGCATCGTGCTTGACGAGCGTCGTCACGACCCCGGGCGCGTCGGCGTCCGCTGCGAAGTGCATGGCCGTGACTCCGGTCGTCGTGAACACGTCGGGATCGGCTCCCGCCTCCAGCAGCGCGCCCGCAACCTCGGGGTGGCCCGCGCGGCTTGCCAGGTGCAGAGGCGTGTACCCGCCAAGCCGGGTGGTGGCCCGGACGGTCGCGCCCGCATAGAGCAGGGTGCGGGCGATCTCGATGTCGTTGTTGCTGGCGGCCCAGTGAAGCGCCGTCATGCCGTCGCTCTGCGCAGTGTTCGCGTCCTCGCCCTGGCGAAGCAGCGTCCGTACCGCCTCGAGGTCGCTGCGCTCGGCGGCATCGGCCACGGGAGCATCGGCATTGGCAACGGCCAGGTCGGCGCGGGCCGCCCCGAGCGAGGCGCCCGCCAACACCAGCGCGATCGCGAACGCCGCGGATGATCTGTCCAGCCTTCGGCCTGCTTTCATGTCGCCCCCGTACTAGATCGCGAAGTGGCCCGTGCTGTTTCCGAACGCCTCGATGTCGTCCGCGCCCAGCTTGTGGAGCAGGCTCAGCATGACGTTCGCCATGGGTGTGCCGGGGCGCGCGCGGATGTGCTGCTCCCCCTCCAGGATTCCGCCAGCGCCTCCCGCAAGGAACAGCGGACAGCGCGCGTGGTTGTGCAGGTTGCTGTCCGCCATCGCCGAGCCGTACATGAGCATCGTCTTGTCGAGAAGGGTGCCATCGCCCTCGTTCACCTGCTGCAGCTGCTCGAGGAAGTAGGGAACCATCGACACGTGGTACTCGTTGATCCTGGCGAACTGCTTGACTCTGTCCTCCCGGCCTCCGTGGTGAGAGGAGGCGTGGAAAGGCGTGTCCACACCCGACTCCGGGTAGACCCGCGGCGACGCGTCGCGTCCCAGCTTCAGCGAGAACACGCGGGTGGTGTCCGAGCGGAACGCGAGCACCTGCAGGTCGAACATCAGCTTGACGTGCTCCTCGAACGAGTCGGGGACGCCGATGGGCGCTTCCGGAATCTGGCGCTCTTCGCCGCTCGTGTTCTGGGCCTCGATCCTCTGAATGCGCTGCTCGAGTTCGCGGATATTGTGGGCGTACTGGTCGAGCCGGTGAACGTCCACCGGATCAAGCTGGCGCCGGACGGCCGACATCTCGCCCATGACCCAGTCCAGAATGCTCCGGTCGGTGGTCAGCCGCTCGGCACGCTGTTCGGGCGTGCCCCCGGCGCCGAAGAGCTGCTCGAAGACGGCTCTCGGATCGCGGATCATGGGAAGTGGCTGACTGGGCGATGACCAACTGATCGTGTCGGTGTAGACACAGGCGTACCCGTAAGCGCAGCCCCCGGCCTGGTCGACATTTTCGATCGACAGCTGCAGCGAGGGGATCGGCGTGTCCTGGCCGAAGCGCTGCACGTAAAGCTGGTCGAAGGAGGTTCCGACCTGAACATCCGAGCCCTCGGTCTGCTTCGGGTGGGCCTGGGTGAGGAACACCGCGCTGGTACGGAAGTGGTCGCCGCCGATCTCGCTGGGAGCATAGGCGTCGGCCATCCGGGCGTCGGTGTCGCTGACGATGGTCAGGTACTTCCGGAAGGGTTCGAGCGGCTTGAGACTGCTGGGCGACAAGTCGAAGTCGCGGCCGGTCTCGGCCGGGGACCAGAGGTTCTGGCTGGCACCCCAGTCGTTGCATCCCGCGGCACCATGCACCTGCTCGATACAGACGAGGCGGGTGCGGTCGGCGGCTTTCCCGGCTTCTGTCGACGCCCACAAACGGCCGGCGGGGATCATCGCGTCCAGAAGGGGCAGGCCGATCGCCGCGCCGGCTCCCTTGAGCATCGTGCGCCGCGAAATGTGTTTGCCGCTGAGGTATTGCATCGGTCGGACCTCGCTCTTTGGTTGCTTGGTTTCAGTCGCGTTTCGGTAGTGGTGGGTCCGCGGCCGGATCGTCGTCGGCGACGGCGCCCGCCAGGGCGGTGCGGAAGGGTGGGCTGCCGATGACACCGAGCACGAAGGCGGACATGCTGTAGTCGTCTGCGGCCGCGCCGCGCGTGATGTCCCTGATCGTTGGCATATCGTAGTATTCGACCCTGCGGCCGAGCGCGTAGGCCATCAGGTTTTCCGCAAAGGTGAGCAGAACCACCTCCGGCATATCGAGCAGCGCCGACCTGAGATCGGCGGGGCTGGCGAGTTCCCGGCCGTTGTACATGACGCCGACCGGGTCGACCGGGTTGCCCCCGTCGCGGATCCGCCACGCCCCCGTCACGTCGAAATTCTCCAGTGCCAGTCCCAGCGGGTCGATCACGTTGTGACAGGAACTGCACGCCGGGTTCGCCCGGTGTTCCTCCATCCGTTCCCGGACGGTCAGGAAGCGTCCCTCTTCGGCCGCGGCGGTTTCCTCGAAGGCGGGAATGTCAGGCGGAGGCGGGGGTGGCGGCGCTCCGAGCAGCACCTCGAGCACCCACTTGCCCCGCAGCACCGGGGAGGTGCGGTCAGGGTGGGAGGTCAGCGTGAGGACGCTTCCGTGCCCCAGCAGCCCGCGCCGATGGCCGGTGGGATAGTCGACCCTTTTGAACTCGGGTCCCGTGACTCCCGTGATTCCGTAGTGTCGTGCAAGGCGCTCGTTGACGAAGGTGTAGTCGGCGGTCAGCAGATCCAGGACCGAGCGGTCTTCCTGCACCAGGTTGGTGAAGAAGAGCTCCGTCTCCCGGTGCATCGCGTCGGCCAGGGTCTGGTCGAAGTAGGGGTAGGTCAACGCGTCCGGGTGGATCTTCTCGAGGTCCTGAAGGCGAAGCCACTGGGCCCCGAACCGTGTCGCCAGCGCTTCCGCGCGCGGGTCCGCCAGCATTCTGCGCGCCTGCCGCTCCAGTTCGTCCGGGGCGGACAGGGAACCCGAGCGCGCAACCTCCAGCAGTTCATCGTCGGGCGGCGCCCCCCAGAGAAAGAAGGACAACCGGGACGCGAGGTCTACGTCGGCGATGCGGTAGACACCGCCGGGTTCGAGATCCGATGGCAGCCGCTCGAGCCGGAAAATGAAATGGGGGCTCGCAAGGATCGCCTGCAGGGCCGTCCGGATGCCCTTCTCGAAGCCGCCGTCCGCCGCGCCCTGCTCGTAGAAGGGAAGGAGACCCTCGATGTCCCGGTCGAGGGCGGGTCGCCGGTATGCCCTGGTGGCCAACCTCTCGATGATCCGGCGTGCGCAGGGCAGGGCCTCTTCGGGAACGGTGGGACGGCAGGTGAAGACAGTTCGCCGCGCCGGGGTGTCCGAGACCCCGGTGACGTCGAATGGGCCGAGGACGGTGAGCCGCTGAAGGTGCTGCTGGGTCGTGACACCGAGGCCGATGCCGATCTGCCCGTCTGCGAGAGTGTGGTCGATGGGACGAATGAGATCGTCCACGACGCCTTCGAACTGGCGGACGAACGCGACCGAAACACGCTTCTGTCCGGCCGTAACGTAGATGGAGTCGGTGCGGATGTTGAGTCCCGTGGGCTCGGATTCCGACATCCATCGATCGATGGTCAGCAGCGCCACACGTGCCCCGTCGATCGAGACCTCGATCTGCTCGGTGCCGAACGTGCGGCCGAAGACCTCTCCTTCGACGGCGGCGTAGGGCATGATGTGGAAGACGTATTTGCCGTCGGCGGGGAAGTTATGGGCGACCGACAGCCCTCCCCGGGTCCCGATCGGTGCCCCTTCCACCAGATCCTTCTGGGAAGCGACCCTCGGGATCCGGTAGATCGTCGACGAGACCTCGGCCTCGGGGTCGCCGAGGGCAAGCCTGCTGATCTGCCCGGCGGCACGCAGATATCCTTCCATCACGGTTGCCGACGGCATCTGCACATCCGCGATGTTGTCGAAGTTGGCGCTCTTGGTGTCAAGGGGGAGAAACGTCCCCACGTCGATTTGGAGTCCCAGGAGATCCTCGACTGCCTGTGAATATTCGGCCCGGTTGAGGCGCTGGAAGGTCCGTTTGCCCGGGTTCGGACTTGTGGCCGCGATCCCGTCCATGGCCGTTTCAAGTTCGGTGGCCATCGACCCGAGGACCTCTGCATCGGGACGGCGCGCGCCCATCGGCGGCATCATGCCGGCCCGCAACTTGCGGATCATCTTCTCGATGGTGGGACGATGGTTGATCGCGTCGGCGATGTCGAAGCCTTCGAGCACCAGGTCGCCGCGGCGCGAGCGCGCATTGTGACATCGCGTGCAAAACTGCTCGACGACCTCGTTGGCTCCCGAGACAACGGGCGCTGCATCACGCGGTCCGTCCGCCGCCTCGCCGGAAGAGATGCGAGGGGACTGAACGGCAGTGCCGGCCAGGCCAAGGCCGATCGCTCCCGCTGTGAGCAGGACGGCAGTGTATTTAGTCATGCATCCAAAATATAGAGGAGTGGCCCGTCTACGCCAGTCAGGGACGGCCCGTGGTCGCCCGTCGAAGGCCGTGGGGCGCTCGTTGCTTGTGCGCTCAGCCGGGTGGCGGCACTATATTCCTACGGAATGTCGTACGCAATCGAGAGTGAGTCCGATGCCTGACGCCCTTTTGGGGAGATGCGGATCGTGATTGTCCGCCCGGGGATGAAACGGAGGGTCTGCATGCCCTGCGCCGCCGCTCTTCTCGTGCTGGCCGGCCCGTTTCTCGGTGCCCACGGAGCCGTGGGGGGGCAGGAAGACAGGCGCGTCCGCATTACCGCCCGAATACAGGACCTGGACACGAACACGAACCTGCTGGGGGCGGTCATCGAACTGTCGGGAGTGCCCAGCCGCCACGTGACGGGGGTCGATGGAAGGGTGACCTTCGACGCGGCCGTCGGCGACTACACGCTCACCGTGCGCAGAGGTGGCTATTCCACCATCCGCGGAGACTTCAGCGTCATTCGACCGGGTCACTTCACCTTGAAGATGAGCAGAGCGGAGATCGATGATCCGACCGCTCCATCCCGCCTGTTGGTGCGGGTCGTGGATTCGCAGGGTGGCATCCCGGTCGAGGGGGCCACCGTGTCGCTCCGCGACGGCAGGAGGAGCGTGACCGACAGCGAGGGACGCGCCGAATTCCGCGACCTCAGGTTGCAGCTGACCCAGGTTGCCGTGGAGATGATCGGTTATGCCGACCGGAATGAGCCGGTTTCGCTGCACCCCGACCGGACGACAGCCGTCGAGGTCGCGTTGACGGTGGAAGCCGTGCCGCTGCGCCCTCTCAAGGTGGAAGTCCGGTCCCGGTTCCTCGAGAGTCACGGGGTGTACCGCCGGATGGACCAGGGCGTCGTGATGCGCCTGCTGACCCGCGAGACGATCCAGGAACGCGGCTCCATACGGATTTCGGACGCCTTCGCGCACGTCCCGGGAATCCGGATCTCTCGCGAGTCGACGTCCCGATCCGTGCTCGTCGCGCCCCGGAACTGTGCGCTTGCCGTGTATGTGGACGGGATACCGATGGGCGTGGACATCGAGGGCTCGGTCGACATCGATCAGATCCCGCCCGACTGGGTCGAGTTGGCGGAAGTGTACTGGGGCCCGCGAACGCCGGTGGAGTACCAGGGGATTCATCGGGATGGCTGCGGGGCAGTGCTCATCTGGACGAGACAGAAGAGCCGGGCGGGATCGGCGTCGGATGCCGGTTGACCTTGCGGGGACCATTCAGGTCGCCTGGACAACAATTGCCAAGAAAAAAGGAGCACTTTGTGAGCGGACTCGGGATCGGCAACGCAGCGCCGGATTTTTCCCTGATCGAGGCCTTCGGTGAAGAGCCCGTCACCTTGTTGGGACATCGGGGTGAGCCTGTCGTGGTGCTGTTCGTGCCGCTGGCGTTCAGTGGGGTCTGTACGAAGGAACTGTGCCACGTCGGTGAGAATTGGGATGTGTGGGGGTCGCTGGGTGCGCGCGTCTACGGAATCAGCATCGATTCCCCCTTCGTGAACCGGAAGTGGCGCGAGGACATGGGTGTGCCTTTCCCCATCCTGTCCGACTTCAACAAGCGAGCGGCGTCCGCCTACGGGGTTCTGGAAGAGGACTTCTTCGGTCTTCACGGGGTCGCCAAGCGCTCGGCTTTCGTGGTCGACCGGGAGGGGCGGATCGGCTACGCCTGGGTGAGTGACGATCCGGGTACTCTCCCACCCTTTGACGACATCGTCGATGCGGTCCGCAGCGTGAGCTGACCGCCGTGGCCGTCATGCACCCTCCGTTCGCTCCGGGCGATTCGCTCCTCCGCCGTCTGCTTTCGGTGGTGACGCTGGCGTTTCTGATCGGAGGCGCCGGAACCGGAGCCGCCGCTCAGCAGGGGTCGCTCGCGCCCGTCACCTTTCAGGGCCAGGTCATCGACACCTACTGGGGAGAGCCGGTCGAGGGCGCCGTCGTACGTCTGGAAGGGACGCGGCGCCCCGACGGATCGCTGATCCAGGGTGCAACGGACGAGTCGGGGCGCTTCAGCATCGCGGAAGTGCCGCCCGGGCCGAGCCAGGTTTTGGTGTCGAGGATCGGATACGCGGACCTGATCCAGGTGCTCGACATCAGGGAAGGTCAGTTCGTCGAGGTGGCGGTGATCCCGAAGCCGGTGGTGCTGGAGGGGATCGAAGTGTACGTGGACCGCCTGGTGACACGCCTCCGAGAACTCCCGTACCTGACCAACACCTACAGCGAAGTCGAGCTCAAGTTCGCGCCCGACCTGAGCGTGGCCCAATACCTGGACAGCCAGCCGGGATTCGAATTCGTTCCCTGTTTCGAAGACAATTCGGCGACGGGAATCTTCGCCCAGCGACGCGATTGCATGCGCGGCCGGGGAGCGACGCCCCAACGTCCGAGGATCTTCATCGACGACGCTCCCGCCTTTGGCGGCGTACCGGAGCTTGCCAGCCTGCCCACCACCGCGGTCTACAGGGTGGAAGTGATCCGCGGGTGCGGCCAGATCAGGATCTACACCAACACGTACGTCGAGGGGACCGTAACCCGGCCGCGGCCTCTGATCCCCATCGTCTGCTGACCCGGAGCCGTGGGGCGCCATGACGTGGTGGCTCAGGGAGTCTCTTGATCCGGTTTCTTCCTCAGCCGCTTCAGTTGCGACCGCTTCGCCTTTCGTTCCCGGCGCTTTCTCTTCTCCCTGGCCGGCACGCGCGTGCGGATGCGCGGCTGCCGTACGCGACTTCGGTCAGCGAGCTTCCGTTCCAGCCTCTGGAGGGCGTCCTCCCGGTTGCGGTGTTGGGAACGGTGCTTCCGCGATGTCACCACGATGCCCGTCGGCAGGTGGGTGAGCCGAACCCCCGACTCCACCTTGTTCTGGTGCTGTCCGCCCTTGCCGCCCGCACGGAAGGTGTCGACACGGCATTCGGCCAGAAGGCCTCCCCCTGAGCGCGAGGTCCGGGGCGCTTCCTCGACGGGCGAAGGAGCGTCGGCCCCTTTGCGAGACGGCTGCTTGCTCATAGACTCATAGATATTACGAGGCATCTTCTCGAACGTAACGCGATGGTCTTCGACCAACTGGATCAAAACCCGGGTCTGCGGTTCCTCTTCACGCTTGCGGTAGGGGTTATCCTGATCCAGGGCCTGCAGTTTGCCCAGCCCGTGCTGCTGCCGATCGCCGTGGCCGCCTTCTTGGCGGTAATCTGCATGCCCATCGTCTTCTGGCTGGAGAGCAAGAGGGTTCCGGTCATGGGGGCCATCGTCGTGACCGTGCTCGCCGTGGCCAGCGTCTTCGCCCTGCTTATCGTGGTGGCCAGTCTCCAACTCCCCGAACTGCAGTCACGTGTCGCAACGCAAATCGAGGCGTTGCAAGGGCCGCTCGATGGCTGGTTGAGCCAGATTGAATCACGCATTCCGCTGGTTCAGGAGGGAGAACTCTCGGACAACTTTCGGGAGCTGCTCAGCCTCTCCAACCTCGCGCTACTTGCCACCGGGGCGACGACCTGGGCCCTTTCCTTCCTGTCGAGCACCTTCCTGGTCTTCCTGATCCTGGCTTTCAGTCTGAGCGAAGCGGCCGTGCTCCCGCGCAAGCTTCGGGCAATCGCGGGCGACGGCATCGCCTCGGACCAGCGCATGGGGAAGATCGTTGAAGAAGTGCAGGGCTATCTGGTGATCAAGACGCTGGTAAGCCTGGCGACGGGGGTGCTTCTGGGGTTGTGGACGTGGGCCCTGGGGCTGGACTTGCCGATCCTCCTGGGGTTGATCGCCTTTCTGCTCAACTACGTGCCTACGATCGGGTCCGTCATCGCCTCGGTGCCCGCCCTCGTGCTCGCGCTGGTCCAGGTCGACCCCGATACGGCGACGTTCGTGGGGATCGATGTCCAGCATGCGGCGATCGTCGGGGTCGGATACCTGGCCGTGAACATCATCTTCGGGAACTGGCTGGAGCCCACCCTGATGGGGCGCCGCCTCGGCATTTCGACCGTGATCGTGGTCCTTTCCCTCGTGTTCTGGGGCTGGCTGTGGGGACCGATGGGGGCGCTTCTTTCGGTTCCGCTTACCATGGTGGTGAAGATCATGCTGGAAAACACGAAGGACCTGAAGTGGGTGGCCGTGCTCCTCGACAAGAATGTTTCCGACGAGGCGGCTGCAAGTGCGGGAGCGACGCCATGAGAATAGCCGGACTCGAACAGTTCGCCGGCAGTGCCAGGATCTGGATCTTCAGCGCGGAACGCGAATTGGACCGTGCCGAAGAGGACGATCTTCTCGGCTCGGTCGACAACTTCCTCGACGGGTGGACCGCTCACGGGGTGCCTCTTCGGGCAGCCCGTTCGTGGCGCTACAAGCGCTTTCTCATCGTAGGCGTAGACCTGGAGGCCGCACCTCCCTCGGGTTGCTCGATCGACGCGCTCGTCAAGGTGCTGGGAGCGCTGGAGGGGCGGCTGGGGGTCCGCTTCCTGGGCAATGAGGCCGTGTGGTACAGGGACGAGGCCGGATTCATCCGGAAGGCGTCGCGTCCACGGTTCCGCGCGCTCGCCCGAATGGGCAGGGTCACGCCCGGTTCGGTCGTCTTCGACAACTCGATCACGGTGCTGTCGGAGCTGCGCGCGGGTCGCTGGGAGGGTCCCGCGCGGGAAAGGTGGCATGCCGCACTCTTTCCGGCCTAGCCGCACGGCAAACGAGGCCGGCGGGCTTCCCCGCCGGCCTCGTCGTGATTGGCGCGAACCTCGTGGCTCGGAGTCTTCGTGTCTAGGACATCGCTCCGACGCGGGTCACATTCTCCGCAGCCGGTCCCTTTGGACCGCTAACCATGTCGAACTCGACCTGGTCGCCTTCAGTAAGGCTCCGGAAGCCGTCGCCCGAGATCGCCGAATAGTGGACAAAACAGTCCCTCTCGCCGGCCTCCGGGCTGATGAATCCGAATCCCTTCGCGTCATTGAACCACTTTACGGTTCCCGTGGTCCGCATCCTCTACTCCTGGTGAACTGTACGTACCGCCGACCCCGTCAGTTGCGTGGCCGTCCGACGATGCGAGGACACAAGTCCGTTGCCGCAACGCCGATCACATATTGATGACCCTATGTGCCCGCACAGATCCAGTCAAGGACACCCGGCAATCGCAACGCGCGTATGTCGGTGGGTGTCCCGGTATTGGCACAAGCGGAGCCAACCCTGACATAAACGAATCCGCAAGAGTACCAACAGCGAATGAACAGGTGACATGGATAGAACAGGAAGACACCGCCGGCCTGGAAGCCGGCGCAAGGGCAACGAGTCCACCGGAGTGTTCCGGCTCCCGGCTCTGACAGTTCTGGCCGCCGGGCTCGTCTGGGCCCCCGGGGCCGAGGGACAGGAGAGGGTGCCCGGTGAAGGACGCGCCCTCTTGACGACCGTCGTCAGGACCGCGCTGGAGCGCAACCGGGATGTGTTGGACGCCGAGTTTCAGCTGGCCGTCGCGAGAGAGCAGGTGTCCGAGGCCTGGAGCAACGTGTATCCGAGTGTGGATCTCTCGAGCTCCTTCACGCGGAACGTGGCTCCCCAGGTGAGTTTTCTGCCGGCACAGATCTTCGATCCCACAGCGGCCGAAGGCGAGTTCATCCCGGTGCAATTCGGGGCCGACAACATCTGGAGCCTCTCCGTGAATGCAGAACAGACGCTCGTCGACCCCAGAGCATTTGTCGGCCTGGGAGCGGCGGCCCGGTTTCAGAACCTGCAGCGTGAGGCGCTTCGCGGGCGCACGCAGCAGGTTGTCACCCGTGTCCGGTTGGGGTTCTACGATCTCCTTCTGGCCCAGGAGGAGGTGCGGCTGACCGAAAACTCGCTGCGGCGGGTTCGCCAGTCGCTGAAAGAAACCAGGGCCATGCACGAAGCGGGGCTGGCTGCAGCCTACGATGTGCTTCGGCTGGAAGTGGAAGTTGCCAACCTGGAGCCCAACCTCGGGCGGGCGGTGAACCGCAGGGCAGCTGCGCGGCGCACACTGGCGATCGAACTCGGGACGGATCCGGAAGCGGGGCTGGAGGTCGCGGGCTCGCTCGCACAGATCGACCTCGTCGACATCGATGCCAACTCCTCGGCCAACCGTGACATCCTGTCCTTCACCGGTGTGCCGGTCGAGGAGGGAGCCGACGTCGCAAGCGCTGTCAGACGCGGAGCGGCGCAGCGCTCGGACATCAGGCAATTGGAGATGACCGAGCAGCTTCGCAAGACCGAGCTGCGTCTGGAACAGGTGGAGTACCTGCCCAAGGTTCTCGCCTTCGGGACGTACGGACTGGCGGCGCAGCAGAACGGCCCACCCGACTTCTTCGGCACCAAGGCGCAGCGAGGTTCGTCGAAGCAGGTCGGACTCAGGGTCACCTTCCCCCTGTTCTCCGGATTCGGCCGCGACGCCCGCATCGACCAGAGGCACGCCGCGTTGCGACAGGCCGAGGTGCAGACCAGGTTCGCCGCCGACCAGGCGGAGGTGCAGCTCCGCAACTTCATGGATGAAGCGAGAGAAGCGCGGGCACGCGCCGGTGGACAGCTGCTGGCGGTGTCACAGGCGCAACGCGGGTATGAGATCGCGAGCGCCCAGTACCGGGAGGGGCTGGGGAGCCAGCTGGAGCTTACGGACGCCGAGGTCGCACTGAGGCAGAGCGAGTTCAACTACGCGCAGGCGGTGTACGACTACCTTGCAACCAGGGCTCGTCTCGACGAGGCAGCCGGGCAGGTGCCGCTCGTGGACATGGACATGCAAGGGGAAGATGGGGGTCGCGTACGATGATGGCCGACAATGCAGCGATACGGAGACGAGGCCGCGGGTCAGGTGCGTGCGGATTGCTCGCCGCTACCGGAGTCTTGATTGCCGTAGCAGCATGCGGGGGTGCGCAAGGTGAGGGCTCGGCACAGGATCAGGCCGAGAATGCCAGCTATGCGCGGGTCGTCAATGTGGAAGTCGAGGCGGTCGAACCGAGGGGGTTCAACCGGATCATCCGCGTGACCGGCGTTGCCCGGGCAATGCGAGACGTGGTGGTCTCCGCCCAGGAACAGGGGGTCGTCCGCCGGATCGTACGGGACAAGGGACAGCCGATCAGGATGGGGCAGGCCATCCTTAGGCTCGACGACGCGATTCTGCAAGCACAGGTGCGGACGGCCGCCGCGCAGGCCGAGCTGGCCGACGAGTTGTGGGAGCGCAGGAAGAAGCTGTACGAGGAGGATGGCATCGGTTCCGAGGTCAGCTACCTCGAAGCGAAGTACGTGGCGGAACAGAACCGCGGCAGCCTCGCCGCCCTGCAGGAACGACTTGCCCGCACCACCATCACGGCGCCGATCAGCGGGACTCTGGACGCCCGCATCGTGGAATTGGGCTCCATGGTGTCGCCCGGGACCCCGGTCGCCAGGATTGTCCAGACGGATTCCGTCAAGATCCTGGCGGGCGTCCCGGAACGGTACGCGCTCGACCTCTCGGTCGGAGCATCGGTGTCCGTTGTGTTCGACGTTGTGGCAGACGAGATCCTCGGAGCCTCGATTACCTACGTGGGAGCCGCGGTCGATCCCGACAGCCGGACCTTTCCGGTCGAGCTGACACTTCCCAATCCGGGGCGCCGGATCAAGCCCGAGATGGTCGCGAGCGTTGCGATTGTGCAGGAGGAGCTGTCCGGCGCCATCGTGGTGCCGCGGCAGGCTCTCGTGGCGATGGAGGAAGGGCACGTGGTGTTCGTCGTGGAGGGGAGCGGTGAAGAGGCGGTCGCGGTGGCCCGACGGGTCCGCATATCGGCAAGCCAGGGCAACGAAGCCGTTATTGACGAGGGGCTGGAGGCGGGAGACCGGGTGGTGGTGGTGGGCCAGCAGGGCCTGACCGCCGGCGACAGGGTACGGATCGTCCCGGGAGGGGCGGGGGGGGAGGGGTAGCACCGATGACAGACAACCACGACAAGACGGGCGCACCGTCGCACCGGAAGTCCTTCAAGGAGTTCGCGCTCACCTCTCTGGCCGTCAATAACACGATTTCGGTCGTCGTGCTCTTCGTGTTCATCACGATCGCGGGGCTGGTGTCCTACCGGGCGATTCCCAAGGAGTCGTTTCCCGAGACGGAAATACCTGTGGTCATGGTCAACACCATGTATCCGGGGGTATCGCCGGCCGACATCGAGAGCCTGGTCACCCGCAAGATCGAGGAGGAACTCAACACGATCTCCGACATCAAGGAGCTCACCTCCACCTCCGTCGAGGGCTATTCGTCGGTGACGGCCGAATTCGAGACGTCGACCAACATGGACGAGGCGCTGCAGAAGATGAGGGAGAAGGTGGACCTGGTCCGCCCGGATCTGCCCTCCGATGCAGAAGACCCGTTCATCACCGAGATTTCGATGAGCGACGCGCCCGTCATGCAGGTGAACCTTTCGGGCGGGTACGGGCTGGTACGGCTGAAGGAACTGGGCGAAGAACTCCAGGAACGCATCGAGTCGATCCCGGCGGTGCTGCGGGTGGGCCTGAGAGGCGGCCTGGAACGTGAAGTGAAGGTTGATGTGAACCTGGCCAGACTTCAGCACTACAACGTCTCCTTCGATGACGTGATCAGTGCGATTCGCCAGGAGAACGTGAATGTCCCGGGCGGGACGATCGACGTCAACGGGATGAAATACCTGGTGCGGGTCGACGGGGAATTCGACGACCCGGACGTGGTCGGAAGCCTCGTTGTGACGACGGTTGGCGGACGCCCGATCTACGTTCGTGACGTGGCGGAAGTGGAGTTCGGGTTCGCCGAGCCCGAGACATTTGCACGCCTGGGTGACGAGCCCGTGGTCACGCTTGACGTCGTCAAGCGGTCGGGCGAGAACATCATCGCGACCGCGGAAGCGGTGCGGGCCGAAATCGAGGCCATGCGCCCCCTCTTCCCTCCGTCGACGGTGGTTTCGATAACCTCCGACATGTCTGCCGACATCGGGGACATGGTCAGCAGCCTGCAGAACAACATCATATCCGGACTCGTGCTGATCGTCGGGATTCTGCTCTTCGTCCTTGGCCTGCGCACCTCGATCTTCGTCGCGATCTCCATTCCCACATCCATGTTTCTGTCCTTCGTGGTCCTGTGGTTCCTGGGAATCACGATGAACATGGTCGTGCTATTCTCGCTCATCCTCGCATTGGGGATGCTGGTCGACAACGCCATCGTGATTGTGGAGAACATCCACCGCTTCATCGAGGAGGGATGGGACCGCAGAGCGGCGGCGAAGAAAGCGACCGGAGAGGTGGCGGTACCCGTGCTGGCCGCAACCGCGACCACGCTGGCTGCCTTTACGCCGCTTCTGTTCTGGCCCGGTATGGCCGGTCAGTTCATGCAGTTCCTGCCGCTGACGCTCATCGTGACGCTGTCCAGTTCGCTCTTCGTGGCGCTGATCATCGTTCCCACCCTCTGTTCGCTCTTCCTCCGTCCTGAGAGCTCTCGTCCGCGTATGATGAACCGCAATGCGCGGGTGCTCCTTCTGGCGCTCGCCGTGCTGGCGCTACTGCTGGTGGCACTGGTCAATCCGCTCACCGCACTTCTATTCGTCGTGACGAGCACGGGATTGTGGCTGCTGCATGTCCGGATTCTCGACCGCATGGGCAAGGCCTTCATGGCGGGTGGATTTCCCCGCCTCGTGCGCTGGTACGAGCGCCGCCTGCGGTGGGCGCTCAACCACAGGGCGCTGGTGCTCACCGGTTCGGTCTCAGCGCTGATTGCGACAATCCTGGTGTATGGCAGGTTTGCCGCCCCGGTGGAGTATTTTCCGGAGGACATCCCTCCGAGCACCGTCTACGTCGCCATTGAAGGTCCCGTGGGAACCTCGGCGGCGGTGACGAACGGATACGCGAGCCGACTCAAGGCGGAACTCACGGGGATCGGCGGGGTCGCCGACGCCGAGACCGTCGTCACCACGGTGGGATCGGCGGGAGGGGGCGGTGGCTTCATGGACGGCGGCGGACCCTCGGGCCCCGAAGCCGGTCGCATCACGCTCGGGATGACCGACTATCAGGACCGCCGGTTCGACGTTTTCAACACGCTCGCTGACATGCAGGACCGGGTCGGCAGGGATCTGGCGGGTGCGGAAGTGCGTGTGGACAAGGTGACGGAAGGACCGCCCTCCGGCCCGCCCGTAAACATCGAGATCAGCGGGGAGGATCCGGAGAGGCTCGAAGAACTCGCGAAAGAGGCGATCAACGTGATCGAAGGCGCTCCGGTCTATTCCCGGCTGGTGGGGCTGGAGAGCGACATGGACGACGCCCGGCCGGAACTGCGCGTCGAGGTGGACCGCGAGAAGGCCAGCCTGTACGGCCTCTCCACGAACGACGTGGGATTCGTGGTGCGCGGGGCGATCAACGGCCTCGAGGCCGCCAAGTACCGAACGGGCAACGACGAATACGACATCATCGTGCGGCTGCGCGAGGAGGACAGGAGCGAACTGACCTCCCTGGACGGCCTGACCGCCTTTGCGGACGGGAAACAGATCCCGCTCCTTTCGGTTGCCGACTGGACGGTCGGAAGGGGGTACAGCGCGATACGGCGGAAGAACATGGACCGGGTGGCCACGGTCAGCGCAGAGGTCGCCGCAGGGTATAACAGCAACAGTGTCCGCAGCGAAGTGGAGGCGGTGCTTGAGGACTTTGCCGGCGCGCTCCCTCCGGGGTATCTCATGGCCTTCACCGGAGAGCAGGAAGATCAGCAGGAGGCCATGCAATTCCTGGTGACCGCGTTCATGGCGGCCCTGATGTTGATCGCCCTGATTCTGGTTTCACAGTTCAACTCGGTTGTGAAACCGGTGATCATCCTGTCATCGGTGGTCATGTCCACGATTGGAGTTCTGATCGGGCTCCTCGCCTTCCAGATGCCCTTCGTCATCATCATGACCGGCGTCGGGGTGATCTCGCTCGCCGGCATCGTGGTGAACAACGCCATCGTGCTGATCGACTACATCGATGTTCTGAGGGACCGTGACGGCATGGACAGGCGGGAGGCCATCGTGCAGGGTGGCAGGACGAGGCTGCGGCCGGTGCTGCTCACCGCGCTCACGACCGCTCTGGGTCTGGTGCCGCTGGCAATCGGGCTCAACTTCGACTTCTTCGGGCTCTTCTCCAGTCTGTCTCCCGAGTTGTTCTGGGGCGGGGAACAGGCGGCCTGGTGGGGACCGATGGCGGTAGCGGTGATCGTCGGGATCATATTCGCGACCTTTCTGACCCTGATTCTGGTTCCGGTCATGTACAGCCTTGTCGACGACTTCGCCAAGCTGTTCCGGCGCGACGGCGCGGGCGCGGTCGATTCGCGTGCCGACGCCGGTGCAGTCATTCTGGTACCACCCCTGATTCCCGGCTCGGAACGCGATCCGGAAGTTGCCGCCGCCGTACGGAGCTGACCTTGGGGGGGCAGTTCAGGCTCGCCCTGCCACCGGACAATGGAGAACCCGAAGATGACCAATCGACTGTCGTCCTTCCTCGTCGCGGCGACTGCCGCATGCGTGGCCGTCGCCTGCGGACCGGCCGCAGTCGATTCTCCCGAGGTCTCTCTTGCCAGAGGGACAGTCAACTCCGGTACGGGGATGGTCGTCTCGGCCTATCCCGACGCCAGCCAGGCGGGTGCCGAGGTGCTGAGGGCCGGGGGCAACGCCGTCGACGCAGCGATCGCTACGGGGCTTGCGCTGGCCGTGACGCATCCCACGGCGGGGAACATCGGAGGGGGCGGCTTCATGGTGATCCGCTTTCCGGACGGCACCTCCACCGTCTTCGACTTTCGCGAGAAGGCGCCCCTCGCCGCGCACCCGGAGATGTTCGTGGGCGAGGACGGGGAGTACTCCTCCCGGATACATCACCGAAGCCATCTGGCGGTGGGCGTGCCCGGGACGGTGGCGGGCTTCGCACTGGCACACGAGACGTACGGCGCGGCATCGTGGGGAGAGCTGGTCGACCCGGCTGTGGGGCTGGCCCGCGACGGGTTCGAGGTGAGCGAGCGTCTGGCCCGTTCGCTGGCCGGACGGCTGGAGGCGTTTCAGGACTATCCGGCGACGCACGCGCAGTTCTCCAGAGACGGTGTGCCATACCAGGCGGGCGAGACTCTCGTGCAGGCCGACCTGGCGGCCACTCTGGAAAGGATCCGGGATCAGGGCAGAGACGGCTTCTACTCGGGTGTCACCGCCCGCCTCCTGGCCGAGGAAATGGCAAGGGGGGGAGGCTGGATCACCGAGGAGGACCTCGCCAGGTACGAAGCTCGGGAGCGTGAGCCGGTACGGGGGACGTATCGCGGATACGAGATCATCAGCATGGCGCCGCCATCTTCGGGCGGGACCGCCCTGGTCGAGATGTTGAACGTACTGGAGGGTTTTGACGTCGCCGCCACGGGCCCCGGCAACCCGGAGACCGCACACCTTCTCATCGAAGCGATGCGGCGCGGGTTCCGGGACCGTGCACTGTTGCTGGCGGATCCCGATTTTGTCGAGGTTCCGGTCGGGCGGCTTACCAGCAAGGCGTACGCGGATGAGATACGGGGCACGATTCAGGCCGGCGCGGCGAGTGTTTCCGACCCGGGCGACGTGGACGGAATGCCCGGCTGGGAGAGTACCGAGACCACGCACTACTCGGTGGTGGACGGGGACGGGATGGCGGTTTCCGTCACGTACACCCTGGAGGGAGGCTACGGATCGTATATCACGGTTCCGGGAGCCGGCTTCCTCCTCAACAACGAGATGGGCG
The DNA here is from genome assembly GCA_002238865.1 of Gemmatimonadetes bacterium bin94. Classification (GTDB taxonomy): domain Bacteria; phylum Gemmatimonadota; class Gemmatimonadetes; order Longimicrobiales; family Gaopeijiaceae; genus Bin94. The sequence goes on along the minus strand of MPNE01000004.1, from coordinate 161,407 downwards.
ACTTCAACGGCCGGCCGGGACTCACCAACGAGCGCGGACTCATCGGAACGGAGCCGAACCTTGCGCGTCCCGAGCAGCGCATGCTTTCATCGATGACGCCCACGATCGTTGCGCGCGACGGCGAACTGGTGGCGGTCATCGGCAGCCCGGGAGGGCGCACGATCATCAATACCGTGCTCCACCTCGTCGTGAACCTGGTCGACTTCGGACAGTCCCCGGAAGAGGTGGTTGCCTCGAAGCGCCTGCATCATCAATGGCTGCCCGACGTGGCCCGTCTGGAGGATGGGTACATGAGCGCGGACGACGCGGCCGTGCTCGAGGCGATGGGTCACGTGATAAGCTGGGGGCGTGGGCAGGGGATCGCGCATTGCATCTTCGTCGATCCGGACTCGGGCGACCTGGTGGGAGTGCCGGATCCCCGCGACACGGACGGGGCCGCGGCCGGGTACTGAACGGGAGGGGGTTCGCCGGGTGGAGATCGGCTTCCGCGGGCTCAACCGAGCCACGCGAAGACGCTGAAGCCCAGGAAGTTCCCGACGACGTAACCGAAGACGCCCGTCAGGATGCCGGGCGTCACCAGCCCGTGCCAACCTCGTCCGGCAGCGAGAGCCGCCGCTGTAGGTGGCCCCAGGACGCAGGCGTTGGAGGCGATGAGGATTTCGGCGTAGCTGAAGCGGAAGATCCTGGCGCCCGCGGCCGAGACCGCGACCTGAACCAGGATTACAACGCACGCGTAGGTGAGCATCATCGCGGCGGCTCCGAGGAGCACACGCAGGTCGGCCGCGGCCGCGTAGACCACGAAGAAGACGTACAGCAGCAGCATCCCGAGTTCCTGATCGCCCTTGAGCGCGGCCATCCGGCGGGGAGCGGCGTTGGCGACCAGCACGGCGATGGCGGTCACGGCCAGAATGGCAAAGCGGGGCTGGCCCAGGGCAGAAGCGAGCCCGACGCCCGCCGCGCACACCAGCAGGCTCATGCCGATACCTGCGGCGATGTGCAGGATCGGGAGTGAGCGCGACGACGAAGCCGGAATCTCTTCGGGAGCGTGGGTCGCCTTGATGGCTTCCGTTTCGGGGCCACGCAGGGGGAGCCACCGGCGAATCGCGGCAAAGGTGGGCAGCAGCGCGAGCAGGAAGAGGTAGGAGATGCCCGCCAGACTCTCGGCGGCCAGTGCGGCCGCTCCAAGCGCGGGGTCAATCTCCACTGCTTGAGACACGGCCACGAAGTTGAGGCCGCCTCCGGTGTAACCCCCGACCAGCATCCCGGCATACTTGGCGGACTCGGGTACCTCGATCAGCGCGAAGGCGAGCCCCGCTCCCGCGATGATCCCGGTCGCGGAGATCAGAAACGCCACCAGGACCCGGCCTCCCTGCCGGAAGATCACCCTCATGTCCGCCTTGAAGAGGAGAAGTGGTATGGCGACCAAAATGAAGTGGTCGTTTACGAAGTCGTAGGCGGGAGACGTGAACGGAAGGATGCCCGTGTTGGAGAGGAGGAGCCCCCCAAGGAGCGCCAGCAACGCGGCCGAGAGCGTGCGCGCCCACGCAAATCTGCCCTCCAGGTACAGGGCGGCGGTCACCACGGCAAAGAGGGTGCCGGTAACGGCCAGAACGCTGTCCGGCGCCATCACCGGACTACCCTTCCAACATGGCGCGAGCCAGCCGGCTGGCCTCGCGGGGATCCGCCTTCCCCTGGCTGCGCTTCATCACTTCGCCGACGAACAGGCCCAGCAGGCGGCGTTCCCCGCTCCGGTACGCGGCCGCCTTGTCCGGGTAGTCGAGGACAACCTCTTCCAGGATCGCGCGCAGCACGGCCTCGTCGTCGATCTCTTCCAGGTCAAGCCCCGAGCACGCTTCCTCGAAGCCACCACCCCGGGCGAGCAGCTCGGCCACGACCGTGCGGCCCCGCCGGTGCGACATCCTGCCCGTGTCCACGGCTCGGACCAGGTCTGCGAGAGCCGCCGGCTCAAGGCGTTCCAGCTCGGCTCGATCGTCACTCCCGAGCAGCCTTGTGACTTCGTTCACAAGCCAGCTCGCGATCGAATCGGCACCCTCCGCGTAGCTCGCCCGGGCCAAATGGAACACGCTGAGGTAGCGCGGTGATCGCACCAGGCTCACGGCGGCGGCCTCCGAGACGCCGAGCCGCGCCAAGTGCCCGAAATCGAGGCGCTGCTTCGCCGTGCGGAGGGATGCGGAGGGTGACGAGGGGCCCGCGCGCGTCTTGCCTCGCTCCGCGTGGGCGGCACGATTCGCCGGGCTCACCGGTTCTTCGCCGGCCGACGTCGCGCGTTGTGCCCGCCCTTCCCAGCTCGCTCGCAGCGTGACGGTGCGATTGAAAACCAGGCTTCCGTCGCGCGAGTCTTCGGGATCGGAGAAGAAATATCCCAGACGTTCGAACTGGTAGTGCGTCGCCGGGGGCGTTCCCACAAGCCCCGGTTCCACAAGCGCGCCGGTCACGATCCGTTCCGAGTCCGGGTTCAGAGCCGCGGCGAGATCGTCGTCCGGTGGTTCCGGCACGTTGAACATCCGATCGAAGAGCCGTACTTCCGCCGGGATCGCACTGCCCGCCTTCAGCCAGTGGATCGCACCCCGCACGCGGCGACCGACCGGGGCTACGCCTCCCCTGGTATCGGGGTCGATCGCGCACCGCAGCTCGACCACGCGGCCCGCTGTGTCCTTCAGGACCTTGTCGCAGCGGATCACGTAGGCGTACTTCAACCGTACCTCGGCGCCGGGCGACAGCCGCCGGAATCCCGTTGGCGGGTCTTCCCGGAAGTCCTCCCTGTCGATCAACAGAGTCCGGCCGAAGGGGAGCTCCCGGGTACCGGACTCACCGGCGTTGCCCGGCAGACGCGGAGCCCTGAAGACCTCTTCCCGTGCTTCCGGATAGTTGGTCAGCACCACCCGGAGAGGATCCAGGACGCAAAAGGCTCGGGGCGCCTTGTGGTTGAGGTCGTCGCGCAACGCGAATTCGAGCTTGGCGATGTCCACGCGGGAATGTGCCCTGGCTACGCCCACCATCTCGCAGAGCGTACGGATTGCCTCGGGCGTGACTCCCCTCCGCCTCAGCCCCGCAAGCGTGGACATGCGCGGGTCGTCCCAGCCGTGCACGAGCCCCTCTTCAACCATCGGACGCAGTTTTCGCTTGCTGGTCACCACGTAGTCCAGGATCAGCGGCGCGAATTCGGTCTGCTCGGGCCTCGGGGCGGGTGAATCCGTGTGTTCGAGCAGCCAGTCGTAGATCTCCCGGTTGTTCTCGAACTCCAGGGTGCACAGCGAATGTGTGACCCGCTCCAGCGAATCGGAGAGGCAGTGGGCGAAGTCGTACATGGGGTAGATCGGCCACGTGTCCCTTTGGCGGTAGTGACGGGCGTGGCGGATCCTGTACAGAAGCGGGTCGCGCATGACCATGTTGGGGTGCGCCATGTCGATCCGCGCACGGAGCACGTGGCTGCCATCGGGGAAGTCACCCGCCCGCATACGCACGAAGAGTTCCCGGTTCTCGTCGCGCGACCGATCCCTGAACGGGCTGTTCACCCCGGGGCGGGTAACACTGCCGCGCCGCTCGCGGATCTCCTCCTCCGACGACGAATCCACGTACGCGAGGCCCTTGTCGATCAGGACCATCGCATAGCGGTAAAGCTCCTCGAAGTAGTCGGACGCGTGGTACAGGTGCTCGCCCCAGTTGAAACCGAGCCACCGGATATCGCGCTTCATCGCCTCGACGTACTCGGCCTTCTCCGTGTCGGGGTTGGTGTCGTCGAGGCGGAGGTGGCATCGGCCCCCGGGGTGCTCAGCGGCAATCCCGAAGTTCAGGCAGATCGCCTTGGCGTGACCGATGTGCAGAAACCCGTTCGGTTCGGGAGGGAAGCGGGTAACGACACGGCCCCCGTACTTTCCCGTCTTCAGGTCCCTCGAAATCCTGGCTCTTATGAAGTCCATTCCACCCCCTCCATCGCACGGCGCAGTCGGGCCCGTCCCGGCGCCGCGCTTCAACCCTGTCCAACCGGTCGCGCTCCGTCAACCGCGACTGGCGCACCGCGCCTCCCGTTGGTAGGCTACGGTCCCGGTGCCGCGGGGAGGCCACGCCACGGCGGACCCCGAAACCCAGGAGGAGTTGAATGAAGTCCCATTGGTCGATCCGGTCGAGCACGCTGTTCTTCGTTGCCCTGGCGGCCTCGCCCTTCCTTGCGGAGGCCCAGAGGACCCAGAAGCCCGTTCTTCACGGCAAGGAGTGGGTCGCCATCACCGGCAAGCCGCTCGGCGCCACGGCAGGGGCAATGATGTTCATCAGGGGCGGCAACGCGGTTGACGCGGCCGCCGCCATGCTGGGAGCCACGTCAACCATGTGGGATGTGCTGGGCTGGGGCGGCGAAACCCAGGCCCTGATCTACAACCCGGAGACCGGCAAGGTCGTCGGAGTCAATGCGCTGGGGGCCGCGCCCTCCGGTGCCACACCGGAATTCTTCCATGAACAGGGCATGGCGATCCCGCCGGCGTACGGCCCGCTCGCGGCGGTGACTCCGGGCACCCCGGGCGGGCTCATGGTCATGCTTGCAGAGTACGGCCGCCTCAGCCTCGCCGAGGTCCTGGAGCCGGCGATCGACATGGCACGCGGCTATCCGATCGAAGCGCAGACGGCCAACTCGATCGAGCGCGAGAAAGACCGAATGGCCGAATGGCCGTACTCCAGGGAGGTGTTCCTCCCGCACTACGGTGAAGAGCGAGCCGCGCCCGAAGCCGGCGAGATCTTCGTGCAGGACGACCTGGCGCGCACGCTGGAGAAGCTGATCGAGGCCGAGGCGGAAGCGCTGGCCGCGGGAGCGTCACGGCGCGACGCCATCATGGCGGCGTACGATCGCTTCTACCGGGGGGACATCGCCGAGGAGTTCGTTCGCGGATCCCGGGAACAGGGCGGGCTCCACACCGTCGAGGACCTCGCCAACTGGCAGGTGTACCTGGAGGAGCCGGTCATGGCATCGTACAAGGGAATCGATGTCTACAAGCTCACCACCTGGGTGCAGGGCCCTGTTCTCCTGCAGGCTCTGAACATCCTGGAAGGGCTGGACGTCGGTGCCATGGGCTACAACTCGACGCGCTACATCCATGCCCTCTACCAGGCCATGAACCTGGCCTTCGCCGATCGGGACTTCTACTACGGCGATCCCTACTATCCGCCCGCCGAACCCGTCGAGGGCCTGCTCTCGAAGGAATACGCCAGGACGCGCGCGGCCGGTATCGACTGGCAGCGAAACGACCCCGCGGTGCTGCCTGGAGATCCGTATCCGTTCCAGAGCGGGACGAACCCGTTCCTCCACCTCATCGAATCGTGGAACACCACCCCGGCTACGACGCCCCAGGTGTCCGAAATGGACTTCGAGGAAGCCTTCTACGCCGGGACGACATCCATACAGGCTGCGGATGCCGATGGATGGGTGGTGTCCGTGACACCCTCCGGCGGCTGGATCCCCGCGGTCATAGCCGGCCGTACCGGGGTTGGCATGAGCCAGCGCATGCAGAGTTTCGTGCTCGATGAACGGACGGGCCCGTACAACGTGGTGGAGCCCGGGAAACGGCCGCGAGCTACGTTGACGCCGTCGCTGGCCCTGAAGGATGGACGGCCGTTCCTCAGCTTCGCCGTGCAAGGTGGTGATGGACAGGACCAGAACCTCCTCCAGTTCTTCCTGAACGTCGTCGAGTTCGGCATGAACGTTCAGCAGGCGGCGGAGGCGGCCAACTTCAACAGCTACCAGATGCGGAGTTCGTTCGGCGCGCATGAGTCGCAGCCGGGCCGCATCCTGCTCAACGACGGAGTGCCTGCATGGGTCCGCGCCGAACTGGAGGAGATGGGGTACGAGCCCACCTTCGCTTCGCGTACGTCGGGACCCATCAATGCCATCTTCTTCGACGCGGCGACGGGGACGATGTGGGGCGGGTCCAGCAACCACGGCGAGGACTACGGCATCGCGTGGTGACCGACGGCGCCCACCGTCCGCGCCCTCACGGCTGGGGCGCCGGCTGGAATGGGCACGGCGCCGGAGGGGCCGCACGATGGTGACGCCCGCCAACGGCATGGATGCGCCTTCACCGCGCCGGGTCGTGATCGAAGGCGCGGGCCACCCGGCCGTATCGGGCCTGCTCACCGAGGCGGCTTCCGCGTCCTGCCTGCTCGTACTCGGGCACGGCGCAGGGGCTCCGATGACGCATCCGTTCATGGAGGCGCTGGCGGCCGCGCTCCAGCAGGAGGGGATGTCGACCCTGCGCTACAACTTCGCCTATATGGAGGCGGGGCGCCGGCGCCCGGACCACCTGCGCCGCCTGTTGGCTGTGGTGGCTTCCGCCCTGGTCTCGGGGCGTGAGTGCGCCGGGGGAGTGCCTGTGTTTGCCGGCGGCAAGTCCATGGGCGGCCGGATGACCTCCACACTGGTAGCCGACCACCTCGATGCGGGCCCCGGCGGCACCGAAACCGTTTCGGGCCTCGTCCTTTTCGGCTTCCCCCTCCACGCGCCGGGACGCCGCGAGAGCGTGAGGGGAGAGCACCTGGCGCGGGTTCCGTGCCCCATGCTCTTCCATCAGGGCACCCGCGACCGCCTGGCCGACCTGGAGTTGCTCCGCCCGCTCCTGCAGAATGTGGGGCCGAGAGCCACGCTGCACGTTGTCGAGGGCGGCGACCACTCCCTCGGCATGCTCAAGCGCTCGGGACGCACGCAGGACGACGTGCTGGCAGAGGTCGCCGGCGTCACTCGACGCTGGGTGGACGGGGTGCTGTCGCAGCGGGCCAAGCGCGCATGAGCGGCACCAATCCGCTCCTCGAGCGCGGCTTCCCGGTTCCCTTTGACCGGATTGCCCCGCGCGATGTGGAGCCCGCGGTCAGCCACGTCCTCAAGCGGGCCGGCGAGCGCATCGAGGCGCTTGGCGCGGGGACCGGCGGATCCTACGCCGAGGTGGTGGGGGCACTGGACGACGTCACCGACGATCTGGAGCGCACCTGGTCCCCCGTCTCCCACCTGAACAACGTGCACGCAACCCCCGAGCTGCGGGATGCCTACGCGGCCGCGCTGCCCGAGGTCACCCGCTTTGCGAGCCGCGTCCACCACCACGAGGGCCTGTTTCGACGCCTGCGCGACTTTGCGGCCTCGCCCCGGGGCGAGGCCCTCGCCGGACTGCGAAAGCGCCACCTTGAGAAGACGTTGCGGGACTTCCGGCGCGCGGGAGCGGAGCTTGGCCCGGCCGAGAAACAGACGCTGGAGACGTTGCGCCTCGAACTCTCCGAGTTGAGCCGGCAATTCGAAGAGAACCTCCTCGAGACCACCGCGGCCTACGCCCGTGTGGTGTCGCGGGAAGAGACCCTGGCAGGGCTTCCCGCGACGGCACTGGAACGCGCCGCCCAGCTCGCAGCCGACCGCGGCGAGGACGGCTGGCTCCTCACCCTGGACATGCCGAGTGTGCAGTCGGTGCTCCAACACGCAGACGATCGCGCCCTTCGCCGCGAGATCCACGCCGCGTATCTGGACCGCTGCGCTGGAGGCGAACGCGACAACAGGCCTCTGGTCGAGCGCATCCTGGAACTCCGCCGAGAGCTCGCGACGATCCTCGGCTACCCCGATTTCCCGGACTACCGCCTGGAAACCCTGATGGCGGGCTCTGGCGGGCGGGTGCGGGGCTTCCTGGACGAACTCATTGCCGGCACCCGCCCCTTCCACGAGCGCGACACGGCCGAACTTGAGGCACACGCCGGGCAGCTGGGCCTCGATGCCCTGGAGCCCTGGGACGTCTCCTACCTGATGGAGAAGATCCGCAAGGACCGTTTTCAGGTCGACGACGAGATGCTCCGGCCATGGTTTCCGCTCGACGAAGTGCAAACCGGCCTCTTCCACATCGCCGAGCGCATCTTCGGGCTGTCGGTGCGACAGGTCGACAATCCCGCCGTCTGGCACCCCGACGTGTCCTTCTTCGAGGTGCGGGACGCCGCCGGACTCCATCTCGGCTCATTCTACACGGACTGGTTTCCCCGGGAAACGAAGCGCCAGGGCGCCTGGATGGACAACCTCGTTTCGGGGGGCCCCTCGGCCGACGGGTTTCGCCCTCACCTTGCCTTCATCGGCGGGAACTTCACCCCGCCCACCAGAACCCGTCCGGCTCTCCTGACCCACCGGGAGGTGCAGACGCTCTTCCACGAGTTCGGCCACTTGCTGCACCACACCAGCTCGCGGGTCGAGATACCCTCCCGGGGTGGCGTCAACGTTGCCTGGGACTGGGTCGAAGTCCCCTCCCAGATCATGGAAAACTGGACGTGGGAGAGCGAAGCGCTCGACCTCTTCGCCCGCCACCATGAAACCGGCGAGACACTCCCGGATGCGATGCTGGAGCGTCTCATTGCGGCACGGCGCTTCATGGGGGGCTGGGTCCAGATGCGGCAGCTCTCCTTCGCGAACCTGGACCTGGAGCTTCACCGCAGCTACCGGGGGGACGGGCCGGTCATGGACTACGCCGCCGACCTGCTCAGATCCTTCGTGCCTTCGCGAGGTTTCGTCGAGCGGCACATCCTGCCATCGTTCTCCCACCTTTTCGCCGGCGGCTATGCTTCGGCCTACTACTCCTACATCTGGTCCGAGATGCTGGAGGCGGACGCGTTCTCCCGCTTCAAACGGGAAGGGGTCCTGAATCCCGAGGTCGGACGCGCCTTCAGGGAAAGCGTTCTCTCGCAGGGAGACAGCCGCGACCCCGAGGAGCTGTTCCGGGAATTCCTGGGACGCGACCCGGATCCGGCCGCGTTGATCCGGCGGAATCTCGGGAACATCTGACGAAGAGGCGTCTCCGGCGCCACGCTATCTGCCGAACAGGCGCTGCAGCCGGTCGAGACTGCGTCCCAGGTCGGGTCTGATGCCGAGCACGTCCCGCATCGGATCCTCCCGATGGGCCATGCGTTCGGGCACCGTGCCGATCGTGTGGTCGGAGATTGCGAGGCTTCCGTCCACTTCCGCCCAGTCAAGGGGAGCCGACACGGGAGCACCGGGTTTGGGGCGGACGCAGTAGGGGGCCACGATCAGGCGGCCGTGACCGTTCTGGAGGAAGTCGACGTAGACCTTGCCCTCGCGCCGGGAAGGCACCCGGGCGACGGTCGCGATGTCCGCCAGCTCCTTCACGGCCATAAGCGCCAGCAGCTGCGAGATCGAGCGGGACTGCTCGTAGGTCACCTGCCGTCCGAGCGGAATCAGCACGTGGAGTCCGGTCGAGCCGCTTGTCTTTACGAACGAGGGCAGTCCGATCTCCTCGCACAGTTCCTTCAGAAAGAGGGCGATCCTGACGACGTCGGCAAAGGGTGCTTCCTTGGGGTCGAGATCGAGGACGGTGAAGTCGGGGCGGGAGATGTCGGCGACCCGGCTTTGCCAGATGTGGAGAGGGATGCTGGCACTGTTGGCGACGTACAGCAGCGTTTCGAGGTCGTCGGCAACGAAGTAGTCCAGTTCGCGTTCCGAGCCTTCGCTGTAGAGGCGGACCCGGCGGATCCACGCCGGGGCGAACTCGGGGGCGTTCTTCTGGAAAAACGACTTGCCGTGAATGCCGTCCGGGAAGCGGGTCAACACGACCGGGCGGTCGGCGAGGTACGGCAGAATCCAGGGTGCAACCGCTCGGTAGTAGTCGACCAGGTCGCCCTTTGCGTATCCGTCCTCGGGCCAGAACGGCTTGTCGAGGTTGGTGAAATGGACGACCCGCTGTGGAGCCGCCTCCACCACGCCGTCAGGCTCGGCGAGGGCCCGTCCCGCGTCGCTCATGACGCAATCTTCGGGAGGCTTGTCATCACGCAGCCGCAGGAACGAGGGGTGGCGCAGGACGCCTGACCCGGTGAGTTCCTTGTACCGCACCTCGGCGACCAGCTCCGGGACCACCCAGTGATGCCTTCCGCTTCCGGCCGCTTCCGCTCCCGACGGTGGCGGAGCCGCCGGAAGGCCTCGCAGCAGCTCGCCCAGCTCATTGAGCAACCGAACCGGGAATCCCGTCCCCACGCGGCCGGCATAGACGAAACCGCGTCCGTCCCAGCTGGCCAGGTGAAGCGTACCGAACCCGGTCCTTCCCGACTCCGGCTCCGTGAAGCCGTGGACCACGAAGTCCGAGGTGTGCGTGACACGAACCTTCAGCCATGAACGGGTCCGGCCCCCGATGTAGGCCGAGTCCGCGCGCTTGGCCACGACCCCCTCCAGCCCCAGCCCGGCGACCTGCCGAAACATCTCTTCGCCCTTCTCGGGGATGTGGTCGGAGTAGCGCAACGGACCGGTGGAAGGAAGGACGTCGCGCAGTACGGCCTTGCGTTCCAGGAGCGGCAGCCCCCGAAGATCGTAGCCCTCGAAGGCGAGCAGATCGAACGCATAGCAGGTGGCGGGGAGCGTAACCGCCGCTCGCTCGATGTCGGACGCGCGCTGCAGGCGGCCGCGCTTCTGGATCAACTGGAAACTCGGGAGTCCGCTGGCGTCGTTCACGACCACCTCGGCGTCGAGCACCAACGACGAGTAGGGGAGCCTGGACAGCGCCAGCGCGACCTCGGGGAAAACCCGGGTGAGGTCATTGCCGTTCCTCGAGATCAGCGTCGCCGTCCCGCCTGCCACCTCTCCCAGCAGTCGGTATCCATCGTATTTCAGCTCGAACACCCATCCGGGTGACGAGAACGCTTCTTCGCGGGGCTCCGGATTCATCACCGTCACCCCGCTCGCGGCAACGGACGCCAGAACGGCTCCGGCACGGGCGCAGCGCTCCCGGATGCGTGCGCCGAAGTCGCCCCCGGTCCCCAGTTCCTCCACCGTCAACCCCGAGAGAATCGAGTCGTCGGGGTAGTCCCCGGTGCCCCCCTCCGGATCCTCGTACGCGTCGCTCTCCTTGATCAGGAGCCAGTGATTGTCGGCGCCCCCCTTCGTTCGCACCAGCGTCCAGCGCCCTCGCAGCTTGTACCCGCTGAGGTCGAAGAGCAGTTTCCCCTTCCGCATGCCTTCAACGGCGTCCTCCACCGCCGTCCACAACCCCCGGTCCCACACGATGGACGGGCCGGCGCCGTAGTTGTCGGCGGGGATCACACCCTCGAAGTCGGCGTACTCCAGCGGGTGGTCCTCGACGTGTACGGCGAGGCGCTTGTCCGCCTGGTTCGGCGAGGGGCCCTTCGGTACGGCCCACGAGACCAGAACGCCGTCCATTTCCAGGCGGAGATCCCAGTGGAGAGAGGACGCGTGATGCTTGTGGATCACGAAGAGACTGCCCCCGCCGGCTCTCGCCCCACCGAATGGCTCGCTTGTCCCCGACGCCGAGCGCTTCGCGCGATACGAGCCCAGCTTGCCGCCGGCTTCGGCGCGTCCGTCGTCAGATCCTGTTGATCCCATGAGCCCGATGTCTATACGTTATCGGCATGAGTGCACGCCCGATCTCCACGTCGACCGTCTCCTTCGGTCTGGTCTCGCTGCCGGTCAAGCTCTACTCGACCGGGCAGTCCTCCGCCAAGGTGCGCTTCAACTGGATCAACCGCGACACCGGATCGCGCGTCAAGTACAAGTACGTGGACGGACAGAGCGGGGACCCGGTCGAGCGCGACAACCTGGTAAAGGGCTACGAGTTCGCCAAGAACCAATATGTCACCTTTGAGCCCGACGAGCTGAAGGCGATCGAAGCCCAGTCGACCGAGATGATCGAGATCACCGAGTTCGTCCCCGCCGCGGACATCGACCGCGTCTACCTGGAGCGTGCGTACTACCTGGGTCCGGCGAGGGGCGGCGCCCGAGCCTACAGGCTGCTGTCCGCAGCGCTCACGGAGATGGACCGGGTGGCCATCGCACGACACTCCGCGCGCGGGAAACAGCGGCTGGTGATGATTCGCCCGATGCGGGACGGTCTCATTCTGGAGCAGCTCTACTACCCCGACGAGGTGCGATCGTTCGACGAAGTGCCGATGGAAGACGGGGAGGTGAGCGAGGCCGAGCTGGCACTGGCGAAGCAGTTCATCGAGCAGGCCGCCAGCGAGGCGTTCGACCCCGCCCGGTATCGTGACGAGGTGAGGGAACGGGTTCAGGCACTGATCGACAGGAAGATCGAGGGCGAGCAGATCACCCTCGCACCCCAGGACGAGCCCGAGACCAAGATCATCGACCTGATGGAGGCGCTGAAGGCCAGTCTGGGTTCAGGAGTGGAAGAAGGGAAGGACACGCCGAGGGCCGCCGCCGCGGGAGGGTAGGGGCACCGGGCCGCAAGCCGATTGCCGGACCCCGCTATCGGTCGCCTTCCCGCAGGATCCACACCCGGATCAGAACGGTTCCCCAGACCAGGCCCACGCCACCCCATACCAGCCTCGCATACATGGGAGGCAGATCCAGGCCAGCCTGAATGACGAGCCCGCCGCCCGCGACCAGGAGAAGGGTTCCGATGAAGAACGCTGTGTCTTCCCACTGGGAACTTGGCTTGCTCATTTCGCCGCTTTCAGAATCCGTGTGAAGTGCATGCTGCCAAATCTGGTGTCCGGCGGCCCCGGCCACCAGCACCAGGACCGCCTCCGGCCACTGGAGCGGACCCCGAGCCGCGGTTAGCTTCCCCGTGTAGCGGCAGCGCCGCTTCTCCCAGCGCCCGTAGCTCAGCTGGATAGAGCATCGGCCTTCTAAGCCGAGGGTCCCAGGTTCGAGTCCTGGCGGGCGTATTCGGTTGTGCCGGACCGATTATCGGCGCTCCGGAACCGCCTCCATGAGGAGTTCGAGAGCCCGGTTCAGGGCCTGGCGTCCAGGGCCGCTCCCGCTGTAGTGACCGAGGCGCGCGACTACCATGTCGTGAGACGGAATGATCAGGGTGGTCTGTCCCCCGGCACCGGCCATGAAGAACGCGGTCGAGGGTACGGGGTATTGCCCCGCCTGGTTGACCCAGAAGAAACCTCCGCCGTATTGGTGGCGTCCGTCGGCTTCCCACGCGGGAGCCAGGGTGGAAACATGGTCCACGTAGCCCTCGGGCAGGAGGCGTTCGCCGTTCACGACGCCGTCCGTCAGATAAAGGTTTCCGAGCCTCGCCCAATCCCGGCCGCTGCCGAACTCGTATCCCTGCAGCAGGAAGTTGCCGTACGGGTCGGTTTCGGGGATGAGGTTGCGGATGCCCAGCTTGTCGAAGAGGTGCCGCTGCGGGAACTGATGGTAGTTCTCGCCGAGACCCTGCTCGACCCCGAGACGCACCAGGTAGTTGGTGGTCACAGGGTCCGAGTTGCGGTAGCGGCCGACGGTGTTCGGCTCCCATTGCTGGTCCTTGCCGGCGGCCCACTCGAACGAGTTTACCGTCCCGGTATAGACATAGATATGGTCCGCGTACCCGACCTCCGGATCGAAGTCCGGATCCTGGGGAGCGCGGAAGCGAAGTCCCGAAGACATCCGCATGATGTCGCCGATGCGGATCGCCTGGCGCGGATCGCCTTCGCCTTGCCACTCCGGAACCGGCGCCGACTGCCACAGGTCATAGACTCCCTTGTGGATGAGCACGCCCATGAGGGTGCCCGTGAGGCTCTTGCCCATGGACCAGCTCTCGAGCGGTGTATCGTGGCTGATTCCTTCCCGGTAGCCTTCGCCCAGAAGGCGCCCCCGGTGCGTTACCACGAACGCCGCGGTGAGCGCGTCCGGCGGATCGAAGGCGGCGGCGACCGCGTCGGCGACCTTGTCCATGTCCACGTCCTCGGGGAACGGGTCATCGGAGAGCATGTCGCCCATGGGCCACGGGGTGGTCTCGGGGTCGGGCAGGTTCGGCGTTACCGCGACGGCCTCGTAGTAGGGCTCCGACTCGCCGACCGGCAGTGCCACGCACCCCTGGTCACCATGCACCTTCGCGGATCGCACGGTGCCGTCCGGAAGCGTGAGATGGACCCGCCGGTTCTCATGATCCACGACCGTGTCGGTCACGGCACCG
>MPNE01000004.1:0-142500 GCA_002238865.1 Gemmatimonadetes bacterium bin94 | reverse complement strand
CGGGCGGAAGCGTGGGATCTCAGAGCGGCGTACCGTGATTTCGCGTGGGAGGCGGCACGCGCCGGATGGAGTGGCCAGCCGCGCCAGGAAGGCGATTTCGCCTACTACGAGACACTTTCGAAGTGGCGGGCATCGGGAGCCTGGGACGCGGATCCCGACCGTGCCGGTGTCCAACCCGAAGGTGACCCGTCGACGTTCAACGGTTCGGTGTGGGGGCGGGCGATGGAGATCTTCGCCGTCAATCCAGCTGCGCCCGACGGGTCTCCGGGCTTCGAGCGCGCGCTGGACTACTACAGGGAGAACGGATATGGCCCCGCTTTCCTGTGGGCGTGGCGGGAGGACTCCGGCGATCGCATCCATTTCGGGGGCCTGATCACCAGTAGCGACGAGCGCTTCAAGGACGCTCGCCGAGCGCTCGGGATTCTCGTTGCGAACCACATCCTGAGCGCCCTTGACGGACTCGTCACAGCGCGTCTGGACGTCCCGCCCGGCACCGGAGCCGTTGGCCTCAACCTGTCGGTATCGACGCCGGGGGACTCCACGCGGCGCTGACCCTTTCTTATGTTTTGAAGTGGGTTGAAAACCTCCCCCGCTTCCCGTCCCAGCTCCTCTCAGGCACGACGCCGGTACTCCAATGGCTACGACACAAGGCAAACCCCAGCGGCTTCGCGCCGTCCTTACGCGCATCGAGGAACTCCGGGGGTATCTTTGACATTGCCGCGCGTAGCGAGCGAATCGCGGTTCTCGACGAGAAGATGTCCAGCCAGGGCTTCTGGGACGACCAGGAGGGAGCGCGACGGGTCATCGACGAAGCAAACCTGCTCAAGGGTTGGGTGGAACCGTGGAGATCGCTTCGTACCAGGGGCGACGACCTCCGTGAACTGAGCGAGCTTCTCGACGAGGAGGATGACGCCGACCTGGAAGAGGAGTGGCGACAGGAAACCGGCGCACTGGAGCATGACGTCGCCCGCATGGAACTCAGAACGATGCTGCAGGGCGAAGACGATCATCGCGAGGCCATGCTTACCATCCACCCCGGAGCCGGGGGACTCGAATCCCAGGATTGGGCCGAAATGCTCTCTCGGATGTACATGCGCTGGGCGGAGAGGCGCGGATTCGTGATCAAGGTGCTGGACCTCCAGGCGGCCGAGGAAGCCGGTATCAAGAGCGTGACCCTGGAGGTCGCCGGAGACCATGCGTACGGGTACCTCAGAGCGGAAAAGGGAGTGCATCGACTGGTGCGCATTTCGCCCTTTGACTCGCAGTCGCGGCGGCACACCTCATTTGCGTCGGTCTTCGTCTACCCGGTTGTCGACGACGAGATCGAGATCGAGATCGATGAGTCCGATCTCCGCGTCGATACCTTTCGGGCCTCGGGTGCCGGTGGGCAGCACGTCAACAAGACGGACTCGGCGATCCGGATCACGCACGAGCCGACGGGGATCGTGGTTTCCTGCCAGCAGGAGCGTTCCCAGCACAAGAACCGCTCAACCGCGATGAAGATGCTCAAGGCGGCATTGTACCAGAGGGCGCGTGAGGAGAAGGAACGGGAGAAGCAGGCGCTCGAGTCCTCCAAGACCGACAACGCGTGGGGGAACCAGATCCGTTCCTACGTGTTCGCGCCCTACACGATGGTCAACGACCACCGAACCGAAATGAAGAAGGGTGACGTGAACGCGGTCATGGACGGAGCTCTGGATCCCTTCATCGAAGCCTACCTGAAGAAATTCGGCGCGGCACTGGTCGCCTGATGGGACGGAAGAGCGACGATCTCTCGCGGGTCATGAAGGCGCGGCAGACCAAGCTGGCGGCGCTCGAGGAGCATGGGATCGCACCGTTCGCCTACTCGTTCGACGTAACCCGGCACGCGGCTCCGTCCGTGACCGCGTTCGAAGAGACGGAGGCTGCCGACGAGCTCTGCGACGGCCACGGTCCCGCCGGCCGCTGGGCAGGCCGGCTGGTCGGCTTCAGGTCGCATGGCCGCAGTGCCTTCGCCGACATCGAGGACCACACCGGCCGGGTTCAGGTCTATCTGAAACGCGATGTGATAGGTGCTGACGCCTTTTCGGTTCTGGACCTTCTGGACCTGGGCGACTGGATCGGAGTCGAGGGCAGCCTCTTCCGCACCCGCATGGGCCAGGTCACGGTCCACGCAACCGGCTACCGGCTCCTGAGCAAGTCGCTTCGTCCTCTTCCTCTGGGAAAGGTCGAAGTTGACGGCGAGACCGGCGTGACCACGACCTATTCGGGATTTGCCGACCGCGAGTCGCGCTACCGCCAACGCTACGCTGACCTCGCCGTGAATCCGCGGGTGCGGGATGTCTTCCGCATGCGGTCCCGAATCATCTCCACCGCCAGGACGTTTCTGGACGATCTAGGTTTCGTGGAGGTCGAGACACCGGTTCTTCAGCCACTCTACGGGGGCGCGTCGGCACGCCCGTTCACGACCCGCCACCTGGCGCTGGACAGGGTCCTCTATCTGCGAATCGCCGACGAGCTCTACCTGAAGCGGCTCATCGTGGGAGGCATGGACCGCGTCTACGAAATCTCCAAGGACTTCCGCAACGAGGGCATCGACCGCTTCCACAACCCCGAGTTCACGATGCTGGAGTTCTACCAGGCCTTCGCCGACTACGAGGACATGATGGAGTTGGTGGAGCGCCTCACGGTTACCTTGGCGGAGACGGCGAGCGGTGGCTCGAGGGTTCCCTACCAGGGCGCCGAGCTCGCCTTCGAGCCCCCTTTCGCCCGGCTGCCATTTGTCGACAGCCTTCGCGATGCACTGGGCACCGACCCCATGGAGGCGCCGCTGGAGGAGCTTCGGTCACGCGCCGAGGCGCTGGGTGCCGACGACATCGAGGGCGCTGGACGGGGCAAGCTGCTGGACAAGCTGTTCGGAGAGCTGGTCCAGCCCCGCCTCGTGCAACCCACATTCGTGACCGACCATCCAAGGGAGTTGAGTCCGTTGGCGAAGCCGAAGCGCGGAGCTGAACACCTCTCGGAGAGGTTCGAACTCATCGTCGCCGGCGAAGAGCTGGCCAACGCATTCAGTGAAATGAACGATCCGATCGCGCAACGGGCCCGCTTCGAGGATCAGGCGGCCTTGCGGGCAGCCGGAGACACGGAGGCCCAGCTGGTGGACGAGGACTACATCCGGGCGCTGGAGTACGGACTGCCCCCGACCGGAGGTGTGGGGATCGGTATCGACCGGATGGTGATGATGTTGACCGACCAGGCATCGATCCGGGACGTGATTCTCTTCCCCACGCTGCGGGAGGAGACATGACGGGGCGGGGAAGGTGAAGTCGCGGACCTGGCTGGCATGGTTTCTTGCGCGCCGGTATCTGGAATCCCGAAAGGGGGGGCGGTTCCTCTCGTTCATCACGTGGGTGTCGCTGGGCGGTGTCACCGTCGGCGTGACCGCCCTCATCGTCGTGATCGGGGTGATGACGGGCATGCAGAACGAACTTCGTGAGAAGATCATGGGGTCCTATCCGCACGTGATGGTTCGTCAGGCCGGCGCGTCGCTGCAGATCGAGGACTGGCAGCGGGTGGTGGAAAAGGTGGAGGCCGTCGACGGCGTGGTCTCGGCGTCGCCCGTGGGGTTCACCCGGGTGGGGATTCTCCGCTCCGACTACGCCGAGGTCCTGGAGGTCTTCGGCGTGGATCGCGATCGGGAAGGCATCCCGGTCACGGCGATGGAGGACAGTTTGCGAAGTGGCCACCATTCCCTCGAACGGGCCCCGGGGGGACTCACACCCGTGGTGCTGGGCATCGGACTCGCCACGCGGATGAGCCTGCTCGAGGGCGACACGGTCACGGTGATACCGTTCGAGAATCTGGGCCTGAGCCCGAACGGTGACCTGGTGCCACGCTACGAAGAGTGGGTGGTGTCGGGGATCTTCTCCACTGGCCACTACGATTTCGACCACCGCAACGGGTACGCCTCCCTGCGCGATGTTCAGGACCTCCTGGATCTGGACGAGGGCACCGCCGCGTTCGTGGGGGCGCGGACCGACGACCCGTGGACCGCCGACGCCGTGGCGGCATCGGTGCAGGAGGCGCTCGGTGGCTGGCCGTATGTGGTCGACCCGTGGACCCGGACCAACCGGCAGCTGTTTTCGGCGCTGAAGCTCGAGAAGCTGGCGATGGGGATCATCGTGTCCCTTATCGTCTTCGTTGCGGCATTCAACATCGTGAGCACCCTGGTGATGGTCGTGGTCAACCGCACGAAGGAAATCGGGATCCTCAAGGCCATGGGCCTCACCCGGAAGGACACTCTTCGTGCGTTCATGCTTCAAGGTCTCTGGATCGGGGTCATCGGCACCGTGGCGGGACTCGTGCTGGGGCTCGTGCTGGCCGTCCTGATCGAACGGTACGGCCTGATTCCCATTCCGCCCGATGTCTACTTCGTGGACCGGCTGCCGGTATCGCTGTCCCCCTGGGATGTCGTGTGGATCGCGGGGGTCGCGCTGCTCATCTCCGCGCTGGCGACCATCTACCCCGCCAGACAGGCTTCGGGTCTCGAGCCGGTCGAGGCGATTCGTCATGAATGACTGGAACGGGGGTGCGCCGCCGCTGGTGGCCAGCCAGTTGCGCCGAAGCTACCCCGGCGTCTCGGGGCCGGAGCTACACATCCTCAGGGGGGTGGATCTCTCTGTCGATTGGGGCGAGGCCGTTGCCATAGTGGGAGCGAGCGGATCGGGGAAATCAACCCTTCTCCACCTCCTCGGCGCGCTCGACAGGGCTTCCGCGGGGTCGGTGCACGTCGGAGGGGCCGATATCGCGACGTTGTCCGAAGAGGAGGCCGCGGAGTTGAGAAACCGCCGCATCGGATTCGTCTTCCAGTTCCACCACCTGCTGCGAGACTTCACCGCTCTGGAGAACGTCATGATGCCGGCGTTGATCCGCGGAGACGGGAACGCGATGGCCCGAACGAGGGCGACGAAGCTGCTCGACCAGGTCGGACTCGGAGGGCGGTTGAGCCACAAGCCCCGGAAGCTGTCCGGGGGCGAGCAGCAGAGGGTTGCGGTCGCGCGTGCTCTCGTAAACGACCCGTTCATGGTCCTTGCGGACGAGCCGACAGGTGACCTCGACACGGCCACCAGCGAAGATGTCCAGGACATTCTGTTCGAGATGAAGGAGCGGCACGGAGTTGCGCTCGTGGTCGTGACCCACAACCGTGAACTGGCGGGGAAGGCGGAAAGGGTCCTCAGGCTGAGGGAGGGGGTGCTGGAGAATGTCTGAGCCGGACAGGAGTTGCGAGGCCCCGGGTTGCGAACGCCCGGCCACCGTGCACCTGACACAGATCGTGGACAACAAGAGTTCTGTCCACTACCTGTGCGTCACGTGCGCGCAGGCCAAGGGAATAAGCCCCATAGCCCCGGCGAACATCGATGTCTCCGACTTCCTGTCTCACCTTGGCGAGACGCCGCCGCCCCCGAGCGCGGGCGTCAGCCACCCCTGCAGCCGCTGCGGACTGACCTTCGACAACTTCAAGGAGAGTGGCCGCCTGGGTTGCCCCCGCTGCTACACATCGTTCGAATCCGGTCTTCGCCGCCTGCTGAACCGAATCCACGGCGCCACCAGGCACGTCGGCAAGGTGTACCTGCCTCCCGATCCCGCTGCAGCCGATCTGAGCCGGCGGCTCGACGGCCTGCGAAGGCGGTTGCGCCGAGCCGTGGAGACGGAGGACTTCGAAAGGGCGGCAGTGCTTCGTGACGAGATCATCGCAATCGAGCCGGCCGGCAAGCGATGAGCGGCTTCGACGTTCCCGATTTCGGCATGAGTTGGCTCGACGCCGTCGGGACCTCCGCGGATGTCGTCCTCTCCACCCGGGTCCGCCTCGCTCGGAACCTGCAGGGCTATCCATTCGTGGCCAAAGCCGGGCCCGACGAGCGGGAGGCCGTCTTCGATGCCGTGCGACGTGTCGCTCGCGCCAGCCAACTGACACGCCACTGTGCCTGCATTCGCATGGCGAAGATCGATCCGCACGCACGGCGCGTCTTCATGGAACGGCGCCTGGTTTCGAGCGATCTGGTCGGCGAGGGCAGGCCTGGCCCTCATGAGGCGGCGGCGGTGATCGCGGTGTTCGATGAACCGATCAGCATCATGATCAACGAGGAGGACCACCTGCGGCTGCAGAGCCTTTCTTCGGGGCTCTGCATCGCCGAAGCGTGGAACCTCGTGGACAGGCTGGACGAAGCGATCGGAAGGGAACTCCTCCTGGCGTTTCACCCGGAGTTCGGGTACCTGACCTCGTGCCCCACCAATACGGGCACGGGGTTGAGGGCGTCCGTGCTCGTCCACCTGCCGGGTCTGGTTCTGACCAAGGAGATCGACAGGGTCCTTCAGGGTCTCGCCCACATGGGCCTGACCTACCGCGGCCTGTACGGCGAGGGGTCGGAAGTGGTCGGCAACTTCTTCCAGATCTCCAACCAGACCACCCTCGGGAAGAGCGAGGAAGACCTGGTGGACCACCTGGTGCGAATGGTGGACACCGTGATCCAGACGGAGGCCCGGGCGCGCCACACGCTGATGCGAGATGCCGGACCGAGCACGGAGAATCTGATCTGGCGGGCATACGGGCTGCTGCGGTATGCCCGGTTGCTGACCTACAAGGACCTGATGGAGCTCCTTTCGGGGGTGCGCCTGGGGGTTTCCCTGAAACTTCTTCCCGGCCCGCCGGTATACACTCTCAACAGGATGATGATCTTTTCGCAGGCCGCCCACCTGGACCAGGCGGCGGGTCGCGAGCTATCCAGGCCGGAACGACAGGCTCACCGAGCCTCGTACGTACGCAAGGTCCTGAGTGACGGGAACGAGCCCCCCACTTCCGATCCCGGGGGTTGACGGTGATTTTAATTGAGGGGATCGCATGCCGGGTCGCCGCCAACGAGCCTACGGAGGACCTGCGACGATGAATTACAACTTCACGGAAAGAGTCCGGAAGGTTCTGTCGATGGCCCGGCAGGAGGCGATTCGCCTCCAACACGACTATGTGGGCACGGAACACATCCTCCTGGGCCTCATTCGCGAGGGCGAGGGTGTTGCGGCCCACGTGCTCGGCAATCTGAATGTGGATCTCGACCGGATCCACGAGCGGGTGGAGGAGTCGGTACGCAAGGGCAAGGCGACGATCGCGCTCGGGGAGTTGCCGTACACCTCGCCGGCGAAGAAGGTGCTGGAGTTCGCCATGGCGGAGGCCAGTGAACTCAACCACTCCTACGTGGGCACCGAGCACCTGCTGCTGGGGCTCCTCCGCGAAAGCAAGGGCATCGCCGCCCAGGTGCTCAACTCGCTGGGCGTAACCATCGAGGAGGCACGCGCCGAGACCCTCAAGGTTCTGGGCTCGGATGTGAGTTCAGCCAGCCCGTCCGCATCGGCCGGTGGCAGTCCCGCCGCTCCCGTCCCCGGCCCGGGACCCGCCCGCGGAGAAAAGAAATCGAAAACACCCGCGCTCGATCACTTCTGCCGGGACCTGACCGGGCTCGCCCGCAAGGGTGAACTGGACCCGACGATCGGCCGCGTGTCCGAGATTGAGCGGCTGATCGAGATCCTGTGCCGGAGAAAGAAGAACAACCCGGTCCTGATCGGAGAGCCGGGGGTGGGGAAGACAGCTATCGTGGAGGGGCTTGCCCAGCTCATCGCCCGCGGCAACGTCACAGATAGCCTCAGGGATCATCGGGTGCTCGCGCTGGACATGGCTGCCGTGATCGCCGGGACAAAGTACCGGGGGCAATTCGAAGAGCGCCTCAAGGCGGTCATGAACGAGATTTCCACGAACCGCAATGTGGTTCTGTTCATCGACGAACTGCACACGCTGGTGGGAGCGGGGGCCGCTGAGGGGGCGATCGACGCATCGAACATGCTCAAGCCGGCGCTTGCGCGGGGAGAGCTCCAGTGCATCGGGGCTTCGACCCTCAACGAATACCGCAAGTACGTGGAGAAGGACGGTGCGCTCGAACGCCGCTTCCAGCCCGTGATCGTGGATCCGCCCAGCGTGGACGAAACGATTGCGATCCTGGCCGGGTTGCGTGGCCACTACGAAGACCATCACAAGATCACGATCCCCGATGAAGCGCTGGCCCACGCGTCCCGATTGGCCGACAGGTACATCACGGACCGCTTCCTCCCGGACAAGGCGATCGACGTGATCGACGAAGCGGGGGCACGCGCACGGATCGCCAGCCAGGTGCCCCCGCCCGAGGTGGAAACGCTCAAGGCGCAGTTGGCGGAAGTCGCGGACCGAAAGGAAGGCGCGATCCGCGACCAGGACTTCGAGCGTGCGGCTCAGTTGCGCGACGAGGAGCGCGAACTGCAGCAGCGGATTCGCGAAGAGAAGGAGGCCTGGGCGGAGGAGCGGAGGCGCTTCCGTCCCGAAATCACCGTCGAGGACGTTTCCTTCATCGTCAGCCGGTGGACGGGAGTTCCTGTCACCCGGATCCGTGACGAGGAGACCGCGCGGCTGGTCAACATGGAAGAGGAGCTGCACAAGCGGGTAGTGGGGCAGCACGACGCGATCACGTCCATCTCGAGGGCCATCCGCCGGAGCCGGGCCGGTCTGAAGGACCCGAACCGGCCGATCGGATCCTTCATTTTCTCCGGGCCCACCGGGGTGGGGAAGACCGAACTCGCGCGCACGTTGGCCGAATTCCTCTTCGCTGACCGGGAAGCGCTGATCCGCGTCGACATGAGCGAGTACATGGAGCGTTTCTCCGTGTCGCGCCTGATCGGGGCGCCCCCCGGGTACGTGGGCTACGACGACTCGGGGGCACTCACCAAGGCCGTCCGCCGCCGCCCCTACTCCGTCGTGCTTCTCGACGAGATCGAGAAGGCTCACCCGGACGTGTTCAACATCCTTCTCCAGGTTCTGGACGAGGGCCACCTCACCGACAACTACGGCCGGGTGATCGACTTCAAGAACACGGTCCTGATCATGACGTCGAACCTCGGTGCGCGGAACATCGCAAGGAGTGGCCTGGGCTTTCAGGCCGCGGATACCGGATCCAGCTACAAGGTGATGCACGACACGGTCAAGGACGAAATCAACCGCACCTTCAATCCGGAGTTCCTCAACCGGGTCGACGACACGATCGTCTTCCATCCGTTGAGCCGGGAGGAGCTCGGCCAGATCGTCCACATACTTCTGGGCGACCTCGAGGCGCGCCTTGGACAGGGAGAAATGTCCCTCCGTCTTACCGACCGGGCCATCGACTTCCTGGTGAGGCGCGGCTACGACGAGAAGTACGGGGCGCGACCACTGAAGAGAGCGATCAGGCGCTTCCTCGAAGACCCCCTCTCGGAGAAGATCCTGATGGCGGAGTTCGGACCGGGGGACGAGATCGAAGCGGACCTGAACGAAGACGGTGAGGCGCTGTCCATGGCGGCGGCCTCTCCCACCAAGACATGATGCCGAAACCACTCTGCGGATTCCGAATCGGCGGCCTGGCGGGACTCGCCGCGGCCGTCCTGGTAGCGGCAGCGCCGTCCGCAGCCCGGGCGCAGGACCCCGGCGGCCAGGGACAGCTCGTGCGCATCGACTCGTTGGTTGCGCGCGGAGTCGAGCGCCTGGCGGGTGCCGATGTCATCGGCGTCGCTGGAATCCGACCCGGGACGCTCAACAGCTGGATCGACATCCAGCGGGCGATCAAGAACCTGTGGGCCACCGGGCAGTACGACAACGTGACGGCCAACCTGGACGAGTCCACAGGCAGGAACATTCTGATTCTGGAGGTCGAGGAGCGACCCATCACCAGACTCGTGCGCATCGCGGGCCTTCAGTCGGTCTCCGAGGGCGATGTGATCGACGAGTCCGGGCTGGAAGAGAACGTCCCGCTGTCGTGGAATGGAGTGACGAGGGCACAGGACTTCATCCGCGAGGAGCTGAGGCGTCGTGGTGTGCCCTTCGCGCGCATCGAGCAGCGAGTGGAGCCCGTGCCGGGCGAAGAGGGCCGGGTTGACATCGTTCTGGAGGTGGACGAGGGACAGCGGGTGACCATCGCACAGGTCCGGTTCGTCGGCAACGCGCACTTTTCCGACGAGGATCTGCGCGGCGCCATGAGTACCAAGCCCGAGGGCTTTTTCTGGTTCCGCAGCGGCGGCTACGACGACGTCGAGTTCGAGCGCGACCTGCTCGAGTCGCTCCCCGGTCACTACATGCAGGCCGGCTACCTGGACTTCAGAGTTGTCGGGGACACCCTGATCGTGGACCCCTCCACCGGAAAGGCACGGATCGAACTGCGAGTGGACGAGGGGCCCCAGTATCGTGTGGCCGACTTCGCCATCGACGGCAACAGCGCCTTTGAGACGGAGGATCTGGAGGCCTACTACGCGGACGAGTCCGGAGGGATCTTCTCGATGCTCGGTTTCGGCGGAGACGACGACGAGGATGCTGGGCGGGTCTTCGACATCGTCGGGTTCGAGGAAGCGGCCGGACGCGTTCGACAGCTCTACACCAACGAGGGCTACCTCTACGCGCAGGTCGATCCGTACTGGGAGCGGACCGGCGAGGAGGTCGACGGATACCCCACAGTGCGTGCCGGGTGGCGGATCCAGGAACAGTCGCAGGCCTATGTCAACCGGATCATCATCTCCGGCAACGACCGCACCTACGACCGCATTATCCGGGAGAAGATCTTCCTGCTGCCCGGAGACGTCTACAGCGAGTCGCGTCTGATTCAGTCATTCCAGAACATTCAGTCTCTGGGCTTCTTCGAGGCCCCGATGCCTCCGCCGAACATTCAGCCGAACGAGGAGACGGGCGACGTTGACATCGTCTTCAACGTGACCGAGAAGAATACGGGCTCGGTGCAGTTCGGCACGGCGGTCGGGGGCGGTGTGGGGCTTTCCGGGTTCCTGGGTTACGATCAGCCCAACCTCCTGGGCCAGGCCAAAGCCGGGAGCATCCGGTGGGACTTCGGGCGCTACATCAACAGCGCAACCCTCAGCATCACCGACCCGGCCCTGTTCCAGTCGACGATCAGCGGCTCACTGTCGCTCTTCAATTCAACCGACAGGTTCTACCAGTTCGCGACCGGCCGCAGACGAAGAATGGGCTTTACGACCCGCTTCGGTGTCCCGTTCCCCGGCTCTCTGCGAACCCGGGTCTTCTTCGGGTACTCACTGTCGCGTACCAGCTATGAATCCTTCCGGAGCTCCGATGACCAGTCGCTGTTCGGACTCCCCCCGGGAACGCTGAGTTCGTTTTCGCTGGGGGTCACCAGGCAGACGCTGAACCATCCGCTGTTCCCGACGTCCGGGTCGATGCAGACGTGGAATGTGGAGTTGAACGGCGGCCCACTGGGTGGTGCGGGAGACTTCATCAAGCACACGGCCCAGGCCCAGTGGATGATCCCCATCGGTGGCCTGGGCGGGAGCGGTCCGGGTGGTGGGGGTGTGCAGTTCGCCCTCGGCCTGAGCCTGCGTGGCGGCGCCCTTTTCGGAGACGCGTCGCGCTTTCCCTTCGAATCGTTCTGGATGGGGGGAGTGCAGTTCGGACAGCCGCTCCGGGGCTACGACGAGACGACCATCACACCCGAGGGCTACTATGCCGAGCGCGGCGGAGGCATCGCGCAGATCGACCGCCTCGGGAATGCGTACTTCTCGGCCACCGCGGAGTACAAGGCAGTGATCAGCTCCAATATCGGAGTCTCGGCCTTCTACGACGCGGGGAATCTGTGGAACCGCCCAGGCGACATCAATACGTCCAGGCTCTATCGTGGAGCGGGCTTCGGGGTTCAGCTGGTGACTCCATTCGGTCCCATTGGCCTGGACTACGCGTACGGCTTCGACAAGCCCGAACCGGGGTGGCAGCTACACTTCAAGATGGGTCCCACTTTCTAGATTTACGCAACGGAATTCCATGGCGGTATCACAGACGGCCGGTACCTGCGCGAGGCAGAGGCGGCCGATATCCGAAATCTCATCGGAGGAGTCAAGAGTAATGAGTGTTTCCCGGTTGGGAGTGGCCACAGCTCTCCTGTCGCTGGCAGCGAGCCCCCTCGGCGCCCAGGTGGCCAAGGTTGGATATATCAACTCCAACACGGTTCTGGCGGAGTACCCACCGGCGCAGGAGGCCCAGCAGGCGCTACAGGCAACCCTGGCAGGCTACGACGTGGAACTGCAGCAACTCCAGGCCGACTTTGAGCAGGCGGTCGACGAGTATCAGCAGCAGCAGCTGACCATGACCGCAGAGGCCAGGCAGGCCCGTGAGCAGGAACTGGGGGCCAGCCAGATTGCCGTCCAGCGACGGACGCAGGAGCTCAACACACAGGCGCAGCAGCGCCAGGCCGAGGTGTTTCAGCCGATCATGGAGGCGATCACGGCCGTTCTCGAGGAACTTCGGGTGGAGGGCAACTACGCCCTGATCCTGGATGCGGCCTCCCAGGCGATACTGGCCGCGGACCCGGCGCTGGATTTGACGCAGGAGGTCCTGAGCCGGCTGCAGGCCGGCAACAGCGATCGCGAGGGGTTACAGGGAGCGCCGTGAGAATCCTTGTGCGTGCCGCTGACGATCGGGTCGTGTGGGGGAGCGTGAGTGGGTGAGCGCGGCCCGCTGACGCTGGCGCGAGCTGCGCGGGAATCGGGTGGCAGGGTTGTGGGGAACGAGAGCGTGGCGTTTCGACGGATCTCGCCGGTCCACGACGCCGGCCCGGACGATCTGGCGCTCCTTGCCGATCGTCGCTACGCGGGTGATCTGCCCGGCTGCGCGGGATGCGCGCTGCTCGTTTCCGAAACGCTGAGCCATCTGCCGGGCGGTCCCTCCGATCGCCTGGTGGTGGAGGATCCCCATGCGGCGCTCATTCGTCTCCTGCCCCTCCTGCACAGGCGGCAGAAGCCCGAGCCGGGCGTCCACCCGACGGCAGTGGTCCATGAGTCCGTGCTCGTGCCGGAGTGCGCCGCAATCGGCGCCAACACTGTGATCGGGGCGAAGGTCATCCTGGGATCCAACGTGCGAATCGGGGCGCATTGCGTCCTCGGAGATGGCGTCTCGGTGGGCAGTGCGACAGAGCTGTTTCCCAACGTCACCCTCTACCCCGACTCCGTCCTCGGGGAACGGGTGATCGTTCATTCCGGGACCCGGGTCGGAGTCGACGGCTTCGGGTACGTCTCCCGGGGCGGCGTCCACACCCGCATCCCCCAGGTGGGGGGGTGCGTGATCGGGGATGACGTCGAAATCGGCGCCAACTGCACCATCGACCGAGGCTCGATCGGGTGTACCGTGATCGGTGCCGGGTCGAAGCTGGACAATCTGGTCCACATCGCCCACAACGTGCACATCGGCCCCCGGTCGATGGTGCTCGCCCAGGTGGGGGTCGCCGGGTCGACCCGGACCGGTGAAAGCGTAGCCATGGGGGGGCAGGCGGGGTTGGTGGGGCATCTGAAGATCGGTGCCGGAGCCCGGATCGGAGCACAGGCGGGCGTCATCGGCGATGTGGGCCCGGGAGAGGTCGTGTCGGGATACCCGGCCAGGGACCACAGAACCTACCTTAAGGCCATGGCCTTGCTCATGCGTTTTCCGGACGTGGTCAAGCGCGTGGAACGGCTTGAACGCGGGTTTGCAAAAGGAGATGCCCGCTGATGTCTCGCCACAGCCAGCACACGATCGCGGGCAGCGTCGAACTCCATGGGATCGGGGTACATTCCGGCAGCGAAGCCGCAGTGACCATCAAGCCCGCACCCGAGGATTCGGGCATTGTCTTCGTGCGCACCGACCTGCCCGACCCGGTGCGGATCCCGGCACGCCTGGAATACGTCACCAAGACCGACCTGGGCACATGCCTCGGCACCGGGGACGTGGAGATCCGGACGGTGGAGCATCTGCTGGCGGCGCTTTCAGCGCTGGAGGTCGACAACGCGCTCCTCGAGTTGAATGGCCCGGAAGTCCCGATCCTGGACGGTAGCTTCGCCCCCTACTTCGACGCCGTGGGCGGGGCGGGGCGACGCGCCCAGTCCGCGAAGGCGACCCTCATCGTGATTTCGGATGCGATCACGGTGGAGGACGGCAGCGGCGCATCCTACGTAGCGGTGCCCCACAATGGGTTTCGCGTATCGGCAACGATCGATTTCTCGCATGTGGCGATCGGCCGGCAGCACGGCGTGTACGGGATCGACGGGGAGGAATTCCGGCGCAATCTGGCCGAGGCGCGCACCTTCGGCTTCTCGGCCGATGCGGAAGCCCTGCACGCGCGCGGACTGGCCCTCGGGGCCTCCCTGGAAAACACGGTGCTGCTGGACGGGGAACGCGTGCTGAACGGGTCGCTACGGTATCCGGACGAGTTTGTGCGCCACAAGGCCGGTGACCTGGTCGGCGACCTTGCCCTCATGGGCGGAAGGCTGCGGGGACATGTCCTCGCGGACCGACCGAGCCACGGGGGAAACATCGCGCTGGCCCGCACGATACGTGACGCGCACGACTCGGCGCAGAGGGCCGCCGACATCGATGTGAAGCGCATCCTTGACAGCCTGCCGCACCGCTACCCGATGCTTCTGGTGGACCGCATCGTGGAGTTCGAGCCGGGCAAGCGCATTGTCGGGCTCAAGAACGTGACCATCAACGAACCGTTCTTTCCCGGACACTTTCCGGATCATCCCATCATGCCCGGGGTTCTAATAGTGGAAGCGATGGGTCAGGTTGGGGGCCTTCTCCTGATGGAAGCGGTAGAGGAACCGGACGACAAGGTTGTCTACTTCATGTCCCTCGACAAGGTGAAGTGGCGGCGGCCGGTGATTCCCGGCGACCAGATCCTCTTCGAGGTGAAGATGACCAGTCTCCGCCGCAACGTGTGCAAGATGAGGGGGATGGGTACCGTGGACGGCAAGGTTGTAGCGGAGGCCAACATGATGGCCAGGATCGTGGATCGATGAAGGGTGCCGCGACGGATCACGCAAAGGCAACGGTTCATGAGACCGCGATCGTGGATCCGCGGGCGGAGCTGGGCCCCGGGGTCGTGGTCGGTCCCTTCGCCATCATTGGCCCCGCGGTCGTGGTGGGTGCCAACACGCGTGTCGGTCCCCGGGTTCTGATAGAGCAGGATACGTTGATCGGGACCAACTGCCGGATCGCGAACGGTGCCGTTCTGGGGACGGACCCGCAGGATCTCAAGTATGAAGGGGAGCGGACCTTCCTCGAGGTCGGAGACCGAACCGTGATCCGGGAGTTCGCGACGTTGAACCGGGGGACCGCCGCGTCCGGACGCACCGTTGTGGGCTCGGACTGCCTGCTCATGGCCTACTGTCACATCGCCCACGACTGTGAACTCGGAAACCATGTGATCATCTCCAACGCGACCAACATGGCCGGCCATGTCTCGATCGAGGACTGGGCGATCGTCAGCGGACTGGTCGCGATTCATCAGTTCGTTCGAATTGGTGCACACGCCTTCGTCGGCGGAGGCTCCCGGATCCCGCAGGACGTGCCGCCGTACTGCCGCGTGGTCGGGAACCCCTCTCCGAAGCTGTACGGGCTCAACACGGTGGGGCTTGAACGCAGGGGGTTGTCGCCGGAGGTCCGCCGCCGGCTCAGGAAGGCCTACCGTATCCTGTTCCAGTCCGACCTGAACCTCTCCCGCGCTGTGTCCCGGGTCGAAGCGGAGGACGATCTCCTCTGTCCGGAGGTGGGTTACTTCCTTGACTTCATTCGCAGCAGCAAGCGTGGCGTCATCTTCTGACTGCCGTGACGCCGGGGAGCGTCCGGGCATCGGGATCGTCGGCACGGGGTCGCTGGGCAGACACCACGCGCGGGTCGCGCGGGATCTCGAAGGGGTGCGCTGCACGGGCATCTTCGACATTGACCGGGACAGAAGCGCCACCGTCGGAGAGGAGTACGGCGTCCGCGTACGCCCTTCCCTGGCGGATCTGCTGGGGACCAGCGATGGCGTCGTGATCGCCGTCCCCACTACCGCTCACGAAGAAGTCGCACTTCAGGCGATCGAGGCGGGACGGCACGTCTTCGTCGAGAAGCCCATGGCCCCCGACACCGCGGCGGCCGACAGGATGATTCGGGCCGCGACAGCGCGCGGCGTACTCATGCAGGTGGGGCATGTGGAGCGCTTCAACCCGGCTTTGGTGGCAGCCAGGCCGTACCTGGATCGTCCACTCTTCGTGGAATCGCACCGTCTGGCGCCGTTTACTCCCCGGTCTCTGGACATCGCCGTGGTGCTGGACCTCATGATTCACGATGTGGATCTGCTTTGCAGTCTGGTTGGGCGGCCGGTGGTGGGCATGGCCGCGGCCGGAGTGGCCGTCCTGTCGCGCAATGTGGATATCGCCAATGCCCGGCTCGAGTTCGAAGGAGGAGCCGTCGCGAATCTGACCGCGAGCCGGGTCTCGGTGGACCGGGTCCGGAAGTTGCGGGTCTGGCAGCGCTCGGGCTACGTCTCGTTGGATCTGGCAGCCGGCCGCGGCGAATTCTACCGTGTGAAGGACGGTGTCTCGGTGCTTGACGGGCCGTCGCTGCCCCAGGGGGTTCCTTCGCTGACGGGATTGGCGTCCATCGTGGAAAGGGTTCCCATTGTTGGCGACGGTGCGGAGCCCCTGGCTTCCGAGCTGGCGTCCTTCCGCGACGCGATGGCGGGACTGGCGCCGCCCCCCGTGACAGGCGAGGATGGACGACGGGCCTTGGAACTCGCATTGGCAATCCAGCAGCAGATAGAGGATCATGTCGCTCATACGCGTGCGTCGGCGTCGTAAGCGCGAGTGGCTCGACGCGAAGAAGGGGAAGACTCCGGGAGCTCTTCTGGCACTGTTGGTCGTCGTGGTCGCGACCATCTGGTACCTCGGGCGAATCTTCTGAGTTGTTGAGCAGAGATCCGCCCGGCGAGAGAAGGGCGCCGAGGCAGCACGGCACTTCCAGGTGGCGTGGGCCAACCAGGGTGATGATCCTTGCGGGAGAGGTTTCGGGGGACATGCACGGAGCCCGCGTGGCCCGTGAGCTCCGTCGCCGGTGGCCGGAAGTCGAGATGACCGGACTGGGGGGCGAGTGCATGGCAGCGGCGGGAGTCCGGCTCATCAGGGGCCTTGACGACCTCGCGGTCATGGGATTCGCGGAAGTCGTGAAGCGACTCCCATTCTTCCGGCGTCTCGAATCGCAACTGAAACACCTGCTGGAAGAGGGGGGTTTCGACCTGGTATTGCCCGTCGACTACCCCGGGCTGAACCTGAGGATCTCCCGGCACGCCGAGCGGCTGGGGATACCTGTGCTCTACTACATCGGTCCGCAGGTGTGGGCGTGGAGGGCGGGGCGTGCCGAGCGCTTGTCACGGGCCGCGGATCGGATCGCGGTCATCCTGCCCTTCGAAGCCGAACTGTACCGGGCCCACGGGGGACGGGCCGTGTTTGTCGGTCATCCGCTGTTGGATGAGGAGTTGCCGGGCGAACCCGAAGCTCTCGCGCGAACGCTGGGTATCCCGCCCGGCGCACCGGTACTCGCCCTCTTTCCGGGGTCTCGGAGACAGGAGCTGATTCGCCATGCCCGACCCTTCACGGCCGCCGCCCGGGAATTGCAACGGCGCATTCGGGGACTTCAGGTGATCGTCAGCAAGGTGTCCGGCCTGCCCGCGTCGGCGTATCGCTCAATGCCGTTTCCGACCACCGAGGACGGGGCGTCGCTGCGGGCGCTGGCCACCGCGGGCCTGGTCAAATCGGGGACCAGTACGCTGGAGGCCGCGCTCGCCGGCATGCCCTTTGCGGTCGCGTACATTACGCATCCCCTCACATGGTTCCTGGCTCGGCGGCTGGTCCGGGTGCCGCATGTGGCATTGGCCAATCTGGTCGCGGGGGACCGGGTCGTGCCGGAGTTCATCCAGGGCGAAGTGACGACGTCCGCGCTCGTTGACGCCATCGAACCCCTCCTCGCCGAGGACTCCCGCGAGCGCGGAGAAATGCTGGCGCGTCTGGCCGCAGTCCGAACGGCGCTTGGATCACCCGGAGCCGCAACGCGGGTGGTCGACCTGGCCGAACAGATCCTGCACGAGACCCGGCGCGTTTCGAGTCCATGACGGGGCGTGGGGTTCGTACGCTGGTTCGTGACGTCTGGGATCGCGAAGCGCCCGGGCCGGCAGCCCGTGTGCTGGGTTCGGCGCTGGCTCCGCCGGAGGTGCTTTTCCGGGTCGCGGTCCGCGCTCGCAACAGCTGGTACGACCGCACGCTGCCGCCGGGGGCGCCGATCCCGGTCATATCCGTGGGCAACCTCACGGTGGGGGGTACGGGAAAGACGCCAGTGTTGCGCTGGCTTCACGACTGGCTCCGGGTGCGCGGTGTCGGTGCGGCCGTGGTCACCCGGGGATACGGCGAGGACGAAACCGTGCTGTACCGGCAGTGGTTCGGTGACGGGGCGGTCTTCGCGGGGAGCGACCGCCGGGCGGGGGTACGTGCGGCCAGCGCACAGGGGCACGATCTGGCCCTCCTGGACGACGGCTTCCAGCATCGGCGCGTGCCGCGCGCGCTGGACATCCTGCTGCTCGCCGCCGAAGATCCGTGGCGGGTGCGCATGCTGCCCCGCGGGCCGTACCGGGAACCCCTCTCGGCGGCAGGGCGTGCCACCCACGTCCTTGTGACGCGGCGAACTCCCCGCCGCGGGACTGCGGCGAAGTGGCGTGAACGGTTGAGCCGAGTAGCCCCAGGAGTGCCGGTCGTGGAGGCTGAGATGAAGATGAGCGAGTGGAGCAACCTGGACGGCGAGGCCGTGGCCCCACCCCGCGGGGACGTGCTGGCCGTCTGTTCGATCGCGCGGCCGGGCCCGTTCGCCGATGGCCTGGGGGAACTGCTGCCCGGTGTCCGGATCGAACTCGCGGCGTATCCGGACCACCACGACTACACGCGGGACGACATGGACGCCCTTCTGGCTCGGCGCAGGGACCGAACGATCGTGTGTACGGCAAAGGACGCCGTGAAGCTGACGGCCTTCCCTGAAGTGGGCCGCCACTGCATCATGGTGGGCTTTCGGGTTGCCGGTGAGCCGGAAGGGCCGCTGCGCGATGCACTGCAGCGGTTGGCGGGGAGCCTATGCGGGTCTCCCTAGTGGTGGTGGGCAAGGCGAAGGCGCTGGCGCCGGTCATCCGGGAGTACGAGGCGCGGGCGACGCGCTACTGGCGGCTGGAGGTGCATGAGGTGCCGCAGACGCGTGGCAAGGTCGCCGCCGACGTTCGCCGCGGGGAAGCTGCCCGTATTCGGGCGCTGCTGCGCCCCGGCTACCTGACGGTGGCCCTTACGCGGTGCGGCGACCGGCGGTCGTCGGTCGAGCTTGCCCGGTGGCTGGAGAAAATGACATTGCGGTCCGAGCGGGGTGTTCACTTCGTGATTGGCGGGGCGTTCGGTCTCGAAGAGGGGTTCAAGCGGGAGTGCCGTTTCTCGCTCTCCCTTTCCGCGCTCACTCTTCCGCACGACCTTGCTCGTCTGGTACTCGCCGAGCAGCTGTACCGGGCCGGAACGATCCTGAGGAACGAACCCTACCACAAAGGACCGAAGTGAAACGGACACCCTGGTTCCGCGACTGGTTCGGCGGCGAGTACCTGGCCCTGTACCCCCACCGGGACCGGGCCGAGGCTCGGCGAGCCGTCGAACTCCTGCGGGACACCGCGGGGCTGGGCTCCCGCACTCGCGTTCTGGATCTTGCATGCGGTGCAGGGCGGCACCTGGTCGAACTCGAGCGCATCGGATCCCGCGCAGTGGGTCTCGATCTATCGCAACGAATGCTCGCCGCCGCCCGCGACGCTCTGCCCGATGCCGGCCTGGTACGCGCCGATATGAGGCATCTTCCGTTTCGGCCGGCTTCGTTCGATGTCGTGACGTCGTACTTCACGTCGTTTGGCTACTTTGACGACGAAAGCGACGACCTCGGGGTGTTGCACGGGGTGCGCCGCGTCCTTCGGCCCGGCGGAGTGTTTCTCTTCGACTTCATGAATGCCGACGCCGTGGTGACCAATCTCCGCACCGAGGATCGGCGGACGGTCTCCGGGGTGGACGTGATTCAGGAGCGGCGCCTTGTAGATGGCGGTCGCATTGTCGAAAAGAGGATCAGCATCGGGCCACGCGGGGGAAAACCGGGACGGGAATTCGTCGAACGAGTTCGCCTTTACCGCCCCGGGGAGCTCGAATCGATGATGATTCAGGCGAAACTCGTCCCGGGACGGCGTTTCGGCGGTTACGACAGCTCTCCTTTCACCCTGGAGTCGCCCAGGTACATTGTCGTGGCCGAGGCGTCTTCGTGACGTACGCCGCGGCGGGGACGAGCCGGGCGGCATTGCTTCGCGTCCGGAAGGTGCGCGGCTAGTGCACCTGCTCGCGAGGCCGCTTGGTGGTTCGCGCCTGGTCCGGGACTACCTGACCGGTGTGGGTGCCGCGGAGGGCTTTTACTGTGGGGGGCCGTTCAACCTCGACAGCTACCGCGTGAGGGCCGAGGAGCTGGACGGGGCCGGCGATCCGGGCAGGTTGGCCACCGCGGCCGCGATCATCCGGCCGGCCGGGCCGGTTGCCAGGAGTGCGCTGAGCGCGGTGATCCGGGACGGGGGCTTTTTTGTCACCACCGGACAGCAGCCCGGCCTCTTCGGAGGCCCCCTGTACAGTCTCTACAAGGCGCTCACCGCTGCCAGGCTGGCCGAAGAACTGTCGGATGCCCTCGACAGGCCGGTCATGCCTCTGTTCTGGGTCGCCTCGGACGATCACGACTGGGATGAGGCGAACCACACCCACATCATCGACGGTTCCAATCAGCTCCTCCGTCTCACCCTGGGCGACGGTACACCGGAAGCCCGGAGGCCACTCGGGGTCACACGGCTGGGCAGCGATGTCGAGGAGGTGATCGAGGAGCTGGCGGGGAATTTCCCGCCAAACGACTACCACGCCCGCTACATGGATCTGCTCCGCGACACCTTCACCTCGACGGCCACCATGGGCTCGGCCTTCTCGGCCTTCATGGCGGAGCTCCTCCGCCACACGCCGGTGGGTCTGATCGACGCGGGAGACCCCCGCCTCAAGGAAGCGTCAAGGCCGATCTTCCGCGCCGAGGCCGAAGATCCCGAGGGCGCCGAAGCCGCGCTCCGCCAGACGGGGGCTGCGATTACGGCCGCGGGCTACGACCTGCAGGTGTCACTGCTGCCGGGGGCGGCCAACCTCTTCCTGGACTCGCAGACAGGACGCGAAAGGCTCCAGAGGGCGACCGGCGGCTTCTGGCTGAAACGGTCGGATCGACATCTTTCAAGGCAGCGGATCATGCGCCTGGTGGAAGAGTCCCCTCACACCATTTCGCCCAACGTTCTTCTTCGTCCGGTGGTGGAGAGCTCCATCTTCCCGACGCTCGCCTACGTTGGTGGACCGGGTGAACTGGCATACTTCGGTCAGCTCGCCGGCCTCTTCCGCTTCCACGGGGTGGGCATGCCGATCGTGACCCCGCGGGCGTCGTTGCTGGTGGTCGAGGGCAAGGTGGCCAAGGTCATGGAGAAGTTCGGCGTCACCGCGGACGATGTACGGGAAGGAGATGCTCTGGCGAGCAGCATCGCCAGGGACCACTTGCCGGCAGAGGTGAGCGGGCCGATTGCCCGCTGGCGTGCCACGGTCGAGTCGCTCGCGCAGGAGCTTGGCGACGCGTGCGTCGAGCTGGACCCCGGGCTCAGGGGGACGGTGTTGAAGACCAGGAACGCCGGGCTGGATGCACTCGGGACGCTGGAGAAGAAAATGGTCAGGGCCGTCAAGAGGCGTAACCGGACGACCTCGAGCCAGATCGAGAAGGCGCGGATCAACCTCTGGCCTGGCGGCAAACCCCAGGATCGCATGCTGAGTCCAATGCAGTACCTGTTGCGATACGGCGACGGCTTCGTGTCCATGGCGCGTCGCGAGATCCGAGTCGAGTTGCTGCGGGACTGATCCCGGCCGGCGTTTGCGTTGTGGTCTCCGGCGGCAGCCGGGCGACGCTGACGCAGGAGGCTTTGCCACGGGCCACGGTAACACGGTAGCTTTTAGCCATGCTGCAACTGATTGTGGTTCTCATCCTGATGATCCCCATCCTCGCGATCGTGCTTGATTCCGATGTGGGGAAGGCAATCGCCAGGCGGCTTGAGCGCCGGAACCTGACGGAAGGGGACGGGGGCGCACACGAGCGACTCGTCTACCTGGAGGGTGAGTTGGAGCGTCTGGTGCAAGAGGTGGGCCGTCTCGACGAGGAGAACCAGTTCTTCCAGAAGTTGCTGGCAGAACGCTCCGATCCTGACGCGCTTCCGTAGCTTCTGCCGACGTTGGCAGCCTCCAGGGTAGCATCGGGTATCCTCGTCAGCCGGGTCTTCGGGCTCGTGCGGGAGGTCACCTTTGCCCAGTACTTCGGGAACGGGCCTCTGGCGGACGCGTGGCGAGCGGCGCTGAAGATCCCCAACGTCATCCAGAACCTCCTCGGCGAGGGAAGCCTCAGCGCCTCGTTCATCCCCGTCTACGTGCGCCTGCTGGAAGAGGGGAGGAAAGAGGAGGCGGGGCGTGCCGCCGGCGCCGTGCTGGGGCTCCTGGCCGTCGCGGCCGGTGCGTTGGCGCTGATCGGGAGTTGGGCGGCACCGCTCCTGGTCGCGGTCTTCACGATCGGTTTCACCGGGGACGGCAGGGCGGAGATCCTGGTGACGCTGCTGCGAATTCTCTTTCCCATGATGGGGGTGCTGGTCATCTCGGCGTGGGCACTGGGGGTCCTCAACAGTCGGAGGCGGTTCTTCATTTCCTACGTCGCGCCGGCACTGTGGAACCTCTCGATGATCGTCACGATGGTCACCCTCGGAGGGCGGGGAGTCGCCGGGGTCGATCTGCTTGTCGCCCTGGCGTGGGGTGCCCTGGCAGGGGGCGTTCTCCAACTGCTGTTTCAGCTTCCTTTCCTGGCTCGGTACCTGGGAGACGCGAGGCCGTCGCTCAATACGCGGATCGCGGGGGTGCGCGAGATCGTCACCAACTTCATCCCGGCGGTGGCGGCGCGCGGGGCGGTCAACCTGGGTGCCCTCCTCGATACCAACCTCGCCTCGCTGCTCGCCATCGGAGCCGTCGGTGCCATGGGGTACGCGCAGACCCTGTACCTGCTCCCCATTTCCCTGTTCGGCCTTTCGATCGCCGCGGCCGAGCTTCCGGAACTCTCGCGAGACCGGGCGTCCGGCATGAGCGCGGTGCGCGAACGGGCGGAGCAGGCGGTGGGCAACGTGCTCTTCTGGATGATCCCCGTGACTGCGGGGTACATCGTCCACCGCGAGGCGGTGACGGCGATCTACCAGCGCGGGGCTTTCGACGAGGGACAGGTGGCGGCGGTCGGGTTGATCCTGGCGGTCTACGCGCTGGGTCTCCCCGCGGCCGGTACGGCACGCGTCCTTTCCTCGACCTTCTTCGCCCTCGGCGATACGCGCACGCCGGCGAGGATCGCCTTCGCACGGATCGCCGTCTCGGCCGGGTTGGGCGCGGCGCTGATGTTCCCCCTCGACCGTTATGTCGTGGGTGGCCTGGGGCTGGGAGCGGCTGGTCTGGCGGGAGGCTCGGCGGCGGGCGCATGGCTGGAGCTTCTCCTGCTCAGACGCAAGCTCGACCGTCGCCTTGACGGACTTGCACTCGTGGGAGGGCGGGTGGCGCGTTGTCTGTTCGCCGCCGCGATCGCAACCGCTGTGGGCATGCTCCCCGGCCTTCTTCTGCCACCGTTGCCCCCAATCCTGCGCGCCGGCGTGACAATCCTCCCGGTTGCGCTCGTCTATCTCGGCATCACGCGTGCTCTCGGCGTCTCGTCGGTGAGGCTGCGTTCTCTCTTCCGTCGCGGGTGACGACCGTGACCGGCGGTGGGACTCCCTTCGATGCCCGGCATGTAGCCCGCCTTCCCACCGACCCGGGCGTCTACCTGTTTCGAAGCGCGCGGGGCGAGATCCTGTACGTCGGCAAGGCCAAATCCCTTCGGGCCCGGGTGCGCACCTACCTGGGACAGAGCAAAGGCACGGACATCAAGACGCGGGAACTGGCCCGCCAGACGGTCGATGTGGAAGTCCTCGTCGTGGGCTCGGAAGCGGAGGCGCTGATCCTCGAGGCCAACCTCATCAAGGAACACCAACCCCGATTCAACATTCAGCTTCGGGACGACAAGAAGTACCCCTACATCAAGGTCACGGTGAACGAGCCTTTCCCGCGGGCCTACGTCACGAGGAGGGTGCGCAAGGACGGCGCCCGCTACTTCGGGCCATTCGTATCGGTTGGCCGTGTGCGACGCGCGTTGGAGGTCGTCAAGCGAATTCACGGCATCCGTTCGTGCAGGTACGACCTTCCCGCGGAAACGCCCGCGCGTCCCTGCCTCGACCACCACATCGGCCGTTGCGCCGCGCCTTGCGTGGGTCTCCAGACACAGGTGGACTACCGCGCCATGATCGACCAGGTCCTGCGCGTGCTCTCGGGGGACGTTGCGACCCTGCAGGCAGAAGTTGAAGCAGGGATGCGTAAAGCCGCTGCGGAAATGGACTTCGAGAGAGCCGCGCACCTGCGCGATGTACTGGCCGGACTGGACGGCATCGCGCGGCAGCAACGGGTCCACAGGGTCGGCGGAGGAGATCAGGACGTGGTGGGCATCGCCCGGGACGGCTCCGTGGGCGTGGCCGTAACACTACACATTCGGGATGGCGTGCTCATCGGCCGCAACACACATGTGATGGCCGGTGTGGAAGGGGAGGCGGATGCCGATCTGGTGTCGAGGTCTGTCTCCCATGCATACCTGTCGAGCGGCGCCCGCGCGTTCGAGAATCTGCCCGGTGAAGTGCTGCTTCCAACGACCTTTCCGGATCGGAAGGTCCTGGAGGGGATCCTGAACTCGCACGCCTCGCGGAAGGTGTCCCTGCGGATACCCAGGCGGGGCGCCAAGGCGCGGCTGCTTGAACTGGCACTCGCCAACGCTCGCCAGGCGCTGGCCGACCGGGTAATGAAGGGGGAGGTGCCGCTCCCGCGAACCGACGACGTTCTCTACGAGCTGCAGGACCGCCTGAGCCTCAAGGTCGTCCCGCGGCTCATCGTGTGTTTCGACGTATCGCACACGCAGGGGGCCGAAACCGTTGCCAGCACCGTGGTCTTCGAGAACGGAGAGCCCCGGAAGTCCGGCTACCGGCACATGCGAATTCAGGGCGATTGGGGAAACGACGACTACCGTTCGATGGCCGAAGCGGTGCGGAGGTTTTTCGCGCGCAAGGTCAAGGAGCAGGGCCCCCTTCCGGATCTGGCGGTGATTGACGGTGGCAAGGGACAGCTCGCGGCAGCCCGCGAGGCGCTCGTCGGCCTCGACCTCTCGCACGTCGCTCTGGCGGCGCTGGCGAAGCGACAGGAGGTGGTTTATCGGCCGGGGGACCCGCAGGGGCTTCGTCTTCCCGGAACGGCGCGCTCCCTTCACCTGCTGCAACGGGTGCGGGACGAGGCGCATCGCTTCGCGGTTCGCTACAACCGCAAGCTCAGGACCCGCCGGACGGTCCGATCCGGGTTGGGCGACATTCCCGGAGTCGGACCCCGCCGCCAGCAGGCGTTGCTGTCACGTTTCGGCTCGCTCCGAAGCGTGCGGGAGGCCACCCCCGCCGAGATCGGGCGCATCCCCGGCTTCAGTGAAGCGATGGGGGCCAGGATTCTGACCTATCTCGGAAGACCCTGATCGGTCACGGCATTCCGACCGGCCGCACCGGCGCACCCCTTTGACCTGTCTGGAAGCCGTCAATATACTAACTGTCGGACGAATGCCCGTTTTTCGTTGCCGAGGAGAGCGGGGCACACTGAACGACGCTTGAGGAGGTTGTCGTGAACAAATCCCGGTTCGGGCTCCCGTTGGTGACCGCGACCGTCTTCGTTCTGTCGGGCTGCGCGTCCGGGGGAGGCGGGGGCGGGGGCGAGGAAGGGAATCCCCCCAGAGAAAACGACCACACGCGGACTGCCGAGTTGTACCTCACGCAGGCGCAGACACTTGGCGCTGCGGAGCGGTACCAGGATGCGCTCGCTGCGGCCTTCAACTCCATAATGGACGATTCGACGAACGCCCTCGGCTACTTCCAGGCCGCCCGGGCCCAGCTTGGTCTGGGGGACTACGTCGCCGCCGATACGCTCTTCGGTGCGGCGCTGGAACTCTATCCCGGCTACGATCAGGATGTTCGGGTCCAGCGCGAGTCGACGTGGATCGAGCTGTTCAACCAGGCGATCATTCCCCTGGACGCCGGAGACTCCGAAGAGGGTGCGCGCCTTCTCGAGGCAGCCGAGATGATCTTCCCGGCGCGGCGTCCGGAGGCACTGATCAACCTCGGTGTCACCTACACCAATCTGGGGCGTACCCAGGACGCCGTCGACGCCTACGGCAATGCTCTCGAGATCATTCGGGGCCCCCGCATGGCGGAGGTCGACAGCACGACTGCGGCCGACTGGGCTTCCAGGGAACTCAGCGTGACCTTCAACCGGGCGCAACTCCTGAGCGAGGCGGAGCGGTACGATGAAGCCGCCACCGAGTACGAGAGGTATCTCGAGTCCTACCCCGGTGACGTCGGGGCACTCTCAAGTCTGGCCACGACCCTTGCCCAGTCGGGGATGGCCGATTCGGCCCAGGCCATCTATGACAACCTGCTCGCCGGGACCGGGCTTGGGATGCGGGAGTACTTCAATATCGGGGTGGGCCTCTACGGGGCCGCATCCGATATGGAGGAGCCGGAGGAGGCGAAAACGATCTTCGAACGAGCGGCCGAGGCGTTCCGCCAGGTAGCGGAGGTTGCCCCCGAGAACCGTGATGCGTTGTTCAACCTGGCCCAGTCGCTCGTCGAC
Source organism: Gemmatimonadetes bacterium bin94 (assembly GCA_002238865.1). Taxonomy (GTDB): domain Bacteria; phylum Gemmatimonadota; class Gemmatimonadetes; order Longimicrobiales; family Gaopeijiaceae; genus Bin94. The sequence continues at coordinate 115,737 of MPNE01000004.1, read as the reverse complement.
GCGGAGAATTGGGAGGAATTGATTCCCGTGGCGCGTGCCCTGCTGGAACTGGACGGCCAGAACCCGGACAGCTATACGATCCTCGCCCAGGGTCTGGTCGGAACCGACCAGACCCAGGAGGCGGTGCAGGTCCTCGAAGCCCGGGAAGCCCTGGCTTTCCGACTCGAGGGATCCACTCTGCAGCCCCAGGCTCGCGGGGGAGCGTCGCTCGTCGGGACATTCGTCAACAATACGCTGGATGCAGGAACGACCGTGACGATCCGGGTGCACTTCAACGGCGAGGACGGGGCCGAGGTCGGTGCATCCGACATTCGCGTGACGGCACCCGAGCAGGGTGGTGCGGAGCCATTCCGGGCGACGCTGGACAGCGACGAGAGCGTCATGGGCTACTACTTCGAGGTGTTGAGTCCGTAGATCATCGTACGCGGAGCGTGCCGCGGGAGTAGCTCAGTTGGTAGAGCATCAGCTTCCCAAGCTGAGGGTCGCGGGTTCGAGTCCCGTCTCCCGCTTTGTCCGCGCTCGATGGACTCCCGGATTTCGTTACCGCTCCCTGGGGAGCGCGTGGCGCGGCAACGGTGGCGCCCGGGTGTTCGGGCCGGTACCTTTGATGTTCCTGTGGACCGGGCCTGAAGGCCCCGGCCGGTCTCCCACCCTGGACAGGAGGTAGAAATGCAGCGCATCCGAACACTCCTGGTAGTCTCGCTTGCGCTGGTGGCGGTCTCGCCGCTGGTCGGACAAACACCCACGGAAGAGCTCCAGCGCCGTATGGAAGCGGCGGAGAATGCCACAAACGTCGATGTTCTCCTCCAAGGTGCGGCGGCGGCACGGCTCCTGGGCGATTTTTCCCGCGCCAGCGGGATCATGGAGAGAGCCACCACGGCGCTCGTACAAGTCGACAACAGTTGGGTCACCGAGATGATTTTTCAGGCCCTGGCGTCGGGCAAGGGCTCGAACGGGATGCAGAGGGCGTTCCGTGATGCTCGCCAGCGGATCCGCATGTCGCCGCAGCAGATCGCGGATGTGACCAACAACTTCCCGTCTCTGCTTCTGGGAGGCGAATTCGACGAGATGATCCTGAGTTTCTCGCCGGACCACCCCGATCCCGCCTACCGGTGCGAATGCCAAGCGGAAAAAGCGTGGGTACACCGTGTTGCCGGCAGGCAGCACGAGTCGCGGATCCTGTGGGGAGAACTGGTCGCTGCCTGGGACCGCAATCCTCTGGAGTTTACCAATCCGGACGCACAGGCCAACTGGCAGGGTCAGTATGCTCGCAACCTCGCGCGTGCCGGAAGGGTCTCCGACGCCCGCGCTGCCCTGGAGAAGGCGATGTCCATGCCGGTCAGCGATGACGAGCGACCGGCGGTCCAGCGTCGCTGGGCGCAGACCCACGCAGAACTCGGCGATGTTGAGGGGGCGGTCGCCCTGCTGGAGCCTCTGATCGCCAGCTCGACGCTGGTGACCGTCAACAGTCTTTCCACGCGCTACACGTGGGAGCCCGTGCGCAACACCATCGAGTTCCAGGAGATGCTCGCCCGGCACCGCTGAAGGAGCGGTGGGCGAGGGCTTCCCGGCTGGAGACACCCGCGTTCCCGCCGACCGGGGAGGCGTAAGTTCGTGGTGCGAATCGGCGAAGTCGGAGCGGGCTCGATAGCAGAAGCCCTCGAACTCCGCATCGGAACCAGGATCGTCACCGTCAACGGTGCCCGCGTGAGGGACAGCATCGACTTCCACTTCCTCACGGCAGAAAACGAGCTCGAACTCGAGGCTGTGGATCCCGACGGCGTTCCCGCCGTCTACGAGATATCCCGCGACCCCTCGGAACGGCTCGGCATCGTGCCCGCAAGGGACACGATCCGGGAATGCGCCAACGAGTGCGTCTTCTGTTTCATCGACGGCAATCCCCCCGACGCGCGCGCACCGCTCTGGCTGCGTGACGACGATTTCCGCCTCTCCTTCACCTACGGCAGCTACGTCACCCTGACGAATCTCGGCCCGAGGGGTCTGCAACGGCTCGTGGACCAGAGAATCTCTCCGCTCTATGTCAGCGTTCACGCCACCAGCCCGGACGTCCGGACTCGCCTCCTCAAGAACAACCGCGCAGGCCTGATCCTGAAACAACTGGAGGGCCTGCTGGACGGCGGACTGGAAGTGCACACACAGGTCGTGCTGTGCCCGGACTGGAACGATGGCGAGGAACTTGACCGCACCATACGCGAACTCTACGCACTCGGGAAGGGCGTTCTGACGCTCTCGGTCGTGCCCGTGGGCCTCACGCGCTACAACCTGGACCGCCCGGTCCGTTTGCTGCGGCCCGCCGAAGCGGCAACGGCGCTGCGACAAACCGGTGCCATTCGCGGCCAGGCCATGCGGGAGCGCGGGCACGGCTGGTGCTACGCTGCCGATGAGCTCTTCCTGATTGCGGGGAGAGATGTCCCGGCGGCCGGCTACTACGACGACTGGGCACTCCTCGAGAACGGAGTGGGCGCCCTCAGGACGCTCCTGGACGCGTTCGAAGAAGGCAGGGATCGCCTTGTGCCCCTGGACGGCGTGGACCGGGTGCGCATCGTCACCGGGACATCGATGCGGCCCTGGTTCGAGGAGCTGGCCCCCCGGGTCGCGCGCAGGATGCGGTGTGCCGTGGAGGTCGTCGCCGTCCGGAATCGGTACTTCGGGCCATCGGTGACGATCGCCGGGCTGCTCTCCGGCGCCGACCTGCTCGATGCGGTCGCGGACTCCGGCAGCGGCGACCTCGTGCTTCTTCCAGGCGAGGCTCTCAATGGCGACGGCCTCTTTATCGACGGTCTGGCTCTTTCGGACATGGCGCGGCGCCTGTCGCCGGCGGTCGTGCGCCCCGGTCATGAACTCGTCGAGACCCTGACGGCCGCGCACGCGCCGACCGGGCAATGAGCCTTCCCGTGGTGGCGGTCGTGGGTCGGCCCAACGTGGGAAAATCCACCTTCTTCAACCGGGCCATCGGGCGCCGGGTGGCGATCGTGGACGACACCCCCGGCGTCACGCGCGACAGGAACTTCGGGCAGGCGGACTGGACAGGGCACAACTTCTTCCTCGTGGACACCGGGGGCATCGTCGAGGGCTCGCAGAGGACGATCGACCGCCTGATCCGCGAACAGGCGATGGTCGCCGTCGAAGAGGCGGACGTGGTCCTCTTCCTGGTCGACTCCAGGACGGGAATCCACCCGCTGGACCAGAAGTTGTCGGAGGTTCTGCGCAAATCGGCCAAACCGGTCCTGCTGACGGTCAACAAGGTGGACAACCTCCCGACAGAGAGCAATCATCTGGACTTCTGGGAGCTGGGGATGGGAGAGCCACACCCGGTCAGCGCGGTTTCCGGCAGGGGGTTCGGCGACCTGTTCGACGTCATGGTTCCCCTCCTTCCGGAGGAGACGGGTGAGCCTGAGCCCGACGACGTCAGGGTGGCGGTGATCGGCAAGCCCAACGCCGGGAAGTCATCGTTGGTCAACCGGCTCTTCGGTGAGGAACGCGTTGTCGTGAGCGACGTGCCCGGCACAACCCGGGACCCGGTCGATCTGGCCATGAAGTACCACGGACTCAACCTCACCTTCGTCGACACGGCGGGGCTTCGCCGCCACGCCCGCATGAAGGACTCGGTGGAGTACTACTGCAGTCTGCGCACCGCACGGGTCGTTCGCGAGGCCGACGTGTGCCTGGTGGTCGTAGACTGTGCCGAGGGTCTCCACGTGCAGGACGTAAAGGTCGCGGAGACCGCTTGGGAGGCCGGTTGCGGGGTCATCATGGTGTGCAACAAGTGGGACCTGGTGGCCAAGGAAACGCAAACGGCGGCGGAGTTCGAACGGCAAGCAGGGAAGAGAGCGCCCTTTCTGCGGCATGTGCCCTTCCTTTTCGCGTCCGCGCTTACGGGGTTGCGCGTCCGCAAGACGCTTGATCTGGTGCGGCAGGTCGCAGCGCTGAGGCAGCAGCGTATCGGGACCGCACAGGTGAACGAGGCGATCGAGGCGCTGGTGGAAAGGCAGCCACCCCCACACGCCCGAGGCCGGACCGTCAAGCTCAAGTACGCCACCCAGGCCCGTACGTCACCCCCCACCTTCATCGTCTTCTCGAACCTTCCCGACGAGATTCCGGCCCACTATCGCCGCTATGTCTCCAACCAGCTGCGAGCCAGGTGGAACTTCACCGGCGTGCCGATACGGATCAGGCTTCGCAAGAGCGGCGCATGACCGGGGCCCGCCCGGTCTGGATTCCCCGCAGCGCATGTGGTAACGTCGTGAGAAGTTCCCGGCTGGTGACCGGTGGCAGGAACCCGGCCTGCCCAACACGGCGGCGGAGACCGTGACGAGCGCACTCATACTGGTTCTGGCAGCGTATCTGGCCGGGTCGATCCCTTCGGCATTCTGGGTCGGCCGGTTCTTCTACCGCAAGGACCTGCGCACGCTCGGCAGCTGCAACCTGGGAGCCACAAATGCCTTCCGGGTTCTGGGCTGGCAAGCTGCTCTGCCGGTGATCCTTGTCGACATGTTCAAGGGTTTCGCGCCGGTTTGGTGGTTTCCGGACCTCGACGGACAGACCGCCTTCTGGTGGACCGTCGCCTACGGCGCGGCCGCGATTGTCGGCCACGTCTTCTCGTTCTGGGTGGGCTTCAAGGGAGGGAAGGGCGTCGCGACCAGCGCGGGGGTGCTGGTCGCGGTCGCACCGGTGGCGATGGTGGCCGGCGGCGGGATCTGGCTCATCGCCATGCTGACCACCCGAATCGTGTCGCTGGCGTCGATTGCGGGCGCGGTCGCGGTAGGGATCGCGGGACTGTTCATCGCTGACGCCGGGCTTCCCGTACGGGCATTCCTCGGCTCCATGGCGGCCTTCGTCGTCTGGGCCCACCGTTCCAACATTCGCCGGCTGTTGGCGGGGACGGAGCCGCGCCTCGGAAGACCCGGCACGGTCGACCGGGAGGATCCATGAGGGCTCCCGTCCCGCACAGGGTATCGGTGATCGGCGCGGGGGCGTGGGGCACCGCCCTGGCCAACCTGCTGGCCGATACCGGCGCGGACGTGCGACTCTGGGCACGGGAAGCGGAAGTCGTGGCTTCGGTCAGGGAAACAGGGCAGAACTCCCTGTTTCTGGAAGGAACATCCCTGAACCCGGACCTGGCGGTGACCACCTCACTGGCGACTGCGCTCGGCGATGCGGAAGCCGTCGTCTGGGTCTGCCCGGTCCAGCACTCCGCGGCCGTGCTGGCGGCGGCGGCGCCCTACATACCCCGGTCGGCGATGATGGTCACCGCGTCCAAGGGGATCGAGATTGCGACCCTGCGGCGAATGGACGAGATCTTCGCCGAGGTGTTGCCGCAAGAGCAGTCTCGCCGGCTGTGCGTGCTTTCCGGGCCGAGTTTTGCGAGGGAAGTGGTCGCCGGCGCCCCGACGGCGGTGGTGGTGGCCAGCCGCGACGAAGGGGCCCGTCTCGGCGCCCAGGCGCTGTTCCAGACGGACCGCTTTCGGGTCTACACCAACTCGGATGTGGTGGGTGTTGAATTGGGAGGCGCCCTCAAGAATGTGATTGCCGTGGCTGCCGGGGTTGCCGCGGGCCTGGATCTGGGTCACAATGCGGTGGCTGCGCTCATGACGCGGGGGGTGGCGGAGATCAGCCGGCTGGGAGTGGCTCTCGGGGCTCAACCCGCTACCTTTGCCGGACTCGCCGGAATGGGAGACCTGGTCCTGACCTGCACCGGAGGGCTGAGCCGAAACCGGACCGTGGGATACCGCCTCGGTCTGGGGCACTCCATGGAAGAGATCATGGGCAACACCCGAACGGTGGCGGAGGGCGTGGCAACCGTTCGGGCGGTCCACCGACTCGCCCGCAGGCTGGGGATCGAAATGCCCGTATCGACCGAGGTGTATCGGATTATCGTCGAGGGCGTCGACCCCATGGAGGCGCTCCACCGGCTGATGACAAGGGAACCGAAGTCCGAGAACCCGGATATCCTCCTCGTCGGGGAAGGGAGCTGAAGAACGTGGAACCGATCGCCCGCAAGACATACTATTCGATCGGGGAGGTCGGTAGCCTGACCGGACTCAAGGCCCATGTGCTCCGGTACTGGGAGACCCAGTTCGACGTGTTGTCGCCGACAAAGAACCGCGGTGGCAGCCGGGTGTACAGGATGAGGGAGATCGAGACCATACTGCTTGTCAAGCATCTTCTCTACGAGAAACGCTTTACCATCGAAGGCGCCAAACGGGAGCTGAAGAAGATGCGGCAGGGAGGCGGGATCGAAGAGGTCCGGAAGCTCCATGCGGAACCTGCGGTGCTCGGTTCGATCAGGGAGAACCTCGTGGCTCTTCGCGATGTCCTGACCCTCCCCGACGGCTGAGGACTCGGGGTCCCGCGTGCGCATCCTCTGCACAAACGACGACGGTTACCTGTCACCGGGCGTTCGCGTGCTCGCCGAGGCCGCTCACGAGATCGGCTCTGTCGATATCGTGGCTCCCGACCGGGAGCAGAGCGCGTCCAGCAACGCCCTGACCCTGCACAGTCCCCTGCGCACGCGGAAGGCCCCGGACGGAACCACCATCCTCGACGGCACCCCCACCGACTGCGTCATCCTCGCGGTGAGCGAGCTTCTCGGCGAACGCCCCGACCTCTGCGTCTCGGGGATCAACCACGGCCCCAACATGGGGGAGGACGTCCTGTATTCGGGGACGGTCGCGGCCGCGATCGAAGCCACCATTCTCGGGATTCCCGCGGTGGCGTTTTCCTATGTGGGGCGCGGGATCGAAGAGGTGGAGGGGTGGCAGTCGGTCGTGAGCAGCCTTCTGAAGCAGATCATGGCGAAGGGCATTCCTCCGCACGAACTGCTGAACGTGAATCTCCCCGCGATTGCCCCCTCCGATCTGCGGGGCGTACGGGTGACCAACCTCGGACGGCGCCGGTACACCGATGCCATCACTCGGGCACCGGACCCTTCGGGAAGGGAATACTACTGGATCGGCGGCGGGTACCCGCATTGGAACGGCGGGCCCGACTCCGACTTCCGCGCGGTCAAGGAGGGGTACGTTTCGGTGACGCCCCTTCACCTCGATCTCACCAGCTACACCCGACTCGACGAAGTCCGCGGATGGAACCTGGAAGTCCGCGGGCTTCCGGAGCCCTGATCGGAGCGGGATGAAGCACTGGTTCGGGAACGCGCTGCGCGGCATCTGCATGGGCCTGGCGGACGTGGTTCCGGGGGTGTCCGGCGGCACGGTTGCGCTCATCCTCGGGATCTACCCGCGCCTGGTCAACGCGGTGGGAGGCCTGGGCGCGGGAATGCTGCGACGCATCCGTACCCCCGCCTTTCGCGCCCTGCTCAGGCAGGGGCTTCGGCATCCCGCGCGGCTCGCCGACGACAGGAGCGGGCGCGACGCGGGACATGTTCTGCTGCTGGCTTCGGTGGCCGCCGGCATCGTCCCGGCGATTGCGGTCGGAGCCCACACCATCCCTCCCCTTCTCGACAGTCACCCGGCGCAGCTGCGGGGGCTCTTCCTGGGCCTCGTCGCGGCCTCGGTCATCATCCCGTTCCGCGAGATCGGCCGCCGGACGCCGTCCCGGTGGCTCCTGGCCCTCGGCGCCGCCCTCGTCGCGGCGTGGGTGGCCGGGCTGCCGGAGCCGACGACACGGCACGCCCGCGGCGTCGTGTCGCTGGAACTCGCCGCGCCGCAGGCGGCCGAGGTGCGTCTCACGCCGGCGAACCTGACGCTGGTGGCGCCCGGAGAAGACGACCTTCCCGATATCGCGTACGGGTTGGCCACTTCGGTCATCATCCCCGCGGGCGCGGCCTCTGCCGAGATCGAGGTTGTCGCACGGATGGCCGGCGACGCCGCCAACGTGCCCCCGGGCTCGATCCGCGGGGTGGAGGGAGAGGGTCCGCTGGTGATCTCGGCCGTGTCGCAGCCCGCCGCGCTGACAGGCGGCCGCGACCCGAGCCTCGGGTATGTCTTTCTGGGCGGTGCGCTGGCCATTTCGGCCATGACCCTGCCGGGCCTGTCGGGGGCCTTCGTGCTGCTCCTGCTGGGGCTCTACCACTACGTACTCCACTCGCTTGCCCTGGCCGTCTCGCACGGTGACCCGGGGGCCGCGGCCGTCGTTGTGACGATGGTGGCGGCGATGGGCACGGGCCTGCTCACCTTCGCGCGCGTGCTCAAGTACCTCTTCTCCAGGTGGCGCGACGGCACGCTCGCGGTGCTGGTCGGGTTGATGGCCGGCTCGCTGCGCAAGCTCTGGCCGTTTGTGGACCACCCGGGACATGGCAGGGAAGTCCTGACGCTGCCCGCCGCGGGAGATCCGGGCACGGTGAGCGTGGCGCTCATGTTTGCGGCGGGGGTCGCACTGGTGGTGCTCATGCATACCGCGGGCCGCCGCATTCGGACGCAGCCGTTTACCGACCGTCGATCGTGACGCGCCAGACGGCCAGCTGAATCTCCGCGTTCGGCAGTTCACGCTCTTCAAGCAGCAGTCCGTCGCCCGCAAAGGCCTCGAACAGGCCCGGCAACCGTGCTCTGACAACCACCGTGCCCGACTGCAGATCGATGACATCGAGCCTTGATTCGTAGATTGAGTCCAACGTGCTGTTCGGGCGCTGACGAATTCCGACCAGGCCGCCGGGAAACTCTCGCGGTTCGTAGTGTCGCTCCCAGCCATCGCGCATCATGCGGAACACAACCCACAATCTGTCAGCATCGTCGAAACGAACGGCCATCACCTCGTGCGGCACGGGGTTATCCGTCAGATTGTACGGCACCTGCTTGATCTCAACCTCATTGAGGCTCGCCTCATGATGGAATTCGACCAATCGACTCCCACTGGAGTCCCACATTTCGACCATGTAGGCGAATCGCTGGGCGGCCGCGACAACGCCGTCCGACCTGGCTGCAAGAATCCGGAGTGAGCGCATCGCGTCTTGCGGGCCAGTCGCATCGGACGCACCGAAGGAGCGCACAACCTCATCTCCGCGGATGATGTGCAAGAACGGCGAGCCGGTCATCTCGGCCGCTGTATTCGCGACATAGCCCCGATTCAATGCCGCAGCACTGAAGAGGGATGCAACACGGCCCGGGAGCCTCTGCTCTTCCATCAGGGCGAAGTTCGCGTCGAAAACGCTCTCGCGGGTGTTCCTCGGATCCAGAACGTGTACACGCCCGTCGGTGTCAGCGTGCACGAGAGCTATGCGAACGAACTCCTCCGGGCCCTCTCCCGCTCGACCCACTTCACGAAGGAACCGCCCGTTGGAGTCATACACCTTCAGCGATTCTCCCTGCCCGATCCAGTAGCGGCCCAGGCTATCTCGTGTCGCGACGCGGGACCGCTGGATGAATCCTTCCCCTGCCATGTCACCGAGAACCGCCAACTCATCGAGCCGCGCGCACGTCGTGCAGAGATCCTCGGCGTCCCGCACGATATGGCGACCACGGCTGTCGCCGGACAGAACCCGTTTCCGTGATTCCTGTGATTCCGCCTCGCCGGGACGGTATGCGGTGGGGAGAATGACAATGCAGAACAGGATTCCTTCGACAACTCTCCTCATCCATCTACATGATTGGCCCACGCGCTTACCGTGCCCTTGGCTGAGTACACGAAGTTCTTCCGGTCCCGATAGGTAATCCAAACCGGTTCCCACGGCGAGCGCAAATGTCCGTATCGCAGCCAAGGTTGCGCGATACGGTGAGGCATCATACGTGTCCATCTGCGCACACCCGTCCACCGGGGTAGGCTGAGACGTTCGGTGAGCGGGTTCCATCGGGACCGGCGATGGTCCGGGCATGATCGAGGAAGATTGGACGCGGGCCGTATGGCACGGGGACCTCGGATACCTGCTCTTTGCGGGGCCGAACCTCAGGCTCTTTGGATCTGACGGCAGCTTCGTCAAGGTGATTGGCCGCGAAGGCGAGGGACCCGGGGAATTCCGCTGGATCAACGAGGTGCAGGTCGTGCAGACCCGGATCGCGGCGCTCGACTTCCATGGCCATGCCTGGTCCATCTTCGATGCCGACGGGTCGTTTGTGAGGCGCAAGAGCTACCGGGGAGACCTGGGTCGGGGCCGCTTTGCGGTCGCCGGCGGGGATACGGTGGTGCTGGCTACCGAAGTGGAAAGGGACCAGCTCGGTTGGCTGGTCCTCATGGACGAAGATGTTCGCGACGACCGGTGGCGAGACGCCAGGCTGGATGTCATCGACCTCGCTAGCGGGCGGCACCTTGGCCACTACCGCTTGGGACGGCGTGTACCCGTCGCTAATGGTGGTCTACGACGATCCGGTATCTGACGACCCGCTGAACGTCGAGCTCGTCGCGGGTCACCGCCCACACGTGGTCGCCATCGAAGATGGGCTCGGCAGGGGAGACGAGAAATCCGTCGGGGGCCGCGAGCACGCCCAGGTAGGTACCGTCCGGCTCGAACGCGTCGTACCGCACCGGTGACACCCACGTTACCGGTTGCGAGCGCGGGTCGTCTGGGTCGTGATCCTCATTGACTACCGGGCGCGCTTCCGTCCAGAGTTGGACCCAGATGCGTCCGTCCCGGCCGGCGACAAGGCCGCGGAAGGGGCGCTTGGTCTCGGGGACCGGCGGGCCGTTCCAGCTCCAGTCGGGCTGGGTGCGCTGTATGCTTGCCGTGGTGACTTCGCGATGGTAGCCGCGCTCGGCTTCCGAGACGAGGACCGGCTCCCACGTGCGCTCAATGCGCACAACGCCATCATCGCTTTGCAGGTCTATGCGGTAGTCGCTGGAGATCCCCGTCATAAACCGGCCATTCGGATGCACCGTCCAGTAGTAACGGGCCGTGAGTGGGACGGCGCGCGACGCCGTTGACCGGCCCCCCATCGGGAAGGGAAGGCGAACCTCCAGCGAGGAAGGCTCGAAGTCGATGCCGGGAGGGGCGAGCGAGTCCAGGAGTTCTCCCCCCGAACCCATAGCGATGATGTACTCGGTGATGTCGCCGCCGGGGGCGGTTCCGGCCGCCGTCACCAGAATGCGGCCGTTCGGGTCGATCCGCAGCGGCTTGACGGGAAGAACAAGGGCACCCGCAGGGAACGCCCAATGCTCCCGGTCCACCGCCGCGGGTCCTACGACCTTGACGGCCATGTCCGAAACATCGTGTGCGATGACGCGCCCATCGGGAAGGACCGCGACCGACATGGCGTTGTTCAGCTCGCCCGGCCCTTGGCCGCGCCTTGTCAGCGTCTCCGCGTAGGTACCTCCCGAGTCGAAGACACGAATGCTCTGGGCCTGTCCGTCGAGGACATGGACCTGCCCCTCGCCGTCCACCGCGATCCCGTAGATGTTGCCGAAGAGGTACTCGTCCGGGCCATCCAACTCTCCGATCGATACTTCCGGAACAAGAGCAGCCTCCTTGCCCCAGACGCTTCCCGACAGCGTACGCACCACGGTTGTGTCGCCGCGGGTTTCTACCACCCGTTCGTGCGGTTCCCCGTTGGCGCCGGGCAAGGCAGGGTCATCGGTGTTGCACGTGACCAGGGCGGTGGCGGCGAAAGCGATCGCCATGGTTCTCGTCAACATGGCTTCTCCAGTCCCTCCTCGCGGCACCGAGTGAGGCGAGGTGGAGGGCGAGTGCCCGGGCACAATTCAGGACCGTGCGGCTGCCCAATGCCTTCGCCTCCGAGGGGCTGACGGCCTATGTCACCCCCCCAATGTCCCCGCCAGGACTCGAACCTGGGGCCTACTGCTTAGGAGGCAGTCGCTCTATCCACCTGAGCTACGGGGACTGCTTGAACAGAGGAAGATCGGTGCGGCGCACGTCCCGGACAAGTGGCGGCCGGCCCCGCGCGGGGAGCGTACGGGCAATGGACGCCGGGCCACGGCGGGTGCGCGGGCTCACGGCCCATACAGGGCTTTTCCGGGTGACGAACGCTCCCTGCCGCCCTATCTTTGGGCCGGTATCCCTGAATGAGCCAAGGAGGAAGGCCTTCCCATGACGACGACTGCGCTGCTGTTTCTGCTGGCCACGGGTCAGCCCGGACCGGACCGGATCGACCTGGAGCCGTCCCGCATGACCCTCGACGCGGGCGAGACCGCGACGGTCACGGCCACCGTTCGAGCCGACGACGGGTCCGTGCTCGCCGACGCCACCGTGACGTGGATCGCCATGTCGCCCGAGATCGCCGCCGTGAATCAGGCGGGTGAGGTGACGGCCGTGTCCCCGGGCGAGGCTCGGATCGCGGCCAGGACCGGCAACGTGATGAGCTTTGCCACCGTGGTCGTGCGCGCCCTCCCGGTAGAGGCGGTGCAAGCCGCGCTTCCCGAGACCCGGTTGGTTACGGGCACAACCGTCCCGATTCGGGTCACGGCCATGGGGCCCGACGGCGAGGCCGTCGCCGCCCCGGTGCTCTCCTTCTCGTCCAGTGACCAGTCGGTGGCGGGCGTGGACCGCACGGGGCGCGTGTACGCCCGGGGCGCGGGAGAGGCCAGCATCACCGTCTCGTCGGGTGGCGCCCGCGCGTCCGTATCGGTCACGGTGCAGGACGGCGATGTGGGCGAGGTAGTCGTCACCCCGGCCGAGGTGCAGGCTCGCACCGGCGATGTCGTCCGCTTCCGGGCCCAGGGGTCCACCGTCCTATATCCGGAGTGGAGTGTCAGCGGCGGCGGGGCGCAGATCGAGACCGAGGGCCCCGAAGGGGTCTTCGTCGCCGAACGGCCCGGGACCTACCGGGTCACGGCCATGTACGGCGAAGGACGCGTGGCCGTGGCTTCCGCCGAGGTGACGAGCCGTATCGAGGAGGCCGAGCTGGTCACGATGGGCCGTGGCTCCGCCGCCGACCATCACTCCGGTGACACCTGGGTCTTCGAGGGCGTGAACGGGCGCGACTACGCCTACGTGGGAACCTTCATGTACGACTGGATGAAGGCGTGGGACGTGACCGATCCGTCCAACCCCGTCCTCACCGACTCGGTGCAGCTCGACGCCAGACGCATCAACGACGTGAAGATCCACGGAAACAACCGCATCGGCATCCTGACCCGCGAAGGGGCCTCGGATCGCCGAAACGGAATCGTTATCCTCGACCTCTCCGAGCCCGCGCACCCGACCATCATCTCCGAGTACAAGCGCACGGTGCCGGGAGGCGTACACAACGTGTGGATCGAGGGCGACCTGGTGTACGCGGTCCACAACGGCACGCGTGACATCCACATCATCGACATCTCCGACCCGGCCGCACCCGACGAGGTGGGGCGGTGGGGACTGCCTCCGTCCGACAGCAAGTCGCTTCACGACGTCATCGTGCAGGACGGGTACGCGTACCTCTCGTACTGGGACGACGGCGCGGTCATGCTGGACGTCGGCGCTGGAACCCATGGTGGAACGCCGACCGAGCCGGTCTTCGTGTCGCGCTACAAGTACCCGATCGGCAACACCCACACGGCCTGGCGTGCCGGACGCTACCTCTTCGTCGGGGACGAGATCTTCCCTGACAACTGGGATGCGGACGCCGCCATCGAGGCCCGGGGCTACATCCACGTGCTCGACATGGAGGACCCGGAAAACCCGGTGGAGGTCGCTCGCTACGAAGTGCCGGAAGCGGGTGCGCACAACATCTGGGTCGAGGGTGACCGGCTGTACGTCGGCTACTATCAGGCCGGACTAAGGGTCGTGGACATCTCCGGCGAGCTTCGCGGCGACCTGTACCGCCAGGGCCGGGAGATCGCGGTGCTCAAGACCACCGATGCCGAGACCACGGTACCCAACTGGGGCATGACCTGGGGCGCCCAGATCCACAAGGGCAACATCTTCACCTCGGACCTCAATTCCGGGCTGTGGATCGTCAAGCTCATCGAGGGACAGAGGATCATCTCGTAGAGGGCCCACGCGGCATGCGCCCCCGGCCCCGGGGTCCGCAGGGCACGCGGGTCGGATGAAACGGGCCCGCCCGAGCGACGGAGGCGATCTGGCATTGGACTTCGCCGCTGCCGCCCGCCGCGTGCGCCCGCTGGCCTGGAAGACCCCGATCCTTCCCCTCGAAGTCCCCGGCGCAGCTCGCGTGGCCGCGAAGCTGGAGTCCCTTCAGCACACGGGGTCGTTCAAGGTGCGCGGCGCCACCAACTGCATGTTGAAGCTGACGCCGGCAGAGCGCGGGGCAGGGGTGGTCGCCGCCTCGTCGGGCAACCATGGCCGGGCGGTCGCGGAGGTGGCACGGCGCCTGGAAGCCGCCGCCACGATCTGCGTGCCGGACTGGGTGGATCCTTCCAAGCTGCGTGGAATCCGTGCCAGCGGCGCCTCGGTGGTTCTCGCCGGTCCCAGCTATGACGAGGCCGAGGAGAGGGCCGCGCTGCTGGCGAGCTCGCGCGGGATGACGCTCGTGCACCCGTTCGACGACCTCGACGTCATCGAAGGTCAGGGGACGATCGGCTTCGAGATCGTCGAGCAGTTCGAGGGGGTCGAAGAGGTGATCGTCCCCCTCTCGGGCGGCGGACTGGCCGCCGGGATCGGCCTTGCCGTCCAGGACCGGGGTGTGAGGGTGGTGGCGGTATCGGCCCGGCGAGCGTCCGTCATGGTCCGGAGCCTCGCGGAGGGGCGTCCCGTCCAGCTGCCCGACGAAGAGACGCTGGCATCGGCGCTTTCAGGCGGCATCGGGCTGGACAACCGCTTCACCCACGACGTCTGCGGCCGTGTCATCTCGGAGCATGTGGTTGTTACGGAGCGCGAGGTGAGGGCAGCGGTCCGTCGAGCCTTCCACGAATACCGCCTGGTCGTGGAGGGCGGGGGAGCCGTGGGGCTGGCCGCACTCTGGTCCGGCCGTTACCTGCCAGGGGGGCCGGCCGCCGTGGTCGTCTCCGGGGGCAATCTGGACCTGGGGCGACTTGCGGAGCTGGTCGCATGACCAATCGTCGCCAATGGCCACTGCCAGGGCGCCTCCGCGGGTGCGCGCGGCTACCTGAGCCGGGCGATCACGACCCGGATGTTGCCACCGGCCTCTGCCGAGACTTCCACCTCGATGCCGTCGCCCGCGCCATCCGACTCGAAGTCGTGAAAGCGTATCCCCGCGGACGCGAGGTTTCCGGCGTAGGTGGCGTTGTCGAAGGCAACCGGTTCCGGACCGGTGTGAGGCCACGGGTACAGACCTTCGGGGTGTGAATCCGGCCGGAAGAGCTGGAAGGTCGCCGAAGGGAAATCGTACGTCGTGAACGTCCGCTCGGGCTCGGGGGCACCGGTTCCGTTCAGCATCATCGCCGTCACGTACTCTTCGAAAAGGACCGCGAACGGCTTTCCCGTCGTCTCCTGGATGCCGGCCACCCCAGCCGAACTCGTGGTATCGTTGAGCGCCAGGAAGAAGGGCCCGTCGGCCTTGTCCGAGGCATTGCCGTAGGCGTCTCCCAGGAACCGGTGGAAGTGCCATGAGGTGCCGTAGTACGTGTGGCCTACCGTGGGATTCGAGACGAGCGAATTGGCCTCTTCCGTGTAGGAGAGGATCAACCGCGCCAGGCGCAGCAGCATGCCGTAGTTCTCGGGGCTGATGATGGATCCGTCCCGGGGCGGATAGTGTTCCCGCGTCAGGAGCGCACCCCGGGCCACCCCGCCGATCGCCTCCATCGCTCTCCGCGACGAAATCTCCCCGGCAATCTCGGCTGTGCCTTCCTCGATCCAGCTGGGGTGGCGCCTGTTCGTCCTCGACCTCCGGTAGAGGGAGCTGACATGCTTCACCTCGTGTACCATCGTGGGAAGCGCCTGGTAGTGCCCGTCGTCCGGCGCGCCCCCGACTGCGTGAAACATGCTCTCGTTGAAATGGATCAGCTCCATCTGGTTCGATCCGGCGCACTGCTGTGCGTCCAGGAAGTCACCGGGCCAGACGAACGCCGCGATTCCATCTTCCACTGTCGGGGTAATGAACACGTTCACCCGCTCGTCGCCGTTGATATCCGGCACGCCTCCGAAGTACTCCTCGATCGTCTCGGCGCCGTACGCGTTGTAGTAGTCCAGCACCTGCCCGACATCGGCCGTCCGGACGGAGTCGGTGACGCGCTGCACGGAGTCCTGGTATACGGCCAGGTGGTCGTTGTAGCCAACCAGGTGGGCGGGCGCGGGGGTTGGTCCCGGTGGGGCGCACACCTCGCCGTCAGCGTCGTAGGGGCGAAAGATCATCCGCTGGGGCGGCGGATCCGGCCGGGTCGTGAGCAAGGCGCCGCGCCCCCGTGCGTTCCGGGTGTCCGGGAGTACGGCGCCAGGCCCCAGCCGCTGGATCAACCGATCGGCACGTGCCAGCAGATCGGCGTGCAGCCGGGCGGACGCGTCCGCCACGCGGATGCCGTCGGCCAGGGCAGGGGGGAGCTCCCACGCGGGGCGAGCCGGCGACATCCGGGCGAGCGCGGCACCGGTTTCAGCACCGCTCTCCGTGATTGTGACCGTCACGGGCAACAGCCCCGCGTCGCCGGACGCAACCGGTCGCAACACACCTACCCGATACCGAGCCCCGGGCACGCCGGCGGGAAGGAAGGGAGGACATGTCCCAAGCCCCGTCGCATTCACCGCGACGACGTCTCCGGACTCGAGGCGCAGAGGAGGATCGCACACCCGCAGGCTCAACCGGCGAGAGGCCTCGTTGCCCATGGTGTCTCGTACATGAACGGTGAACGTGCCTGCACCCGCTTCCGTGGCGATGCCGGCAATCACCCCCGCCGTGTCCAGCATCAGTCCGGAGGGCAGCGCGCCGTCCGTGACGGACCATGACAGCGGCCTGTGCTCCCCGCCGATGACCTCCAGGGCTCCCTGGTAGGCTACATCAACCCTGGCCCGTCCGAGCTCCGTCGTGCGGATCGCCAGCAGCGGTTCCGTTGCCGTTACCGTGAACTGCGTCGCCAGGCGCCCAGCCGCGGCAAGGAGGACCTGAGCGCCCGCAGGCTCCCCGAGCGTCCAACGTGTCGACACCTCTCCGGAGGCGTCCGTGCGCCCGCCGAGGGGCACGACCTGCCCGCCGCCGGAAAGCACCGCGAACGCCACCCGGACACCCGGGATCGGCGCTCCGCCGGCGTCCTCCACACGCACGGTCGGGTCAACGGGGAGGATCGACAACGCCGGTGCGGTCTGGCCGTCGCCCGCGACCCGGCTCAGTCGTTCGGGCTCGAGCTCCACGACCACGGACGCGGTACCCGAGACACCCTGGTGGACCGCGCGAATGGTTGCCGTCCCTTGTCCGGTGACGGTCACGAGCCCTGAAGCGGACACCGTCGCGACCTCCGTGGCGGAAGACGACCATGTGACGGCCGCGCCGGCGATCTCGATTCCCTCATCGTCGATGACGCGTGCCGTGAACTGGATGGTCAGGCCGACGACGTTGGATCTCGCGATCGATGGCGTGACGTCCACCTTCGCCGGGACGGGTGGCCCGGCGCAGCCGGCAAGCCCGGTCAGGGCAAAGAGGCAGAATACGGAGGAAGCGCGAGTCATTTGACGAAATCCCAGGGACAATTCATGCCGAAATGGCAGTCTTTCGGGGGTTTCCTGCCATTTTGGCAGACTTCCACCTCCGGGGACTGCCAAAATGGCAGACTCGCAGTGAATCCGCCATGCCCGTCGGGTGGGCAGGGGAGCCGTTGACCGGGAATCGGGCGAACGATTACTGTTCTGGGTCACAGATCCCCAAATGCATCCTTTTTCTTGCCGAATCGAGCCGTTTCCCGATGACGAAGTATCGCAAACCCGGATCACGTCCACCGAAGCCGGTGAATCCCGTCGACCAGGAAGATGCGTTTGTCGCGACCACCCTGGAAGTCACCAACTGGGCACAGCGCAATAGACCCATTCTGACGGCGGGCATCGTTATCCTGGGACTCGGTACGGCCGCGCTCGTCTACTACGCGCGCTACAGGGACACACTGAAGGACACTGCCGCCGCCCAGCTGGAACAGCTTCAGCAGCGGCTGGAGATGGGCGATCAGGCAGGGGTGCAGGCCGATCTGGAGCTCTACCTGGAGCGCTTTTCGAGCACTCCCTCCGCAGGCGAAGCGCGAATCACACTCGCGCAGGTAACCGCCGAGCTGGGAGACCGGGAAGCGGCCGTGGACGTGCTCCAGCCGGTTGCCGGCGATGTGGGAAGCCCGCTGGGCACCCAGGCGGCGGCGCTCCTGGCCGCGATCAGCGAGGACGCGGGAAACATGCAGCTTGCGCAGGGCCTCTACGAACGGCTCGCCGACCGGGCCCGGCTCAGCTTCCAGGTCCGCGACGCGTTGGCCGACGCTGCGCGTTTGCTCCGGGCTGGCGGGGACGACGAGGGCGCTCTGGAGATCTACGACCGCCTTCTCGAGGACATGGACGAATTCGATCCCGACCGTGGCGTGATCGAAATGCGCCGAGCCGAGGTTGTCGCGTCGCTGAACTGAAGGACCGGCGGCGCGGGCCGGATTTCGCTCCGCGTGGGGTAGAACTTCATCCGCGCTGGTGATCCCATAGGGGCACCTTGAAGGATCTTGGTGGGTACCGTGTGAGCCCACAGTAACCACAATTACGTCGCATAATATGTATTATGTAAAGTTATGCAGCACGAGCGAAGACCTTAGCGCTCAAGATCCCTTTTCCCGGCCGATTCAACTCCCCGGCCCTGCCTGACTTTCGCCCCTTGGCGCTTGCCTGGGCGTTCACCCCTGGTTCTTCTCGGGCGCCCCGCGACCCCGCGGAGATTGTCTCTTTCCCCCTAGCGAAAGATCTCCTCGACGCGGGCAGCCAGTCCGATGCTCATCGGTGCGCTCGACAGATTCGCGACGATGGCGACGATCAGGCCGGTGTCGCGGTTTGCGGTCAGCACGGTCCTTCCCCCGACCGATCCTCCGGTGTGCGAGATGATCCGCTCGCCGCGGCCGTTGGTCGACGTTCTCCAGCCTATCCCGTACCCGGTCTCCTGGCCGCTTCGGAGCCGTTGCGACGCAAAGAGCAGATCAAGGGTCTCCGCCTCCAGAAATCCGTCCTCCAGGTGGGCGTTGGCAAAGATCAGCAGGTCCTCGGGGGTAGAAAGAAAGCCCCCGCCTGCCCACTTGTAGCTGTTGTCGACAAACGGGGCGTTTACGACATCCCCTTCCTCGTTTGTGGAATAGAACCGGGTCCTGTGAGGGATGATGCGGTGGGTGTGCCCCGCTATCGTGTGGCGCATCCCCAGGGGCCCGAAGACCACATCGTCCATATACGCCAGGAAAGGCACTCCGCTCGCCCCCTCGATCACCGCGCTGATCAGGTTCCACCCGTAGGAGGAGTAGGAGTATTCGGTCCCGGGCTCGTTGATGAGCGGATCGTCCTGGAAGATCGCAAGCCCGGCTGCCACCGTGGGGTACCTGACCGATGACAGGTTTTCGGTGCCTTGGTAGTGGCGGATCCCGCCGATGTGTCCCGCCAGCTGCCTGGTCGTCACCGGAAATCGCTTTTCCGGAAAGTACGGGACGTACGTCTGCACGGGCGCATCGAGGTCCAGGGCGCCCTCTTCCAGGAGAACGCCGATGGCCGCTGCGGTGATTGGCTTGGAGACACTTCCGACACGGAATTTCGTGAGTGGCGTGACCGTCACGCCATGCGTGAGGTCGGAAAATCCAAATCCTTCCGACCAAAGCACTTCCGATCCCATTCCCACGGCGACCGAGAGTCCCGGAATCGTTTCGGCCTCCATGACCGAATCCAGCAGCGCGCGCGCCGCCTCGATGGCGGGGGCGCGTCCCGGGTCAACCGTTGCGGCCGGCTGCTCCGTGCACGCGGCGCCCGCACCGAGCAGGAGCCCGAGGAGGACGGCGATCACCGGGCGACTGTAGCGGCGGCGAGGGGCGCGGGAACGGGGTGTGCGGGTTGGGGTTGCAGCTCTTGCGTTCATGTCATTGGTCACCTTGAGAAGACGCTTCGAAGGACAAATCCGAGGTTGGCGGGCCGTTCGGCCAGACGCCGGACATACCAGGGGAACCAGTGTGCTCCATAGCTGATCAGGACCCGGATCCCCCGCCCCTCGCGTGCCAGTCGCCGCTGTTCCGCGCCGGAAATTCCGTACAGCATCTGAATCTCGTAGCCTTCGGGTCCCACCCCGTTCGCAGCGGCCCATTCCTCGATCCGCCGAATGAGAGCCGTATCGTGGGTTGCAAGACCCGCTCGGAGCCCGGCCTCGCGCGCGTTGGTTCCCAGCATGCGTGTCGCCAGGTCGAAGAACGCCTGATCCACGTCCGCCTTGTCGGGAAACGCGATGTCGGCGGGCTCGGCGTAGGCCCCCTTGACCAACCGGATCGCCGGCCCGAGGGGCATGAGCGACTCGAGATCGGCAGCTGTGCGGTACAGGTAGGATTGAAGACAGATTCCGAAATGGGCGTGGTCGGCGCGGATGGCCCGGTACAGCTCCAGCGTGGGATCCACATACCGGCTGTACTCCATGTCCATCCAGACCCAGTTGCCGTGCTCTTCGGCCGCCTCGGTGATCCGCCGCAGGTTCTTCTCCGCCACGCTGAAGCCCAGGTCCAGTCCCAGATGGGTCGGCTTGACCGAGAGCTCCGCGTCGAGGCCCCTCGATGCAACGTTCCCGGCCGCGCTCACATAGTGATCGGTGACGGCCTTCGCCTCGGCCTGGTCGGCTACGTTTTCGCCGAGGAAGGTGATGAGGGTGGGGATCCCCATGCCTTCCTCGAGATGCTTGCCGGCGTCAAGCGCCTCGTCCAGGGTCTCTCCGGGCATGAAGTGCCGGACCGCCCGCTTGACGAACCCGTACCTGGGGAAGGTGGCGCTGCACCATTTGTTCTCGGAGACCCACAACAGTATTGAGCGCATGGCCCGGAATATTGACTCCCTGCCCGTTCAGGCGCCAGAGGGACGGGCCAGGTCGGAAATGACCACCCTGAGCTGCTCGGCTGCCGCGTCCAGGGCTCTGTCCCGATCGGGTCGGGTGTCGTGGACGCCGAAGTGGATGGGCTCTCCGTAGCGAAGCGACACGCGAACGCGCCTGGGACTCCGCGTCCAGCGCGGCCAGGCTTCGTAGGAGCCGGCCACGCCACAGGGAATCACGGGAACGCCGGGCTTGAGGAGCAACCGGACCGCGCCTCGGCGGAAGGGCTGCAGCGTACCGTCCCAGCTACGCTCTCCTTCGAGGTAGATGCCTACGCCGTCACCATGTTCGAGCGCTCGGAGTGCCGTGCGCACCGCCTGCGCGTCGACGCGGTACCGCCGGGCCGGAATCGCGCTGACGTTGGTCAGGAACCAATGAAACGCGCGGCTCGCCGTAAACTGCGTGCTCTTCGCGAAGAAGTGGACGCGGCGCGGACAGTTACCCTGCACCATGAGCGGGTCCAGGGTGCTCAGATGATTGGCAACAAGGAAGAAGGGGCCGTCGCGGGGAATGTTCGCGGTGCCGGAGACCTCCATCCGCGTCAGCGCCCGGGTGGACCATTTGGCCACCAGTCGAAAGACGGTGTACCAGCTCACTACCGGGTCACGATCCTGGGTTGAAACTCGACGACCCTGCCCCGCCCCGCACGCTCGTACGCCTCCGCGACGAGGTGGCGTATCAGCTCCTCCCACCGCCTCGGGGAATCATCCAGAAAACGAAGCTGTACCAGGCGGTCGTCCGGCAGCGAGAGCTGGAGCGACGACGACGAGGCCTGTATGGCGCGTACGGCAAGGTGCGGCCAGCGTCCCGAATCGCGTCTCCCGTCCTCCACCGCAACCTCCTCCCGGTCCACCGTCAGGGTGCCGCGTGCCGGCGGGCCCATGGATTCCGTGAATCCCCGAAGCACACCGCGATAGCGCACCGCCGACTCCGAGACTCGCCAACTGACGATGACGGCCGCCGAATACATCAGGTCGCCGCCAGGCTGCAAGGCCCGTGTTATCGGCCCCCCGTGCGCATTGAGTCTCTTTACTAGTATAGCAGAATTGGTATATTCGCGCAAGGATGGATCGGTGGACTCAGCCAGGAGTCCGTTCCTTGCCCGTCGAATTCGGACACCGCACGACGGACAGCGGACGTGGTCCCCTTCTCCCTCCATGGGGTCGTGGCCGCACTGCGGGCAACGATACAGGAGATCGCGGAGGGCCATGGGGGAACGGGCCGTCCTAGAGTCGGCCGACCAGGTCGAGGAGACGCAGCTTCCAGACCCGCCAGACCGCCTCCAGTATGATGGCCCTGGACATCTTCGATTCCCCGGACTCGCGCTCGGTGAACACAATGGGAACTTCCTTCAGCTTGAACCCCTTGCGCCACGCACGCAGCTTGAGTTCGATCTGGAAGGAGTATCCGTTGGACTGGATCCTGTCGAGTCCGACGGATTCGAGGACGGGTCGCCGGAAGGCGTTGAAGCCCCCGGTGGCGTCCCTGACCGGCAACCGGGTGATGACCCTCGCATACCAGGATCCGAACAAGCTGATCAAGAGGCGCCGCATGGGCCAGTTCACCACCGCGATGCGGCCTCCGACGTAGCGCGAGCCCACCACCACCTCAGCGGTTTCGGTCGCCTCCAGGAGGACGGGGAGCGAGTCGGGGGGGTGTGACAAGTCGGCGTCCATCTCGACGAGGACGTCGAACCCGCGCTGCAGGCCCCAGGTGAATCCCGCGACGTAGGCCGCGCCAAGACCCTCCTTGCCCGGCCGGTGAAGCACCGAGACACGGTCGTGCTCGGCCGCCAGGGCGTCCGCCACCTCACCGGTGCCGTCGGGGGAACTGTCGTCCACGACGAGAATGTGGAAGACGTTCCCCTGTTCCAGAACCCTGGGCACGATGCGTGGCAGATTGTCGCGTTCATTGTAGGTCGGCACGACCACGAGTACCCGCGGCGATTCGTTCATCGGTCCTCCTCGGCCGCCGGGGCCGGCTTCCGCAGGACAATGGCGCCAAGACCGGCGCCCGCGAACTCGACCGCCGTGATCCAGACGCGTTGCATTCCGGCAAGGACAAGGCCTCCACCCTGCCCCGCCCAAGGTGCCACGAGAGCGGCCAGTACGCCTTCCCGCACACCGATCCCGGCGGGAGCGAACAGCAGAACATAGCCCACAAGATAGGCGCCCGCAAAGGCCGTGGCCGCGGCCGGCAAGGGCACCCCGAGCCCCAGGCCCCGGGTCAGGCAGTAGAAGGCGAGGCCGTAGACCAGCCAGCTCAGCAGGTACCCCGCAAGCCAGGCGAGGAATGCGGGAGCGCCGGGGGTGGGGAGATCTCCTTCGTGTCCGCTCCGTCGCCGTGCCCACCCCAGCAGGGCCCCCGCCCCGCCGAAGCATATGAAGCCCGACAAGCCCAGAAGGGCGGTCAACCCGGCAGCGAGCGCCACACCGTTGGGCAATGCCGGCGATTCGTACGCCACCCAGGCTCCCAGCACCGCCGCCGCGAGCAGGTTGACGACCTGGGCCGCCACGGCTGCTGCCCCGGCCCGCATGGCGGACAGCCCGGCCCGTCGTGCCAGCACCGCGAGCCCCGCGAGCTGGAAGATCTTCCCCGGGATGTATCGCCCCAGGTTCGCGACCATCACCAGGGACGCGGCGACATGGAGCGGGACGCCGGGCTCGCCGAAGGCAGCCATTATCCTTGACCACAGCCACGCCTGCAGGACAAATGCCGCGAGAAGCACGGCAACCGAGGTGGCCAGGAACACCGGATCGGGATCGACGATGCTCATGTCGAGATCGCCGGCTTCGGCGAGGCTGAAGCCCGCACCCCGCAGGATCAGCCATGTGACAAGGACGGTGAGAAGCGCTTTCCCGAGCCCCATCCCC
The DNA here is from genome assembly GCA_002238865.1 of Gemmatimonadetes bacterium bin94. Lineage (GTDB taxonomy): Bacteria > Gemmatimonadota > Gemmatimonadetes > Longimicrobiales > Gaopeijiaceae > Bin94. The sequence goes on along the minus strand of MPNE01000004.1, from coordinate 92,060 downwards.
CACCGCTTCAGCCCGGTCTCGCGGGCGGCGCCGCTACCCTCCCCGGGAGGTGCCATTCCAGGTGCGCCACGGTTGAAGGCGGTTAGGCAGGAGGGAAGCCGCGAGGAGGAGCACGGTGATCGCCGCGGCGGCGAGGCTGAGCCTCAGCGCGCTCCTCACCGTCGGTGCCGTGAACCGGAGCGTCACCGCGTGATCCCCCGCGGCGGGGATCTCGACGGCCTGAAGCGTCAGGTTGGCCCGGTGCATCGATGCCGGCGCCCCGTTCACCTCGGCCACCCACCCCGGGAACCAGTTCTCCGAGACGACCAGCAGAGCGGGGCCGGTCGTGCGCACCCGGAGCCGCCTGTGGTCGGGCTCGTTTGCCACCCAGGCGACCGTACCCGTCACACCGGGGGCCGGCACCAGCGGGATGGGCTGCGCCACGATGACCTCGCCACGCGGGTCGAAGCCCGGCGCGAGGATCCTCTCCAGTGCCGAGGCGTCGTCCATTACGGTCGCCGTGCCCGCCAGCCATGCGCGGTCGAGGCCGGGAAAGGCGTAGACCGCCTCCGTGCCCGCGGCGGTGCGTGCCGTGCTCAGGGGCCTCGCGCCCGGCATGGGGGGCTGCCCCGCGCGCTCCTCGGGCCAGACCAGATACTTCACATTCAGCATCCGCAGCACGGTGGGGTGCCGGGTGTTGGTCCCTTCCCGCCTGCTTCCCGCGAGACCCAGCAGCTGCCGGTACCGGGCCAGGTCGTTGGGGTGATGCCCCGTCACGAGGTCCATGCCGAACATGGCGAGGTCGACGTTCTGGTCGTCGCCGCGCAGGTCCGATACCCTGAACGGCGTTTCCTCCGCGCGCCGGTCCTGCAGGAACCGTACGTTGGCGTCCGGGGCGGCCCATGCGTGGAAGTCCAGGGTGGTGATGAAGGCGCGGTCGATTCGGCCAAGGTCGACCGCGACGAGGACGGCGAGCGCGGCGAGCGCCACCGTAAGGGGAACCCTCCGTTCCCGGATGGCCCACGCCGCCGCGACGGTCAGGCCGGCCAGCGCGAAGGCGATGCCGAACCCGCGAGTAATGAAGGGGCGCGCCGCCGCGAGAACAGCGACGGTCCGTTCGTCCGCGCCGGGATGGATCATGGTGGTCCAGATGCTTCCGAGCGCCCCCGACGACTGAAGCAGCAGCCCCATCAGGAGAAGACCAAGGAAGCCGAGCAGCGCGCGTCCGCGCGTCGTTCGCAGGAAGGGGTCCCGGGACGGTGACTCGCCGACCAGGTCGTCGACTCCCAGCGCGAAGAGGGTGGTAATGCCGAAGCTCACCAGAAAGGCGCTGAGCGACGGCACCCTGAAGAGCGAGATACCGGGCACGACTTCGTAGAAGATCCGCCACACCGGCGTGTGCGTGCCGAGTGCGAAGAGCAGCCAAAGGACGCTGAGTCCCGCCATGAACCACCTGAGCCCACGCCTGCGACGGCCCAGCATGCCGAACAGCGCGAGGACCAGAACGGTGATGCCCACATACTCGTGGTTCAGCTTGAAGGCGTTGCGTCCCCAGTAGGTTCCGGTCGCCCACTCGGCATCCGCGTCGGAGTTGCCGGCAAACTCGGGGACGGCCAGGCCCAGCACCTCTTCGGGATGGAGCGACCACGAGCTCGAATAGGCGATCGCCTCTTCCGCGCTGGCATCCACCGTGGTGAGGGTCCGCCGGGACGATTCGGTGACGTACTCCATCGCCGGGAGGATTTGAACCGCCGCCATCCCCGCACCCAGAAACGCGCCCCCCAGAAAGAGTCCCAGGGGCACGAGCGCGGGTCCCGGCCTGCGCGCGCGCCCGTGTTCGGCCCCGGACCGGTACTGACACGCCGTGCGGAAGACCGCGTACGCGCCAACCGACCCGAACAGAAAGTACGCCGTCTGGAACTGGGTCGTCAGGCTGGTCAGTGCGACGGCTCCCGCCATCCCCGCCACGGTCCGTGCCGAGGGGCTGCGGAAGACCGAATCCGCAGCCCAGAACACAAGCGGCGCCAGCGTCGCCACCATGAGTTTGCCGTCGTTCCCGGGCAGCACCAGCGTCACGATCACCGGCGCCATCAGCCACGCCAGGCCACCGATCGTGGCCGCCGGCCTCCCCAGCCCCAGGCTCCTCGCCCACCCGTACATGAAGAAGCCGCCCGCCAAGACGTGAAGGACAAGCTTCCACCCCAGGGCCCTGTACGGTTCGACGATGAAGTAGAGGAGACTCGTGGGATAGATGGAATCCCCGGCCGAGAGGGCCTCGACGAACGGGATTCCCCCAAGCAGGCGCGGACTCCACAAAGGGAAGTCGCCGGCGGCGAGCCGCTCGGCAAAGTAGGCGCGCGCCATGTAGCCGAGGGAGAGCGAGTCACCGCCGTAGAGCATCCGGTCGGAGAAAATGAACTCGCCGAAGAGCACCACGGTGGCCACAACGAAGAGGCCGCCGGGAAGCCACCAGGGCAACGTCGCGTCATCGCGGCTCCTTCCGCCCCTGCCCCGCCGCATCCGGTCACGCGAGGTTCTCTGGCTCATGACTCCTCCCGATGCCGGTGTCTCCGCCCGGCCAATTGACGGTAGACGTCCAGATGACGGTCCACCAGTCGTTCGTTGCTCCAGCGTGCCACGACGCGCTCCCTGGCGGCGATTCCCCGTTCGCGCAGCCCGTCGGGAGAAGCGAGAAGCTTGAGGACCCCGGCCGCGAGTGCCTCCGGGTCTCCGGGCGCAAAGAGGCCGCCCACATCGTCGTCGATGATCTCGGGGAGCCCGCCCACGGCGGAAGCCGCGACCGGCAGGCCGCACGCCATCGACTCCAGCGCGGCCACCGACGTGGCTTCCACGAGCGATGGAAAAACGGCGAGGTCGGCCGAGGACAAGAGTGCCGGCATCTCCGCGTGCAGCCGGGCGCCGAGGAAATCGATGCGGGCCGCCACCCCGAGCGCGGCGGCAAGCCCCTCGAGCCGCTCCCGCCCCCGCCCCGGGGGGGGGGCGACAGCCCCGGGGAGCCGCTCCCGCTCCGGCCCGTCCCCGATCACGATGACGTCAACATCGACGCCCGCCAGGATCACGGGGAGCGCACGCACGAAGAACTCGACCCCATTCTTTGGGAACAGCCGGCGCGGCACAACGAGGCGGTGCCGGTTCTCATCGCGTGGCACGGACCCCGGGACGGGAGCGAACACGCCCGTGTCCACCCCGTTGACCACAACTTCGACGGACACCGAATCGTTGAGGCCCTCTCCCACATCCGCGATCTCCTTGCTGGCAGCGAAGTTGTGGTCGCTGAGTTCAATCAGCTTGCCAAGTGATCCCCGCACGACCGGGTTGGCCGCCAAACGCAGGAAATGGGACGTGTGCAGTGTGCACACCAGGGGCGTGTCGGTGCCGGCCAGGGCCAGGGCGCAGGGGAGGAGCGAAGGGAAAGCCTGGGCGTGCACCACGTCCGCGTCCTGGACGAGCTCCCGCGTCCGGCCCGTCGATCCAGCTGCGTGAACGAACCATCCCCACGGCTTGCGGGCGGGCAATACCGTGCGATGAATATGGATGCCGTCCATGATCTCGAACCGGGGGAGACCCGGCCGGGACAGCGACGTCACCACGGTGACGCGGTGTCCCCGGGCGACCAGACCGCGGCAGAGATAGTGGACGTGGCTCTCCAGGCCGCCGACTTCCGGGGGGAAGTAGACGCAGTGAACGACGATGTTCACGCCGCCTCCCAGTCTTCGGTTTCGCGCGGGGCGCCGGTCAGCTCCGCCAGCAGAATATCGGCGATCCTCTCCCCGGCACGACCGTCGCCGTATGGGTTTCGAGGCGGGTGTCCTCCGCGGCCCCCCGAAAGGTGGTCGGTGGCTTCATCCAGGATGCGGGCCGGATCCGTGCCGACCAGGGTGGCCGCGCCGGCCTGCACGGCTTCCGGACGCTCGGTGACCTCCCTCAGGACAAGCGTATGCACGCCGAAGGCGGGCGCCTCTTCCTGGATCCCTCCCGAGTCGGTGAGCACCAGGTCGGCGCGGCCGAGCACCGCAACGAGGTCCCCGTAATCGAGCGGATCGACGAGGTGAATGCCAGGTGCTTCGCCCAGGATCCGCCGCGCCGGCTCGAGCACCTTCGGATTCGGATGCACGGGGTACAGGATGTCCGTGTCGCCGAACCGGGCTGCCAGCCGGGCCACCGCGCCGAAGACGCCATCCAGCGGCGCACCGAAGGACTCGCGGCGGTGAGCGGTGAGCAGCACGAGCCGGCGGCGAGAGGAGAGAAGTCGTGCGACATGGGGATTCCGGACGGCCATGGGACGCGCCTGCATCTGCAGCAACGCATCGACCACCGTGTTCCCGGTGACGAAGATTCGCCGAGGGGGGATTCCCTCCCCCGCCAGGTTCGCCGCCGCGGCCGGGGTGGGAGCAAAGCAGAAGTCGGAGACGGTATCCGTCATGCGGCGGAGCATCTCCTCGGGAAAGGGCGACCACTTCTGCCGGCTCCGAAGCCCGGCCTCGACATGAGCCAGCCTCCCTCGCTGGAAGAAGGTCACCACTCCGGCGAAGAAGACGGTCGCGGTGTCTCCCTGCACGATCGTCACGTCAGGGGAGAAGTCTTCGGCCACCTCGCGCAAGCCATCCATGCATGCGTGGCCGATGTCGTAGAGGCTCTGTCCGGGGGTCATGAGGTCCAGGTCGTAGTCCGGCTCGATGGCGAATGCCGCCAGCACCCGGTCCACCATGTCCGTGTGTTGCCCGGTGAGCGCGAGACGGTGGTCGCTGCCGCCCCGGTCAGCGAGACCGAGGATGACCGGCGCCATCTTGATTGCTTCCGGCCGGGTGCCGATCACGGACAGAATCCGGGGAGGTCGCATGCGTGGCTGCGCTGCGGCTACTCGACCGGACCGGACCCGTCGGGGCGCTTGCCGCCCCGGCGCACTGCGTCCAGCTCGTCATGAAGGGATGCGACCATCTCTGCCAGGAAGCCGGCGACGACACAGAGCGTTCCGACCGTCACCAGCAGCATGACCAGGTACAGCAGCGGCCGAAAGCCCAGGCCCATCGCATAGCGCGCGAACAGTGCGCCCAGGCCGGTCAGCACGCCCGCCGCGATGAGGAAAAGCCCGGGAATGCCGAAGGCCAGCATCGGCTTGCGCGAGAACCGCAGCTGGAACCAGACGGCAACCAGATCGAGCACCCCCACGATGACGCGCCCCTTGCCGGAGTACTTCGGCACGCCCGCCTTTCGCGGGTGCAGGTCGATGTCGATTTCCGTGGCGGTGAACCCCTGCCTGCAGGCGAGCACGACAAAGTACCGGTGCCAGTCGTGCCGGAGGCGCACGGTGTCGAGGATGTCGGCCCGGAACGCCTTCATGGAGTTCATGTCACTGACCGGCACCTTGAAGATGCGCCGGCTCAGGGCGTTGTAGATGGAAGAGACGGCACGCTTGTCGTAGGCGCCCACCTTCCGCCCGGCAACGATGTCCCAGCCCTCGTCGAGCTTGTCCAGGAAACGCGGAATCTCCTCGGGCAAGTGCTGCAGGTCGGCGTCGAAGAGGACCAGGTACGTCCTGTCGCTGGCCGCGGCCGCGGTCAGCAGGGCTTCCGTCTTGCCGAGGTTGGTCCGGTGGCGGAGCACCGTCAGCTTCGCCCAGCCGTCGCCCTCCGACTGCGCCAGCGCGGCCGTGCCGTCGGTGGAGCCATCGTCCACCAGGAAGATGTCTCCGGTCAGCCCGTGCTCCTCGAAGGCGGCGCGGAGCGCGGGGATCAGATACGGGATGTTCGGTGCTTCGTTGTATGCCGGGACGACGAGCGCGAAGTCGCTATAGGCGCGGGGGGCCGTGGTCCGGTGCGGTGGGGACGTCACGTCGCTACACACGCTTTCTCATCCGCGCCGGAAGGACCCCCAGCTGATCCCGGTACTTGGCCACGGTGCGGCGCGCGATCCTGATCCCCTCGCTCTTGAGGAGGTTGACGATGGCCTGGTCCGTCAATGGCCTGTGGCAGTCCTCGTCGTCGACCAGGCTCTTGATCCTGGCCTGGACCCCTCGGGTGGAGATGTCCTGTCCGGTGGCGGTAGGAAGACCGCCCGAAAAGAAGAACTTGAGGGGGTAGACCCCCGTCGGTGTCTGGACGAACTTGTCGTTGGTGACTCGTGAGACGGTGGATTCGGCCATGTCGATATGTTCGGCAACTTCACGCAGCGTCAGTGGCTTCAGGTGCTGGACTCCGCGCTCGAAGAACTGCTCCTGGGTGGCCACGATGAACCTCATGACCTTGAGCATCGTCTGCCGGCGCTGTTCGATGACCTGAATCAGCCATTGGGCCGCATTGAGCTTGGTCGAGATGAACTCCTTGTTCCTCCCCACGAACTTGGTTCGGTCTGCCGCAACGTCCCGGTATGACTGCGACAGCCGCAGCCGCGGGAGTCCGGTGTCGTTGACGAACACCATGTACTCGCCGCCGATCAAATCGACGATGAGGTCGGGGATGACATAGTGGTCGGGGTCCGCCGCGTAGCGCCGTCCGGGCTTCGGGTCCAGCTTGGCGATCCTGTCCGCCGCCGCCTGGGCTTCGCCGGGTGAAACCTCCAGAGCCCGCGAGATTTCGGTCCATTTGTGACCGATCAGGCCATCAAAGTGGCCGTCGACAATCCGGTACTCCAGCGTGTCCTCTCTGCCGTCCCGGCGCAATTGAATCGCGAGGCATTCCTGGAGGTCGCGGGCGCCGACGCCGGGCGGATCGAGTGAATGAACCACCTGAAGCACCCCTTCGATCTCCGCCACCTCGAAGGGTGCGAACAGGCTGGCCAGCTCGGACAGCTTCTCTTCGCGCAGCTCATGATCGTCGATTCCTCGGGTTTCGGCCATCACTCTGTCCCGCACCTCATCCAGCGAGCTTGCGAGACCGTCCGTGACGTCTTCGAGGGAACACGTCAGCATTCCGTCGTCGTCGATGTTGCCGATGATCTCTTCGCTGATCCAGATCTGCCGTTCGCCGAAATGAAGAAGCCCAAGTTGCTCCCTCAGGTAGTCGTGGAGGTGTCGACTCTCAACGACGACGGGCTCGTAGTATTCGCGTGGCTCGTAGCGGGCCCGATGTCCTCCGGCGTCGAAGTCGTTCAGCAGGACTTCGTCCCAATCCGTCTCCGCCTCCTCATCGGCCCGGGACTCCTCGTCGCCCGGCAGGTCTTCTTCGCTGTCGGGCTCCGACATCTCCAGAAAGGGATTCTCGGAAAGCTCCTGCTCCAGTCGGGTTTGCAGGTCGAGAAGAGGCATATAGAGCAGGTCCATCGCCTGGTACAGGCGCGGATTGACCTTCATTTCCTGCCGGATTCGGGCGCTTTGGCTCAGCCCCGCCTTGATTCGGCTCACGGAAAGCTCACGCTCCGGGGCTCGGGAACCTCGATCTCATGCGTACCGTCAGGGTCGGCCCCAGGTATAGATCGGCAACTTCGTCGTTCCACACAAGCTCGGACACGGTCCCGCCGACACGGATTCGTCCCTCGTGCATGATGTACGCGCGGTCGACGATCTCGAGGGTCTGCTCCACGTTGTGGTCGGAGATGATCACCCCGATGTTCCGGTTCTTGAGTTCGGACACGATCTCCTGGATGTCGTGCAGGGCGATCGGGTCGATGCCGGCGAAGGGTTCGTCCAGCAGCATGAACTTGGGCTTCTGCACCAGTGCGCGCGTGATTTCCAGCCTGCGCCGCTCACCACCTGAAAGCGAATACGCCTTCGCGTTGCGCAAGTGGCCGATCGAGAGTTCCGCGAGCAGCTCCTCGAGCCTCTCGATGCGCTCCTTCCGGCTCAGGTCCAGCGTCTCCAGGATGGCCATGACGTTCTGGGCGACCGTCAGTCTGCGGAACACCGACGGCTCCTGAGCGAGGTACCCTACTCCCATCCTCGCCCGCTTGTACATCGGAACCGGGGTAAGTTCCGCCTTGTCGAGGTATACCTTCCCGCCATTGGGTGAAATCAGGCCCACAAGCATGTAGAAGGTCGTGGTCTTCCCCGCCCCGTTCGGCCCCAGGAGCGCCACGATTTCGCGCTGCTGCACCTCGATGTCGACATCCGACACGACCCGGCGCTTCTTGTAGATCTTCGTCAGGTTTTCGCCCCTGAGAACCGAACCGGTCGCGACCGCAACACCTTCCGTCACTTGTTTCCTCCCCTGCGTGACCGGACCATGATCCGGGGCGCGAGTGTGGTGTCGGCACGGACCCTGGCCGTGTCCGGGACGACTGCCGCCGAATCGGCAGCGGCTGCCGTCGAATCGGCAGCGACTGCCGCCGAATCGGAGAGGGATTCGGGAGGTACCGGCTCCAGATGATACCCCACCGTCTGGCCTTCCACCTCCATCTTCACCACGCTCCGCTCTTCGAGATAGATTGTGATCTGCTCCCCCTCGACCCAGTGCAGAGCCGGTCGGAGATCGGGTCCGGTGTCGGTCGTGTCCGGCTCGCTGCCGGGTGTGTCCGCTGCGATTCCAGTCGTGTCCGGCGTGGTTCCGGGTGTGTCCGCTTCGGTTCCGGTCGTGTCCGCCGTGGTTAGCCGGTACAGGCTCCGGGCTTCCCCGATGGCTGTCAGGGTCTCAAGGCGGGGCCTTCCGCGGTCCGGCGTCGGCACGTGGTCCGTGGTGCTCAAGCCGGCCGCCTCGGGGGGCGTGGCCGCAAAGGTGGTGTCGCCGGCCGGCTCCCGGTCGGCCATCCCGGTGCCGTCGCCGCCGGCGGCGGAATCGGCCGCCAGAGGACCGCCGGCCGGAGCTCCCGATCCGAACTGCGCGATGATCGTTTCCCCCTCCATCCAGTCACGGTTCGCGAATTCGGGCAGGTCTTCCGAAACGAGCGAGTCCGGAGAGGCGGCCTCCGCTCTCGCGGAGCCGATGGCGGTGACGAGGTCCAGAACCTGATCGGGAGACGATACGTCGATCGAGTCCCCGGTGAGCTGGAAGTCGTCCGCAATGGCCAACGGTCGAGCAACGGAGTCCTCCGGGGTGTCGAGGGAATCGGCGCGGGCGTCGCGTTCAGCGATTGCGCGGGCCCGCTCGACATCCCCCGGCGTCAATCCGGTGGTGTCGAGCTGAGGCTCCTCAAGCGGAGGCACAGAGGATATCGCGATCAGGCGGTCCACCTCACCGTTGTCCAGGAATACGCGGATCGCGGGTGCCGTGAGCGTGACCTGACTACCCACGAGCTCGGCATCGTCGCGGGCGAGGATCTCTTCGCTCAGGCCGACCGTGGGCGTCACCCACACCGATGCCCCGGTAAGAGCGAATCCCCGATTCTCCACGCTGGCGGAACCCCAAACCGACATCGCGCCCACATCCTGGTCGTAGTCGAGCGAATCCCCAAGCGCCCGCAGCGAATCGCGCACCAGCACAACGTCCCCGGCCGCACGGAAGAAGCGCCTCCCGTCGATCATGAAGCGATCGGCATCGATCTCGTAGGGGGGTAGCGACACGGAGTCCGGAACGGCCACGGCGGAGTCTGTGGCGACGGCGGAGTCTGCAACGGCGGCGACGGAGTCTGCAACGGCGGCGACGGAGTCCGTGACGGCGGCGACGGAGTCCGTGACGGCGGCGACGGAGTCCGGTAGGGCCGCGACAGAGTCCGTGACGGCGGCGATGGAGTCGGTGAGGGCGGCGATGGAGTCGGTGAGGGCCACGCCGCCGGGATCCGGGACAGCGGGAACGGAATCGGATGGCGCGGGAGCCGGATCCGCGCCCCGGACGGAATCCGTGCCGGCAGTCGCCGAGTCCCCCAACTGGGCTCCCGGCAAATCCTCCGGAATGATCGCACTGTCGGCGGCGGCAGCCACGGGGGCGGGCGCCGCCGGACGTGGCGCGGGGAACACCGTCGCGTGGGGGCTGCCTCCCTTTACGAGGATGCGATCCATTGGCCGGAACTCGGTGGCCCGGTAGAAGTACAGGCTGTCCCCGTGGATCACCGCACCGCTCTGTCGATCGGTGACCGTCACATTCGACCAGGCCACCAGCTGTCCGATGTTTCCATGGTAGCGAGCCGAGTCAGCATCGAGCTCGGTTTCCGGATCCTGGAAGCGCACGCTGCCAAAGAGCTGCACCTGATCGCTGTGCTCGTACACGACCGCGGAATCGGCGAGTATGCGGGTGCCGTCCGTACACCGGTAGTCGATGCCCCCCGAGGCGCGGTGGATGTAGTTCAGGGAGTCGAAGCGCCTGCTGTGCGTGTACCCGCCCACCCGTTCCAGCTTGCAGTCGGCCTGCGGAACCGCCGCCAGTGCGGGCAGGACAAGAACGGCCAGCCCCGCCACGGTGGCCTGCCAGATCCCCCCGGAACGGGCCGCGCACCCCCTCTCGGCGAGGATTCCACCCCGCCTCCTCATCGCGAGGCACATTCCCTTTCCCTGGTTCCCCAGATCCTCACGTCGTCAAAGGCCATGTCGGCCTGCAAGCGATCACCTTCGATCTCGCACTCGCCCTCTCGCATGACCACATCCACGTCGGTCCAGACCCGGTCGGCTTCCGGGGCGAAGTGCAGCTCGTCCGTGCGGATCTCCCTGTCCTGTTCCGGGATCGTGAGAACCGCGTTGCCCGACGCGGTCAACTCGTTCCCCAACTGGTTCAGCCGCCCTTCGCTGGCCGTGATTCGGGCCCGGCGACGCCCCCCCTGGTCGAAGACGAGCAGTGTAAGCCCGAGCACCCGGGAATGAGTGGAATCCCTCCAGATGAACATGCTGTCCGCCGTCAGCAACGCTTCCCGGATCCCCTCCCGCGACATGTTCAGGGAAACGCCGTACAGGATCTTGTCCGCGTCGATCGTCTCCAACTCCGAGGTGGCCCCCTCTTCCGAGGCGTCGAAGCACGCCGCGAGGGCGAGGAGCAGGACGGCCGATCCCCATTTCCTTCGCCGTGCACTCATCACGCCACTCCCGCGCGCAGGAGGTCGTGCAGGTGAACGATCCCCACCAGGCCACCCTCGCCTACCACGGGCAGCGCCATGATGCCGTGCTTCTCCATGCGACGCACCGCGACCGCTCCCAGCTCGTCCGGCGACGCAATCCTCGGTGACCGGGTCATGAGCCGCGACACGGGAGTGTCGAGGAAATCCCCGGTCCGTTCCATGAGTCGGGTGAGGTCGCCCGCCGTGACCACGCCAACCACGGAACGGTCCTCCGCGATCACCGGAACGGTGCCTCTCATGCGCGCGAGCGGTACGATGACCTCCCGGATACTCACCTCCGGCGCGACCGAGGGGTAGCTTTGCGACTCCATCACGTCACGGACCCGAAGGGTGAGGCGGCGCCCCAGAGAACCTCCCGGGTGAATTCGGGCGAAGTCCCCGTCGCGAAACCCCTTCCGCATGATCAGTGCCAGCGCCAGCGCATCGCCCATGGCGAGAGTGGCGGTGGTGGAGGAGGTCGGAGCCAGATCCATGGGACATGCCTCGGCGTGGACGCTACAGTCGAGAACCGCCGCGGCTTGCCTCCCAAGGGGCGAGTCCGGATCCCCCACCAGCGCCACGACGGGAATCCCCTGGACCTCTGCGAACGCGAGCAGCCCATCGAGCTCGCCCGTCGAAGATCCACTCTTGGAGAGAAGGATCATCACGTCGTTGGGGCTGACGATACCCAGATCACCGTGAAGTCCCTCGACCGGGTGCAGGAACACGGCAGGCGTGCCCGTCGAAGTGAGCGTTGCCGCCAGCTTGCGGGCAATCAATCCCGACTTGCCGATCCCGGACACCACGACCCGGCCGCCCGAAGCGAAAATGAGGTCTACCGCACGGAGGAAACCGTCCCCGAGGCGGCTGGCCAGCGCTTCCACGGCTCCGGCCTCCAGCCGAAGCACGCGCCGACCCTCTTCGAGCAGATCGTGGCGGAGGGCTTCGACGGGCTGGCGCGGGCCGGTGTCTTTCGTCAGTGCGACGCTCACCGCAGCCTCCTCGCTGACCCCCGCGCAGGCCGGGCCACGTCAGCCACCTCGTTCGCGACAGTAGTCATCTACCAGACCAGTCCATTCTCCCCGGGCTCGCAGGAGCGCCTCGGCAAACTCCCTGACGGCGCCTCTGCCACCGCGCCTCGAACTCCGCCAGGCGGCGACGCGGCACACCTCGGGCACGCAGTTGGCAACCGTCGCCGCCAGACCCACCTTGCGCAAAGGGGAGAGGTCCGCCAGATCGTCACCCATCAGCGCGACCTCCGTCCATTCCATCTGTTTCTCCGCAAGGAGCCTGTTCAAGATAGGCAGTTTTCTCGCTCCGGCGTCCTGAAACACCTCCCGGACTCCGAGTTCGGCGGCCCTCAGCTTCGTCGCCTCCGACACTCTGCCCGATACGATCACAACATCGAGCCCCGCATTTCGCAGCATCCTGACACCGAGGCCGTCCTGCACGTCGAACCTTTTGAGCTCGATCGCAACGCCATCCGGCGTCGCTCCGATATACAACCCGCCGTCGGTCATCACACCATCCACGTCCAGTACGATCAGCCGAATGCGGCGGGCCGTTGCCTCGGGGATCTGCATTGACGCCGTGGTCACCGCGAAGCAATCGCGGTTCTGATCCCGGCAACATCGCTGAGCAGATCCGGCAACGCGTCCAACGGCAACATGTTGGAGCCGTCGGAGGGTGCCGAAGCCGGGCACGGATGCACCTCGACGAAGAGGCCGTCGCACCCGGCCGCGACCGCTCCCCTGACAAGGGCGCCGATGTGCTGCGGCGTACCCCCGGTCGACCCGTCTCCCCCGCCCCCGGGCTGCTGCACCGAATGGGTCCCGTCGAAGATCACCGGGGCGCCGGTCGCCTCCCTGATTCGCGAGAAGTTGCGCATGTCGACAACGAGGTCGCTGTACCCGAACGACGTTCCGCGCTCGGTCACGAACACCTGCCCGGATCCTCCGGCCCGCACCTTCTCGACCGCGCCGGCCATCGCGCCGGCAGACATCCACTGGCCCTTCTTCACATTGACGGCCTTGCCGGTCGCTCCCGCCGCGAGGAGCAATGCCGTCTGTCTGCACAGGAAGGCCGGAATCTGGAGTACGTCGGCCACCTCGGCCGCGGGACCCGCCTGGTCCGGTTCGTGTATGTCGGTCAGAATGGGCAAGCCCGTCTCGCGGCGCACGGTAGCGAGACGGTCGAGGCCGCGGGACAGCCCCGGACCACGGTGAGAGGACAGCCGCGAGCGGTTGGCCTTTTCGAACGATGCCTTGAAGACGACCGGAATCCCGACGTCGCGCCCCGCGGCCAGAACTGCCCGGGCGACGGTCAGATTCAAGTCATCGTCCTCGACAACACAGGGCCCCGCAAACAGGGTGAAGCCTTCCAGCACCCGATCACGCCCCCATCGCCGCGGTCTTCGGGGAATCGAGCCCGGCGGCACGAACCGCGCCGGCCCCCACGAACGAAGCGAAGAGCGGATGAGCCCGGGTCGGCCGGCTCTTCAGTTCGGGGTGAGCCTGGCTGCCGATGAACCATGGGTGGTTCGGCAATTCGATCATCTCGACCAGCTTGCCGTCGAGCGATGTCGCGGCGAATGCCATGCCCTTTTCCTTCAGGGCCGACCGGTAGTCGTTGTTGACCTCGTAGCGGTGGCGGTGACGCTCGGTGATCTCGGGAGATCCGAAGACCTCGCGGGAAAGTGACCCGGCCGTGAGCCTCGCTTCGTAGGAACCGAGCCTCATCGTACCTCCCTTGGTGGTGATGTTGCGCTGCTCGTCCATGAGGCAGATCACCGGATGGGGAGACTCCTTGTCGAATTCGAAGGAGTGGGCCCCCTCCAGCCCCGCCACATTGCGCGCGAACTCGATGACGGCGCACTGCAGGCCGAGGCAGATGCCGAGGAAGGGGAGATCGTTCTCGCGTGCCCACCGGATGGCCGCGATCATCCCCTCGATGCCTCGCTCACCGAAGCCGCCGGGCACCAGGAGGCCGTGATAGTCCGCCAGGAAAGCCGGGTCGAGGCCCTCTTCGATCCTCTCGCTGCCGATCCAGTCGATCTCCACACGTACGTCGTGGGTGATTCCACCGTGGATCAACGCCTGCTCCACCGATTTGTAGGCGTCCACCAACTCGGTGTACTTGCCCACCACAGCGATCTTGACCGCTCCGCGGGAAGGCGACTTCACCCGCTCCACGATGCGTGTCCAGTGCGTCAGGTCCGGAGCGGGCGCGGTCATGCCGAAACAGGACAGTACAAAGTCGTCGAGACGCTGGCGGCGGAATTCGAGGGGAACTTCGTAGATGGTCTCCACGTCCAGTGCCTCGATGACGCCTGCGGGATCGACGTTGGTGAAACCGGCGATCTTGGCCTTGATCGGTTCGTCCAGATGGTGTTCGGTACGGCAGATGAGCACCGCGGGCTGGATGCCGGTCTGCATCAGCTCGCGCACGGAGTGCTGGGTGGGCTTCGTCTTGAGCTCGCCGGCGGCGCTGATGTAGGGCACCAGGGTGAGGTGAACATGCAGCGCCCGTGAGCCTACTTCCTGGCGAAACTGACGGATTCCCTCAAGAAAGGGGAGGCTCTCGATGTCGCCCACCGTGCCGCCTACTTCCGAGATCACCACGTCGTGACCCTCCCCGAGTACCCGGACCGACCGCTTTATTTCGTCGGTGATGTGCGGGATCACCTGAACTGTGCGTCCCAGATAGTCGCCCCGGCGCTCGCTGTCGATCACCGTTCGGTAGATGCGTCCCGTGGTGGTGTTGTTCTCCTGCGACAGGCTGGCGTCGATGAAGCGCTCGTAGTGCCCGAGGTCGAGGTCGGTCTCCGCACCATCCTCGGTCACGAAGACTTCCCCGTGCTGGAGCGGAGAAAGCGTTCCGGGGTCGACGTTGATGTATGGATCGAGCTTCTGGAGGGTGACTCGAAGCCCGCGTTCCTTGAGCAGGACGCCGAGGGAAGCGGCGGCGATGCCCTTCCCGAGCGAGGAGACCACGCCTCCTGTGACGAAAATGTACCTGGTCTGGTCGGATTGGGTCGGGATCATTCTCTTGCCGTTGCTCCTCGTCTCTTTCTCAAACCGGAATTCCCGTCCTCAGTCGTCGCTCCATCCGTAGCAGATCTTCCGGCGTGTCCACCCCGTCGGCCGCTGCAGCCACGATGGCCACTCCGATGCGCATGCCGTTCTCCAGGGCACGCAACTGCTCCAGTCCTTCTGCCCTCTCCAGGGGCGACCGGCCAAATCCGACCCACCGTCCCAGAGCCTCCAACCGATACGCGTATACCCCGACGTGCCTGAGGTGGCCACCCTTGAGCAGGTCTTCCGTCGATGCGCCGCGATTGTAGGGAATGCCCGCTCTTGAAAAGTATAACGCACTTCCGGCAGTGGTCCGTACGACCTTCACGACAGACGGATCCGCGAGCTCCTCCCAACTGCGGACCGGTGTCGCGCAGGTGCCGGCGTCGAAGCCGGCCTCGACCATCGAGACGGCTGCTTTCACGACCTCCGGCGCCACCAGAGGCTCGTCACCCTGGATATTGACGACCACGTCGAAGGCGGCCCCAAGGCGTACGGCGACCTCCCATGCGCGATCGCTTCCCGAGCCATGCCTCGGCGAGGTCAGCATGACCTCCGCGCCCTCCCGGCGGCACACCTCCGCCACCTCGTCGGAGTCGGTCGCGACGACCAGCCTGTCGAGAACGTCCATATCTCGCGCCCGTTCCCAGACCCATACGACGAGTGGCCTTCCCAGTAGGGGCTGGAGGGGTTTGCGAGGGAGGCGAGAGGACCCTATCCGCGCCGGTATTACACCCAGGACGCGGGTCAAGACGGCACCCGGGACGGGGTGCGCAGAACCATGTTGGCCGTGAGATTCACGGACTTAAAGCTACCCGTGAAGGGCAGCCCCGGCAACTGCCGCGAGTTGGCGAATCAGTTTCACAGCTCCAGGAAATTCCGAAGAAGCAATCGCCCGCCCTCGGTGAACCACGACTCGGGATGAAACTGGACGCCCCAGACGGGATGTTCGCTGTGCCTCATCGCCTGGATCTCGCCCTCGTCGGCCGAGTCATCGCTCCAGGCGATCGGGACGAGTCCTGGCGGCAGCCGGGGTGACGTCACCAGCGAGTGGTAGCGGGTCACAAGCATCGGTGACCGAATCCCGGCGAAGAGGGGATCGTCCCCGTTGTGCACGACCATCGCAGTCTTGCCGTGCACGGTCTTTGCGGCCCGGATGGTGCGGCCCCCGTAGGCCTCCCCGACAGCCTGGTGACCCAGGCATACGCCCAGAGTCGGCACGGCGGGTCCGAGTTCGCGGATCGCGGCCACGCTGATTCCGGCTTTGGCGGGGGTGCAGGGACCGGGCGACACCACAAGGCGGGAAACCCCCGCCCCCCGCAGCTCCTCAGGGGTGACGGCGTCGTTGCGATAGACCTGGGGATCCTCGCCCAGATCTCCGAGGATCTGAACGAGATTCCAGGTGAACGAGTCGTAGTTGTCGATGACCGCCAGCATGGCCACTTCCGGATGAGGAGACCGCCCGGGTCGAATGCTCCGGCACGGGTTTCGCGTATAATATGCAGATACCATGAGCATGTACCAGAAGTGCCTCGTTTGCGGCCACGCCTTCGCGTCCAACGACGCCCTGGAGCACCTCGACCGCGGCCGCCGGGTCGCCTACGATCCCGGCAAGGGCCGTCTCTGGCTGATCTGCCCCTCATGCGCCCGTTGGTCGCTCGCACCCATCGAGGCCCGCTGGGAGGCGCTCGAAGAGCTGGAGAGGCTCGTCACGGACAAGGCGCGCCTCCTTTCCCGAACCGACAATGTGTCTCTGCTGCGGGCCGGGCCGCTGGAGATCGTGCGGGTGGGGGAAGCGCAGTTGCGGGAGGAGGCGTGGTGGCGGTACGGACGAGAGCTGCAGAGACGGCGTGCGCGCTACCGGAAGCTCTCGGCGGCGGGTACGCTGGGAGCGGCGGCAGCCATCGCGGGCTCCTGGGCCACGGGAGGAATGAGCTTCGTCGCCGCCTGGATCCTCTGGGACAAGGCCCCGGGGTTTGTGACCGGAGGAGCACGCTGGCTCCGCTTCGGGAGCAAGGCGTGGCGCGGCCGGGGCGAATGCGAGCGATGCGGCCGGGAGATTCGTGAAATCCGGTACTCGGCGAGGAGCCGCCTTGTCCTGGCGGCCCACGAGGGCACTCCCGCGGTCGTTGTGTGGTGTCCCGGCTGCGGGGGTCGCCGGGACACCGGGCTGCTCATCACGGGCCAGGAGGCAAACCACATTCTCAGCCGGGTTCTCGCCTACCACCACTTCGCCGGAGCTACGGAGGGGAAGGTGCAGGGGGCGACAAGGCTGATCGAGGTCGTCGGTGGCCCCGGCCAACTTCCCACCAAGATCCTGAGGGATGGCCGAACCCTCGGCAACGTGGGTCGGATCGGACAGGTCGCGCTCGAGATCGCGGTTCACGAGGAGCGAGAGAGACGGCTCCTGTCGATGAAGCTGGCGGATCTGGAGGCGCATTGGCGGAAGGAGGAGGAGCTGGCACAGATCATGGACGGGGAGTTGAGCCCGCCTCCCGCGTCGGGATCAGTAGTCGACCGGGCGCAGATACCACTCTCCGATCGCGCTGTCCGACAGCAGGGCAACCGTCGGTGACCGGCGTTTCCAATGCGTGGACGAGAGCCGCTTCCACACCGTTTCCACCTCGCCCCGCGGGAATCCGCGTCTGACCAGCGACCGGACGTTCCGGCCCTTCAGCAACCAGTGCAGAATGGGGTCGGCCCGGTGATATGATATGCCCAGCTCGTCCTCGTCGTGGACGCCCCGGATCAGGTCGGCGCTCGCTGGCTTCTCCACGATCTCTGCGGGGACGCCAAGGTGGCGTGCCAGCGCCCATACCTGAGTCTTGAAGAGGTCGCCCAGCGGATTGATCGGGGGGGAGTCGTCGGCGTGCCAGGTGTAGTATCCCAGGAGGCGTTCGCTCTTGTTTCCCGTGCCCAGCGGGAGGGCGCCCAGCTTGGCCGACTGGTCGAAGAGAATCACCGAACGCAGGCGGGCGGCCAGGTTTCCCCGGCGCATGGCCGTGACCCCGGGCTCATGACAGGCCACGTAGCCGTCGACTGCCTCGGTGATCGAGATCGTCCGTTCATGTGCTCCGGTCGCCGAAATGGCAACAGCCGCGTGCGCGAGGCTTTCGGGGCTGGACGTCGCATACGGGAGGCGGAAGCCGAAGACGTTGTCGGGGCCCAGCGCCTTGCACGCAAGGAAGAGCGACACTGCGGAATCCACACCTCCCGATACGCCGATCACCACCCGTGAGAAGCCACGACGCCGCACCACCTCTTCGCGAATGAACTCCACCAGCGCGGCTTCGACAAGATCCGGCTGGATGGAGAGTGCCTCCACATCTTCCCTGTCCGGACGCTCCCCGGCCGGACTCGGCCGCGGCACCTCCGACTCGCTGCCGGGCCCGTTTCCGGGTGTGACCGGAGGCCCCTTGTCCGCAACCTCCACGGGCCTGTCCCCCGACCATGCGTGCCGCAGCGACCTCCGGAGGTGTGGCAGGGCCGTCCTCAGGTCGGAGAGGAAGGGCGACTTGGCCCTGACACGGGCCACCTCGTCAAGGTCGACATCGACCGGAACGAGGCTGTCCCGAAAGAGTGGTCCACGCGCCAGCAGCGCGCCGTCGGGGCCCCACGCCGACGAGCCGCCGGCGAAGAGCTTGCCACCCTCGGACCCGGCAAGCTGCGACAGCAGGACAAAGACCCCGTGCTCGGTAGCGGTGCGGGCGGCAACAGCGTCCCATTGCTCCAGATTGCCCGGACGCCGGGCGGATGATCCGAAACCGCGGGCGGGAGACGCACACCCGCAGAGGATCAGTCCGGCACCGTCCAGCGCCAGGATCGAAGCGGTCATCGAGTGCATGAGGTCTTCGCAGATCAGCATGCCCATCCTGCCGAACCGGGTACCGAAGGCGGCGACGTCCCGTCCCGGTTCGATGAAACGCGCCTCCTCGAAGAGTCCGTAGGTCGGCAAGAAGACCTTGCGATGGACGTGGACGAGTTCGTAGCGATCGTCACCGGGAGTCAGGTAGGCGATGCTGTTGTAGACCCCCCGCCCGTCCTTTTCGTAGAACCCGAGGACCACGTCCGGGGGACATTCCCCCTGGGGGGAGCCCAGGGCCGCCACCAACGCATCGCGCGTGAGGGCGATTTCGCTGGCGGCGCCCTCGACGAAGTAGCCCGACAGCACCGTCTCCGGGAAGACGGCGATATCCGCGGGACGTGCCAGGGTGGCTCTCACGGAAGCGATGTTCGCCTGCAGATCGCCCTTTCTGGGCTTGAGCTGGCAAAGCACGACACGAAGCGAACGTCCGTTGCCCATTGAGAGATCTCTACCGTTGCGTCTGGGTGGAAAACCGCCCGGGGGTAGCCCCCGAGGCAGGCATTGCTCCATAATCTAGCAGTCCGTGGCGAAACCCCGCGCCAGCACCGTGAGTGACGAAGGAGCGGGAATTCCGCCGGCGGGCTTGTCGGAACGATCCGCAACCGAGAAGAGAGTGTGATGCCGATATTGCTGCGATCCATCCTTTCAGCGTCGGTCGCTGCCGTCCTCGCGACGCCCCTCGCCGGCCAGAGCACGCCCCCTCCCGGCGGGCCGGATACGGCGACCTTCGAGAGCGACGAAGCGGCCCTTTTCCTCCAGGTCTTCCGGACCGTCTCCCAGTTCCATTCATCGGCACTGGGGGACTCGGTGCTCTGGGAGCGTGCCGTCGAAGGCTTGCTCGAGCAGCTGGACGACCCGTACGCGACCATCTTCACGCCAGCGGAATACGACAGCTTCAGGGAGACCAACACCGGCGACTATGCCGGCATCGGTGTCCAGATATCCGCCCTCGGAGGCAGGGTGACCGTCACGGCCGTGTTCAGGGACACCCCCGCGGAGGGGGCCGGGATGATGGTTGGAGACAGGATCGTATGGGTGGAGGGACACGACGCGCGCGACTGGACGCTGGACCAGGCACGTGACTCCATCAGAGGCACGCCGGGATCGGTCGTTCAGATCCGCGTCGCCCGGGACGGTTACCGGGACGCCATCCCCATGTCGATGGTGCGCGACAACGTACATGTAGCGGCAGTCCAGGCGACGCTCCTCGAAGGAGGCGTGGCGCACATCGCCATCGAACGGATCGCTCGCGGGGTCGCGGACGAGCTTGAAGAGGCACTGCGGGACTTCGAGGGAGCCAGCGCGCTCATCATGGACCTGAGGCGCAACCCGGGGGGCTACCTCGACGAGGCGCTGCGGGTCGGCGACCTCTTCCTGGCGCCGGGCCAGGGACTGGCGGGCGCCGAGGCGCGTGACTTCGAAGGCAAGCTGCAGAAGCAGTCATGGCCCGCCCAGTCTCCCGCCAGACTGCCGAACACGCCCATCGTCATCCTGGTCGACGAGTACACCGCTTCGGCGGCCGAGATCATCTCGGGGGCGCTTCAGGATCACGACAGGGCGGTCGTCATCGGGCAGCGCACCTTCGGCAAAGGCGTGATCCAGACCGTCTATCCCCTCACGGCCGGGCGCCGGATCAGCATCACGACCGGGTCCTGGTACACCCCGCTGGGCCGTTCCCTGCACCGCCTCCGTCACCGTGACGGCACGCCGAGGCCCGACGACGGCGGGGCACAGGAGACTGTCGCGACCCTCTCGGGAAGAGAGCTCAGGAGCGGGGGCGGGATCTTCCCGGATCTGGAGGTTGCGATCGAGGAGTACAAGCCCGAGGAGATCGCGCTCTTGAACCACGCGAACCGGGCGCAGGTGCCGTTCGCCGCGCGGATTCAGGAATACGCACTCGAGCTCGCCAAGGACGCGATCGAGGCGGACCGGTTCGAAACGCTTCCCTCTTCCGCCTTCGACGGCCTGGCCGAGAGCCTGGTGGACGCGGGCATGGACGCGGAGATCGTCAACGATCCGGTGGCGAGGGCCTATCTGGATTGGAGGGCCCAGGCCCGGTACCTGTACCGGGCCAACGCGACCGCGCTCATGCTGACGGTGCTGGCCGAGCGCGACAGGGTCCTCGCCGAGGGGCTGCGGCTTGCCCGGGCCGCGCGCACCCCGGAGGAACTGTTCTCCCTCGTCGATCAGGGGGAAGGGCGGTAGAAGCGACGGGGAAGGCCGTCCTGCCCCGTCGCCGGCCTGGAGCGGTCCGGCCTCCCGTGCCAAACCCGGTCGCGGATCACCTGTTCCGTGGGTGAAAGCGGCGGTGCGTCTCGCGAAGGTACTCGCGGTCGAGGTGGGTGTAGATCTGGGTGGTGGAGATGTCCGCGTGACCGAGAAGTTCCTGGACCGCGGCCAGATCCGCACCCCCTTCGAGGAGATGGGTGGCGCAGGAGTGGCGCAGCGTGTGAGGCGAGACGCGGCGGCTGATCCCCGCCCGTTTGGCCGCACGCGAAACGATCGTCCACACCGACATGCGGCCGAGCCGCGTACCGCGCTGGTTCAGGAAGAGAGCGGCCTTCCCCGCCCCGCGCGACAATCCGGGCCGGACGCCTCGCAGGTATCGTTCCACGGCCCTCAGCGCGACCTCCCCCACCGGAACGAGGCGCTCCTTGCCGCCCTTCCCGAAGACAAGGCACGTGCCGTGGTCGATGTCGAGATCCCCCAGCGACAGTCGGGTGAGCTCACTCACACGGATCCCGGTGGCGTACAGGAGTTCGAGCACGGCTCGGTCCCTCCAGTACGTCCGCGAATCCGCGTCGACGGCCTCGACGACCCGCGCGGCTTCATCCTGGCTCAGGAATTGGGGCAGCTTCTTCGCCGTGACCGGACGATCCATCCGTTCGGTGGGATCTTCGGTGATGATCCCCTCCAGGATCAGGAACCCGAAGTAGGCCCGGAGCGCCGACTGCGCTCGCCGGATCGAGGTCGCAGCCATCCCCTCTTCGCCGAGATGGCCCAGGTAGTCGTGCAGGAGCTGGTGCCCGATGCCGGTCGGCCCGTCGGTGCCGCAGTCGTCCAGATACGCCAAGAAGCGCGAGATATCGCTCCGGTAGGCGTTGCATGTACGCGGCCTCAGGCCTCGCTCCAGTGCCAGGAAGTCCAGAAACGGTTCCACAAGATACCGCCGCTCCCGGGAGGCGGCCCTGGTCTCACGTTCCATCGCCGTCTTCGTCCTCCCTCGACGCTTCCCGCCGGCGAGCCCTCCACCAGACTCCGAGGATCACCACCCCCAACAGCGCGGAGGCGGCCAGCAGCCCTCGGTTGGTCCGATCGATCGTCTCCATGACCGCGTCCAGGTTGTCGCCCGCCAGGTACCCGAGGCGGACGAGTGCCCCGTACCAGATTGCGGACGCCACGACCAGCGGCGGAATCACCCGGGCCGGGCCAAGCTCGGCCACGCCCGCGAACACCGGGACCAGGGCGCGGAACCCGGGCAGAAACCGCGCGGCAAAGACGGCCAGGACTCCCCAGCGCCGGTAGAAGGCCTCGAGTTTCCTCATCTGCCGCTCCGCCATGAGGGCACGTCCGCGTCCTTCGCGGAAGAAGCCCGGTCCGTACTTGAGGCCCGCGGCGTAGACGGCGACCGCCCCGGCCACGTTGAAGCCCCACACTACCAGGAAGACTCCGGCGGGACCCACCGTGCCCAGTCCGGCAATGAACCCGCCGGCGACGATGAAGGTGTCGGCCGGCACGACCGGCAGGATGTTCTCGATCACCGCCCCCGCCGCCAGCACGCCGTACACCAGCGGCTCGGGAAGGTCGGTCAGCAGGGCAAGGGCTCGCTCCACCCGGCTGTCAGCGGCGCAGCACGATTGCCACGGCGTGGACCGCGATCCCCTCTCCCCGCCCGATCCATCCCATCCCCTCGTTGGTCTTCCCCTTGACCGAGACCGCCGAGGATGACACGCCCAGGCGCTTTGCAAGGAGGCTGCGCATCTCGCCGGCACGAGGCCCGATCCTGGGGCTCTCCGTGATCACCGCCACGTCCACATTCCCCACCTCCCAGCCGCAGTCGTGGAGGATGGCCGCTGTCCGTGACAGGAGGTCCATTGAATCGGCCCCGCGCCAGGCGTCCTCGCCGGGAGGGAAGTGCGTACCGACATCTCCCAGACACGCTGCTCCGAGCACGGCATCGATCACCGCATGGGCAACGGCGTCTCCATCGGAAAACCCTCGAAGTCCCGCGTGGTCGGGGAAACGGACGCCGCCGAGGATCATGGGCCGTTCGGAATCAAAGCGGTGGGAGTCGTACCCGATCCCGATTCGCATCGCGGCCACGGCCTCCTACTCCTCGTATCTCCTGATCGCCAGGCAGGCGTTGTGCCCGCCGAAGCCGAACGAATTGTTCAGAGCGACCGCCACCGGCCGTTCGACCATCCCGGCGTGGGCGTACTCCAGATCACAGGCCTCGTCCCGCTCCCGGAAATTGATGGTCGGCGGGATCTTGCCGGTGCGACAGGCCATGACGCACATGACCGCCTCGATCGCGCCGGCGGCGCCCAGGAGGTGACCCGTCATGGATTTGGTCGAGCCGACCACCACATCGTATGCGTGCCGGCCCAGCGCCGCCTTGATCGCGAACGTTTCCGTGCTGTCGTTCTGCGGCGTCGAGGTGCCGTGTGCGTTGATGTAGTCCACGTCGGCCACATCCAGTCCGGCGTCGGCGAGGGCCAGGCGCATGGCGTGTTGGGCACCCATGGCATCCGGTGGTTGCGCCGTGATGTGGAAGGCATCGCCCGTGGCACCGTAGCCGGCGACTTCGCCAAGGATCTCGGCACCGCGATCCCTCGCGTGCTCCATGTCTTCGAGCAGAAGACAGCCCGCGCCTTCGCCGATCACGAAGCCGTCCCGGCTCGCGTCGAAAGGACGGCTCGCCCCCTCGGGATCGTCGTTGCGCCGTGACATGGCCTTCATCGCCGCGAAGCCGGCGATCGTGATCGGTGTCACCGCCGCTTCTGCTCCGCCTGCGAGCATCAGCTTCGCTTCACCACGCTGGATGTAGCGGACCGCGTCGCCGATGGCATGGGAGCCGGAAGCGCACGCGGAAACGGTGGCGTAGTTGGGGCCCTGGAGGCCGTATCGGATCGACAGGAGTCCGGCCGCGATGTCCGGAATGAACATCGGGATGAAGAAGGGACTCACTCGGCGTGGGCCCTTGGCGGCCAGCGTGTGAACGTTGGCTTCCAGCGTGGCGATGCCCCCTACCCCACTTGCCATGATCACCCCGAAGTCGACGGGAGCACACCCCGAGGGCGTACCGGAAAGCCCGCCGGCCTGCATGGCCTGCTCCGCCGCGGCGACGGCCATGTGCGCGAACCGGTCGAAGCGGCGAATCTCCTTGCGCCCCAGGTAGTCGGCGGGATCGAACCCCTTGACCTCACACGCGATCCGGGTGGCATAGCCATCGGGGTCGAACTGTGTGATGGGTCCGCCCCCGGACGTTCCCGCCAGCAGCGCTTCCCAACTGGACTGCACATTCAGGCCTACCGGAGTCACCATCCCGAGGCCTGTCACCGCGACCCGGTTGTCTCGCCTACCCACGACCCGTCCCGGCCAACTCTTTGCGCAAGCCCGGTGGCCCCGCTCGCCGATCACTCACTTCCTTCAAATCGGACCGGACCGCTATTCCGCGTGGCTGTTGATGTAGGAGATCGCGTCCCCAACCGTACGCATCTGTTCGGCGTCCTCATCCGGAATCTCGATCTCGAACTCCTCTTCGAACGCCATGACCAGCTCGACGGTGTCGAGGGAGTCGGCGCCAAGGTCATCGACAAACGACGCATCCGAAGTGACCTTGTCGGCCTCGACTCCGAGTTCGTCGACGATGATCTCCTTGACCCTGGCTTCCACGGTGTCGGACATGCTTTGTTTTCTCCATATGGGCAAGTGGTTGGCACCGCGACGGATGGGCAGCAAAGGCTACATCGCCATGCCGCCATCGACCGCGATGATCTGACCCGTAATGTAACCCGCCTCCGGTCCCGCGAGGAACCGGACCAGGCCGCACACGTCCGCGGGCTCTCCGAGGCGACCGGCTGGAATCCGCTTCTTCAGTTCGTCGACCTGAGCATCCGCAAGCGCGGAAGTCATGTCGGTCAGGATGAACCCCGGTGCGACGGCGTTGCAGCGGATGTTTCGCGACGCCAGTTCCTTCGCCACCGACTTGGTCAGGCCGTGCAGCCCCGCCTTGGAAGCCGCGTAGTTGGCCTGCCCGGCGTTTCCCATGAGCCCGATGACCGAGGTGATGTTGACGATGGACCCGCTGCGGCGCTTCATCATCCCCCTTGCAGTCGCGCGGATCATGTTGAAGGCACCCCCCAGATTGGTGGCGATGACCTGCGACCAGTCGTCGTCGCGCAGACGGAGCACGATGTTGTCACGGGTGATACCGGCGTTGTTCACCAGGGTCGCGACCGGCCCCTGTGCGGACTCCACCCGGGCCACGGTCCGTTTGCAAGCCTTCGCGTCGGCGACGTCGCAGGAATACGCGGCGTGTCCCGACCCCTCCAGCTCGGCGATCACCGCCTCCGCCTTCTCCCCATCGCGCGCGACCACGGCGACACGCGCGCCAGCTTCGGCGAGAGCCCCGGCGATGCCCAGTCCTATGCCCCTCGACCCTCCCGTTACGATTGCCGCCGACCCCGTCAGTTCCTTCCTGCCCGTCATGGCCAATCCTCCGTTGCTTCGATGGCTTCGGGTGCCCCGAGTGTCACCGTCGGGACGCCTCTTGCGTTTCTTCGGTTGAGACCCGCCAGGACATTCCCGGGGCCCAGCTCCGCGAACCTGCCGACGCCCATGGCCCTCATGCGGGCAATACAGTCCACCCACCTCACGGGAGAGGTGAGCTGCCGAACCAGGAGTCGACGGATCCGGTCCGGGTCGCCGACCGCTTCGCCCGTAACGTTGGAGACGACCGGGAACGAGGGCGGCACGAAGCTGATCCCGTCAAGCATCTCGCGAAACTCGGCCGCGACAGGCTCCATGAGCGGTGAGTGGAAGGCCGCCGAAACACTCAGCTTCACCACTCTCTTCGCCCCCCGGTCCGCGCCGACCCGGGCGACCCACTCGATCCCGGCTTTCTCGCCGCTGACGACGATCTGGCTCTTCGCGTTCAGGTTTGCGGGCACGATGGTCATCCCTGCCTCCGCGGCCTCCCGGCAGAGCTCGGCGACCGCTTCCGCCCGCAGTCCCAGGACCGCGGCCATGCCTCCCGGCGTCGTGGTGTCCGCCCGCGCCATGAGCTCTCCCCGCCGGCGGACCGCACGCAGGCCGTCGGCGAAGGAATAGGTGCCGGCGGCGCCGTGAGCGGACAATTCGCCCAGCGAGTGTCCCGCGGCGGCCGCTACGGCTCCGAGTCTTTCCCTGACTACCCTGTAGACGGCAAGGGAGTGGACGTAGAGCGCGGGCTGCGCGTTCTCGGTCGCGGTGAGGACCGTGCTCGACCCTTCCCACGCGAGTCCGGAGAGTCCGAAACCGAGTGTGTCATCGGCCTCCTCGAAGGTCTCCCGCGCCACCGGGTAGCGCATCGCGAGCTCACGCCCCATCCCCGGGTGCTGAGACCCCTGTCCGGGGAACAGAAGCCCCATGCTCATCGCCTCATCTCCGTGCGTCTCGCCCCGGTCGCCGACGAATCAACGGCTACCAGCGCAAGGCCATCGCACCCCATGTCAGCCCCGCGCCGAACGCGGTCATCAGCACGACCGAACCGGGCACGAGACGACCTTCCTCCTCCGCTTCGTCGAGGCACACCGGAATTGTCGCCGACGAGATGTTGCCATAGCGGTGAAGGTTCACGAATACCTTGTCCATCGGAATGCCGGCGTACCGTGCGGTGGACTCGATGATCCTCGAATTGGCCTGGTGCGGCACCATGAGATCGATCCGGTCGACATCGAGGCCGGCTTCCTCCATGACCATGTTGCCCGCATGCGCCATCGATCTGACGGCCGACCTGAAGACTTCGCGACCGGACTTCATCAGCAGCATGTGCTCGCGGTTTCGCAGGGATTCCTCGGTCAGGGGCTTCGCCGCGCCCCCCACAGGGCGCTGAAGCAGTGGAGCGAGGTCGCCGTCCGACCGGTGGAAGCTCGCGAGTATCCCCTCGCCGTTTCGGGACGGCTGCACGACCGCCGCTCCCGCACCATCGCCGAAGAGGATGCAGGTCGCACGGTCGTCCCAGTCGATGATCGACGACATCTTCTCGGTCGATACCACCAGAATGGTCTCGCCCCGACCCGCGGCCAGGTATCCTTCTGCGATCGAAAGCGCATACAGGAATCCGGTGCACGCGGCCGATATGTCGAACGCCAGACAGCTCCGCGAGGCACCGATGCGCGACTGGATTTCGCAGGCGGTGGAGGGAAGCAGCCGATCGGGCGTCGCTGTCGAGACGACGATCATGTCGACATCGGACGGCTCCAGCCCGGCCTTGGCGAGGGCGCCGAGTGCGGCCCGCTCGCCCATGTCCACCGCGGTGATGTCATCGGGCGCGATCCGCCGTTCCCGAATCCCGGTGCGTTCCCGGATCCAGGAATCACTCGTGTCGACCAGCCGCTCCAGGTCTGCGTTGGTCATCACCTGATCGGGCAGGAAGCGGGCGGTCGCCGAAACTCGTGCGATGGGGGGCCGGCCGTTCATGGCATGTGGTCCTTTCAGGAGGCCAGGTCCCGGGCGATGTGGTCGACAATGCCACTGCGCGCCGTGCGCGCGGCCATGCCGATGGCAGCGCTTATCGCTTTGGGAGATGATTCACCGTGACAGATGATGCTCACCCCGTTCACTCCCAGCAAGGGAGCGCCCCCGTACTCGGCGTAGTCGAAGACCCGAAACGCCTCTTCAAATTCGGCCCCCAGGTCGCCGGGCATGAGACGATCACGCAGATGGGCTACGAGAAAGGCGGCGAGCGATTCGTAGAACTTGAGCAGAATGTTGCCCGTGAATCCGTCGCAAACCAGAACATCGCATGCGTGGTTCACGATGTCCCGCCCCTCGATGTTGCCGACGAAGTTCAGGTCGCTCCCGGCGAGGAGCCTGTAGGCATCCTGCAGGACCTCGGTGCCCTTGATCTGTTCGGCCCCGACGTTCAGCAGACCGACCCGGGGGCGGGAGACACCGTAGAGATCCTGCATGTAGATCGAACCCACGCGCGCAAACTGCGCCAGGTTGTGCGGTTTGCAGTCGATGTTGGCTCCGGCGTCCGTCACCAGAGTCGGGCCAAGGTGCGTCGGGAACATCGTACCCACGGGTGGGCGGTCGACCCCGCGCACGGGGCGCAGCAGGCGGAGTGAAGCCGCCATGACCGCACCGGTCGAGCCGGCCGACACGAACGCGTCGGCCTTTCCGGCAGCGTGCAGACCCAACCCGACGCCGATGGACGAGTTCGGGCTGCGGCGAAGGGCCGCCACGGGTGCGAGGGAGCTGTCGATTCGGTCGGGTGCATGGACCACCTCGATCTGCTCCTGCGCCGGAAACTCGCTCAGCGGCCCGGTGAGCGCGGCCTCGTCCCCGACCAGAATGACTCGCAACGTCGGATCCAACCCCACGGACACGACGGCTCCGGCGATCTCGGTGATTGGGGCGTCGTCCGTCCCCATTGCGTCGAGGGCAATTTTCATCGGACGTGGCTCGGAGAAGGTCGAAGCTGAGGGTACTACTGTTCCTCCACTTCGTAGATCTGTTTCCCGCGGTAGATGCCCGATGTGGGACACACGCGGTGGCGCAGCGTGGGGTCACCGGTGCGCGAGCACGTTGCCACAGTCGGTTTCGAAGCCTTGTAATGGGTGCGGCGCTTGCGCTGCCGCTGTTTTGACACCCGCTTCTTGGGGACGGCCATGAGATTTTCCTTCTAGTCTGGTTGCAGGGCTTCAAGAACAGCCCACCTGGGGTCGGTCCCGGATTCCGGTTCCTCCGGAGGCGACCTGAATCGTTCCACCGGGTCGCCGCACTCCGTGCAGCGCCCGTCCTTCTCGACCGGGAGAAAGTACCTGGGGATTTCCAACAGAACTTCCTCTCGGATTGCTTCCTCCAAGTCCAGCGTTATTTGTTGGTAACCGATCGTGCGTACATCCGGATCTTCGGCTTCCCAACCCCCGCTGGGCGCATACAGCAACGTTAGGGGCCTCTCCACGGCGACATCAACCGCTTCCAGACACCGACCACATTCATACAACACCGGGGCCTTCCACGAGCCCCGGACCACGACGCCTCCTTCCGCCGTGAGTGCGGCCGCACCATCGACCTCGACCGCCCCCGAAAATGTCAACCCGGAGTCGGTCCACAACTCTTCATCGGGAGGGATGGAAGCACGCACGGCGCTCGTTCGGCTCCGCTTCAAGCGTAGCAGATCGATTCGCAACATAGACATCAAAGATAGAAACCGGTCGAGACTGATGTCAATGTGCAGTCCACGGGCCGGGCTGTTACCCGAGGCGTTCGGCCTCGGAGAAGAAGAACGCGATCTCGCGGTCGGCGTTCCGGTCCGAATCGGAGGCGTGAATCGCATTCCGTTCCTTCGACTCGGCGTAGAGACTGCGGACGGTGCCCTCCTCTGCTTCCGCGGGGTCCGTCGCCCCGATCACGCGGCGCAGCCTTGCCACCGCATCGGCGGACTCCAGGACCATGGGAATACAGGGCCCCGAGGTCATGAAGTCAACGAGCGAGCCGTAGAAGGGGCGTTCGCGGTGAACGTCATAGAACGAACAGGCCTGTGCCCGGGTCAGGGTCATCATGCGGGCGGCTCTCAGGGCAAAGCCCGCAGATTCAAGGTGTGACAGGATTTTCCCGGCTCGTGCGTTGCCGGTCGCGTCCGGTTTGATGATGGCCAGCGTCTGGTTCATGAAAAACTCTTCCCATGGCGGATTGAAATCGTGCGAAGATGAACGGAATCAGCGGATTCGCCGCGAGTCAACCCACGCGGGGACGGACCGGTTCCGCAATCGCCTCGGCGAAGGCCTGCAAGACCGTTTCCCGCTCCAGAAAGCCGATCAGCTCCCCGTCCCGCACGACGGGCAGCCGGGAAACGCCCCGGGTGATCATCGACCGGCTGGCAACCAGGAGCGCTTCGTCTTCGGAGACGCACAGCACCGACCGGGTCATGATGTCGGCTGCCGCTACCTGGTCACGCCCGGAAGTCCTCCTGGCGCCACCGCCCGGCAGGACATGGGGCAGCAGGTCGCTGATGGTGATGACGCCCAGCACCTCGTGGTTCGAGCCGACCACGGGAACCGCCGTCAGCCGACGTCGAAGCATGAGCTGTTCGATTTCCCCAACCGGGGCGTCCGGGTAGATCCGGTACGTGAGCGGGGCAACCACATCAGCTACTGTCACGCTAGTCTCTATCTGATTGTCGCCAAAGGATTTGGATGACAACATCCTATGTATATCTTCTATTGCTCCCATCTTGAGGATGCTCGACGAATGCCGCTGGAGCGCTGGATACAGAAAGACGTTCACTGAAGGCCGCGACAGCCCCCACGTGATCCAGGTGGCCTGACTGAAGGCTCTCTTCCCTTTCCCATCGACCACCCGCAGAACAAGTCCCGGGGATTCCCGATCACTCCCCAAATCCACCAGGTCGACACCCGTGGCCAGCTCTGCGCGGCGTGGGATACCACCGGTCGCCGACAAGCGGCGGCTGGCGATTGCAAGCGGGTGGCCGGCCTCAAGCCCGGAAGCGCGCCCCCGGACTACGCTCCCCGAATCCCACTCGTCCTCACCCCCGCTCAGGATGCGGGGCTCCACCAGGAGCTGCCCGAGTCTCATTGCACTCGGGTGGGCGACCTGCTAACCCAGCGCGGCGGCGACGAGTCTGGAGATCTCCACCGGGCGCTTCGCGACTTTGATTCCATTGTCCTCGAAGGCCTTGGTCTTTTCTGCGGCAGTGCCGGACGACCCGCTGATAATAGCACCCGCGTGTCCCATGCGCGTCCCCGGGGGTGCGGTCCGGCCCGCGATGAAACCGACGACCGGGATGTCCAGATTCTCACTGACCCACGCGGCGGCCTCCTGTTCGGCGGTGCCTCCAATCTCGCCGATCATGACGACGGCCTCGGTCTCCGGGTCTTCGGCAAAGGCACTCAGGCAGTCCACGAAGCTGGTCCCGATCAGCGGATCACCCCCGATCCCCACGCACGTCGTCTGTCCCAGACCACCCCCGGTGAGATGGTGCACGGCTTCGTAGGTCAGCGTGCCGGACCTTGAAATAAGGCCCACCGGCCCGGGGATCACCATCCGTCCGGGGATGATTCCCATCGTCGTCTTGCCCGGGCAGATGATTCCAGGGCAGTTTGGGCCGAGCACACGGCTGCCCCGGTCCCTCGCAAGCGCGTGGGCCCGGGTCATGTCCAGCACCGGGATGCCTTCGGTCACGCAGACGATAAAGCCGACGCCGGCGTCGGCGGCTTCCATGATCGCGCTCGCCGCGAAAGCCGGTGGCACGTAGACCACGGACGCATCGGCACCGGTCTCGGCCACCGCGTCGGCGACCGTATCGAAGATCGGGACCGCCTTGCCTCCGGGGCCCTCGAAGCCGAGGCCACCCTTCCCTGGCGTGACTCCGGCCACAACCCGCGTACCGTATGCCATCATCTGACGAGTGTGGAAGGAACCGTCGCGCCCCGTGATTCCCTGGACGACCACCCGGCTGTGTTCATCAACGAAGATCGACATGAATCTCCCTGGCTTCTCTACGAGCGCATCCGCGCCGCAGTCTGCATTCGAGTTATCGGGCCAGCTGCACCGCGCGCTCGACCACCTCATCCATGGACGCAACTGCAGCAAGGCCGGCTTCGGCCAGAATGCCGCGCGCCAGCTCCTCGTTCGTCCCGGTGAGCCGAATCACGAGCGGAAGGTCGAATCCGATCCTCCGCACCGCCTCTACGATGCCGAGTGCGACGTCGTCGCAGCGGGTGATTCCACCGAAGATGTTGAAAAGGATCACCTTCACGCCGGGATCGGAGGTGATGATCCGCAGGGCTTCCACCACCTTGTCCGGATTGGACGAACCCCCGATGTCGAGGAAGTTGGCGGGCTCGCCCCCGTAGTACTTGACGAGGTCCATGGTGGCCATTGCCAGCCCCGCGCCGTTGACGCAGCAGCCCACATTCCCGTCGAGCTTGACGAAGCTCAAGCCGGCTTCCCGGGCCCGCGCGTCGGCCGCCGACTCGGAGGCGGGATCACGCAACGCGGCAACCGCGGTGCGGCGGAAGAGCTCGTTGTCGTCGATGCTCACCTTGGCGTCGATCGCCTTCACCACCCCCTCGGTCGTCGAGATCAGCGGATTGATCTCGGCCATCGACGCCCCGTTGTCCATGAAGACGTCGTACAGCCGGGAGATCACCCCTGCCCCCTGCCTGACGAGCTTCGGGTCGTCGTACAGCTTGCTGGCCAGCCCGTAGGCCTGGTGGGGCATGAGCCCGTAGCGCGGGTCGACTCTGAGGCGGTGGATGGCTTCCGGATGGGTTGCCGCGACCTCCTCGATGTCCACGCCGCCCTCCGCCGAGACCATGAAGACCGGGCACTGTCCCTCCCGGTCGACGAGCACCCCGACGTACGCCTCCGTCTCGATGTTCTCGATGGGCGACACCAGGACCTTTTCGACCGTGAGGCCGCTGATCTCCATTCCCAGGATGGCGGTCGCGTGTTCGGCGGCTTCCCCGGCACTGCGCGCCAGCCTGACCCCTCCCGCCTTCCCCCTGCCACCCGAGTGGACCTGCGCCTTGACCACCGCACTGCCGCCGTACTTTTCGGCCAGGGCACGCGCGCCCTCGGCGTCGGTCGCAACTTCACCGGGGTTGACCGCCATGCCGGCGGCGCGGAAGAGTTCCTTGGCCTGATATTCGTGAAGGTTCATGGAGTGATCGACAAGTCGGTGACGGAAAGGGGGACACTGATCCCCGGTGAACGGTGGTGCCGGCCGAGCTGGCGCCCGGCGTTTGCCGCCATGAAGTTACCGGGGAAAAGGGATTGCATCAAACACCTCACGCGGCAACCCCCCAAGTCGCCATATTACGGATGAAGCCTTCAACCGGAGCGAGGTGCGGACGATGCGCACGGACGAACCCATCTACCTGGATCACGCGGCGACCACGCCCGTGCGGCCCGAGGTGGCCGAGGCCATGTCGGCGTGTCTGGCGAACCACTTCGGGAATCCGTCCAGCGGCCACCGATGGGGGCGCGACGCTCGGCACCGGCTCGAGGCGGCCAGGATCTCGGTGGCGGCATCCCTGGGAGTATCGTCCGCGCACGTGCGTTTTACCCGAGGGGGGACCGAGTCCGACAATCTGGCCATCCTCGGGCGGGTGAGGAGGGGGCTGGCCGACGGGCATACCCCGCACGTCGTGACCTCCTCGATCGAACATCCCGCGGTGTTCGAGGCCGCGGAGCGGGCGGCGAGCGAGGGAGCACGGCACACGGTGGTCGGCTTCCGGGACGGGAACTTCGACCTCGATGCCCTGGAGACGGCCATCCGGGCGAAGCCGTCGGTGGTGTCGTGCATGTGGGTGAACAACGAGACGGGCCTTGTGCTGCCGCTGGCGGAGATCGGCGCGGAGTGCCGGCGCCGTGGCGTCCCGCTGCACAGCGATGCCGTGCAGGCGGTCGGCAAGATTCCGGTTTCCCTGGAGGAGGTGCCGGTCGACCTGGTGACCGTGACGGGCCACAAGATCTACGGTCCCAAGGGAACCGGTGCCCTGATCGCGAGAGACTTCCGGGCGCTCGAGCCCCTGCACTACGGTGGCGGACAGGAGGGAGGTCTGCGGCCCGGAACCGAGGACGTCGGCGGAGCGGCGGGGCTCGCCGAGGCGCTGCGGCTGGCGGTCGAGGAAGCCCCCGCGGAGTCGGTCCGGCTCGGTTCGATACGGGACGACGTGGAGTCCCGGCTGTCCCGGCGGATCGCGGGGCTGCGCGTCAACGGGGCCGGGCTGCCCCGAGCTCCGCACATCCTGTCCGTCGGGATCCCGGGCGCCGACTCCGACACCCTGCTCGCGGCTCTCGACGTGTGCGGAATCGCGGCCTCGGGCGGGTCCGCCTGCGCCAGCGGATCGAGCGCTCCCAGTCGAAGCCTGGCGGCACTGTACCCCGGCGACACGGCGGCCACCCTGAGGCTGAGTTTCGGGCGGCTCACGCGTGCCCGGCAGGTGGGCCGAATCGTGAACCGGGTAGTGCGGGCCGTCGAGCGCACCCGGGCACTCGTGACGGCATGACCGGCGTGCACGAGCCCCGGCGGATTCTGGTGGCCATGTCGGGAGGCGTCGATTCGTCGGTCGCGGCGGCCATGCTCGTCGAGGCCGGACACGACGTCGTCGGGGCCACGATGAAGACGTTCTGCTACAGCGACACGGACGTGGCGGAGAGCACGAAGACGTGTTGCGGCCTGGACGGGATCCAGGATGCCAGGAGCGTCGCGGACCGGCTCGGGATACCCCACTACGTCTTCGATGTCGAGGAGGAGTTCACCCGGGACGTGATCGACGATTTCGTCGACGAGTACAGCCGGGGACGCACCCCCAACCCCTGCGTGCGCTGCAACTCGAACACCAAGTTCCGCGACCTGTTCAGGCGGGGCCGCATCCTGGACTGCGACGGCGTGGCGTCCGGGCACTACGTGAGGCTCGACCGCTCCGGGGCCCGTCCCCGCATGCTCCGCGGCAGGGACAGCTCCAAGGATCAGTCGTACTTCCTGTGGGGGCTCCCTGCCGGCCTTCTCGACCGTCTCCACTTCCCCCTCGGGGATCTGACCAAGCCCGAGGTCCGGGACCGGGCCCGCTCACTTGGCCTTGCGACCGCGGACAAACCCGAGTCACAGGAGATATGCTTCGTCCCCTCCGGAAACTACCGGGACTTCCTGGCCAGGAAGCTCTTGCCAACGCACCCCGCTCTTGCGCCCGGAGCCATCGTCGACCACCACGGCCGGGTCGTGGGCCGGCACACCGGCTATTCGGGCTTCACCGTGGGGCAGCGCAAGGGGATCGGCGGAGGCCGCTCCGAACCGTATTACGTGCTTGAGATCAGGCCCGAAACCCGGCAGGTGGTGGTCGGCCCCAGGCACCTCCTCGCGGTCGGGGGAGTCTCGGTCGGCCACCTCAACTGGCTGGCGTCCCCGCCCGTGCCCGGCAGTGCACTGTCCGTCCAGATCCGCTACCGTTCGCCGGCGGTGCCGTGCACGGTGGACGCCTGTAGCGCCGACACGGTGACACTGTCGCTTCCGGAGTCGGCCATCGCGGTCACGCCCGGCCAGTCGAGCGTATTCTTCGACGGTGACCGGGTGGTAGGCGGAGGCCGGATCCGGCGCGTGGAGGAAGCGCCACGTTAGCGGGCCGTGGTGAAGACTCTCGTCGCGCGGACGGCCCGACTCACCACTTGAGGCCGGTATCGGTCGCGAACTCCCGGATCCTGCTCGCCTGTTCTTCGGTCAGGGATTCGGGAATCTCGACCTTGATCTCCACGTACTGATCCCCGATCCGTCCCTCCCGGCGAATCCCCTGGCCGCGAATTCTGAAGCGGGTGCCGGGCTGGGTGCCGGCCGGGATGCGCAACACGACCTTCTTCCCCGAGATGGTTCCGACCCTGATCCTGGAACCCAATGCGGCCTGCGCCAGGTTGATCGGCACGGTGACGTGTATGTCGTTGCCCTCGCGGCGGAAAAATCGGTGCGGCGCGACCTTGAAGGCGATGACCAGGTCTCCGGGGGCGCCCCCCTTCTGACCCCGCTCGCCCTGGCCGGTGAGGCGCACCTTGGAACCGGTCTTGACACCGGCCGGAACCGAGACCTGGATCTTGCGGTCCTGGTGGATCTTGCCGGTTCCGCCACAGGCCCCGCACGTCCGCTCGGCTTTCTCCCCCCGGCCGACGCATGCGGGACAGGGCCGGTTCACGGCAAATCCTCCCTGACCGAAGGACACGCTCCCGGATCCCTTGCACTCCGCGCACTTCTTCCATCCGGTTCCCGGGGCCCCTCCCGAGCCCCGGCAGGTCGCGCATTCCTCGGTGATGGGTACGGAAACGGGAATCTTGCTCCCCTTCGCCGCGGTCATGAACGAAATTTCCGCCAGGTGCTCGACGTCCGCTCCCTTGCGAGGACCACCGGACTTCGGTGCCTGCCCCTTCTTGCCTCGGTCGAAGATCGACGAGAAGATGTCGGAGAATCCACCCAGTCCGCCCAGGTCGTCGATCGAGAAGCTCGGTGAACCCTGTGGCTGGGCCCGGGCTCCGGGGCGAGCACCACCGAAGCCGAATGCTCCGAGCTTCCGCATCTGGTCGTACTTCTTCCGCTTCACCGGATCCGAAAGCACGCCATTCGCTTCACCCACCTCCTTGAAGCGTTCGGCGGCCCGCGGATTTCCCGGGTTCGCGTCGGGGTGATACTGTTTTGCCAACTTCCGGTACGCCTTCTTGATCGCCGCTTCGTCCGCCTTCGCATCGACTCCCAGGATCGCGTAGTAGTCCTTGTTGGTGTTGGACATGCCGCGGACCGCCTAGGCCTTGAAGACGCTGACTCGCGCGGCTCGCACGAGCAGACCCTTGAAGGTGTACCCCCGCTGGAAGACGCGTTCGACCACGTCGTCATCGGCCTCGGACTCGGCCGGCACACGCATCATGGCTTCCATGGTGTTCGGGTCGAAGTCCTGCCCCCGCGGATCGACCACCTCGATGCCCGCATCCTCCAGTACCCGGAAGAACTTGCGCTCAACAAGGTCAACTCCCTCTACGATGGCTTCGACCGACGCGGTTTCGGGCTCGAGGGCCGTGACCCGCAGCAAGTCGTCCAGAGGATCCAGAAGGCGCGAGACCAGGTCCGCCTGCGCACGGTCCCATCGCTGTCTCAACCGGCCCTCGGTCCTCTTCCGGTAGTTGTCGAAGTCGGCCGCGAGTCGGAGGTGCTGATCCCTGACCCGATCGCGCTCCAGCCGGAGCCCCTCGATCAGGTCCGCGGCGCCTGCCACGTCTGCGGTTCCGTCCGCGGCCCCGGTTGCGCCCTCGTCCCCGGAATCTTCGGCGCCTCCACCGTCGCCGGCAGCCTCGGCGTCCACAGCCGCTCCTGCAACCTCGTCGCCTTCGCGGTCGCCACCGAAGGGGTCGGTGTCCGCGGCGGACTCCGAACCGGGATCCATTCCGGATCCCCTCTCCGGCTGCTCGGGCAGATCCGTGTCATCGCGTTCGGAAGCGTTCATACTTTCGTCCTCTGAGCCATCGGCCATGTCGCCGAACCCTCATTCTCGGGAAACGTGAGCGGACCGGTTTCGGTCGGTGCCCGCCCCGGCATGTACGAGCGCCGCGGCGAGGACCTTGCGGAAGACCTCCAAGCTACTCCGAATCGCGCCCCCGGGTCCATATCGCGCCGACGGCCGGCCAACCACACCCGATGCGTGCACCGGCTCAGCTGTCCCTGTCTACAATCACTTCTGCCGCCAGCCGCAGCACGGCCGCAACGCTCTCTTCGCGAATGGAACCGCGGCCCCCGACAAGATTCTCCAGACGGGTTGTACCCGTTCCGTCCGCATATGCCACCGCGATCCACACCGTCCCGACGGGCTTTTCCGCGGTCCCGCCGGCCGGCCCCGCGATCCCGGTTACGGCCATGCCCACATCGGCCGAAAACCGGCGGCAGGCGCCGAGGGCCATCTGCAGGGCGACGGTGCTGGAGACGGCGCCGTGGGTGTCGATATCTCCGGCATCGACATCGAGCTGCCGGACCTTTGCGTCGTCGGCATAGGCCACCACACCGCCCCTGAAGTGAGCCGATGCCCCGGCGAGATCGGTAATCGTCTTGGCCACGAGGCCCCCCGTGCAGCTTTCGGCCGTGGCCACCATCAGCCCCCGCGCAGCGGCAAGCCCCGCAACCCGGCGCGCGAGATCTCGCGTCGAGCGGTTGCCCGACACGATCCCGTCGCACGTCATCGACTCCCCGTGATCAGCGTCCGGTAGCGCCAGAGGTAGTCGCACATGGACAGAACCGTCAACACCACGGCCAGCCCCAGGGTCACGGCGATCAAGGTCGAGTGGAAGGAAAGCCAGGTGCTCCACAGCCATCCGGACCACCCCGCGACATCGGCTGTCCGCTGCAGCGGGTACCAGAGAAGCAGTCCGCCGACAAAGAAATTCTGGCTCAGTGCCTTCTGTTTGCCGGACCTGCCTGCCGCAATCACCACCCCTCGACGAGCCGCGTAGCCTCGGAACAGCGTCACGAACAGTTCTCTTCCGAACACCACCACAACCACCCAGACGGGTAGCGTTCCCCACCACGGCAACTCGCTGAATCCGTCCATCCGGCGGCTGATGAGGAAAATCGGGACGAATGTGCTCGCCAGCAGCAGCTTGTCCGCGATCGGATCAAGGAGCTTCCCCGTGTCGGTGATCCACCCGTGCTTGCGTGCAAGGTGGCCGTCCCAGACGTCCGACAACGCCGCTGCCAAAAAGAGGACAAAGGCGGAATATCGGCTCAGGGTGCCCGGTGAGAGGGCAAGGTAGAAAATCGCGGGACAGACGACGATCCGCGCGACGGTAATCACGTTCGGGAGGTTCACGAGATCCCGGCCCTCTGCTTCAACTCGTCTTCCATTCGCGCCAGGACGGCGGTCGCCTGGTTCTTCAGCAGCCGGCGGGGTTCCCAGGAAGTGAAGTCACGGAGCACCGTGACCGCATCCACACTCGCGGGTTCGCCGGTCATGTGCCGGAGCGCCGCGAGCCTGCGGAAGGGGTTGGCGCTGAAGAGCTCGCGCCGGTGACGGACCACCTGGTCCCTCAGTACCAGCGCCGCGAGGGCGGCTGCCGCCCCCGCACCAAGCAGAAACAGGCCGATTCTGCGGATCCGACCGCTCACATGCGTCTCCTACATCTCCCGGCGCCCTGCAAGGGCCTCGGCAATGGTCGTTCCATCAACGTACTCCAGGTCGCTTCCCACTGGAATGCCCCGCGCCAGACGTGTGACGCGCACCTCGTGCGGGCGCAGAAGGCTCTCCAGGTACACGGCGGTGGCTTCGCCCTCGACGCTGGCGTTGGTCGCCAGGATGACTTCCTGCGGACCGGCCTCCGCTTCTTCGATCCGGTGCACCAACCCCTCGATATTCAGCGTGTCCGGTCCTATGCCGTCGAGCGGGGAGAGCCGGCCGCCGAGAACGTGGAACAGCCCCCTGTAGCGGCCGGCCCGCTCGATGGCCCCAACCTCATACGCTTCTTCCACGACACAGATTACGCCCCTGTCACGGGACGGGTCGCTGCACACCGAACACAGCTTCCCATCGCAGTAGTTGCCACAGACCGGACACGGATGAATGTGGTCCGCTACCCTCACCAACGTCCTGGCAAGGCGGTGAATGTACTCCTTTTCCCCCTTGATCAGGTGGTAGGCGAGTCTCAGCGCCGTCCTCTTTCCGATCCCCGGGAGCCTTTGCAGTTCCCTCGTGAGATCTTCGATCGGCGACACGTGCGCCCGGATCCCGAGTGCGGCCCGTTCTAGAAGAGCCCGGGGAGCTGGACGGGCAATCCGCCTGCCGCTCCCCGCATCTGCTCTTCCGAGAAGTCGCGCGCCCTGTTCTGGGCCTCGGCCACGGCCGCGACGACCAGGTCCTCCAGCATCTCCGCATCCTCCGGGTCGATGACCTCCGGGTCGATGGTGATGCTCTTCAGGTCCCCCTTGCCAGTCACACGCGCGGTGACCATGCCTCCGCCGGAAGAGGCCACAAGTTCCTCCGACTGAAGACCGTCCTGGACCTCCTTGATCTTGTCCTGGAGCTGTTGACCCATCTTCATCAGTTGTCGGATGTTCGCCATTGTTTCGCCCTCGCTGCGCTCTCGCGCGCCCATTCAATCCATCAGCTCAAGGTCCAACTCCGCGATCGCCTGCTCCAGTTGCGGCACTCGCTCGACGAGGGCATTCAACCGGGTTTCGCGAACCGTCTCCGCGGTAACTCTCTCCACCGGGGCCCGCGCGGAGAGGTGGTTCCCCCCCGCCTCGGCACCGGGTTCGGATTCAGCCGCCCCGGCCCCGGCACCACCACCGATTGAAATCTTGACAGAATCGCGTCCCGAATGAAGGGCCAGCGCCTTTTCGAGGTCCCGGCGCATGGCTGGATCGCTCAGCCACTCGGACGCCGGCCCGTCGGAGATCTTCACTTCGGGGCCGGAAGGCCCGTCTCCGAGTGTGGCCGCCCCGCGGAGTACGGAAGCGAGCGCCTTCTTCACCAGACTGCGGTCGGCCAGCACGGCCTCCCAAACGGCGTGTATCCCGCCTGCCCCGCGGGCGCCACGGTCTTCCGGGGACCCGGAGGGGTCGGCGGGGCGAGGGGCGGCGACAGGCGGGTCGGCAGGGGGAGGAGCGGCGGCGGGAGGGTCGGCGGAGCGACCGAGGTCGGGAGAAACGTGCCGGGGGGCGGGCGCCGCCGCCGGAGGTGCGGACTCCCGCGGCGGGGGGCCGCCCAGGGCCCGGATCACCTCTTCCAGCTCGACGGTTCGGTCCAGGTAGCTCATCCTGAGCAGGAGCATCTCCACGAGCACGCGGGGGCGGCCGGTGCGGCGCAGGCTGCCGTCGGCCTCCAGGCTCGAGGACATGGCGAGCATCCGCACCAGGTCGCCGGGCGAGAAGGCGCCGGCCCGCCGAGCGAAGTCCTCTCTGAGTTCCCGGGTGAGGCCCTCCGGCGACGAATCCGCGTCCAGCGCCATGCGCAGGAGGAGCCGAAGCTTCTCCGCCAGACCGTGGTAGAATTCGACCAGGTCGTGTCCCTCGTCGATCAGTTCCTCCACGAAATCGAATACCGCCCCGTGGCGGCGCTCGATGATCAGGTCGAAGAGCTCCAGGTAGCGTTCCTCGGCCACCACCCCCAGCACGCGCACGACCGAGTCGATGGAAACCTGCCGGTCGGAAAGGGCGAGGACCTGATCCAGCAGGGAGAGCCCATCGCGCATCCCCCCGTTTGCCTTGCGGGCGATGGCCCGAAGGCTCTCCGGGTCAAAGCCGATACCCTCTGCCTCGAGGACTTCCTGCAAGCGCTTCGCGATGTCGTTGGCGCCAATCCGCCGAAAGTCGAAGCGCTGACAGCGCGACAGGATGGGGGACGCGCTCTGCTGGATCTTGCGAGGCTCGGTGGTGGCGAACACGAAGATCACACGGGGTGGCGGTTCCTCCAGGATCTTGAGGAGCGCGTTCCAGGCTTCCCGGGTCAGCATGTGTGCCTCATCCAGGATGTAGACCTTGAAGCGAGCCTCGTCCGAGGGCGCATACATGGCGCGTTCCCTCAGTTCGCGCGCGTCGTCCACACCCCGGTTCGAGGCCGCGTCGATCTCCACCACGTCCAGCGAAGTGTGCCCGGCCCATATGCGGCCACAGTCGTCGCATTCACCGCATGGCTCGCCGTCTTCCCGGCGTCGGGGGCAGTTGAGCGACATCGCGAGGATTCGGGCGAGCGTGGTCTTGCCCACGCCGCGCGGCCCGCAGAAGAGATAGGCGTGTCCGACGCGATTTCCTGCCACGGCGCGCTTGAGCGTCTCCGAAACATGCTCCTGCGTCGATACTTCCCCGAAACGGCGGGGTCTGTATTTTCGGGCTAACGCGAGGTAGGACAAGGTGCCTTTGTCGATGACGCGAAGTGGGCCTGACGAGGGACGCGAGGTGCCCCAGGCACTCCGCGGCGACGGTTACCGCACTTACCGCTGCTACCGGCGGGGTCCTGACGGGATTCATGGGCTCCCGCCCCACGGACCTGGGGCACCCGGAAAGCTACCGGGACCCCCGAGCGGACGTCAACGGAACCGCCCACCCGGAAGCGACGTCACCTCGTCACCTTCTCCCGGGTCTCCAGGCGTCGGGAATGTGGTCGATCTCGGAGGCGGCTCCCCGGATTCTCACGGCGATGGCGTCGAAGCGATAGGTGGTGCCGGGCTTTCCGTGCTCGAGGATCCAGCGTCTGGCCGCCACCTCTACCGCCCGCATCTTGGCGGATCGGATCGGTTCGAGAGGGGTGCCGCCCGACGACGTGGAACGCGTCTTGACCTCCACGAAGGCCACGACGCCGTCCCTGACGGCCACCAGATCGATCTCCCGGGGCCCCGCCCGGTAGTTGCGCCCGAGCACTACCCACCCCCGTCTCTCGAGGTACGCCGCCGCCAGGGCCTCTCCACGCCGTCCGATCCCCAATCTGTCGCAGTCCATGGGCACAATCTGGCGATGGCCACGGGGCGATCCCATGGCAGGGCGGGACTGATTTCTACCGCACGTCCCGCACAACCCGGCCTGACGCAGGGCCCGCCGCCGGGAGTTCGGGCGGGGGCGCCAGCGAGCGTCCGATGGCACGGGCGATGGAGCCACACTGCGACACCAGTTCGGAAAGCTGGTCCGGATAGAGGCTCTGTGCGCCGTCCGAGAGGGCATCCGGCGGATTCGGGTGGACTTCGACGATGAGCCCGTCGGCTCCCGCCGCCACCGCGGCTCGCGCCATCGGCGTGACCTTGGTCCTCACCCCCGTCGCGTGGCTGGGATCGGCGATGACCGGGAGGTGCGTCAAGGACTTCACCAGGGGAATCGCTGTCAGGTCGAAGACGTTGCGCGTCTGAGGGTCGAAGCTCCGTACCCCGCGCTCGCAGAGAATGACGTCGGGGTTGCCCTCGCTGAGAAGGTACTCGGCGGCCAGGAGCAACTCGGTGATGGTCGCCGACATCCCTCGCTTCAGGAGCACCGGCTTCCCCGCGCTGCCCGCCTTCTTGAGCAGCGGGTAGTTCTGCATGTTGCGCGCCCCGATCTGGATGACGTCGGCGTACTGGGCCACGAGGGCCACGCCCTCCGGGGCGACGGCTTCGGTGACGACGGCAAGTCCCGTCGCCTCGCGGGCTTCGGCCAGAAGCTCCAACCCCCTGAGGCCGAGGCCCTGGAAGGAATAGGGCGATGTGCGCGGCTTGAACGCTCCACCGCGCAGTACGCTCGCACCCAGCTCCCGCACCCGGGCGGCGATACCGAGGATCTGATCACGCCCTTCGACCGCACAGGGTCCGGCCATCACGACGACCTCCGGGCCGCCGAGCACGGTGCCGTTGCCGAGATCGACAACCGTATCCTCGTCCCTCCACTCCCGCGACACCTGCTTGTAAGGCTTGCTGACCTTGATGATGTCCTGCACTCCGTCGAGTCCGGCCAGCCTGGCCGAATCCACGCCGCCGTCGTTGCCGACGAGGCCGATGGCCAACCGCAGGTGTCCCACCATGGGTTTGGCGCGGTAGCCCATCTCGCCGATCGTATCGACGACCTTCTGTACCTGCGCGGGCGTGGCCCGGTGGTGCATGACGATCAGCACTTGACTGCCTCTGTGGTGATGGAACAGGAGCATGATCCTACAAAAGGTGCCCCGAATGGTCCACGCCCCCGCCGGGCGGCCCCCTTGCCCGGCAACGGGATCGGCCTGTCGGTGGGGCGGCCTTCCCCACCTCCCTGCGGGCGCCTCACGCCACGACGAACCACTGCCCGTCCCGCGCGCACACGACGGTCCCCTCGTAGCCCGCGTCACGTACCAGCGCCGGCACCGATTCGGGATCGAGAGGCGGGTAGATGTGCGTCAGAACCAGATTGGCCGGCTCGGCAATTCGAGCCATCTCGGCAACCGA
This sequence comes from Gemmatimonadetes bacterium bin94, assembly GCA_002238865.1. Classification (GTDB taxonomy): domain Bacteria; phylum Gemmatimonadota; class Gemmatimonadetes; order Longimicrobiales; family Gaopeijiaceae; genus Bin94. The sequence goes on along the minus strand of MPNE01000004.1, from coordinate 48,605 downwards.
GACGGGCGACAAATGCGAGGCGGACGGTGGCGGATCGGAGTGCCCACATTCGCTGACCAGGGTATCCGTCCCGCGAAAGAAGTCCCCGAGCTTCGGGTCCGGACCCGTATCTCCCGTGTAGCCGAGCGAGTGGCCGTCCATCTCCACCCGCACCGCGATCGAGTTGTCCGCATGCAGGGTGGGTGCGAAGCGGAGGGACAGCTCGCTCTCATCACTGCTCCATCGTCCCTCGCGTGCCACCTCGTGGTATGCGACCTCGAACCCCGGGTCCACCATGAAGTCGCCGTACGCACGCCGGAGTGCCTCCACCCGGTCGTTCAGCCCGGGTGGCCCGAAGATGTGCAGTGGCCGGCTCCGAGGGGCGGGAGTTGCCCACTTGAGGGCAAAAAGGAGGTGGGCGAGGTCGCCGAAGTGGTCGGCGTGGTAGTGGCTGAGCACTGTGTGACTGACTTCCCACCAGGGCTTGCGGAGACGCGCCAGTCCATGCACGGCGCCAGGGCCGACGTCCAGCAGAAGCCGCATTTCGCCCCACTCCACAAGGTGGCAGGGCGAGGACCGGTCGCCGGAAGGAACCAGTGTCCCCGAGCCGACGATGGTCAGTACGGGCTTCATCCGGCGATCCCCGGGGCGACCGCTCCCCTCTCTTGCAGCCGTACACCGACGATGGACGACACCCCCGGCTCTTCCATCGTGACGCCGTAAATCCAATCGGCCGCCTCGATGGTGCGGGGGTTGTGGGTGATGACCACGAACTGGGTCTGGGCCTTGAAGCCCTGAAGCAAGCGCACGAAGCGCTCGATGTTGGACTCGTCCAGAGGGGCGTCCACCTCGTCGAGAAGGCAGAAGGGGCTCGGCTTGACCAGGTAGATTCCGAAGAGCAGCGACAGCGCTGTCAGGGCCCGTTCGCCCCCGGAAAGCAGATCGATCCGCTGTGTTCGCTTGCCGCCGGGCGCGGCATGGATCTCGACGCGAGACTCAAGCGGACTCTCGGGGTCCGTCAGCCACAGGTTCGCCTCGCCCCCGTTGAAGAGGTGCTCGAAGGTCTTCCGGAAGTTCTCCCGGATCGCCTCGAAGGTCGTCATGAACAGTTCCGTGGCCGCGCGGTTGATGCGGCGGATCGCCGCACGCAGGTCGTCGCGGGCCGCGTTGAGATCCTCCTGCTGCCGAACCAGGAAATCGAGACGCGCACTCTCTTCGGCGTGCTCCTCCACCGCAAGCATGTTGACCGGGCCGATCGTGCCCAGCTGCCGAACGATGTCCTCCAGCTCGTCCCGCAACGCCTCTTCGCCACCGACCGCCGGTTCGGCCTCCTCGAGGAGCGCCGCCAGCGGCCGGCCCCATTCGGCCTCCAGCCGCTCCCCGATCCTCCCGGCGCGATTCCGGATGTCCTGGCGCTCCAGCTCCAGCTGGTGGCCGCGCCCGACGGCCGCACGCTCATGCTCGCGGATCCCGCGAGCCTCCCGCCCGGCATCGTTCACGGCATCGGCTGCTTCCTGCAGGGCGCGGCTCTCTTCGGAGAGTATGCGGCGGAGTTCATCGCGCTTTCCAAACAGCGCCTCCAGGGCCTCCCGCCCGGCCTGCCTCGTCGCGAGAACCTCCTCGATCCCGGTGGCCAGCGACCTCGCCTCGCGGCCGAGTTCGTCGATCCGTGCGGCGGCCCGGCCCACCGTGGCCTCCCTGTCCGAAAGGCGTCCGTCAAGGCGTTTCAGTTCGCTGTCGAGCCGGGCTGCCCGGATGGTCGCTTCCGATTCGGCGTCGCGCGCCTGTTCCCACTCCGCCTCGACAGCTTCGCGCACGGCGTACAGCTCTTCCAGACTCGCCGTGAGCGCGGCCTCCTCCGTCCGTAGCCGAGCTGTGTCCGCGGCCGCTGTCCGGCTTCGTTCGACGGCCTTGTCACGTGCCGCGCGGGTGCCTTCCAACTGGCGCGCGATCTCTTCCTGGTGACGGGCCAGCTGCTGACGCCGGTCGGTCTGCGCGGACGCCTCGGCGCGCGCGGCGCGCGCTTCGTCCCGGGCCGCCAGCAACCGCTCCGACGCCGCATCCGCCTCCTCTTCGCGCTCCCGGCACTCGTCGGCCAGCCGCTTGCAGCTCTCGCGAGCCTTCTTGAAGCCCGCGGCCGCCAGCGCGGCTTCGGTCTCCAGTGAATCGATCCGGTCCCTCCGTTCCAACCGGCCTTCGAAGCCCTGTCGCGGGACGAGGTGCACCGCTCCCAGCTGGTCGGTCCACGCCTCCACCGACGCCTCGTCCGCCACAACCGACACGCCTCCGAGCAGGGCTTCGGCCCATGGCGCGCCCTCACCGACCGCCGTGACGCCCGAAGGCAGTGGCCCGCGCGGCCGTGGGTGCCCGTCCATGGGAAGCAGAACGATGCCGGCCCCCAGCTCCGGGTTCGCCTCGTACCAGCCCGCAATCCGGTCGACGTCTTCCTGGCCGCCCACCACCAGGGCCAGCCCGAAACGGCCCAGCATGTCGTCGACGACCCGCGGCGGCGTCCCGGTGACCCGCACGTAGTCGGACAGCGTGCCGCGCACCGCCCCGGGCAACGCCTCCTTCGCCGATTCAGCCACCGCGGCCGCGTCTTCCCCCGACCCGGTCATGCGACGAAGGGCCGCGACCTCCGCCTCCAGCGACGCGACACGGGTCTTTGCACTCCGCTCCGCAGTCCGCGCGTCCCGGAGCCGTTCCCGCAGCACCGCCACTCGCCGGCGGGTTCCTTCCACGTTCCGGGCAGCGTCCTCGGCTCTCTTCACCATCTCCGTCCTGCGGTCGGCGAAGAGGTCTCCCTGGGACCTCAGGTCCCGGAGCGCGCCGGCCCCCTCCCGGGAATCCGCGGACAGACGCTCGAATCTGTGCCCCAGCTCCCGTGCCTGCACCCGGGCGCTTTCGGTGTCCCCCTCTGCCCGGGCAATGTCCCTGGCAACCGCCCGGCCCCTTGCTTCCAACTGGCGAACGTCATGCCGGGCCGCGTCCAGGCGGACCCTCACTTCGGCGGCAGCACCCTTTCGGGATGTCAAGTCCGCATTACATGATGTCAACGCTGCTTTACATTCCTCCCGTTCACTCCGCAACGTGACGATTTCGTCCTCCGAACGCGCGCGAAGTGTCGCCGTCGCCGCCTCTTCGCTGGAAATCTGCGCCAGCCGGCGCTTGCCGTTGGAAATCCGCTCGTCGGCGACCGCCACCTCCCTTTCGACCCGGGCGAGCTCTACCCCCAATGCGTCGAGGCGGGCCGCGGATTCACTCCGGGTCCTCTCGGCTTCGACGTGCGCCAGCCGGGCCCCTTCCAGCCGGGCTTCGGCGGCAGCCAGGCGCGCGGCCATGCCCGCCGCCTGCTCCCGGTCGCGTTCCAACTCGCCGTCGACGTCCGCGAGGCGCCCGTCGAGTGCCTCAAGATCCGTCTTCACTACCGCGATTTCCACCGCCAGCCGGCGCTTCCGCAATTCCCGGTAGCGCTGCGCCTTCCCTTTCTGGCGTGCGAGAGAGCGGACCTTGCTCCGTACTTCGCCGATCACGTCCTCGACACGCTGGAGGTCGGCTTCCGAGGATTCCAGGCGCCGCAGCGCGGACCGCCGCCGGTCCTTGTACTTGCCGATCCCCGCGGCTTCCTCGAAAAGAGCCCGCCGCTCGTCGGTTCGCTCCGAGAGGATGGCGTCGATCATGCGGATCTCGATCAGCGAGTAGGCGTTCGCCCCCAGGCCGGTGTCGCGGCAGAGGTCGACGATGTCGCGCAGCCGGCATGGAGACCGGTTCAGGCGGTAGTCGCTGCCTCCGTCCCGGAAGACCGTCCTGCCGATCTCGACTTCCTGAAACGGAGTCGCGAGCGCTCCGTCCTCGTTCGATACGACCAGCGCGACGGACCCCCGATTCACCGGCCTGCGGGCCACCGTTCCCTGGAAGATCGCCTCCTCCATCCTGACACCGCGAATCGCGGTCGGCCGCTGCTCCCCGAGGACCCAGCGCAGCGCATCGCCGATGTTCGACTTTCCACAACCGTTGGGCCCCACGATCGCCGTGATCCCATCGTGGAAGTCCAGTTGGGTCGCGTCCGGAAACGACTTGAACCCGTGAAGCCTGAGCGACTTGAGTCTCATCCGCTCAGGTCTTCCTCGATCACCGTGGACTTTGCGTCCCCCCACAGCGTTTCGAGGCGGTAGAAATCCCGCACGGCGGGGTGGAAGATGTGGACCACGTAGTCGATGTAGTCGAGAAGCACCCACCGTCCCTGGTCCAGTCCCTCCACATGCTCGGGGCGGTTCCCGTCGCGCTTTGCCGAATCGATGATGTGCTCCGCGATCGCGCGCACCTGTACATCGGATCGCCCTGTCGCGATGACGAAGAAGTCGGTCGCGCTCGACAGGTGGCGCAGGTCCAGGACCGTGACCTTGCCGGCCTTTCTCTGGAGGGCGTAGCGAACGGCTCGACGGACCCTTGGCCACATCTCGAAATCGTTCCGCTCGCTCATTCGCGCTTGCCCCTCCGGGGCGCGGCTTCTCCCGGCGGCAGTCCGCTCCTTCCCGTCACCCTCGAGCGGATCCCGGCCGGGACGACGTCAATCCTCTTCGGCCTCCACAACCACACGGACCTCGACTTCGACGTCGGGCTGAAGCCTGATCGGCACGAGGTGCTCGCCCACGGCCTTGATCGGCTCGGAGAGGACCACGGCCCGCCTGTCCAGCTCGAAGTCGATGCCCGACTGCTGCACCCGCTCCTGTATGTCCTTGACGTTCACCGACCCGAACAGCTGGCCCTCGGATCCCGCCTTGGCGACCACGTTGAGGACCAGCCCTTCAATCTGGGCAGCCTGGCGGTTGCCTTCCAGGTAGTTCCTCCGCGCCCGTTCCTCACGACGCCGGGCCTCTTCCTCGATCCGCTCGACGTTCGCCGCGGACGCCATGTACGCAAGGCCCCGGGGAAGGAGATAGTTGCGCGCGTAGCCGGGCTTCACGTTGACGACCTCTCCGGCCCGGCCAAGGGTCGCGACCGTTTCACGCAGAATCAGTTTCATGATTTCAACCCTCGTGGTCCCTGATGTAGGGAAGGAGCGCGACGAACCGCGCGCGCTTCACCGCGGTCCCGAGCTGCCGTTGGAAGCGCGCCGGCACCTTGGTTGTCCGCCTGGGCAGGATCTTGCCCTGCTCGGTCAGGAATCGGGCGAGAGTCGTAACGTCCTTGTAGTTCAGGTGCACGATCGGAGGTCCTTCATGGCGCCGGCGGCGGCCCCGTGCACCCGAGAACTCGGGGGGACCGGATGAGTCGGGGGGCCAGGCGGCCGCGGCCTGATCCTCTTCGTCCTCTTCTTCCTCCTCGCCCCCATCGTCCCCTTCGTCCCCTTCCTTCTTGTCCTCGCCTTCCGCGTCTTCGACCGGAGGCGCCTCCACGGCCTGGGTCGGCCGCACATCCCCGAGAACGGAAGCGCCCGAGGTAGGCTGACCATCGTTGTGGACGATCAGGTACCGCATGGTCTCCTCGTCGAGCTTCAGCAGCCGCTCGAACTCGGGGAGCGCGGTGGCATCCGTCGCGACTTGTACGATGACGTAATAGCCGGTGCTGGACTTGCCGATCGGGTACGCGAGTTGCCGGACCCCCCAGTGGTCGAAAGCGGTGATCTGGCCACCGAGAGCGGCGTGAAAGGTCGCCAGCTTCTCTTCAACGGCCTCCCGCTCCAGGGCGGGATCCAGAATGTAGACGATTTCGTAGGGTCTCATGTTCGCGGGAACTCCCTTGGACCGCGGGGTGGTGACGGGCTCCACTTCCCAGGTGGAGCGGGATCGTTGGAACAAGTATAGCGTGAGTGGCCCCGCGGGTGGAAGGTGCGATGCCCGCGGCCGCATCCGCGAGGAGCACAGAGGCCGCCAGTGCGCTCCGGTTGGAGCGTCCAGGGGGCACACGTCTTGCGTTCCGGCGCAGGAAACAGACCTTATGTACGCACCACGACTATCGAACCCGAGAGGTGACCGTCCATGGACTTTACTTTTGTCGGCTCGTCGGACAGCCCGACCTTCGTTTGGTTTTCCGAGGGGCTGCGCAAAGTGATGGAGTCCGAAGGCCATCGCTATACCCGGCACGCCGGTGACGCCAGACTCGTCGTGAACTTTTTCCCGCAGGGGAAGCCCAGGCCGGTTCGGCGCCACGCCCAGGCCGTCTTCGTGTGCGCCGTGACCGAGTTTCCGGTCCCTTTCACGGATCATATCTCACAGGGGTATCCGACTCTGCTCCGCGCCCTCGCCAACCTCGCGGTCGGGCTGGTCCCTTCGTCGGGTGCACGGCCGGACGTTCATTTCGTCACCCTCGAGCAGGGCCACTACACTGTGCATGGCAACGACGACCCGGAAGACTACTTCAGGCAGGTATACGCCCGGATCGAGCCCATGGCGTTGTCGACACTGGTCATCGAGAACTTCTTCGAGCCGGATCTCCCGGAACCGCTGTGGAACGGTGACGCGATCACCGCGTCCATCTACCGGGCCGGCCGGCAGTTGAACAAGCTGAACCTTCTACCCGCTCCCTTCCCCGTGGACGAGGTTCTCCCCGCGCGCGACTTTCGCCATTTGAAGCGGCTGTTCGGGATTGGGGGCCTGTCGTACGGCAACGTCTCGGCCCGCTACGACGACGAGTGGTTCTGGATGAGCGCCAGCGGCGTGGACAAGTCCAACCTGAAGGAGATCGGGCAGCACATCCTCATGGTGAAGGACTACGACGCGCAGCGGAACGGGATGGTCGTCAGTCACCCCCCCGCGGTGCAACCGCGGCGTGTGTCGGTGGATGCCATCGAGCACTGGATGATCTACCGCGAACACCCCGACGTCGGTGCGATCCTGCACTTTCACGGCTGGATGAACGGCATCCGCTCCACCGAGTTCAACTACCCGTGCGGCACGCGGGAGCTGGGCCAGGCGGTTGCGGACATCGTGCGCGAGGCCGAAGATCCCAGCCGATGCGTGGTGGGGCTCAAGAACCACGGGCTCACGATCACGGGCACGAGCCTCGACGAGATTTTCGAACGAATCGACGGGAAGGTGCTGCGCACGGTTCCGATGGCGTGAGGCTTGCCCCGCGTGCCCTGGGCTTCACGGCGCCCCGGAGAGGGATGCGCCGTCAGTCGGAAGAGCCGGGCTCGACCGCCGCCTGCACCGCCGGCACCAGATTCAGGTAGCTGCGGTAGCCCCAGCGCGCCTCGTCCAGTTCCAGGCGCTCCGTGTTGGTGTGGGCGTAGCGCTCTTCGCCCGGTGCGAAGCCGATCGTCGGGATACCGCGCACACCGCACGTCCAGCCGCCATCGGTGGCGAAGGTCCACGGCCGGACCCGCGCCGGGGCCCCGTTTCCGCCCCGTGTGCCAACGGCCCGGGCTGCGGCGGCGACGACGGGATGGCCCGAGTCCATCAGGAAGCCGGGGCTGAGGAGTAGTCTTTCCTCGGTCACGCCGGTGTATGTACGCTGCACCTCGGTGGCCATACGCACCTCCACCGCCCCGCTCGCGCCAGGCCAGCGGCCGCCCGCCTCCAGCCGCTCCAGGTGGGGCCTGAGGGCGTCCCGCACGCGACCCAGCAGCTGCTCCGCGGTGTCGCGCGGGAGGATCCGCCAGTCGAGGGTGATGGTGACCCGGTCGGGGATCACATTGAGGCTCGCCGGTACGGCGTCGACACCGGTTGCAACCACGGACGACGGCCCCAGCACGTCGTCGGATTCCTGCCGGGCTGCCAGGTCGTGCACGCCCGCAAGGATGGCGGGAACAAGGTCCAGGGCGTTGCGGGCCCGGTCCGGCGCCGATGCGTGGCCAGCCAGCCCCTGTCCGATGATCTCGACCTCGCTCCTGCCCCGGTGCCCGATGGCGATGTCTCCGTGGGTCGACTCGCCGATGATCACGACATCGGGACGGAGGCCGCCCTCTGCGCGGACGAGGTGGTCCATACCCCAGCCGCCGCGTTCCTCGTAGACGGGGTGCGCCACGATGATATCCCCCGCCACACTGCCCCTCAGCGCGGCGGCCACGTGAACCTGCAGCGCGAGCGGTCCCTTGATGTCCATGGCGCCGCGGCCGTGCAGGTACCCGCCGGCGATCACTCCGTCGAAGGGCGGGTACTCCCATTCAGCGGCGTCTCCGGCCGCCACCATGTCCAGGTGGGCGCTCAGCATGACGCTGGGCCCCTTGCCGCCCCGGACCACCCCAACCACGCTGCCCAGCTCGTCGGTGTACACCTCGTCGTAGCCGAGCGACTCCATTTCGGCCTGGACGCGCCGGGTCAGGTCGCCCTCTTCGCCCGGCATCGACGGGATGCGGATCAGGTCCTGCGCGAAGGCGATCGCCCGGTCGAAGGACGGTGACACGCGAGCATTCACCCGTGGGCGCTCCTTGCCGGCGGCGGCCATCATCCGGCGCTGATGAACCAGGGGGCGAGGACCAGCGACACCACGGCCATGAGCTTGATCAGAATGTTGAGCGACGGCCCGGATGTATCCTTGAAGGGGTCACCCACGGTGTCTCCCACGACCGCGGCCTTGTGGGAATCGGATCCCTTGCCACCGTGCGCGCCGCCCTCGATGTACTTCTTGGCGTTGTCCCACGCGCCCCCGGCGTTGGCCATGAAGAGCGCCATCAACACCCCCGTGACGGTGGCGCCGGCCAGCATCCCGCCCAGCGCCTCGACCCCCAGGAAACGACCGACGATCACCGGCGCGAGAACGGCGGTGACCCCCGGCAGAATCATCTCGCGTAGCGCCGCCCGGGTGGAAATATCCACGCAGCGGGCCGAATCCGGCTTGCCCGTCCCTTCCATCAGTCCCGGGATCTCCCTGAACTGGCGGCGCACTTCCTCGACCATGCCGGCTGCGGCGCGGCCGACCGCCGTCATCGTGAGCGAGGCTACCAGGAAGGGGAGCATGCCCCCGATGAAGAGGCCGATTACCACCATCGGATTCACGATGTTGATCACCTCCAGCCCCACCGACGACGAGTAGGCCGAGAAGAGTGCCAGTGCGGTGAGCGCCGCGGAACCGATGGCAAAGCCCTTGCCTATGGCGGCCGTGGTGTTGCCGATGGCGTCGAGGGAATCGGTGACCTTCCGGGTCTCCGGGCCGAGGCCGGCCATCTCGCTGATGCCGCCCGCGTTGTCCGCGACGGGGCCGTAGGCGTCCACGGACATGGTTGCGCCCACGGTGGCAAGCATGCCCACCGCGGCGATACCGATCCCGTAGAGGCCGCTCGCCGTGAAGGATACGAAGATCGCCGCGCAGATGAGGAGCAGGGGGATCGCGACGGACTCCATCCCCACCGCGAGTCCGGTAATGATGTTCGTTGCCGAGCCGGTTTCGGACGCGTCGGCGATCTTCCGGACCGGGCCCGCTCCGGTGTAGTACTCCGTCACCACCCCGATCAGGATCCCGACGAGGGTTCCCGCAACGATGGCCCAGAAGGGTCCCATCGGCGACTGCTCGGTCCCGGTCACCGGGTCGACGATGGTCATGTCCAGCGCACGCACCACGAAGAACATGGCGATGAGGAAGAGCCCCGCGGAGATGAAGGTCACGTTGCGCAGGGCCGCTCCCGGATCGGTACGCTCGAGGAACTTCATGGCGGCGATGCCGACCACGGAGCACAACAGGCCCACCAGCACGGTGATCAGGGGCAGCGCCACCGCCTCGGTGGTGCTGACCACCAGGGCCGCGGACGTCGCTCCGATCGCGATGGTAGCGACGATCGAGCCGACGTACGACTCGAAGATGTCGGCCCCCATCCCCGCCACGTCTCCCACGTTGTCGCCAACGTTGTCGGCGATGGTGGCCGGGTTGCGGGGGTCGTCCTCGGGGATCCCCGCTTCGACCTTGCCCACGAGGTCCGCGCCCACATCGGCCGCCTTGGTGAAAATGCCCCCGCCCACCCGGGCAAAGAGTGCGATCGACGAAGCTCCCATGGCGAAGCCGGAGATGATTTCGGCGAAGCGGGGAAGGTCATTCGTGCCCGGGATGGCGTCGGACGCCAGCAGGGTGTATAGCGCCCCGATGCCGAGGAGCCCGAGTGCCGCCACGGAGAGCCCCATCACCGCCCCCCCGAAGAAGGCGATGCGCAGCGCCTTCCCCTGGCCATCCTGGTTGGCGGCTGCGGAGGTACGCACGTTGGCCCGGGTGGCCGCCTTCATGCCGAAGAAGCCGGCCATCACGCTGCATGAGGCCCCTGCCACGTAGGCGAGCGCCGAAGCCTGACCGATCGCGAGGAACAGGAGCACGGCGACCACGGCTACGAATATTGCCAGCACCGTGTACTCTCGCCGGAGAAACGCCATGGCGCCGTCGTGGATCTGGTCGGCCAGATCGGTCATCACATCCGTGCCGGCCGGCTGGCGCACAACGTAACGGTACACGAAAAGCGCGGCGCCCAGCCCGAAGACTCCCGCCACCCACGACCAGTTGGAAAGGTCCAGTAGATTCATCACGGCTCTTCAGTTCCTCTGTTTGAATGGTTCATCGATTGAACTGACTCATGGCGGCCTCGACCCCCTGCTCCGCCCACACCGCGACCGCCTCGCTCAGCTCCGGCAACAGCCCCGCCACCCGGTCCTCGTCCTCCTCCGGCATCTCCGACAGGACCCAGTCGGACAAGTCCGCGCCGGAAGGCGGCACACCGACCCCGATCCGGAGCCGGGCGTAGTTCCTTGTCCCCAGTACCCCGGCAATGGACTTCAACCCCTTGTGGCCTCCCGTGCCTCCTCCGGGCCGCAGTCTTACCCGGCCGACCTCCAGGTTGGTGTCGTCGGTCACGACCAGAAGATCTCTCCCGGCGTCGAAGTCGTCCATCTGCCACAAGGTGGTCAGCGCCAATCCGCTGAGGTTGACGAAGGTCCGGGGCTTGATCAGCAGGATGTTGCGTCCGCCGATGTCGCCTGTGACTTCCAGCCTCTTTCCCCGGCGCTCGAAGACACCGAATTCGTGGTCGTGCGCGAAGCGGTCGACCACCCACCAGCCGACGTTGTGGCGGGTTGCATCGTACCGGGGTCCCGGGTTGCCGATGCCTACGATCACCTTGGCGTGAAGGTCGGATCCGGAAAGATCCGCCTCGCCTTCCGCCGTCAACCGCCAGCCTCGTCGGGCTCGTCGGTCGGGAATTCTCCAACGGGCAGGATACCTTCGTCGGCTTCCTCTTCCTCTTCCTCCTCGATCGCCCTGGGTACCGCGACACCGCATATCGTCCGGCCCGGATCCATCAGGTTTTCCACGCCTTCCGGCATGTCGATCTCGCCGGCGCGAACCACATCGCCGATTCCAAGATGCGAGACGTCGACATTGATGGCCTCGGGAATACGGGAGGGCACGCACTTGACCGTGATGTCGTGGATGACCTGTTCGAGCGTGCCGCCCTCGCTGCGGACGCCTTCGGGGAGACCAACGAAGTGCAGAGGGATCTGAACCTCAATCGGCACGCCCCGCCGGATCCGTATGAAGTCGACGTGGAGAAGCTCGGGGCGGTAGGGATGCACCTGTACTTCACGCACCAGTGCCCGCTCCGATTTGCGGTCCCCCACATGCAACTGCAGAATCGTGTTGTCCACCGGAATCGACTGGAAGAGATTGAATGTCTCGCGTGAATCCATCGAGACCAGCACGGGGTCGCCCCCGCCGCCGTAGATCACGCCGGGTACGCGCCCGGCCCGGCGAAGCTTGCGTGCTACGCCCTTCCCGGATGCATCGCGTGTTTCGAGGTTGAGTCTGGCCATGATTGTATTCCGTCGGGCGCCCGGCGCCGCTCAAGCGAGAGCGACCTTGGGCGAACCCTTTCGTTCCTTGATTGCGAACAGCTGGCTGACCGACGCGTTCGAGTGAATGTAGGTGATCGCCCTCGCCAGAAGATCCGCGACCGAAAGTACCTTCATGCGGCTGAACCGCTTGGCGTCCGGTATGAGGATCGTATTGGTGACGACGAGCTCTTCAAGTGGCGAAGCCTCGAGTCTCTCGACCGCTTCGTTGGACAGCAGGGCGTGCGTGGCCGCCACATAGACCCGCTTGGCCCCACGCTCCTTCAGGGCGTGCACCCCCTGCGCGATCGTACCGCCGGTATCGATCATGTCGTCGGTCACGAGGCACGTCCGGCCCGCGACGTCGCCGACCACATTGAGCACTTCGGCGACGTTGGCGGCAGGTCGGCGCTTGTCGATGATGGCGAAGGAGGCCCCGAGCCGCTTGGCGAAACCCCGCGCCATCTTGCCCGAACCGACATCGGGGGCTACCACCACCAGGTTGCTGAACCGCTTCTCGTGGAAGTAGTCCGTGAAGACCGGTGCGGCGTAGAGATGGTCGACCGGAATGTCGAAGAACCCCTGGATCTGGTGCTGATGAAAGTCGATGCTCACAACGCGGTCGGCACCCGCCGCCACCATGAGATTGGCAACCAGCTTGGCCCCTATTGCGACACGGGGCTGGTCCTTCCGGTCCTGGCGGCCGTAGCCGAAGTAGGGTACGACCGCGGTAACCCGCTCGGCGGAGGCCCGCTTCGCGGCGTCGATCAGAAGCAGGAGCTCCATGATGTTGTCGGCGTTGGCCACGGTCGGCTGAATGATGAAGACGTCGCGCCCGCGCGCGTTGCGATCGATCCGAACGAAGATCTCGCCGTCGGCGAAGTTGAAAATGCTGACCCCATCCGCCGTCGTGCCCAACTTGTCGGCGATCTCGCTCGCCAGCGGTCGGTTGGCCCGCCCCGCGAGGAGCAGGAGGGGGCCGCGCGCATTCTTGTCGTCCATGGCAGGGAGGTGAGGGGGGTTGATTACGCTTCCGCGACAGCCGTTAATAATAGCGCATTCGCCAATCTGACGTGAGGCCCTGGACGACCCGGGCGGCCCCTCACTGCCGTACGGTGAACGGACGGCGTCCGGTGAGGGGCGAGCGTCCGGGCACAGCGACCTCGACGACCACCACATACTCCCCCGGCTCGAGGCCCGGCAGCGTGATGTCCAGAGCTCGAAAAAGGGGCCGCGGCTCGTCCGGACCCGCCTCCTGCCAACGCAGCGAGACCTTCTCCTTCGGACCGCCGATCCTCAGCCAGCGAGCGGCGCGGGAGAAGAAGCCCGCTTCCCGCTCCTCCACCCAGGCACGGAAGTCCACGGCCTCCGCCCGAAATCCCAGCCCGTAGACCTCAAGGGCGACGCCCAGCGCCTCGTCCGCTCCCACCTCGGTGGAGCCTCGGAGAGCATCGAGCATCTCGGCGAAGCTGTCCGGTTCGGCCCCGGCTTCCAGCAGCATGACGTCGGACAGTGCGAAGAGGTCTGGCGCCAGTTCCCGCAGTCCCACGGCCAGACGCATGCGGTAGGCGCGGCGCGCCTCCCGATCCCAGGCCTCCAGACTCACGATCCCCCAATCGGCCCACGGCGCACGACCGGAAAGGCGCACTGTGCCTCCCGGGTCCGTGGACGCTTGCACATCGACCTCCAACGTGCCGTCCTGTTCCACGAACAAGCCCGCGAGCAGCCGCGACGTGCCGTCGGCCATCGCCGCACCCACGATGGTGACGCCGTCGCGCCGCCAGAAGCGTCCCACCTGTCCTCCGAGAACACCAAGGGTGTCCAGGTACGGCGGGAGGTGAACGCTCCGGGCATGACCGTCTTCGATTCCCCACATGATCGGTCCTGCCCGCTCAGGATCCCGCTCGAGGACTTCGCGGGGCGGGAATGTCCGCACGGCGGCTGGCGGATCACGTCCTGTCACGTAGGACGATGTCTGCCCCGCCCGGGGCCACGAACGTTCCCACGCCACCGGCCACCCGTACCGTACGACGGCCTCGGTCAGATCGTCGGCCCAGCGAAGTTGATGCGGACTTTGCGCCCCCTCCGAGCTCATGGCGTACACCCAGCGGCTGAGGTGCGCCGTCCACCGGTCATTGCCCTGGGCCAGGAAGAGCGGGTCCGCCAGCAACCACAACCTGGCCAGCGCCCGGGCCGAGTCGGCCTGTTCCCCAAGCCAGTCGCGGAGGTCGCGATCGAGCACCGGGTCGGGATCCGTCCAATCGCCGCGGGTATCGGAAGGCATCGCGTCCAGTGCCCGTCGGAAGGCCAGTTCCGCGGAGCGCGTGCGCCCCTGCTGGTGATGCACGAATCCCAGGTACGCGTCACACCGCCACGTCTCCGCGAGGCCGCACGCCCCCGTCAGCGACCGGGCTTCGTCCAGACGGCCAGCTTCGACCAGATAGCGGACGCGCTGGCCGAACACCCAGGGATCTCCGGGGATCCTCCGCGCGAGGGAGTGCAGCGAATCCAGCAGCCGCGCGCGTGCAACCCCAATGGCTTCCGGTTCTTCCTGCATGGTCCAGCCTTCGTCGCCATCGTCCCAGATGCACAGGCGACCGATCATGTCGTCGCACGCGTGGCCGCCGCTACCCATCACTCGGGGCAGCTCCCGGAGACGCTGACGCTCGAAGCGCGCCTGGAGTTCCCGCGCGTCCCTCAGGGTCGAGGCGGAGTCGTCGGCCGCCTGCAGGCGCGGCGAGGGTGCCGAAACCGGGGTGAGAGGCATGGCGCGCGCCATGGGCACGGCGTCGGCCGCAGGCGTGGGTGCCGGGCCGCCGGCCGTGGCCAGCAGTACGACCGTGAAGGCAGTGGTAGTGAGCATGGCTTGGGCGAGGTATGCGGGGAAGCTATACCTTGAGGATATGCCGTGGGTCCGGCAACATCGAGTACGCGCGCCCACCGGCACGGACGTTCTCCGAAGTGGAATGGAACCTCGCTCATGTCCGAACCTGGCAAGAACCTCCCGGTTGCGCCTTCGCGGAGCGTGACAATCCGCGATTTCCTCGTCTTCCAGCTCAAGCTGGCCCTGGACGGCGTCAAGGACATGGTCGCGATCAGCCTTTCGGTGCTGGCGATCATCGTCGATCTGACAGTGGGCGCGGGGCAAACCCGGATGTTCTACGGCGTGGTGCGGCTCAGCCAGCGTTTCGAGGGATGGCTCGGACTGCACCGGGTAAAGGGGCTGAGCGTTCGGGAGCCGGACCGGGGCACCGTCGGCGACAGAGGAGGCGATTTCGACCCGGACGCCCTCCTGGGCGCGGACGCGGACGACCTCATCGACCGCCTGGAGAAGCGTGTTCGCGAATCAGGCACCTTCGGAAGCGACGCCCCTTAGCGACCCGTCAATCGACCGTCAATTGGCCCGGGTGGATTCGAACCACCACCGCCGGTTCCAAAGACCGGTGTCCTGCCATTAGACGACGGGCCATTCGCGGATCTCGACCACGGTATCGTAGCGGAGGCGCCGGGGGGCCTTCAAGGGTGGCGAGGCTCCACCCCCGGCATCTTCGTCAAGGTCGAGGCCACCAGAGCCGCGCGAACCCCGGCCATCGAATCCGCCGCTTCGGCCGCCCTTCGAGCCCGATCCTCCTCCCCGGCCTCGAACACCCCGAAAAGCGCTGAGCCGCTTCCCGTCATGCGGGCCAGAAGAGCTCCCCCGTCCTCCAGAGCGCCACGCACTTCCGCCAATTCGGGGGCCCGTTCGAAAGACGCTCTCTCGAAATCGTTCCACTGAAGGTCCGCGAGACTCCTCCAATCCCTCGACGCCAGCCCCGGGAGCCGTGCCGGAGGAGCCGGAAGCACCAGCATGTCGGAGAGCTCGCGGTAGGCCGCAGCCGTGGAGATGCGCGTGTGGGGGATCGCCAGCACCACGGGCGCGGCGGGTGGTCGCTGGACTCCGCACAGCCGGTCCCCGCGGCCCCAGGCCAGTGCCGTGGGCATTCCCGCCGAGAAGAAGGGCACATCGGCTCCAATCCTGCCGCCTATTCTCATCAGATCGGCGCCGTGCAACGGCATCCCGTGCAGCATGTTCAGCGCGGCAAGGGCGCCCGCAGCGTCGGACGATCCGCCGCCCAGCCCCGTCCTGGCCGGAATGGCCTTTGTCAGGACCAGGAAGACGGCCGGAGCGATGCCGGTGGCGTCGAAGAAGGCCCGTGCCGCGCGGACGACCGTATTGCTGTCCGGATCGTCCAGATCGGCGGTGAGGTCGCCGAGCCCCGGGACCGCATCGCTCCCCCTGACTTCGAGTTCGATCCCGTGGCGCGCCGGATACGCCTCAAGACGGTCGAAGAGAGCGATGGCCTGGAAGAGGGTCTCGATCTGATGGTATCCCGAATCCTCCCGTGCCAGGATCCGGAGGAACAGATTGACCTTGGCGGGACATTGCACGGAGACCCCGCCGGCCATACGCGGCTTCACCGTGAACTCCCGGGCCCGGCGGCGTCCTTGCCTTCCCCGCGCCGGTCCCTGAAGTCGCTGAGCGAGATCCCCAGGCGCCGGGTGTACCAGAGGCCCGCGAGCGTTATGGGGATGAAGTTCACCAGGTGCCACCCGAGGGCGAAGCCGAGCGCCTGCTCGTCCCCTGCACCGTAGATCTCGACCAGGGCAAGGGAGGCGCCGATCTGGAAGGTGCCGAGGTATCCGGGAGCCGCGGGCAGCGTGACCGCGACAGCGATGGCCGCGTTCGTGACCACCGCGGCGGCAAAGGGCAGGTCGATATTGAACGCCAGAAACCCGATCCAGAAGGAGAGGGATTGAACCGTCCACACCACGAAGCTCCACAGCAGGGCCGGGAGCATGTGGCGCCAGCCGCGCATCGACGCCAGACCGTCGACCACCCCGCTTATGACTCCGACCACTCCCGTACCCAGGCGGTCGGGCAGAAGGCGGCCCGCCACCCGGCCGCAGATCCGCACCGCAGGGCCCGGAAACGCGACCAGGAGAACCACTGCAGCCAGAACAATACCCAGGAAGACGGTAACCAGGCGGATTGAGGCGACCAGCTCTGCCGGGAGGGTCTCCGCCGGGAAACCGGGGCCCGTGATCGCCAGGACAAGAAGGACCAGGATAGCCACACCATCGAGCAGCCGTTCGACAACGAGGGTCGCAACCGCAGTCGATAGCGAAACCGGTTCGAGGCGGCTGTATGCATATGCGCGCCCCAGCTCCCCCACCCGCCCGGACGGCAGGAGGTTGTTCAGCATGAATCCGACGCAAACACCCGCAAAACGTGATCCGAGGGGGCTATCCGGGTGTACGGGCGCGAGAAAGAACCGCCAGCGGACCGCACGGGTGAAGAAGGCTCCCATCGTGACAACGGTGGTCAGGAGCAGAAGAGCGACGTTCGCGCTTCGTATCTCGTTCCACACCCGGGCGGGATCGAGGTCCCGGAACAACCACCAGAGGAGGACCGCGACGATCCCCAGGCCGAGCAGTAGCTGCCAGTTCCGGCGCACCTAGAAGCCTATCGGGGGAACCCAGCCAGCCGGGTGCCGAACGCGTCCGGGGGCCCCACCGACGATCTCCTTCATCTCCCTGACTGCCCGCTCCAGCCCCACCAGAACCGCTCGAGAGACCACGCTGTGGCCGATGTTCAACTCCTCGATGTGGGGAAGCGCCGCGACGGGAACGACATTCTCGTAGGTGAGACCGTGTCCGGCGTGCACCGCAAGGCCCAGCGAATGGCCGTGGTCCGACGCCCGGGCGAGACGGGCCAGCTCCGTCGCTCTGTCCGCGTCGCCCCTGGCGTTGGCGTACTCGCCGGTGTGCAACTCCACCGCGTTCGCTCCCAGCGCCGCTGAATGGTCCAGGGCGTCCAGGTCGGGGTCGATGAAGAGGGACGTGCGGACACCCGCAGCCTCGAGCCGCCGCAGGGAGGCGGCGACTCCCGCCCGCACGGCGTCGGAAGCCAGGTTCAATCCCCCTTCGGTGGTCACCTCCTCCCGCTTCTCGGGCACCAGCGTCGCCTGCATGGGCGCCAGTTCCACCGCGATGTCGACGACGGGCGCGGACGCCGCCAGTTCGAAGTTGATGCCGGTGCGGACGGTCTCCGCCAGGAGGCGCACATCACGGTCGTTGATGTGGCGGCGGTCCTCTCGCAAGTGGATGGTGATCCCGTCGGCGCCTCCCAATTCTGCGAGCACCGCCGCGCGGACGGGATCGGGTTCGTCGGTCCGGCGCGCCTGACGCACCGTGGCGACATGATCGATGTTGATGTAGAGCCTCATCGAAGGATCCTCGAAGCGGGTTTGGTCTTGCTCGTCCGGGTGCCGTGCCCGGACGCGTCTGGTGAGTATATCAGTGCTGGCCATCCCGTGTGACACGGACTCCGTGGCGAGCACGTAGCTGGCCGATCAGGGCGGGCGGCGCCTTGGCGACGATTCTCACGGTTGTACCCTCCTGTTGCCGCGAAAGCACCTCGCCCTGCTCGTACAGTCTGGCCAGGGTCTTTCCCTCCTCCACGGGAACTTCAATGCTGACCTGCTGCATCCGTGCCCGAATTCGAGCCCGAAGTTCGTCCCCGAGGGGTTTCAGCGTCGTTGGGGTCACAGCCGAGGTGAAGAGGGCTCGTGGGGTGCCGGGGGCGGTGACACGTTTCCGGAGGGCCAGCAGATCATCGCTTCCCAAAAGGTCGATCTTGTTGAACACGAGGACTCGCGGTCGCTGTTTCAGCCCCAGGTCATCGAGCACCGTGCGCACGACCTGACGCTGGCTGTCCCGATCGGGGTGCGACGAATCAATGACGTGTAGCAGGACATCGGCCTCGCGCGCCTCTTCGAGGGTAGACCGGAACGAGGCGATGAGATGGTGGGGCAACTTGCGGATGAAACCCACCGTATCGGTGACGAGAGCCTCGTGCCCCCCTCCCAGACTCACCACACGGGTCGACGCGTCGAGCGTTGCGAAGAGGCGGTCTTCAACAAACTGCCGCGAGCCCGAGAGGGCCTGAAGCAACGACGATTTGCCGGCGTTGGTATACCCCACGAGCGCCGCCCGGAACCGGCCCTCCCTCCCCTTGCGCTGTGTGGCCTGGGAGCGAGCGACGACCTTCAACTTGCGGCGCAGCTCCGCGATACGGGTGCCGATGAGCCGTCGATCGGTCTCGAGCTGGGTCTCTCCCGGGCCCCGCAGCCCAATGCCGCCGCGTATTCGCGAGAGGTGAACCCACATGCGCCGCAACCGCGGCAACAGGTATTGCAGCTGGGCCAGCTCGACCTGCATGCGCGCTTCGTAGGTCCGCGCCCGGGTCGCGAAGATGTCCAGGATCAGCTCGGCGCGGTCCATGACGCGCACGTCGCACAGGGTTTCCAGATTCTTCCCCTGCGCGGGGGTCAGCTCATCGTCGAAGACGACGAGATCGGCATCCCTTTCCTCCACCAGCTCGGCCAACAGGGTGGCCTTGCCCTTTCCCAGGTAGTACCGGGTCCGCGGAGATTGAAGCCGTTGAATGAGCTCCCCCACAACCTGACCGCCCGCCGTGTCGGTGAGGCGCGCGAGCTCCGCGAGGTGTTCCCTCGCGCGTCCCACGCGCTCCGATCCGCTCGGCGTTCCGACCAGGATCGCGCGCTCGACGGGAGCGCGCACGTCCATCGACCGGGTTGGAATGACTTCTACCTCCTCTTTTCCTGCCACTCGGACAGGCGACGCTTCAGGCCGGCCTCCCAGCCGGTGTCTCCGGGGCCATAAAACCGTTCGCCCTTCATGCCGTCCGGAAGGTAGTGCTGGCGGGAGACGCCTCCCTGCTGGTCCGGATCGTAAAGATACCCCTCGCCGTGCCCCAATTCCTTCATCAATTGCGTCGGGGCATTGCGAAGATGCAACGGCACGGGCGCCGAAGGAGTCTCACGGGCCCGGCTCAGCGCGCTGCCCCACCCCCTGTAGAGCCGATTCGACTTGGGACTCCCCGCCAGGTACACCACGGCCTGGGCCAGCGCCAGTTCGCCCTCCGGAGAGCCCAGAAAGCGGTACGCGTCCCGCGCGGCGAGCGCGACCTGAAGGGCAGCGGGCTCCGCAAGGCCGATGTCCTCGACCGCCATCCGGACAAGTCGCCGCGCGATATACATCGGATCCTCCCCCGCATCCAGCATTCGGCCGAGCCAGTACAGGGCCGCGTCGGGGTCACCCCCACGCACCGATTTGTGGAGGGCCGATATGTGACCGTAGTGCTGATCCCCCGACTTGTCGTAGACGGCGAAGCGACGCTGAATGGCGGCTTCCACCGTCCGCAGCGTCAAGGCCTCTCCTGCGGGCAGGACTCCGGCGGCCCGCTCCAGGATCCCGAGCGCACGGCGCGCATCGCCGTCGGCGGCATCGGCGATGCGGTCGATCACCTCGTCCGATACGGCAATCGATGCCGACCCGAGGCCGCGTTCCGGATCCTTCAGCGCGTCGCGGAGCACCCCAACCAGGTCCGCTCGCGATAGAGGATCGAGGACCACCACGGGCGCGCGCGATAGCAGCGGACGCACCACCTCGAAGCTCGGGTTCTCGGTGGTGGCCCCGATCAGCACTACGGCTCCATCCTCGACGAACGGGAGGAACGCGTCCTGCTGGGCCTTGTTGAAGCGGTGGATCTCGTCGCAGAAGAGTATGGTCCCCCGGCCCGTGGCTCGCCGCCGGGCCCTTGCCTCGGCGATGATCTCCCGCACCCGGGCGACGCCTTCCGTGACCGCGCTGAATGCAACGAACGCGGCGTCGGCGGAGTGGGCCACCAGCCGGGCGAGGGTCGTCTTTCCGGACCCGGGTGGTCCCCACAGAATGAAGCTGGAGATCCTGCCGCTCTCGATCATCGCGCCGACGGCCCCACCCGGACCCACGACCCCATCCTGGCCGCGAAACTCGTCGAGGGTACGGGGACGCATGCGCGCCGCCAGGGGAGCCGCGCGGCTCGCATCCGGAGAGGTCCGGCCGCGCCCCCAGGTGTCCCCTCCGGGCTCCCGGACCTCTCCGGGAAACAGGTCGAGGCTGTCGCTCACGCTCCGGCCCCCGGTGACACCATCTCTGCCGCCAGTCGTTCCAGGGTGGCGCGATCGTTCAGAGACGGATCCTCCCAGACGGCCTCCAGGAGCGCACGCAGCGTTGAGCCGATTCCCGGACCCGGGGACCACCCGAGCGCGATCAGATCACGCCCCGCGATGGCCAGTCCGCCCAACGAGACGGGGACGCCGGCGCGAAGATCACGTCTGACCTCGGCGATCACCTGCAACGTCGACGATGCGTCCGCCCCCACCAATCCCGCCCGAATCGCGGCCAGCCAGATGCGGAAGACATCGCGTACGCCCTCCGGCCGACTTGTCGCGACCCACTGCCGTCGCGCACGGGGATCTCGGAGAAGGCGTGACGACGGCCCAAGGCCCCCGCTCATGGCCGCCAGGATGCGCCCGATTTCAGCGTTCGAGAACCGCAGGCGGACCAGCAGGCGCGAGACCATCGCCGGCGCGGCCTTCCCCAACCCGAACAGGAGGAGCGCCGCCACCCGGAGCACGGGCCGGTGCCTGCCGAGCGCGTCCACGGTGTCCAGGGCGGATTCGGTCAAGGCTTCGCCGAACTCGGGCAGGATCTCGGCCAATGCCCCGGACCTCTCGTACAGACGGAGGGCCCGCGAAGGGGCACCGCTGCCGAGGACCTTCATCAACTCCTCGCGGACCCGCTCCATGGACAGATCCGCGAGTCCCGGCACCGCTTCCACGAGGCCCTTCCAGGTGTCGTCATGAATCTCCAGCCCGAAAATCCCCGCGAAGCGGAGTCCTCGCAGGATGCGGAGGTAGTCCTCGCGAAACCGCTCCGATGCGCTTCCGACCGCGCGCAGCACGCCGTCCTCGATATCCTTCCTCCCGGCGTGGGGATCCAGGACTTCTCGACGAATCGGATGCCACGCGATGGCGTTGATGGTAAAGTCACGCCGCGCTAGGTCCTCTTCGAGCGTCTCGGCAAACGCCACGACGGCCTTGCGTCCGTAGGTCAACACGTCGTGGCGGAAGGTCGTCACCTCGTAAAGTACGCCGTCCTCTCCAAAGACCCCCACGGTCCCGTAGTCGATCCCCAGAGGGACGGTACGCGGAAAGAGACGTCTGACTTCGGCAGGCGTGGCACGTGTGGCGAGATCACAGTCCTCGCGGGCCCCGGGACTTCCCCGCACCACGTCCCGCACCGCACCGCCCACGGCCCAGGTCTCGAAGCCGGCATCTTCCAACCGGGATACGATTCCCATGACGGCCCTGGGGGCACAACCCTCGAGATTCACCCTGCCAGTACCGATCCCCCATTGACATTGACGGTCTCGCCTGTGATGTGACGGGCCATGTCCGAGCACAGCAGCACGATCGGCCCGGCAACGTCTTCCGCGGTGGCGACTCTGCCGATGGGGATGGCTGCTTCGATCGCTTCCCTGTCCTCTCCCTGCAGCGCGTTCTGCGACATCTCTGTGTCGATCCACCCGGGAGCCACGGCATTGACGGTGATGCCCCGGTCGCCCACCTCGGTGCAGAGACCCTTCACAAGGGAGATGATCGCGCCCTTGGTTGCGGCGTAGTCCGAATGATAGGCTTCACCCCGCTGTCCCGCAGTAGAGCTTACCAGAACAACGCGCCCGTCGTCGCTCATGCACCGGAGTGCCGCCCGTGTGGTAAAGAAGATCGAGTCGAGATTAACGGCGACAGTCCTGTGCCAGCGCGCATCGTCCATCTCCGACACCGGTATGTCGGCCACGGGCCAGACTCCGGCATTCCCGACGAAGATGTCGAGCCCGCCGAACTCCGAGACGACCCGCTCGAAGAGCCGGTCGACGACGTTCCTGTCCGTCAGGTCACCTGCTTCGGCCCAACACCGCACACCCCTCGCCCTCGCCGCGTCCACCACGTCTTCGGCTTCGGCAGCCCTGTTGTGATAGGCGATGCCGACATCGGCGCCCGCCTTCGAGAGAAGGTGAACGGCTGCTGCCCCGACGCCACGTGACCCGCCCGTGACGAGGGCACGCTTCCCCTTCAACTGCAGATCCAATCCACTCAATTCGGCTCCCCCTTTCATCATTCCCGGGCCCGTGCACCACGGATACCGCCGCCCCGGTCTTTGCTGCTCGTCCGTGACCGTGCCCGCGGTGCCCTCGCCGGCAGCCCACCGAAGAGCGATTCCTCCACGTGGGCGCACACAATATGGCCGATCGCAAGGTGAATCTCCTGAGCCCGTGAAGCACGATCGGTCGGTACGACCACAGCGACATCCACCAGGGAACGAAGCCGCCCGCCACCTCGGGCCAGAACGCCCACGGTCGACAGTCCCGCCGCGCGTGCCCGTGTCACAGCGACGAGCAGGTTGTCGGACTGCCCCGAGGTAGAATGGAGAACGAGAAGGTCGCCCGGTGCCCCCACCGCTTCCACCTGACGGGCGAAGACTTCACGGTAGCCGCGGTCGTTGGCGCACGCGGTGAGGATGGAGGTGTCGGTCGTCAACGCCAGGGCCGGCATGGCCTGGCGGTCACGTGAGAGCCGGACGACGTACTCGGCGGCCAGGTGTTGGGCGTCGGCGGCGGAGCCCCCATTGCCACAGAACAGGATCTTGCCCCCTGCATCGATCGTGGCCAGGGCTCTGACGGCATAGTCCGTGATCGCTTCGTGGCAGGCTACAGACACGGCCCGCGCCAGTTCGGCGAGTTCGCCGAGGCCTCGCTCCAGCCCGATCCCATCAGTCATCGAGCCAGCTCCGAAGCAGGTGCCGAACGGGTTCTTCCATCACCAGCGGCGGCACCGGAAGGGGGAGCTCGCCCCGAAAGAGCCGGGCGGGATTCACCTTGGCGAGCAGATCGAGGTGACCGCCGCCTCCGCGCCGCTGAAGCTCGCTTACCCCCCTTTTCAGGTAGAAGGTGTATTCGGGCCGTCCGTGGAAGTCCGACGAGAGATAGTCCAGCAGACCCATCTCCAGGAGTCGGAGGACCCGTGCCTTCGGACCCCGACCGTACTGGCCGGCAAGGGAACCATAGCTCCCCTGCAGGAACGCGCCAGCCTCCTTCCAGTCGCGAACCACCTCCATCTCCCCGTCAATGCCGTAATATCGCTCGGGGTGGGCGACAACGGGGATGAACCCGTCACGCACCAGTCGCGCCAGCACTTCAGGAGCGCCCGGGGGTGCCGTGAACATCGGCCACTCCACAAGGGTGAAGGGAGTGCCGCCGAGGCGAAGCCGAGGATCCGACAGGTCCGGGTCGGGGACATCGAGCCTCACTTCGAGGCCCAGCCGCAAATCCAGGTGGGGATACGCCTTCCGGGCAGCGTCGCGAAGCACGCACCATTGGCGGTCGAGGAATGCCAGGGGGTCGCCGTATCGCGCTGTCGACATGGATGAAGCACGAAAGTGCGGAGTGGTGATGATCCGGCTGACCCCGGCACCGACCATTCGGTCGACGGAGTGCAGCGCCTCATCAAGGGTACGGGAGCCGTCGTCTACCCCTGGAACCAGGTGACTGTGAAAATCGCTGTACGCTTCAGTCATGCTTCGGCCCTGGCCGACCAGCCCCCTGCAGTCCGTCTCGTGATTTCCCGGAGTGCGTCTCCGCACCCACGCCCCGCGGCAGCCCGCAGACACGCATACGTGAGATAGGCATCCGCGGCCAGAAGGGCGAAGGCGGCCGCCCGATCCTGGTTGGCCAGCCCCGCGCACACCTCCAACTCGGCTTCGGCGGCACTCAGCAGCGCCTCGAGGGTGGCCGTCCCATCGGCCCGCAGCCGTGAGCGGAGCGCCGCCGGGACCCGGCGATCCCGCTGGTCGATCCATTCCCCGATCGTCATGGGGACTGTCTGCGGCCCAGATCCTGGACAACCCCGGCGCCGGCCCGGATCGCCGCTTCGAGCCCACCCGGGTCCGCCACCCCCGCCTGCGCCATGTGGGGCCTCCCACCCCCCCGCCCTCCCACCGTCGCGGCGACCTCCCGCACGACGGCGTCGGCCCTGATTCCGGCGGCGATGGCGCGGTCGGTGGCGAAGGCGAAGAGGGCATGCTTGTCGCCCGGCATGTCTGCCGCCACCACCGCAATTGCGGCTTCGGAGGAGTCGCGGAAGCTGTCTCCCCACGCCCTCGCGTCCTGTGCGCCACGGGCTTTCATGCGCACGCCACGGTAGGTCACGCGGTGACCGGACGCCTCGAATTCGGACTCGGCAAGGATCTCGGCTCCACCACCGCCGTCGCGCCGCAGCTCGTCGATCAGCGCTTCCAGGTCGGCCTTTTCGCCAACCAGCTCCCTGACGCGCCGCTCGACGTTGTCCGGTGACGCCTTCAGCGACACGGCAAGCTCCTCCAGGCGGACCTGGAAGGCGGCAAGATGACCGAAGGCCTCGGCCCCGGTCAGGGCCTCCATTCGTCGCACTCCCCCCGCGACCCCCGTCTCCGAAGTGACCTTGAACAGCCCGATCTCTCCGGTGCGCCCCACATGCGTGCCTCCGCAGAGTTCCAGGCTCACGCCGGGAATGTCCACAACCCGCACCGCGGCGGCGTACTTCTCACCGAAAAGGGCCATCGCCCCCGCCTGTACCGCCGCATCGAAGGGACGGATGTCGATCCCCACCGGGTGATTGACCCAGATCCCCTCGTTGACCATGGATTCGACCTCCTCCAGTTGGGCGCGGGTCATGGGCGCCGTGTGGGCGAAGTCGAAGCGGAGCCGGTCGGGGGCCACCAGGGAGCCGCGCTGGCGGACGTGGTCCCCAAGGACCGAGCGCAGCGCCGCGTGGAGGAGGTGCGTAGCCGTGTGGTTGCGCTCGGTGTCACGGCGGTGACGTGGGTCGACCCGGGCGGTCACGGTGGAGCGGAGGACGGCTTCCCCGGGGAAGTCACCGGCGGGCGTTCCGCAAAGCACGATGTGATCACCCTCGCGGCGGACCGCGGCCACTTCCATGCTCCAGCTGTCACCTGATACACGGCCCCGATCGGAGACCTGCCCACCGCCCTCCGCGTAGAAGGGGTATTGCTGCAGGACGAGCTCGGACCGGCCGTCTTTGGCCGCGCGAAAACCGATTACCCTGGTCTCGGCGTCGAGGGTGTCGTAACCGACGAATTGTTGGGTGGGTGCATCGTCGGCCATTCTCCAGGGCGACACGGGACTCTGGCCAACGGCAGCCCTCCGTGAGGCAGTCAGCGACAGTCGACTTGCAAATCCCCGCGACCTCTCCCTCTGCTCTTCCAGCGCGCTGTCGAACCCTGCCATATCCAGATCGTAGCCCCGCTCCCCAGCCACGATCCGGGTCAGATCCACCGGAAACCCGAAAGTGTCGTAGAGCTGGAACACGTCGGCGCCGGGAATCACGGGACGGGACGAAGTGGCCCCCTCCAACGCCGGCGCCACACGCTCGAGCCGTTCCATCCCGCCGTCGATCGTAGCCAGAAACCGCTCTTCTTCGCTCCGGGCCGTCGTCAGAACGCCCTCCCGCCGGGCCTCCAGCGCGGGGTAGGCACCGGCCATCTCGTCGATCACCCGCGCGGCCACCTGGGTCAGGGTCGGCTCACGCCTGCCGAGCAGCCAGGCGTGACGCACTCCCCGCCGCAGAATCCGGCGCAGAACGTAGCCGCGCCCTTCGTTGGACGGGAATACGCCG
Organism: Gemmatimonadetes bacterium bin94; assembly: GCA_002238865.1. Taxonomy (GTDB): domain Bacteria; phylum Gemmatimonadota; class Gemmatimonadetes; order Longimicrobiales; family Gaopeijiaceae; genus Bin94. Next base: position 22,264 of record MPNE01000004.1, on the reverse strand, counting down.
TCCCCCAGCAGGAACGCCACCGCCCGCGCATGGTCGGCCAGCACCCGATAGGACACGCCCTCTTCGGTGGCCGCGTCGTATGGCCGCCCGACGACCTCGGCCACCCGATCCAGCAGCGGCCGGAACAGATCCGTGTGGTAGTTGCTGTCCACCCCCTGCATCACCGCCGCCAGCCGCTCCAGCCCGAGCCCCGTATCGATGCTGGGGGCCGGGAGGGGATGCTGCACCCCCGATTCGTCCCGGTCGAACTGCATGAAGACCAGGTTCCAGAGCTCCAGGAACTCCCCCGCCTCGCCCCGTTTCTCAAATTCGGATTTGCCGGGGACGGTCCCCCACTCGTCCGGCGGACGCATGTCATAGTGGATCTCGGAACACGGGCCGCACGGACCGGTGTCGGCCATCTGCCAGAAGTTGTCCTTGTCACCGAGCGCGTAGACCCGATCCGCCGGCACGCCGGCGATCTCCGTCCAGAGACCGGCGGCCTCGTCATCAGTGTAATGCACCGTCGTGAACAGCCGGTTCGGATCGAGGGCCATGTCCACCGTCAGGAACTCCCACGCATACTCGATGGCTTCGCGCTTGAAGTAGTCGCCGAACGAGAAGTTTCCCAGCATCTCGAAGAAGGTGTGGTGCCGCGCGGTTCGGCCAACTTCTTCGAGGTCGTTGTGCTTTCCCCCGGCGCGCACGCACTTCTGCGAGGTGACGGCACGTACGAACGGCAGCGTCTCGTCCCCCAGGAAGACTCCCTTGAACTGGACCATGCCGGCGTTGGTGAAGAGCAGCGTCGGGTCGTTGCCCGGCACCAGGGACGCACTGGCACGAATGTCGTGGCCTCGGGCCTGGAAGAATTCCAGGAAGCTCCGGCGGATGTCGGCGGATTTCATCGGACGAAACGGTAGCAGGTCATCGCCGGTCACTCGGGTCACTGGCGGGAAGGGCGAAGGCCGACGGAAGCACGGCGTGATGGACCCATACAACTTAACCCAAACGGGAAGAGATGCGCCCGTGATGGCGCAAGCCCCGGGCGCGCGCGCAAGCCGTCCACACGGACGGTCGTCGGGCCGCGGGTCCCTACCCTGCCCCTCGCACCGTCAAACGACCTTTACAGCGGGAGCTTCCCGGCCCTCCGCATCGGATCGGGGATGGTCCTCCTCCCGCTTGATGCCCAGTGCCGCCAGCAGGCGCGCTTCGATTTCGCGGGCCACGTCCTCGTTCTCTTCGAGGAAGGTCCGCACGTTCTCCTTGCCTTGCCCCAGACGAAGGTCTCCGTAGGAAAACCATGATCCGGCCTTGTCGACTATGCCATGATTCACGCCGACGTCGATGAGCAACCCGGTGTGGCTGATCCCCTTGCCGTAGAGAATATCGAATTCGGCCTGCTTGAAGGGGGGCGCGCACTTGTTCTTCACCACCTTCACACGGGTCCGGTTGCCGATGATCTCGGGGCCGTCCTTGAGGGCGCCGATTCGCCGAATGTCCAGGCGGAGAGAGGCGTAGAACTTGAGGGCGCGCCCCCCGGAGGTGGTTTCGGGACTGCCGAACATGACGCCGATCTTCTCACGGATCTGGTTGGTGAAGATGACGGCTGCGTTGGAACGGCTCACCGCGCCCGTGAGCTTCCTGAGCGCCTGGCTCATGAGGCGGGCCTGGAGTCCCACATGCGAGTCCCCCATTTCGCCCTCGATCTCGGCGCGCGGCACGAGGGCCGCCACCGAATCCACGACGATCACGTCCACGGCGTTGCTGCGAATCAGCACCTCGGCGATCTCCAGCGCCTGCTCGCCCGTGTCGGGCTGCGAAACCAGGAGGTTGTCGACGTCGACGCCCAACTTTCGCGCGTACCGGATGTCGAGCGCGTGCTCCGCATCGATGAAGGCCGCGATGCCTCCCATACGTTGCGCATTCGCGATCACGTGGAGACAGAGCGTGGTCTTTCCGGAAGACTCCGGTCCGTAGACCTCGCTGATCCGACCCTTGGGAATCCCGCCGATGCCGATCACGGCATCCAGGTTGATCGCCCCCGTCGATATGCTTTCAATTTGCAGGCTGGCGCCATCGGCACCCATGCGCATGATGGCACCCTTCCCGTATGACCGTTCGATCTGGGTAAGAGCCGTGTTGAGCGCTTTCTCTCGTTGCTTTTGTTCCTTACCGTTCGTACCGGATGCTGAACTCCTGGACGTTGAACTCCTGGACATCGAGTGGCCTTCCCTTGCGGCGGGGGATCGCTGTGCGCTCTGCCGGAAGCATCGGAGGAAGCCACGGGCAGAACCTGAAACCGAAGATAATGCGAAATGGGTCCCGGTCAAGTCCCTTGACGTCACGGACAGGTACCTGTCCTCGTGCGGAACCCTTTGCGCGCTACAAAGCTATTCCTATCCATGGGCAAGTACATGTCTGAACGGGACCATTTTTCAGGGACCTACGATCTCGTGGCCCTCGGCGGAGGCACGGGGGGATTGGTCTCTGCAGCGGGGGCAGCCTACCTGGGCCTCAACCCGGCGATCGTCGAGAAAGCCGCGCTGGGGGGCGACTGCCTCTGGACGGGCTGTGTGCCCTCGAAGGCACTCATCGCATCCGCGCGATTGGCGCGCGGAATGGACCGCGCGGACGGACTGGGGCTCCGTCCCGCCCGGGAAAGGCACGAATTCCGTGCGATCATGGATCGCATGAGGGCAGCGCGCGGAACGGTCGCACACCATGACGACCCCGAGCGTTTCCGCAAGATGGGCGTTGCCGTTCATTTCGGAACCGCCCGGTTCGTGAACGAGTCCACCGTGGAGGTGGAGGGAGTCGGCAGGGTGCAGGCGAAGCGCTTTGTCATCGCTACCGGCGCGGTGCCCGCGGTGCCCCCGATCAGCGGCCTGGAATCCTCCGGCTACTGGACCTACGAAACCGTCTTCGACCAGGACGAACTGCCGGAGTCCATCGTCATCCTCGGGGGCGGCCCGATCGGGGTCGAGTTCGCACAGGTCTTTGCGCGATTGGGCTCGCGCGTGACGGTGCTCGAGATGGCGCCATCGATCCTGATCAAGGAGGATCCCGATGTCGCGGCCTTCATGCATGCCCTTCTGGTGGAGGAAGGCATCGACGTGCGCGTCGGCACTGCTGCCGCCGCTGTGCACATGGAGGGCGGCCGGACCGTGGTGGAAGCGAACGACGGGTCCCGGGTGGAGGCCTCCCGACTGTTCGTGGCGACCGGCCGGAGACCCTGCACGGACGGGATGAACCTCGACGCAGCCGGCATCCGGACGGAGCGTGGAGCGGTCGTCGTCGACCATCACCTGCGGACGTCGTCCCGAACGGCGTGGGCGGTCGGCGACGTCACCGGCGCACTGCAGTTCACCCACGTCGCGGAGCATATGGCCAAGGCGGCCCTGCGCAACGCCATCCTGCCCGCAAGGACGAAGATCCGTTACGACAATGTTCCCTGGGTCACTTTCACGGACCCCGAGATCGCCCACGTCGGGCTGTCGGAAGCGGAGGCCGAGGCTGTGGGCGGCATTACCTACCGCTACGGCATGGATGACCTCGATCGGGCCATCGTGGACGGCTCGGCGGTGGGCTTCGTAAAGGTATCCGCGGATCGCAAGGGGAGGATCCTCGGGGCCACCATCGTCGCGCACGGGGCCGGGGACCTGATCCTGCCCCTCGTCCTTGCGAAGCAGCACGGCCTCGGCCTGAGCCAGGTGGCCAACACGATCTTCCCCTACCCCACCATGGTCGAGGGGGTGAAGAGAGCCTCCGGCGAATTCATGCGCTCGCGCCTCGATACGGCCTCGGGCAGAACCCTCAAGCGGATCATCCAATGGCTCAAGTAGACGAAACCGGGCGTCCCGGAGGCGATGTCCCCGGCACGGGCGGCCCGAACCGGACAGGCCCTCTGCTCAAACTCGCCCTGCTCGTTGCCGTCCTGGCCGGGGGCTACCTGGTGGCGACGCAGACGCCCGTGAGCAACTACCTGACCCGGGAGGGAATCGGGGAAGCGATGGCCTGGCTGAGCGGCCATCCATGGGCCCCGTTCATCTTTGTCACCATCTATGCCACCGCGACGTCGCTGGCGGTGCCGGGAACGATCCTGACCCTCGCGGGCGGCGCCCTCTTCGGCTTCTACTGGGGCACCCTCTTCAACTTCGTCGCCGCCAACATCGGCGCCAACGCGGCATTCCTCATCGCGCGCACGCTGGGGAGGGACGGCATCCGGGGTCTGATCGGAAAGGACTCCACGGCACTCCAAAAGCTGGACGATGTCGTCCATCGTCACGGATTCCGCGGGCTGCTCACACTACGGCTCATTCCGCTCGTGCCCTTCAACGCCCTCAACTTCGGGTCCGGGCTCATGCCGCTCCGCTGGCGCACTTACGCGGTCGCCACCCTTGTAGGCATCCTGCCCGGCACCGCGGTCTACACCTTCTTCGCGGACGCCCTCCTTCAGGGTTCCCGGGAAGCGTCGCGGGACGCGCTGCTCCGCGTACTTCTTGCGGGTGTCCTCCTCTTGCTGCTGAGCTTCCTCCCCGCAATACTCAAGCGCATGAATGTTCGCCTGCCGGGGATGACCGCGGTTGTCGCGCTTGTCTGCGGATCAGTGCTTGCCGGGCGCGGAGTCGCCTCGTCCACCCCGGCCCTCCAGCTTCCCGGCCACGCGGTTTTCACCGAAGTCCTCGCGGATGTCGTCGAGCTCCCGGGCGTCCACTACGAGCGGCTGGCCGCGGACCCGTCGGGTCTCTACCGCTACATCGACATGCTGGACACGGCCAGCCCGGCCGCCCTCGCGGAGGCGTCCGCCGCGGAGCGACTCGCCTTCTGGATCAACGCCTACAACGCGTGCATGCTCAAGCGGGTGATCGAACACTATCCGATCAGGAAGGCCGGGGGCTTGCAGCGGCTCAAGAACGCTGCCGCGGGCAGGCCGGACAATTCGGTGTGGCAGATCTCCGACGTCTTTACCGGTGATCACTGCCCGGTGGCGGGCAAGGTGCGGTCGCTGGACGAAATCGAGCACGAGATCATCCGGCCCATGGGCGACCCGCGAATTCACTTCGCGATCAACTGCGCGGCGCGGAGCTGTCCGCCCCTGATCGACCGGGCGTACGAAGGACACTCGCTCGAGGACCAGCTGGATGCGCGGGTGCGCGCCTTCGTGCAGGATCCCGCACACTTCCGGGTGGTGATGGGCCAGAGCCCGGAGACGGTCCAGGTCAACCGTGTGCTCGAATGGTTCCAGGAGGATTTCGGAGGTGTCGAGGGCATTCGGTCATTCCTGGCGGGGTTCGCCGAGGGCGATGCCGGGGAAGCGCTCCTCAGCTCCGCCGCGGAGTTGGAGTTTCTCGACTACGACTGGACCCTGAACGACGCGTCACGGTAGCGCCTTGTGGTCAGTCCCCACGCGGGCGGTGGCGGCGGGACGCCCGCACTCGGCATCGTCATCCCCGCACTGGACGAGGCCGAGACCCTTCCCGGCCTGCTGAGCGACCTGTCCCGGCTCACGCTGGAACACATCGTCATGGTGGTCGACGGTGGCTCGCGCGACGCAACGGTGTCGGTCGCCAGAGCCCGCGGCGCCCACGTCATGAGGGGGCGGCGTGGAAGGGCGCGTCAAATGAACGCCGGCGCCCGGTGGGTCGCGGGACGCTGGCTGCTGTTTCTGCACGCCGATTCGCGCCTCGGCAAGCCGGCTCTCCAGGCCATCGAAACCCACGTTCGCGAAGACGGGCCGATGGCGGCGCACTTCGGACTCTCCATCTCGCACGAGCACTTCTTCTACCGCGTCATCGAGAGGGGACAACGGATCCGCGAGCGGCGCCTGGGGCTCGTCTACGGTGACCAGGGCCTCCTGATCCGGCGCAACCTCCTCTTCACGTTGGGCCCCTACCCCGACGAGCCGCTGATGGAGGACGTCACGCTGAACCGCCGGCTGTTGCTCGCGGGACGGCTCCTTCGCCTCCCGGCTGCGGTCGCCACCAGCCCCCGCCGCTACGAAGAGGAGGGCCGCGTCAGGGGGTGGCTCCGAAACGTGCGCCTGATCACCCGGTTTCTGGCGGGCGCGGCCCCCTCCGCTCTGGCCGCGCGGTATCCGCCGCGAAGAAGCGTCGGTCGCGATCGCGACCCGGGAGCCCCACGCCCCGGCGATCCTCAGGCCACCCTGCTCGTCTTCGCCAAGGCACCCCGTCCCGGAACCGTGAAGACCCGGCTCGCGCGGGAACTGGGCCACGAGGCAGCGGCCGCCGTGTACCGGCGCATGGGACGCCTGATCGTCGACCGGGTGGCGCCGGCGCCGGCCGCCCTGACCGTATGCTACGATCCGGGTGGAGCCGAGGCCGAAGTCCGGGAGTGGCTCGGATCTGCCCCGCGGCGGTACTGGCACCAGGGCGACGGCGATTTGGGCGCCAGGATGTCCCGCATGTTCCGCCGCGGCTTCGAGCGCTCGAGCCGCGTTGTCGTCATCGGGACGGACACCCCCGCGGTCACGTCCCGAACGATCACGCGCGCGATCGAGGCGCTGGACTCGGCCGACGTCGTGCTCGGACCGGCCTCTGACGGAGGGTACTACCTGATGGCGCTCGGCGAGCCCCGTCCGGAACTCTTCACGGGCATCCGTTGGAGCACGGAGTCGGTCCTCGCGGAGACCCTGTCCAGGTGCGCCGAACTCGGGCTGAGCGTCACCCACCTGGAGGTGGAGTCGGACATCGACACGGCAGAGGACCTCGCCGCCGAGGTCGCCGGCCGGCCAGACCTTGGCGAAGTCCTCAGTCCGGATGGCGCGCCGTCACGCGCTTCAATCCCCGGGCAATGAGCCAGACCCATACGAGGATCAGGATCCAGACCGCTCCGTACGCCAGAAAGATGTGGACGTAGGGGCGCAGCGCGCCGCGTCCGCCCCCCGTGGTCTGGGCCAGCGCGACCGCGGGGACCGCCAGCGTAAAGAGAAAAGCCGCGCAACTGCGAAAGACGACGCTCCGGGAAGCCATGTCAGTCCTCCATCGGCCCCGCCGCCCCACCCGGGAGCGAACGCCTGCCCAACCGCTCGACTGCGTAGCGGAAGCTGAAAAGGCCGAGAAACAAAAGGGTGAAGCCGGCCAACGACGTCAGCAGCGTGGCCAGCATGTCGGGATGAAGAGTGGGTCCCTCCGGCTTGATCACCACCGGTCCGGGGTGCAGCGACCTGAACCAGGAGACGCTCACATGGATAAGCGGAATGTTGAGCGACCCGATCACCGCCACGACCGCGGCGAACCGCTTCCCCCGTCTGGGATCCGCCACCGAGCCGCGGATGAGGAAATACCCCAGGTAGGTGAACCAGAGGAGCAGGGTCAGGGTGAGGCGGGGCTCCCATGTCCAGTAGGTGCCCCACGCGATCCGCCCCCACAACGGACCCGATATCAGCATGATCGCGCCGAAGATCAGGCCTCCCTCCGCCGCCGCTACCGCCGCTGCGTCCGCGCGCTCGTCCTCCAGCCACAGATAGGCCGCGCTCGCGAGCGCGACGATGCCGAAGGCGAGGAAGGTGGTCCAGGCCGCGGGAACGTGGACGTAGAAGATCCTCTGGACCACGCCCTGAGACGCTTCGGTGGGTACCCAGAACGCCACCATCCAGTGCACGAGCAGCATCGTGGCCACTCCGCCCGTCACGAGGGCAAGTCCGGCAACGCGTGGTCTTCGCTCCATTCCGTGCATCCTATTCGTCGGTGACGTGGCGGAAGAGAAAGGCTCCGATTGCGATGGAGCCGAGGGCGAAGGCCCACAGCAATCGCACCAGGCCTGAAATCTCGGTCCAGGGAAGCTCCAGGAAAACCCGCGCCGACGCCGTAGCGCCGAAATAGACGAGGGGCACCAGCAGCGGGAAGGTCAGAACGGGCAGCAATGTATCGCCGAGCGCGCTGTGCCGTGACATGCGCCCGAAGAAGGTTCCGGTCGCCGCCAGTCCGATCGTCCCGGGCAGCAGGACGGCGGCGTGCGCCGCCAGGGAACCCGGGGAGCGGACCCCCATGAAGGTGTTGAGCGAGGTGAACGAAAGCGCCGCTACGAGCCAGATCAGCACGAGGTTCGCGGACGCTTTGCCCAGGAACACCGCCCCGCGTGAAACCGGCGTAAGCAGGATGTGCCGAAAGGCCCCGTCTTCCTCTTCCGAGTCGAAGATCCGGCCGGCGCCGGCGGTGGAGGCAAAGAGGATCGTCAGCCACGTCAGGCTCGCCACCACATCCCGGCCCGCCACCCGGCTCTGGTCCAGGGCGAACGCGAACAGGAAGCCGGCGAGCACCACGAATGCGATCATGGAGAGGAGTCTGCCGCCGGAGCGCAGCTCGAGAAGCAGATCCTTCCGGGCGATGAGCCAGATCCAGCGAAGCTCGGTCATGCCTCCTCCGGTCCCGCCGTGAAGAACCGCAGCAGATCGCCCGCTCCCTTCCGGTGGGCCTCGCCGTCGAAGACTTTCCGGCCTCTTCGGACGACGACCACGCGGTCCGCCAGCGTCAGACCCCGTGGCAGGTCGTGGGTGACCAGCACGACGATTCGTCCCGCGGACCTTCTCGACCGCAGCGCGTCCTCCAGCGCCGCGGCCCCGCCCGGATCCAGCCCGGTGAAGGGCTCGTCCAGGAAGAGCACGTCGGGATCGTGAAGCAGGGACCGCACCAGCGCGACGCGCTGGCGCTGCCCGCGCGAGAGAGCCTCCACCCGTGCGGGGGCCAGATCGGACGCACCCACCGTCTCCAGCGCATCGATGAGCACCGTACGGGTTCGCGGCACTCCGCGCAGAGAGGCGAAGAAGTGCAGGTTCTCCAGCACGGTGAGCTTTCGGTACAGTCCGGTGCGGTGGGAGACCAGCCCCAGCCGAGCCCGCCAACGGTTATCCGCACCGGAGACCACCGAGCCGTCCAGCAGAACGCGCCCCCCGTCCGGTCTGCGCTCGCCGCTCAGCGCCTTCAGCAGCGTGGTCTTCCCTGCCCCGTTGGGCCCCACAACGGCCAGAATCTCCCGGCTGGCCGCCATGACGTCCACCCCGTCCAGGGCACGGGTCGCGCCGTAGCTGCAGACGAGACCCTTTCCCTCCAGGGTCAAGAGCCGACTCCGGGCGCGCGTCCTTCCTCGGCATGGAGCGCGCCCCCGCATCGTCCGCAGAACCGTGCGCCGACGTTGTTCAGGTGCTCGCAGGAAGGACACAGCATCCCTTCCCGGAGAGCACTGCGAAGCTGGTCGATCTCCTCTTCGAGATCCCGCGACGCGCGTTCCATGGCCGATTCACCGCCGTCGCCGGCCCCGTCGTCCCTCTGGAGGTGGGAGAGCGCTTCCCGCGACAACTCCGCCTTCAGTTGCCGGTAGTCGTTGCTGTCCAGCTTGCCGGTGGCCCTGTCGTACTCCAGATCGCGCAGCGCGGTCAGCGCGATGCGGCGGCGGGCAGCGGAGTCGTCATAGTCGTCGTCACCGCTGTACAACGGCGCGCTTCGCCCCGAAAACACGGGCTCGAGGATGAAGAGCACCACCCCGGCGGCAAGGAGCACGCCGCCGATCAGAACGGTCACGGCGTGCTCGCCACGGCCCGGTGCCCGCCGGGGACGGCGTCCCTGGAAACGGGTCGGCGCGCGGTCGCCCGCACGGGAACACGGCCGCCGGGCCACATCCCCACGAGTGCGCCGATCGTGACGATCAGGCCGCCGTACCAGATCCAGGGGACCAGGGGCAGCGCCTTCGCCTCGAAGGTGACCATGTCCGTCTCGCTGTCCAGATCCACGTCCTTCGGAATCACGTACAGATCCTCGAAGGCGGTGCTGGCAATCCCGACCTCCGTGGACGCCTCGCCCATGACCGGGTAGATCCGCCGTTCGGGCCGCATGATGCCGGCCCGCTCACCGTTCCGGTAGAGGGTCAGAAGCGCGGTCCAGCGCCAGTCGTTCTCGCGCACGTCGTCGGCGACCCGCGGCCGGGAGTGGGAGAGGCTCTCGTACTCCAGGCGGTACTCGGTTCCGAGCGCCGACCGCAGTGACATCGACTCGCCCGGCACCAGATCCTGCTCGACCCGCGCATCGAACGCGGCTCCTCCGAGGCCGGTGAACACGACCACGACTCCGGCGTGCACGATGTAGCCTCCCCACCTGCGCCGGTTTCGCTTCACCAGGCTGGCGAGCGCGCGGAACGCCCCTTCGCCGGCAATCCGTGCCCTCGCCGTCGTCCCCTTCCAGAACTCGATGACGACGATCGTCATGACGAAGACCGCGATGGAGAAGGTCGCAAGCGCCATTCCATGCCGTATCCCCAGCGTCAGGAGCGCACCCAGAGTGCCGGCCCCGGCCGCCAGGGGGACCGTGAAGTTCCTGCGCAGGTTGCGCGGCGATGCGCGTCGCCATGCGATCACCGGACCGATGCCCATGAGGGCCAGCAGACTCAACCCGATCGGGATGTTCACCCGATTGTAAAAGGGCGGACCCACGTTGATCTTCTGTCCGAAGAACCCCTCGGTGATGAGCGGGAAGAGGGTTCCCCAGATAACCGCGAAGGTGACCCCGACCAGGAGCAGGTTGTTGAACAGAAACGCGGATTCGCGCGACAGGAAGGACTGGAAGTGGTTCTCCGACCGGAGCGACGGCAGCCGGTAGACGATCAGCACGATCGAGAACGCGATCAGCCCGCCCATGAAGCCGAGAAAGATGTACGCGATTCTCAAGTTCTCGGCGAAGGTGTGCACCGAGTCGATAAGCCCGGATCGCGTGAGGAAGGTCGCAAAGATCGTGAGGAGGAAGGTGACGACCACCAGGCACATGTTCCACACCTTCAACATGCCCCGGGTCTCCTGGATCTGGATCGAGTGCAGGAAGGCGGTGGCGGTCAGCCAGGGGAGCAGCGACGCATTCTCCACCGGATCCCAGAACCAGTATCCCCCCCACCCGAGCTCCACATACGCCCACCTCATCCCAAAGATGATCCCGTTGGTGAGGAAGAACCAGCTGAGGAGAATCCAGCGGCGCGTGACGGCGATCCAGCGAGAATCCAGCCGGTTGGTGAGGAGGGCCGCGACCGCGAAAGCGAAAGGGACCGCGAAGGCGGTGAAGCCCAGGTAGAGCGTGGGTGGATGAATCGTCATCCAGTAGTTCTGCAGCTGGGGATTGAGGCCGCGGCCGTTGGCGGGCGTGAATCCCAGTCGCTCGAAGGGGTTGACGTCCGCGAAGAGCAACACCACGAGAAGGAAGGTGAGCAGGCCGAGCAGGGTGCCGCTCACATACGGCATGAACTCCCGGTTGCGGCGCCGGTTGGTGTAGACGGCAATCGACGAGAACACCGACAGCAGAAGTGTCCAGAAGACCAGCGACCCGCGTTGCCCGGCCCACAGTCCGGCCACCTTGAAGTAGGTGTCCAGTTCACGGTTGGAGTAGTTGGCGACGTAGCGGTACTCGTACTGGTTGCCCACGAAGGCCGCGATGATTCCCAGCGAGGTAAGCACGAGCAGCAGGGTGACGACATGAACGGTGCGCTCGCCGCTCAGTACGAGATCGCTCCTGCCCCTTTGGCCGCCGATGAACGAAACGAAAGCCCCCCACAGGGCAACGGGGAGCGCAATCCAGAGGGCGATTTCGCCCAGGATCGTCACGCCGCCAGCTCCTCCTCGGTGGCTTCGTACCTGCTGCCGCACTTGGTCAGCACGGTGTGCGCCCGAAAGACCCCGTCGGTGCCGTAGTTGCCCTCCACGACCACCTCGGCGCGGTCGTTGAAGGTGTCCGGCACGATGTCGTCATAGTGCACCGCGAAGGCGACCTCGGCGTCCTCCAGGTCCGTGACCATGAACGAGTGAGCGCCGGTGGAACCATGCTCACGGGTCCACGACCCCTCCACAACCCGGCCACTGACCTTCACCCCGATGTCGTGGAAGGCCGGATCGCTGTCGACCCGCTCCATCAACTCGACCGGGGTCAGGTAGTACACCATGCTGTCGCTGATCCCGGTCCACATCAGGTAGGCCACGATGGCCGCAACGCCGACCAGGCCGACGAAGAAACGTCCGTTTTTCATAGCAGCTTCGCTCCGGCCCCGTTACCCGGGACTCAACATGCGTAAACCCGCGGCCCGACTGCTGCCGGTATGAGTAATGTATGCAAGCCGGGGTCGGTGGCCACCCCCCGCTACCCGTCCAGCACCGCGAGCGTGCCCCGCACCGCTCGTTCCCAACCGGCGATCAGCGCTTCTCTCTCTACCAGGTTCACGGACGGGGCGAAGGTCCGCCCCGGGCCGCACGCCGCCGCGAAATCATCCGGGGCACTCCAGACGCCGGCGCGCAGGCCGGCCAGCCCCGCCGCGCCCAGAGCCGTGGTCTCCACCATCGCGGGCCGACTCACAGCGACCCCCAGGATCCCCGCGACGAACTCCATGAGCCAGTCGTTCCTTGCCGCGCCTCCGTCCACCTTGAGCGCGGTGGCGCGCATCCCGGCGTCGAGCTCCATCGCCTCCAGGATGTCTCGGGTCCCGTAGGCCATCGCCTCCAGCGCCGCCCGCACCAGGTGCGCGCGGGTCGTGCCGCGGGTCAGCCCGGTAATCGAGCCGCGGGCGTCCGGCCGCCAGTGGGGGGCGCCCATCCCGACGAACGCGGGGACCAGGTACACCCCGTCGTTGCCGTCGAGCGAGCGGGCCATCTCCTCGCTGCGGGCGGCGTCGTCCAGAACGGCGAGCCCGTCACGCAGCCACTGGATGGCCGCGCCGGCCACGAAGATCGAGCCTTCCAGCGCGTACGCGGGCCTACCCAGTGCGTCGCAGGCGGCGGTGGTCAGCAGCCCGTGACGTGAAGCCACCCGTTCGCTGCCGGTGTTGAACAGGAGGAACGCGCCCGTCCCGTAGGTGCACTTTCCCGTGCCGGCCTCCCAGCAACGCTGGCCGTACAGCGCCGCCTGCTGGTCCCCCGCGACGCCCCCGATGGGGACTTCGATCCCGAGCGCGTCCCCGTCCGTGACCCCGAAGTCGCCGGAGCTGGGGCGGACTTCCGGAAGGACTTCCCCCGGCACGCCGATCAGGGCGAGCAGTTCGTCGTTCCAGTCGCCCTCATCGAGGTCGAACAGGAGTGTGCGTGACGCATTGGTGGGGTCGGTCGCGTGGACGGCGCCGGCCGTGAGCCGCGCGACCAGCCAGGCGTCGATCGTCCCGGCGGCCACCTCTCCCGAGCGGGCACGAGCGGCCAGATCGGGATCCGCCTCCAGGAGCCAGCGAAGCTTGGTCCCCGAAAAGTACGGGTCGAGGAGCAACCCGGTGCGGCGGCGGACCATGGCCTCGTGGCCACCATCCCTTAGCCGCCGGCACATTTCCGCCGTCCTCCGGTCCTGCCATACGATGGCCCTGTGCAACGGCTCGAGGGTCTCGCGATCCCACACGACGACCGTTTCACGCTGGTTCGTCAACCCGACGGCGGCCACCGGGGTACCCGCGGCGGCCAGCGCCTCCCTCGCCACGCGGGACGTAACCCTCCAGATCTCCTCCGCATCGTGTTCGACCCACCCCGGATTCGGGAAGTACTGGGTGAACTCCGAGTAGGCTCTTCCGGCGACCTCACCGTCGGCCGTGACCACGAGGGCCGCCGACCCGGTGGTGCCCTGGTCGATCGCAAGCACCGCACCCCCGCTCACGATACCCCCGCCCCCGGCGCGCGCCGGGTGATCAACCGTCCGGGCATGTACTCGAAGCCCACGGACGGCAGCAACCCCACGAACGCGGCCACCGACATGCCGACGACGGTGTAGTAGTCACCCTCCACACGCTCCACCAGCGCCGCCCCGTAACCCTGGATTCCGTACGCCCCCGCCTTGTCGAGCGGCTCCCCCGTATCCACGTAACGCTCGATCACCTCGCGGCTGCAGGTCCGGAAGATCACCCGGGCCACGGCCACGCTCGATGCGATCTCGCCGTTGGCGGCGACCGCCAGACCCGAATACACGCGGTGGGCCCGCCCCGACAGCGCGGACAGCATTTCAACGGCACCGGCCCGGTCACGCGGCTTCTCCAGCACCCGCCGGTCGAGGACCACGATCGTGTCGCCGCCGACGACCAGAGCCCGGGGGTGTGCCGGCACGACCTCCAGGACCTTCTCCCGGGACAGGCGCTCGACGTACTCGCGCGGCGGCTCTCCCTTCCGCCTCCGCTCCTCGACCTCGGCGGGCGCAACCACGAAGGCGAGTCCGAGCATCCTCAGCACATCGGCCCGGCGCGGCGAAGCGGAAGCCAGGACCAGGGGCAGCGGCGGATCGGACACGGCCGGCGCCGATCGGGTTCGTTTCATCATCGCTCGATCATCAACGTCACCGGGCCGTCGTTGACGAGCGCCACCTGCATCACCGCACCGAACTCGCCGGTACGGACCCGGTGCGGCAGGCGCCGCTCGAGCTCCGCCACGAATGCCTCGTATAGCGGCACCGCAACCTCCGGCCGCGCGGCCTTCACGAACGACGGCCGCCGACCCTTGCGGACATCCCCGTAGAGGGTGAACTGGCTCACGACGAGCACCTCGCCCCCCACGTCAAGGAGCGAACGGTTCATTCTCCCCTGCTCGTCGGGGAAGACGCGGAGCCCCACGACCTTGTCCGCCATCCATGAAACGGCGGCCCGGTCATCGCCCTCGGTGAATCCCGCGAGCAGCGCGAACCCGGCCCCGATGGCACCCACGACCCTCCCTTCAACATGGACCGACGCTTCCGAAACCCGCTGCAGGACGATCCTCACTCCACGGTCACCGATTTGGCAAGATTCCGCGGTTGGTCAACATCGCAGCCCCGCGTGACCGCCACATGGTATGCAAGGAGCTGAAGCGGCACCGTCGCCAGCACGGGCAGCAGCGCCGGCATCGCCGCCGGGATGACGATCCTTTCGTCGACGCAGGTCATCGTGTCCTCGTTCCCGTCGTTCACCACCGCGATCACGCGACCGTGGCGCGCCCTCACCTCCTCGATGTTCGACAGCGTCTTCGCGTACACCGCATCCCTGGGCGCGAGGACGACCACCGGCATGTTCTCGTCGATCAGCGCAATGGGCCCATGTTTCATCTCCGCAGCCGGGTAACCTTCTGCATGGATGTAGCTTACCTCCTTCAACTTCAAGGCTCCCTCGAGGGCCACCGGGAACTGGTAGCCACGCCCCAGGTAGAGGAAATTCGGTGCGGCCGCGTATGCGCGGGCCAGTTCCCGAACCTGGTCGTCCACCTCCAGAACCCTTTCGACCTGGCCAGGCAGCCGCTGAAGCGCACGCACCATCTCGCGCCCCTCCAGGATCGACATGTCCCTGCGCCGGGCGATGTAAAGGGTGAAGAGAGCCAGTGCAACGATCTGGCTGGAAAAGGACTTGGTGGACGCGACTCCGATCTCCGGTCCGGCGTGAAGGTAGATTCCGAAATCGGTCTCGGCGGCGATGCTGGACCCGACCACGTTCACGATGCCCATGGTCCGGCACCCCCGCCGCCTGGCCTCCCTGAGCGCGGCCAGGGTGTCCGCGGTCTCGCCGGACTGGCTGATCCCGAGCACCAGCGTCTTTCCGCTCAGCACGGCATTCCGGTACCTGAACTCGGACGCGTACTCGACCGTGACCGGGATCCGCGCCATCTCCTCCAGCATGTAGGCACCGATCAGCGCGGCGTGCCAGCTCGTCCCGCACGCTGTGATGACGATCCGGTCCACCTCCTGCAGCTCGCGGTCGGACATGGTGATCCCACCCAGCCTGGCGCCGCCCTCCTCCTCCAGCAACCGTCCCCGCATCACGTCGCGCAGTGAAGCCGGCTGCTCCCGGATCTCCTTGTACATGTAGTGGTCGTAGCCGCCCTTGCCGATGGCGTCGGCGCTCCAGGTGACGATCTGCGCACCCCTGCTGACCGCCCGCCGCGCGGGGTCGAATGTGCGGTAGCCTTCCGGGCTCAGAACGGCCGAATCTCCGTCCCGCAGCCGAACCACCCTTTGCGTGTGGGCAACGACCGCGGCCGCGTCCGATGTGACGAAATACTCGTCCTTCCCGCCAACCCCCAGAAGGACCGGGCTGCCGTTGCGCGCCACCACGATCTTGCCCGGATCACGGGCACTCACGACGGCGATCCCGTACGTCCCCTCGATCCGCGACAGCGCGCTCGCCACCGCGTCCTCGAGCCGATCGGTCTCGCGAAAGGCGAGGTCGATCAGGTGGACGAGGACCTCCGTGTCCGTCTGACTCCGGAATTCATAGCCCAGATCCCTGAGCCTCGGGCGCTGGCGGGCCGCGCTCTCGATGATTCCATTATGCACAAGAGCGATGTCGCCGTGCGGCGACAGCTGCGGATGGGCGTTGGCGCGGCTGGGAGCACCGTGCGTCGCCCAACGCGTATGAGCGATCCCGCACCCTCCCTTCGGCATTTTTCCCTGCAGAGCGTCTTCGAGCCGGCTGATCTTGCCGGGCTGCTTCTCGACCTGCACACCTCCGCTCGGAGTCACTACTGCGAGCCCCGCCGAATCGTATCCCCGGTACTCGAGGCGCTTCAGCCCCTCCATCAGGATGGGGGAGGCGCGCTTGGGCCCCACGTATCCGATGATCCCGCACATATCAGCTTCGGGCCGTACGCTGCAGGATGCCGCCTGCCGCATCCACCAGCGCCTGCGCGGACGATGTGTCGCGAGCTTCGGCGATCAGGCGCACCACCGGTTCGGTCCCCGAGGGACGAACATGGAGCCAGCTCCCCTGCTCCGGCCACTCGATGCGCAGTCCGTCGCTCTCATCCCGGTCACCGCCCGGCATCCCGTCCCGCAGGGCCTCGTACGCGGCCGGAAGGGCGGAGCGAGGGAACGCGGCCTTCTCCTTCACGATCCGGTAGGACGGCAGGCGCGCGATACGCGTCGAGAGCGGCGCCCCCGGTTCGTCCGCCAGGTATTGAAGGAGGAGGGCGGCCCCCAGGGGGGCGTCGCGGGTGTGGTGAAGCGCGGGCAGGATCACCCCCCCGTTCCCCTCCCCGCCCACCACCGCGTCCACCTCCAACATCCGCACCACCACGTTGATCTCGCCCACGGGGGCGCGGATCACCCGGCACCCATGCGCAGCGGCCACGTCGTCCACCACCCGGCTCGTCGACAGGTTGGTCACCACGCGCCCCGGCCTTCGCCGCAACACCACGTCCGCGGCCAGGGCCAGAGTGAGATCCTCGCCCAGCGCACGTCCTTTCTCGTCCACAAGCGAGAGGCGATCCACGTCCGGGTCCACCGCAAGGCCGATCCGGGCCCGGCGGGACCCCACCAGGACACCCAGCGCGCCGAGGTTCGCGGCCGTGGGTTCCGGGTCCCGGGGAAATCGGCCGTCCGGCTCCATGCCGATGCCGTGCACCTCGCAGCCGAGGCGGGCAAGAAGCTCGGGCATGATCAGGGCGCCAGCCCCGTTGACGCAGTCCAGCGCAACCCTGATCCGCGCGCTCCGAATCGCTTCGACATCCAGGAACGGGAGGTCGAGGATGCGATCGAGGTGCCGCCGCACCGCCCCGTCGTCGTGGGTCACGCGGCAGAGCCGGTGCCACGGCGCCCTCGCCGGATCCCGCTCCTGGATCATGGCCTGGAAGCGCGCCATCCGCGCCGGAGGCAGGAACGTCCCCCCCTTCACGGCGAACTTGAGCGCGTTCCATTCCGCGGGGTTGTGGCTCGCCGTAACCCCGATCCCGCCGGCGGCGCCCTCGTCTCGCACGGCAAGCATGAGCGTGGGCGTGGGGACGACCCCGAGCTCGGCCACCCGGCAGCCCGCGGAGAGCAGTCCCGCAACGGCCGCCCTCATCAGCATCGGTCCCGATGTCCTCGAATCCCGCCCGACGAGGATCCGGTCGCCGTCCCCCTCTTCGCGCAGAAACGTCCCGTAGGCGGCCGCCAGGCCCGCGATCAACTCCGGAGTAAGGGACGCACCGACGCGGCCGCGAAAGCCCGAGACGCCGACCATCAGGCCGGAAGGCAAACGGATCGGCATTGGACCGGATCTTCCTCCGTGGTGCGGGTTGGCCGGACACCGTCCAGCCCGGCCCGTTGAGGCAAAGCTAGCGGGGCGCGGCGGCGGGAGGAACGCCCCGCCACCTTGCGCCGCGACGGTCGGGCACTTCCGTCGCGGATGGACTAGATTGAACCCTGTCCGCTGCGCGGCGCGAATGGTCACGCATATCGCGCCAGCACTCCTTCCATGCCAGCCACCCCGAGGCCGACCGCTTGTCCCAGCAACCCGCGTCCCGCGACGTGAAGCCCGCCGAAGGGCGCGGGGCCTCCCGCGCCAAGGTTTCGCGCAGCCACTTCGCTACCCGCTGCGTCCATGCCGGCCAGTCTCCCGAACCGGTCACGGGGGCGATCACCACCCCCCTCTTCCAGACCTCGACCTACGTACAGCAAGGCCTGGGCAGACACACCGGCTACGAATACGCCCGGCTGCAAAACCCCACCCGGGAGGCGACCGAAGCCAACATCGCCGATCTCGAGGCCGGCAACCACGGTATCGCCTTCGCCAGCGGCATGGCCGCGATCGAGTGCCTCGTGAAAGCGGTTGCGGCCGGAGGCCATATCGTCAGCGAAGAGAACACCTACGGCGGCACCACGCGGATGTTCACGCAGGTGCTCGACCGCCTGGGGATCGGCGTCACTCTGGTGGACTGCCGCAACGTGGCGGCGGTGCGCGAGGCGATGCGCCCCGAGACCGGGCTGATCCACCTCGAGACCCCGTCGAATCCCCTCATGCGGATCACCGATATCGGAGCGGTCGCAAGGGTCGCCCGCGATCACGACGCCGTCCTCTGCGTCGACAACACCTTCGCGTCTCCGTACAACCAGCAGCCTCTGGCAATGGGTGCCGATGTGGTCGTTCATTCCACCACAAAGTACCTGAACGGACACTCCGACGTGCTCGGGGGAATCCTGGTGCTCGACGACGACGCCCTCGCGGATGAGATCCGTTTCGTACGAAAGTCCACCGGACCCATTCCGGGCCCCATGGATTCCTGGCTGACGCTGAGGGGCACCAGGACCCTGCACGTCCGCATGGAACGCCACAACGAGAACGGGATGCGGATCGCGGAATTCCTCGAGGCGCACCCCATGGTTCGCACGGTCCACTACCCGGGGCTCGCTTCCCATCCGCAGCACCAGCTGGCCGCCACGCAGATGACGGGCTTCTCCGGGATGCTGTCGGCCGAGGTGGAGGAGTCCGACGCGAAGCGCCTCGCCGAAGGCACCCGGATCTTCCGCCTGGCCGAGAGTCTCGGCGGGGTGGAGTCGATGATCTGCGTTCCCTCGGTCATGACCCACGCGTCGGTTCCGGAGGACGCGCGCCTGCGAATGGGCATCACGGGCGGCCTGGTGCGCCTCTCGGCTGGAATCGAGGACTGGCGGGATCTTGTGGAAGACCTCGACCGGGGGCTTCGTAGATGAATCCACCCGGGAACTTCCGGGCGGGAGTGTTCATGCGCCTGATCAAGCAAGGATGACCAATGACTGACAACGACTATACATACGGAGATGCTTCGCACGCGGATGCGCGGGCGCCACGCGTACTCACCGACATCTCGTCCAGGACGTGGGAGCACAGCGCCGACCGGGCGGCTCTGGCCGCGCTGCGCAAGCTCCCCATGTTCGACCAGGTGCTGCGCGCCCTCTTCGGCTTCTTCGGCGAAAAGCCGATCCGGCTCGCCTTCCAGGCGAACGCCGTCCGGGTGGGACCGAATCAGTTCCCCCGTATCTGGGAGCTGTACTGCAATGTGTGCGACACCCTCGACGCCCCCGAGACCTACCCCCTGTTCGTTTCACAGAACCCCGTCGTCAACGCCGGGGCCTACGGGATGAAGGAGCCCTTCATCATCCTCAATTCGGGCACGCTGGCACTCCTGACCGACGAGCAGGTCTCGTATGTGCTCGGCCACGAAGCGGGACACGTCATGAGCGACCACGTGCTCTACAAGACGATGACCGAACTGCTCATGCAGCTCGCGCAACTCGGCTTTCCGATCGTGGGGCTGGCGGCAAGGGCGATCCTGGTGGCCCTTCTGGAATGGTCCCGCAAGAGCGAATTGTCCGCGGACCGGGCCGGACTCCTGGCGATCCAGGAACCGGACGTTGTGATGTCGTCGATGCTGAAAATGGCAGGGGGCGGCAAGGATGAGGAGACCTCTCTTCCCGAGTTCATCCGCCAGGCCGAAGAGTACCGGGAGTCCGGCGACCTTGCCGACCAGGTCTTCAAGGTCCTGAACCTGCTCGGCCAGACTCATCCGTTCTGGGTTCTTCGGCTCTCCGAACTGCGCGCCTGGATCGAGGAAGGCTCGTACGACCGGGTCCTGCGGGGTGAATACCAGCGTCGCGGGGAACCCAACCCTGCATACAAGGAGGACCTGTCCCAGGCGGCAGACGCATACAGGACCGGTGCCAGGGAGTTCGTCGACAATATGGCCGACGCCGCCAAACGGGTGAGCGGAAGCTTCATGGATGCCTTCAGGAAGTGACGAGCGGCCCATGCGTATTCTGATCGTCGGCAACGGGGGTCGCGAACACACCCTGTTGTGGAAGCTTCGCCGGGACGCCCCGAACGCTTCGTTCTACGCCACGCGCCCGAATGGAGGCATGACCGGGATCTGCCAGGGGGTCGACATCTCCCCGACGGACGTGGTGGCTCTCGCGGGGTGGGCGGCCTCGCGGCGGATCGATCTGGCCGTCATCGGCCCCGAGAACCCGCTTGCCGCGGGGCTCGCCGACCGTATGCAGCGGTCCGGCGTGCCGGTGTTCGGCCCATCGGCGGGTGCTGCGCGGATCGAATCGAGCAAGGCGTTCGCCAAGGACCTGATGGCGGCCGCAGACGTGCCCACCGCTGCCTACGAGGTGCACACGGACCCGGATCTGGCGGCCGCTTTCATCGAGGCGCACGGGGCCCCGGTAGTCGTCAAGGCCTCCGGTCTGGCGGCAGGCAAGGGCGCGGTGGTGTGTGACACCGAGTCCGAAGCGGTGCGCACCGCGCGGAGCATGCTCGACGGAGCGTTCGGGCAAGCGGGCAGCCAGGTCGTGATCGAGGAGTACATGGAGGGAGAGGAGCTCTCCGTCTTCTGCATCACCGACGGGGAGGACTACACGACCCTTCTCCCCTCCCAGGACCACAAGCGCATCGGGGAGGGCGACACGGGTCCGAACACCGGGGGGATGGGCGCCTATGCGCCGGTCGGGTTCGTCACCGACGCGCTGATGGCGGATGTTGGCGACATTGTGATCGAGCCGGTGCTGAAAGCGCTTGCAGACGCTGGAAGCCCTTTCCGCGGACTCCTGTACGCCGGACTGATGGTCACGCCGAAAGGCCCCCGCGTCGTCGAGTTCAACTGCAGGTTCGGCGACCCGGAGACCCAGGCGGTGCTCCCGCTCCTCTCCTCGTCGCTCCTCGACCCCATGATGGCGGTCGCGGAGGGCAGCGGACTCGGCGGACACACGCCCGTCTTCGAGGACGCCGCGGCCGTGACGACGGTGCTCGCGGCCCCCGGATATCCGGGCTCCTACCCGAAGGGGGCCCCGATCTCGATCCCGCCGCTTCCTGGCGATGTGCAGGTCTTCCACGCAGGAACGTCGCTGGCCGATGGACAGCTGGTAACCTCGGGAGGGCGCGTCCTGGCCGTGACGGCGGTCGATCCGGATTTTCAACGAGCGCGGCGCGCGAGCCGCGCGGTGGCACGGGCGATCACCTTCGAAGGACGGCAGTTCCGTGAAGACATCGGATGGCGCGAGGCGTCGCGCCGGGGCAGCTCGAGCGGCGCCGCCGTCGCGCTGGAGTAGTGCCTTGCCCGAGCTCCCCGAGGCCGAGATCATCGCAAGGGGGCTGAACAAGGTCCTGCCCGGCAGGGTCATCGGGAGCGTGACCGTGCTGCGCGACGACGTGGTGACGGGTCCGAGCCGCCGCTTCGCCGCGGCATTGGCCGGAAGCCGCTTCGCCGAGGTGGGGCGCCGCGGCAAGAACGTGGTCTTCACCCTGGACGATGCGGCCCGCGTCGCGGTCAACCTGGGCATGACCGGGCGCATCATGTCATCGCCCAGGCCCGGGCCACACCCCCGCTCCACACACCCTGCCGTTCTCTTTCGCCTCGAGGACGGAGGTTGCGTCACCTACGACGACGTTCGCCGCTTCGGCCGCCTGACGAGGGTCCCGCGAGCCGAGTGGACCGGCCGGGGGCCGCGGGGCGCCGGGCTGCGCCCGCCGCCTGGCCCCGGAGCCGCTGGCACGCTCCTTCACGGGGAAGAGGCTCCACGACATCCTGACCCGGTCGAGGTCCCCTGTACGCTCCCTCCTCCTCGACCAGAAGCGGATCGCGGGA
>MPNE01000020.1 GCA_002238865.1 Gemmatimonadetes bacterium bin94 | reverse complement strand
TGGCGGGGCAGGACCCTTTGGCGGCCCCTGGCGCCAGCCTGGCGGCCGCCCTCGCCGCGACCGAGTCGCGAATACCCGGATGGCGCGCGATCGTGCTCACGCTGCCTCGGCCGCGCGACGCGGAAGTCCGCGTGGAGGTTCGCGCCGGGCGCTCCGGCCAGCCTCAGAAGGCCGGTGTGATGAGGGTGGACCGGAGGACGGGTGCCGCGCTCTCGTGGGAGTCCTTCGCGGACGCCACCCCGAGCCGGCGGGCCCGGGAGTTCCTCCGCTACGCCCACACGGGGGAGTACTGGGGACTTGCCGGACAGGTGGTGGCGGGGCTGGTGGCGGTGGGGACCGCGCTGATGGTGTGGACGGGGCTCTCGGTCGCGCTGTTGATGTTCCGCTTCTGGCGTCAGAAACGCTCCGGGTAGCGGCCGGGCAGGACGGTCGTCGGGCCTGTCGCCTCGTAGTGGATGAGTACGTCGAACCACTCGATGATGCGCGGTTGCGACCAGTAGCGGGAAGGTGCGCCCGGGTCGTAGCAGCACCCGATTGCACGGAAGGATCGCGGCCCCGTCAGCCATGAAGCGCCCGCGGAACCGATGTCCCGGTTGCGCAGGTCGAGGACGAGGCGGGGGGCTGCCGCGCTGGACAGGTAGTGTTCGTAGGAGAGCTGCAGGGGCGGGCTGAGTACGTGCTCGCCGAGGCCGAGGTTGGTCGAACCCCGCTGCGTCACCCCCGTGAAGGTGCCGCTTTCGTGGCTGAAGCCCACCACCAACATCGCCTCGCCGTATTTCCCCTGCAGGTACCATCCCTGGGCGCCGGGCTGCGTGGACACGTGGAAGTTGTGCGCCCACAGCACCATCCGGCTGCCCGGACCCAGGTGCTCGTCGAGCCAGATGGTATTCTCGGCCATGGATTCGTCGCGGGTCTGGTCCCCCGTGACCTGCATGTGGTACTGGATGGCGACGCGCATGCTCTGCAGGGCCACCGCGAAGGCGTCCTCGCCGGCGGCGGCTTCGTAGTCTTCCCGGTTGGCGAGGAGCTGGTCGAGGGCTTCGCCGAGCGAGACCCCGCAGGCCGCGCGGTGGTCGTCGGTCTGATCCCGGTAGCCCGGATTCGGGAACCGGCCATCCGGGCCGTTGGCGTAGCGGGTGAGACAGTCGACCAGAGTCGCGACCTCGGTGACGCGGTCGGGGTCGACGGCGCGGAGGTACTCGAAGACGTTGTGCAGCGCCATCCCCGGGAACTGCATGTCGAAGCCGTAGAAGCCCACATCGCCGCCGGCTTCGTTGTGCGCGCGCATCCACTCGATCATTTCCAGCACCGATTCGGTGTTCCAGGTCCAGAAGTACAGGCCGGACAGGAGGATCTCCGGGTCGCCTTCGCCGTAGCGCACATACCGGTCGAGACGGTTGGCCTCGGGCCAGGTGGCCTCGATCGCGAAGGCGTCGAAGTCCATTTCCTCGACCAGGAAGCGCAGGATCCGAGCCTTCATCTCGAAGAAATCGCGGGTACCGTGCGTGTTCTCGCCGAGCGACACGATCCGGGCGTCACCCACGACGTCCCGCAGGAACTCGATGTCGTCGTGGGGGAGGGAGAGGTGGGAGCCGTCGAAGGGGACGGAGTTGCTCTCGATCCAGGTGGTGGCCTCCGCGGGGATGGGGGGTGGTTCGGGGGGAGGCTCGGCCCCGGGTGCCGCGGGGTCATCGCCGCAGCTCTGGGTCAGCGGCAGGAACGCGACGAGGAGGAGAAGCCCGGGCAGTCTGCTCCGGAGCGGGCAGCGGCGCGCCCGTGACATCATGGTTCCCGGTTGACCGGGTAGTGGTCGGTGTCCGCGTAGATGAGTTGCCACTGCCCGTCCCTGCGCTCCCGGATCAGGGTCCGATCGATCAGGTACCGTAGAAGATCTCGCTGAATTCGAGCGCCCCGCCTTCGGCAATGGTGGCCCGCTGCGAATAGCTGACCTCGCCGTCGAAGGCGACCAGGAGCGAGATCTGGGCTATTTCGGCCGAGTGGTTGGTCAGCCGCACGAAGAAGCGGCTCGATGCCTCGATGTCGTAGTCCTTGGCGAAGTCCGGTTGCACGAAGGACGTGTCTGCCTGCACGAGCACTGTATATCGCGCACCCTGGTCGAAGTCCGCGACCCTCTGAAAGTCGTCGGAGACGACCAGCTCCAGGTCACCGGGCGCGTTGCCGGTAATCTCCACCCGGGCCACGGTCGGGAGATCCTGGTCGTCGTCGAGGATGTTGCACGCGCCCGCGGCCGCGGCCACCACCGCAACCGCGAGTCCCCACGCGAGCCGGGCTGCACCGTCCGGGACGGCACGCGGGACGCGCAACGTGTCAGGGGGTGCGACGACCGCTTGTGCCGCCGCACCCCCTCCGTTCAAGCGCTTGTACACGCTTCGTTCACCAAACCGCCAACCGTCAGGACGGCTTGGTCAGGTTGGGGTTGCCTTCGTACTCCTCGAGCGGAAGCGGGAAGCACGTGGCGTCCCCGTAGGAGCCCCACTCGGTGGTCGGGTGGGTCCCGCTCGGGAAGAAGTCGCCCACGCCCTGGTTCTTCCAGCGCCGCAGATCGCCGAGGCGGAAGCCGCCCAGGTACATGTCGCGCCCGCGCTGATCGCGAAGTTCGGCCATCAGGTCGGAGCCTGACATGTCGACCGGCGCCTGCTTGCCAGCCGCGCGCCGCGCGTTCACGAAATCGAGCGTCGATCCGGCCGGACCCATGCCGTCAGGGCCCGCCGCCTCGTAGTAGTGGTGCATCGCCTCGAGCCCGGAAGCCATCTTGATGTCCGTGCCCCTCTGGTAGAACGGGGGCTCCCCGCCGTCCGCCTGCGCTTCCCCGTTGAATCCGCTGAACGGCAGCGATTGATACGGCTTATACAAGCGGGTAAGGCGATTGTGGCCCAGCGACCAGCTCGGGGTGTGCTGCACCCGCGGGTCGGTCTGGGAGGCGACGATATCCTGAGTTCCGAATTCTCCGCTAAGGAAGTTCGGGTGCACGCCCAGGGAGTGGTTACCGCCATTGATCCTGCCCCACAGCACCAGGTCCGTGCCGCCGTCCGAAGTCTGCTCGTACTCCACCCAATGGACGAAATCCGCAGGTACTTCGGATGCGTGCTGCATCACCTGGCTGTGATTGCCCAGGTTGAGGTGTGCACGGGCAAGGCCGACGCGGGCCAGGTTGACCAGGTCACCACGGCCAGCGGCCGCGGCTACCTGCATGCCCTCCTCGAAGCGGGACAGGCCGCGCTCATAGATCTGCGCCTGCGACGAGATGGTCTCTGCCACGTTGAAGACGGCTTCGCACATCGCGTCGCCCAGAATGATGTGGGAATAACCGGCATAGACCAGCGCGATAGCCATGCGCTCATCCGCTGCCGAGTTGTCGATCAGTGTGCGGAACCGTCCCGCGGCGCTGTCGGCCATCACTCGTGCGGCACTGATTTGCGAGAACATGTTGTCGGGGTCGCCCTCGTCATACCGAACCAGCCTCTGGCTCAGCCGCGCGGTCGATTCCCAGTTGATCCCGGTGATCTGTTCGTCGGTGAACATGCTGCCCCGCCAGATGAACGGGTCGTCGTACATGGCCGAGAACTCGCCGATGACACTGTTCGTAAGCACATCCACCAGGAGGGCGTCGTTGAGCGCGTCCTCGGAGATGCGCTCGGGGTTGTTCGCTATCAGAAGTTCGTCGAGGGTGTCGCATCCTGCGACCGGACCAACGACGGCCAACGCGGCCATGAGCCGCAGCGTCTTGCTGAATCTAGTCATTTGCTTCCTCCTCTCAGAACTGCAGGGCGATTGATGCCGAAAACCTGCGGGTCATCGGCGTGGATGCGTAGTCGAGCTCACTGAACTCGCGTGTACTGTAGAAGGTGACTTCCGGATCGGAAGTGCCTCCGTATTTGGTCCACATCCAGATGTTCCGGCCCGATAGCGTCACCGTCGCGCGGTCTGCGCGGAAGGCGTTGCTCATGTTGGTCGGCAACGTGTAGCTCATGGCGATTTCCCGGAACTTCAGGAAGTCCGCCGGGAACAGGTGCGTCTTGGTCTGACGGCTGCGCCACACCATGACCTCGACCGGATCGGCGTCGGGGTTGTTCACCTCCCAGCTGTTGCGGTCGATCCGGTTCCGGATCGAGCAGATCGCGCACCACTGGTGGTGGCCGCCCTTGTAGTCGAACTGGGCGAAGAGCCGGAGGTTGCCGAGTAGCGTAAAGGTGTTGGAGAACGCAATCTCCCGCGTGGGCAACTGCGGTCCCACGTACTCCTCGTTGTCGTAGTCGACGGTCACGCCTCCGCCCGAGTTGAGAACGGGGTTACCGCTCGCGTCCCGTACCACGTCGACGGACCAGTACCCGCCCAGCGGGTAGCCCTCGATGTGCTTGTGCACCTGGGCGAACGCCCCGAAGGAGATGTCTTCCAATGCACCACCGAAGGAGACGAGTTCGTTCGAGTTGGTGTAGAATGACACCGACGCGTCCCACTGAAGATTGCGCGTGTAGATCGGCGATCCGGTGAGCAGCATCTCGAAACCGCTGTTCGCGATCTCGCCGATGTTGATGAAGTGGCTGCCGCTGAACCCGCTCGAGGGCGGATCCGGCACCGAGATCAGCGCATCGGTGGTGCGCTGGTTGTAGTACGTGACTTCAAGAGCGGCGCGGCCCTCCAGGAGCGACGCATCGAATCCGAGCTCGATCTCGGTACCCGTCTCGGCCTTGAGGTCGGGATTCCCGTACGAGGCGGTCGATAGCTGGTTCACGGCAACATCGCCGACCACGGTCACGTCCGGCGCATAGGCCCGGTCCGCCGTGAAGGGGGCCGGTGCTTTCCCTGCCTGACCCCAGGCGCCGCGAAGCTTCAGCTCGTCCACGTACGGCAGACTGAAGAAGTCCTCGTCCGAGATGATGTAGGACAGCGAAGCCTTCGGGTACACCACAAGCGAGAAGTCATTCCCGAACGCCGAGTTGTCGTCGACCCGCACGGCCACCGTACCGTAGAGGCGGTCCCGCCAGGCCGCCTGTTCCTGCACATACACCCCTAGAGAAGTCTGCTCGATGAAACCTTGCGAGGCCAGCGTAGTCGCGGCGGTTCCGATGAGGTTCAGGTTGTTGGCTACGAAGCCCTGCCCCTCGACGTAGTGGGACGAGAACTGCTCCCTGACCAGCTGCGCCCCGAAGGACAGGGACGAGGTGAGTTCAGTGGTAATGTCGGTGCCGACCGTACCCGCGTAGTCGGCTGTCCATGAGTGGTCAACGGGCAGATCGCGCTGAACGCGACCTGCGGCGGCCGTGGCTCCCCACGGTTGGGCACCCGTGGTGTCGATCTGGTAGATCTCGGAGTTCGTTCGGTCCTGCTTGTCCATCCCCAGCGTCAGGCGGTTCGTGAACCAGTCCCACGGCTGATAGTTGGCGGTCATGGCGATGGTCGTGCGCTCAGCCTCGGTCTGATTGTCGTACTCGTTGGCCAGCATGGGGCCGAAGCCCCTGAATCCCTCTTCCCAGGGCGCGGATGATCCCGGCCTCCCACGGAACCCGTTCCGCAGAATCGAGTTCGAGGAGTTGTTTGCGAACGGCATCTGCACGTGGGTACGCGCGTACCCGACGTTGACCGTCGTCGAGAACTTCTCGGTGGGCGTGAACCCGAAGTTCGCACGCCCCGAGGTCCGGTTGGAGAAGTTGTTGTAGTAGACACCCTCTTCGCCGCTCTTCTCGAACGAGAGGTAGTAGTTGAAGGCTTCACCCCCGCCGCGCGCGGACAGGTTGAAGGCGCTGAGATCGGCGTAGTTGTCGGTCCCCCCTTCATTCTGACGAAGCGCCAGCGGATGACGCTTCACCGGGTCATCCTCCAACACCGTGTTTTCCGCGACGCCAGCGCACCCCGGGTAGATGCTGGGGTTGCCGATGTTGGACGCGGTGCACCTCCAGTAGTTGGTCGGCGTATTGAGTGCCCACTCGTTGTAGCCGGTTTCGAACGAAGCGTTCCACACCAATCCGGATCCGGCACGGCCCTTCTTGGTGATGATCTGGATGACGCCGCCGGCCGCATCGGCTCCGTACAGGGTTGAGGCTGCCGGGCCCTTGATGGTCTCGACCGACTCGATGTCGTTCGGGTTCAGGAAGTCGAGGGCGTCGGTTCCCTGAGCACCGCCCCAGCCCACGTCCAGACCTCCCTGCGTACCCGACTTCATCCGAACTCCGTCGACGTAGACCACGGGTGCCAGCCCCGCCGCCATGGATCCCGCTCCCCGGATGCGAAGCTTGGAACTCGCGCCCGCCTGACCGGAGTTGGCCACCAGCGTCAATCCGGGAGTCCGGGCGGTCAGCAGTTCCTGCACGTTGCTGATCGGCGCGATCTCCACGATTTCCGCCGCGTCGATGGTTGAAACCGTGTTGCCCACCGACCTCGCCTCGGTCCCCTGCGCCGTGCCGGTGACCACGATCTGGTCCAATTGGAGCGCTGACTGGGAGAGCTCGAAGTCCAGGACTGCAGCCTCGCCGCTGGTGACCGTCACGGTTTGCGTCGCGGTGGCGAAACCGATGAACTGTACCCGCACGTCGTGCTCGCCCACGGGGACGTTGAGGATCAGGTACTGGCCCGAGGTGTTGGTGAGGCCGCCCCGGCGCGAATCGACAAGCTCGATCTGGGCGCCTCCGATCACCCTCTGTGTGACTGCGTCCACCACCTGCCCGCGAATCGAGCCCGTCTGGGCTTCGAGAGCGGAGGGCAGAGTAAGAGCGAGCACCGCCAAAACGGCGGCTCCTCCCCTCTGAAGTGGTCCCTTACGTTTTCCTTGTGCCATGGCGTCCTCCCCGGGACTGAAGTATGGATTGGTGAGCGCAGACACCCCACCGCGACGTGCGGTGGGAGCGATCGCTCCCCACTATGGGTCCGACAACAATACGACGCATGCAACGCTGTCGCCAACATTGCGTACATTTGGTCGAGGGTTCGCGTAGGAGCCGGAGGTGTGTATGAAGAGGACGTGGCGCAGTCGGGTGCGGCCGGTGCTGGTGACCGCGCTCTTCGTCTTCGGTGGCGTTCCGTCCCTGGCAGCGACGCAGTCCGGCAGTCCGTTGACGGGACAGGTTGTGGATCGGGCGACGGGATCGCCCGTGCCCGACGTGGAAGTCTGGATCGATGGGGTGGGCACCCAGTTCACCGATGCGACGGGATTCTTCACCTTTGACCGCGTTCCCCGGGGCGATTGGGTGCTCACGGTCCGTCACGTTGCGTACGGCGCGCACTGGCAGGAGGTGGAGGTGGGGGCCGAGCCGCTTCGTCTGACCATCTCGGTGACAGCAACGGAGATCAGCCTGGCTCCGCTCGTGGTCGAAGCCATGAGTCGGGGGGAACGGGAACGGCGGGGTGCCGGCCGCCAGCTGAACCGGATCTCGCGCGAAGACATCCGGGGATACGAAAACACTGCGATGACCCTCGTCGAACTCCTCACCGCGCGGGTTCCGGGCGTGCGGATCACCCGGAGCGGCGTTGTCGGGCAACCTACCTGCGTGGAGTTCCGCGGTGCGAGCGCAGGCAACTTCATCCGCGGACTTGGCAGTAGCGACCCGGGCTGCAACTCTCCGGAGGTCTACCTGGACGGAGTGCTGGTGCACAATCCGGCCACCCTGTACGCCACCCTTCCGATCGAGACAATCGAGAACATCGAATTGGTGCAGCCGTCCGAAGCCGGGGCGCGCTTTGGCATCGGCTCCATGTGGGGGGCGCTCATCATCGAGACGAGGCGACCTGGACGCGACCCGGGCGAGGCTTCGAGATCATGGTCATATGGTCCGCAAAGGTATGACTGGACTGTCGAGGCCAAACCCCATGCGACTGGGAAGGTGTTCCTGGGGTCGGCGTGGGGGAACGCCGCGGGGTTGGCCGCGGGCGTGGCGATTGCGAGCCGGTGCATCGGATTCCGGGGGCCGGAGGACGACGCGCTCTTCTCCGATTGCAATGGGACGAGCACCATTGCGGCGGCCGCCGCCGCGGTGGCTCTGCCGGCGCTGGGATCAGCGCTGGGGGCACGTCTCATGGGCTCGACCGAGCGGTCGCGCGGCAAGCTGGGTCCGGCGGTGGTCGGCGCGGCCGTCACGCTGGTTCCGGGCTATGCCTTCGGGATTGCCGGACAGCGCGAAGAAACGGGCTTTTTGGAGGGGTTGGGAGTGGTGACGCTTGCGGTTGGCGTGCCGCTGATGGCCACGTTCGTGGACCGGCTGTTCAGGTCGGAGTTGGAAGAGCCGTAGAAGTCCGTGGATGAGTCCCGCGCCCGGCTGCTAGAGCGAGCGCAGGAAACGGAGCAGGGCCTGACGGTCGCTGACCGACAGGGCGGCGAAGGCGTCGCGGGCCGTCCGGGCTTCGCCCCCGTGAAGCTGGATCGCCTGCTCGATGTTGGATGCCCGCAGGTCGTGCAGCAGGGAGCGTCGCGACCCCAGGCCCAGGAGGGGAGCGGTGCGGTACTCCGTCTCGGTGGCGCCGGGAGCGCAGGTGCTCGCGAGCGCGGGGCCGAGGTCGTGCAGCAGGAGGTCCGAGTACAGCGGGGCGCGTACCCGGTCGAGGGCGGCAACGGGGGCCGGTCCGGTGGTGACGTGGGGTGTGTGGCAGGCCGCGCACCCGGTCCGGGCGAAGAGGGTTTCGCCCGGCGTGGCCGGGGTGGACGCGTCCGGTGCGGCGGGCAAGCGGGGCGGGGCGGCGAGCATGCGCACGAAATCCGTGATGAGCGCGACGGCGGAGTCGCCGATCTCGGGGTCGGGGGCCGGATCGGTGGCGGAGGGCAGGGGCGCGCCGTTCGGGCCGCGCTCACGGGGATGGGCGGTGGTGGTGATCCCCATCTCGTTGAACAGGGCCAGGTGGGTGAAGTCGTGCAGGGTGGCCACGTCGGCCTTCCGTCCGAAGCGCCCCACGCGGCCGTCGGGCGTGCGCCCCAATCGTCCCGAGATGCCGTCGCCGTCGCGGTCGTCGGGGTCGGCGGCGCCGCGAAGGGCGTCTTCGGGCACCAGGTCGGCCGCTCCCAGGCCGAAGAGAAAGGGAACCGCGAAGGTCGCGATGTCCGCGGTGGCCGAAGGGACCGTGTCGCGTACCGTGCCGAGGCGTTCCAGTGCGGGGGTTGCCCGCCTGCGCAGGTTCTCGCCGCCTTCCTCCGCCATGATGTTGCAGCTGCCGTCGGGACGCCGCCGCGTCGCCTTGATGACGAGTTGCTCGCCGGTACCGCCCGTTGCGGGAAAGGTGTGGCAGGCGCTGCACTGGTTCTCGTTGAAGAGCGGCCCGACGCCTTCCTCGGTCGTGAAGATCCGGTCGAAGAGGGCTCGCCCGGCCTCGAAGCGGGCCAGTTCGTCGTCGGTCAGCCCGGGTACGGGGTCGCCGATCCGCTCCGCTTCGGGCACGGTCGGGGTGCACGTGCTGGTGGCCACGCAGATGACCAGCACGGCCATGCGCGCGGCGGGCATGGTCACCACACCAGGGGTGACAGGTTCATCCCGTTCTCGTCCAGCCGCCGAATGAAATCCCTGGTATACACCTGAAGGACCCCCGCCCTCGCGACCCAGTCCATCGAGTGGATGTGGTCGTGCGGGTACATCTGGAGAACGACCATCCCTCCGGGAAGGGGGAGGTCGTCCAGCATCACCGTGATCGCCTTCTGTCGCCCGCGCACGACGACGCAGCCGGGGGTCATCTGCTCATCGGAATCGGCCGAGCAGGGGACGATCAGGGAGTTGGCCTTCCGCCTGAAGATGGCGGTCGGGTCCGGGTTGATCGCGTTGGCGATGACTTCCGGGGAAATCCTGGTGACCCGATAGGGGGTCAGGCGCCGACGACGCTCGAGGAGCCGTTCCGAGCGCGTCCGGACCCGCAGCCCCTCCAGCGCGACCGGATCCGGGTTCAGGCGAAGACTGAGTCCATTGCCCTGTGCCACCGCGACGGAACCGTCGAGGGTGTGATAGCCGAGTTGCTCGACCACAATCTCCCAGGTGCCTTCGGGGAAGTCCGGGAAGTGAAAGCGGCCGTTCACGTCGGAGAAGACGAAGCGGCGCAGCTCCGGCACCTTGACGACGGCCGCGATCACGGGGCGTTCGTTGAGCGCGTCGACGATCTGCCCGGTCAGGGTGAAGGTCGGCGTCTCCTGGGCGGTTGCCGGGCGCGCCGCCCACCCCACAACAATCACGAGTGCGGCAGCGGGGAGGGCCGCCGCGCGAACGCTCACCATTGCCCGCCGGGCCCGATCGGAACCTCCACCAGTCGGCCCCGCCTTCTGATCACCCTGGTCTCCCGGGGACAAAGGCCGGGAATCGAGTTCAGAGACACGGCGACGCGCCTCTCCCGGGTCATCCGGTCAAGGTACTCCTGCGTATAGGCACGCATCGTGCCCCCGTAGCTGTAGACCTCCACGAGGGCGAAGTCCTGCGGTCGGAACTCCTCGAAGATCCCCAGTCTCACGGCACGGTCGTTGATGTAGAGGCCCACGGTGCCCCGGATTCCGTAGATCGTGGCCATTGGGCAGCCAAAGTCGTTGTATCCCTCGAAGTGGAAGCCGTGCTGCCACCCCACCATGTCCCAGACGTTGTCCTTCCGGCTGGTCAGGAGCGCCTCCCCCTCCAGCGCGTAGGACCTGGCCAGAGCGCGGTTCCGCCTTCGCTTGAGCCGGGTCTTGTAGGTCAACCCCCCTGCGGTGATCTCCTCCAGGGCGACCGGGTCGGGTTCCAGGCGGAGATGGAGTCCGTTGCCTTCCGTGACCGTTACCGAGCCTTCCAGGGTGTGATAGCCGAGCTGCGCGACGACGATGTCCCAGGTGCCCTCCGGGAAGTCGGAGAAGAAAAAGCGCCCCCGCACGTCCGAGAAAACGAAGCGGCGGAGGTCCGGCACCTTGATCACGGCCGCGATGACGGGACGTTCGTTGACCGCGTCGACGATCTGCCCGGCAAGGGTGAACGTCGGCGCCTCCCGGGACTGCGGCGCCTCCTGCGCGGTGGCGCGCACCGGTGCGATCGCCACGGCGCCGACACCCAACCCACACGCCAGGACGACCACAGCCGTACGCGCGGGATGGCGGCGTCGTTGGCCCTTCACGTACGCACCCCGCGCCTACATCGAGCCGGTCGCAGCCCGGATCTGGGTAACCGCGGCGTCGACGCGCAGGTCCATTCCCACACTGCCGTACGCGGCGGAAGCCCGGGTCGGGTCACCGGAAACGCCGCTGTCCTCGAAGGCGCCACCCGGAGCCAGCTGGTCCTCCCGGATGTGCTCGGGCGCGACGTACAGCAGGATCGAGGTGTCCGAGATGCCGGCGTGTCGCCCGATCGTCTCATCCGTCTCTCCCTGCTCGATCAGCCAGTCGCGAAAGCCGTTGGCCGAGTAGTAGTCGCCGATGAAGTGGACGCGGGCCCCTTCGCCGCCCCATGCCTCGTTCAGCATGTTCACGACCTCCTCCATGCCGCCCTGGTTCCCGCCGCTGTCGCCGATGAAGACGATGTCCGTGAAGCCGTGGGCCCGGAAGCTCAGCGCCGCGTACTCCAGCACCTTCATGAAATACTCGTTCGGCAGCGTGATGGTTCCGGGGTAGCGCATGTGCCCCGAGGGCGGATCGACGCCGCCCTCGGGCACATAGGTGACCGAAGGCGCCACCAGCGCATTGCCCAGCTCGCGGGCGATCCTGTCGCTGGCCTCGTCGATGATGTAGCGATGCTTCCCCATCACCATATGAGGGCCGTTCTGTTCCGTCCCGGCGGTGGGCACGATCACCGTTGTCTTGCCGGCGTCCAGCGCGTCACGGATCTCGGTCCAGGTCATCTCTTCGATGAAGACCGTGCTGTCCGCTTCCGCCGCTTCCTCCTGCGCACACGCCCCCAGCGCCAGGGCCGCACAGGTGGCGGCGGTTCCGACCCGGTGCATCAGTTGCCGGCTGCGAAGCAGTAGAAGAAGCCGTTGCCGCCGGTGCCCTGCAGGTTCTCCTGGCTGCAGCCGCGCGACCCGTGGGCCGAGTTCCACGAGGTGGGGTTCTGGCCGCCGCCGGTCCGGTCGTGGTGGCCGACCGCTGTGGACCCCTCTCCGTTGCTCATCCAGTTGTCGCAATTGGTGTTTTCTTCGCCGGTGAAGGCGGTGCCGTCCATGTTCGAGCCGGTGAGGATGTCGTGCATGTTGGGCTCGTCGCCGCGGCCGTTCACCATGTCGCCCATCTCCGTAAGGATGGTCTCCTTGGTCAGGTTGGCGGCGTCGGAGTGCAGCTCGTCGACGTCGTTGGCCACAAGTACCCCGGCCTGATTGTGCCACGGGCCGGTCCCGATCCGGTCACGCGCGTTGACGGCGGCGCTCCCGTCCTCGTTGATCGTGCTGAGATAGGCCGCCCACCCCATCCCGCCGGCGCCCGCGGCGGCCGCGAGGGTCTCGCAGTGGGCGTCGGCGCCCTCGAGACCGCCCAGGTTGGCCCCGTCACCGGGCCCCGCGCTGGTGATGAAGAAGGTCATGGCGGCCATTTCAGGCGCCTCTTCGGTTTCGGGGGCGTCGCTCTCGGCGCAGCCGGCCACGATGAACAGGCCGGCGAGCACGGCCGAGGTTGGGATTGCGAAGGTCTTCATGGTCTCACAGCTCCTGTCTGCTGGTGTCCGGTCCCCGCTTCACATCCGGGTTTGCCTCATATGTCCGTGTTACTCGTTGCCTGTCGGCCAGGGTGCGCCCTGGTCCATCGCCGTCACGGGTCCCATGCCCTTGTAGACGAACTTCTGCACCCGCTTCCCCTCATAGGTCTCGGTCGTATAGATGTTGCCCTGCGAGTCCGTTGCGATGCTGTGGACCGCGAAGAAGAGCCCGGGCTGGCGCCCTCCGTCACCGAAGCTGGTGAGGATTTCCAGGTTCAGCCTGTCCATGACGTACACCTTCATGTTCTTCCCGTCGGCCACGTACATGTACCTCTGCTCGGCGTCGCGGGAGAAAGCGATGTCCCACGTCGACCCGTCTCCCAGGGTGCGCGGCGCGATCCGCACCTCGTCGACAAAGGTCCCGTCCTTGCGGAATACCTGGACCCGGTCGTTGGGCCGGTCGCACACGTACACGAAGCCGTCGAGCGAGGGCTCGGCGCAGTGCACCGGTGTGCGGAACTGCTGGATGAGCGGGGCGTCCGGATCGTAGGGAGGGGTCCGGGTGTCGTCCGGCTCGTTTCCGTACGCGCCCCAGTAGCGCTTGAAGGCACCCGTCGACGCGTCCAGCACCGCGACGCGGCGGCCGCCGTAGCCGTCCGCGAGGTAGGCCTCGTTGGCTTCTCCGTCGAAGGCCAGCTTCGCGACCCGGTTGAAGCGCGTTTCACTGTTGCTGTCCGCCGGACCGGCCTCCGGCTCGCCGTACGAGGCCAGGAATTCGCCGTCGCGAGAGAACTTGAGGACGTGGGTGTCATTCGGCCCGTTCCCGCCGATCCAGATGTTGTCCATGTGGTCGACGGTGATCCCGTGGTTCGACGCGGGCCACACATAATCGTCGGAGGGGCCTCCCCAGGAATTGACGAGGTTGCCCTCGGGATCGAACTCAAGCACGGGTGGCGCCGCCCGGCAGCATTCGCCGATCGGCGGGTCGGCGTCGGCGCCGCCTTCGGTCCGTTCGGTGAGGTTGCCCCGGTGGACGATGAACACGTGGTCGCGGGAGTCCACTCCGACCCCGATCGTCGACCCGAGCACCCAGTGATCCGGCAACTGCTGCGGCCAGAAGGGATCGACTTCGAACATCGGGGCTTCGACCGCGTTGGCCGAGGCGGTCTGGAGGCGATCCTGAGCGAAATAGATGACCACGACGGCCAGCACCAGAACCGCGACAAGAAGCTGGTTGCGCTTCATTTGAGAGCTCCCTTGGTGGGACGGGCGAAAAGACGATTTGGGGCAAAGTACGGGTTCAACCGCTTGTCAGCCAAGGGCTGGGGGTTCAGGGTTGGGGTCCGAGGCGCCGCGCAACCCCCGATCCCCGGGCAAGCGGGGCGCCGCATGAGCTCTTGTCGGAGATGATTGGATGAAAGCACGGAGGATGCCACTCGGCGCGGTCCTCGCGCTGGCGGCCGGGTTCTGGATGCTCGTGTCGCCTGCGGGAGGTTCGGGACCCGCCAACGCGCCGGCACCCCACGAAATCCCCGCCGACGTGATCGTGCGGGCGTTCGTCAAGGCCGAAGCCGGGGCGCTCCGGCTTGTGGTGCGTGTTCCACTCACGTCGATGCGGGACGTGGACTTCCCCGTTCGAGGTCCGGGCTACGTCGACGTCGAGGGGGCCACCCCGATGTTGACGGATCAGGCGGCGCTGTGGATCGCCGGCTACGTGACCCTCTACGAGGAGTCCGCGCGCCTTCCCGCGCCGGTCGTGACCGCGGCAAGGATCTCGCTTCCGTCCGACCCCTCGTTTGCCGACTATGACCGGGCCGTGGCCCACATTTCCGCCCCCCCGCTCCCCTCCGGCATCGATCTGGTCTTGGAACAGGCCATGCTGGACGTCGTGTTGAGCACCCCCATCGAGTCCGTCGACTCGCGCTTCTCGATCGATCCCGCGTGGGCTCACCTGGGGATCCGCACCACCACCGTGCTGCGGTTCGTAACCCCGGATGGGGCGGAGAGGGTCTTCCAGTACCAGAGCAACCCGGGGCGCGTGCGGCTCGACCCCAGGTGGCACCAGGCACTGCTGCGCTTCGTCGTGCTCGGCTTTGCCCACATCCTGGACGGGATCGACCACCTCCTGTTCCTGCTCTGCCTGGTGATCCCGCTCCGGCGCTTCTGGCCGCTCGTGAAAGTCGTCACGGCCTTCACCGTGGCCCACTCGATCACCCTGGTGGCGTCGGTGATGGGCCTCGCCCCCAATGCGCTCTGGTTCCCTCCGCTCATCGAGATGCTGATCGCGGTTTCGATCGTTTTCATGGCGCTCGAGAACATCGTCGGGCGGACGCTCAAGCGGCGATGGATGTGGGCGTTCGGCTTCGGCCTGGTGCACGGCTTCGGCTTCTCCTTTCAGCTCCGGGAGTCGCTGCAGTTCGCAGGCTCGCACCTCTTCACATCGCTCCTTGGCTTCAACCTGGGTGTGGAACTCGGCCAGCTCTTCGTCCTCCTCTTCATGGTACCGGGGCTGGCGTTTCTGTTCTCGAAAGTGATGGCGGAGCGGACCGGGAGCATCCTCGTCTCGGCGCTGGTGGCCCACACCAGCTGGCACTGGATGGCCGAACGGTGGAGCGCTTTGACATTCTACGAATTTCGTCGTACCATGATGGATGCGGCGTTTGGAGCGGCGGTTCTCAGGTGGGTGCTGCTGCTGCTGATCGTGATCGGAGCGGCGTGGGGTCTGGGGGCGCTGTACCGGGAACTTTCATCGCGGCTCGGCAGTCAAAAGGGGGATGTGTCGGGGGAAGAGGAGGGTCCGTCCGCTTCAAACTGACAGAGGAGAGCCACGGCGAAATGAGCGAAAGGCTGCGGGGAACGAGCAGGAGATTCGTCGGGTTCGCGATCGTGTTGGGTTGGTCGCTGCTGGCAGGCTCGGCGGGTGCCCAGGAGGTCATCCAACTCCCCGCCGAAGACGAGTGGCTCGCCGCTGATTTCGAGGAGGTCTACCGGGTCGGATCGGTGGCCGGGGAGGAGTGGGAGCAGTTCGTCAGGATCGCGAGCCTGGATTTTGACGGTGCCGGCAACCTCCACGTGCTCGACGGACAGGCGTCACGTGTCGTTGTCGTGGCTCCGGACGGCAGCCGGCTCCGCGAGTACGGGCGGGCGGGGGACGGCCCCGGCGAGTTCCGTGCCGCGAACCAGATCGTGGTCATGGCCGACGGGCAGGCAATGGTCTTCGACAGGGAGCACAGTGCGTTCCACATCTTCGACCCGGGTGGGCAGGTTGTCCGGACCGTGCGCATGCCGGGAGGTGGACTCATGACCAACATGCCCGATCTGGATCTTGCGGGGACCGGTGATTTCGTCATTCCCAATGGATCCGTGGGTTCGGTGTCCC
This sequence comes from Gemmatimonadetes bacterium bin94, assembly GCA_002238865.1. Taxonomy (GTDB): domain Bacteria; phylum Gemmatimonadota; class Gemmatimonadetes; order Longimicrobiales; family Gaopeijiaceae; genus Bin94. The sequence goes on along the minus strand of MPNE01000020.1, from coordinate 51,050 downwards.
TCAACCTGTTGGCGGGGCTTGAAACGGATGAGCCCGGACGACATTCGCGCCCGGTAACGCGCCTCAGTCTGAGCGGCGACGAAGTGGCGACGGATACGATTGCCCAGGCATGGATGGCTCCACCGGCGCAGACCGCCCAGCGCCGGGCGAGCAACGGTGTCGTTTGGCTCGGTTCCGAAGCCCTGGCGCTTGCGCCCAGCCTGTTCGTGGGCGCGCTTCCGGGGGGTGGCGTGGCGTTCTCGGATTCGTCTGCCTACGGCATCAGGGTGACTGGCTCCGAGGGCGCCATATTGCGCATCCTGACTCGGCCGTTCCGGCCCCAACCCGTCACCGATCGCGTCCGGGAAGCGGAAAGGAAACGCCAGCTGCGGCTGGAGGAAGAATACGCGTCCGACGCGTCCAGGAGGGCGGCGGGGGTGTCCGAACGCATAGGTGCAATGATGGGCCGCGTCCTGGAATCCCGCCGCGAACTGGTCGAGACGATGGAATTCAATGAAGAAGTCCCCGTTGTTCGCGGTGTGCAGACGGGTTGGGGAGGTACGATCTGGGTTCAGCGGGGTGGGGACGACCCCCTCAGCGACGGTCCGATCGACGTGCTGACAGCCGCGGGCCGGTATCTCGGCAGCTATCCCGCCGGAGCGTCGGCCATCCCGTCCGCATTCGGCCCCAACGGACTGGCGGCGTTCATTGAGCGGGACGAGTTCGATGTGGAAATGGTGGTGGTGAGGCGGCTGCCGCCTGCCGTGAGGTGACCGATTGCAAGAAGGAGCGCATGATTTCACTCGATCCGGAGGTACGAGCGTTGAGAAGCACATTGGCCCTGTTGACCTGCTTGATGGTCCCCGTTTCTCGCGGCCGCGCAGGAGGTCATCCAACTCCCCGCGGAGGACGAGTGGCTGGACGCCGACTTCGAGGAGGTCTACCGCGTCGGGTCCGCCGCCGGGGAGGAGTGGGAGCAGTTCGGGAGGATACACCAGGTCGCCTTCGATGCGGCCGGCAACCTCTACCTCCTGGACACCTATTCGATGAGGGTCGTGGTCGTCGACCCGGGGGGCGGCTTTGGGGGAGCCCTTGGAAGGGCCGGCGATGGTCCCGGGGAGTTCAGATTCCCAAGGAGCCTCGCGGTCATGTTGGACGGGACCGTGGTGGTGGGCGACACCGGTCAGCGCGCGTTTCACGTCTACGGCAGCGATGGCCGGTTCGCCCGCAGCGTACGCTTGGGTGACGATCTGCTGGGATTCGCGGGCCGGCTGTACCCGGATCGAACCGGCGGTTCGGCGGTTGTCCTGTCGGGAATCCTGGCGGTCATCGGTGGCGGTCGCAGTGCGGACGGGGACGGATGGGCGTCAACGCGACCGGTGATCGGATTCGGGCTCGGGGGCGACAGGGTTGTGAGGGATACGATCGTCGAAGCGTGGGCCCCGCCGTCCGCCGGTGTCGTCGAGTTCCGCGTGGGTGGGCGCAGCATCGGAACCGGGGACCAGACTCCGCCTCCACGCACCTTCGATCCTGCGCTGCTCGTGGGTACGCTCCCGGGTGGAAGCGTGGCGTTCTCCGATTCTTCCGCGTACGCGGTCAAGCTCGCAACCCCCGAGGGCATGGTCTCCCGAGTGCTGACTCGTCCCTTCCACCCCGAGCCCGTGACCGATCGGATCCTGGAGGCCGAGGTGGAGCGTCAGCTCGAGGAGTATGCGGATCAGGCCGCTGCGTCCAGGAGTCCGAGGACCATCATGGACGGGCGGACCGGCAACACCGTGCAGGGTGTCGTCGACGATCAGATGCGGGAGGGTCTGAAGAGGTCGAGGCGTCTGTTTCTGGAGGCGCTGCCTGCCGCCGCCGAAGTCCCGGTGGTTCAAGACCTGCGCACAACGTGGGACGGGGACATATGGGTCCGGAGAAGGGGTGACGAGCCTGTGAGCGACGGTCCGATCGATGTGCTCACCATGGACGGTCGGTATCCGGGGAGCTACCCGAGCGGCACCGTCATGCCCGACGCCTTCGGGCCGGGCGGGCTGGTGGCGTTCATGGAAGCCGACGAACTGGGGTTGCAGACGGTGGTGGTGAGGCGGGTGACGCGGCAACGGAATCAAATGAATTGAGCCGAGTCTGATCGACGCGGGTGTTCGGAATGACTGACAAAGTCATGTGTAGTTTACATTATGTAAAGTATTCTATACAGTCGATTTGTCTGTTCGTGGTTGGTGCCGCCCACGCCTTGGCATGGACTCCTGTGGCGGCCCAGCAGGTCTTCGAGCTCCCCGCGGAGGACCGGTGGCTCGACTCCGACTTCGAGGAGGTGTACCGGGTCGGGGCGATCGATGGGCCCGAGTGGCAGCAGTTCGGGATGATCGCGGGCCTGGATTTCGACGCGGTGGGCAATCTTCACATCCTGGACGGGCAGGCGGCGCGTGCCTTTGTCGTGAGCGTGGACGGTCAACGCGTTCGCGAGTACGGACGGGCGGGCGAGGGGCCGGGCGAGTTCGAGGAGGCCAGATGGATCGGCGTCGCGGCAGACGGTCGGGCGGTCGTCTTCGACTGGCAGAGGAACGGCTTCCACATCTTCGATTCCGAGGGCGCGATCGAACGCCTTGTTCGTTTGCCGGGCGATCACAGCTTCATGCCGGGGCTTGACGTGGAAGCGGGGGGTACAACCCTGGTTCCGAACGGAACGGTGCGCTCGGTGTCCATAGCGGCGGCTTTGGCGGGGATCCGCAACGCGAACACGAGGGTCGCCACACGGCCGGTTGTCCGACTCGTCCTGGGCGACGACAGGGTCCGAACCGACACCATCGCCGAAGCATGGACGGCGGAGCTTGCACAAGTGCGTTTCCTGGCTCCGAACGGATCATATCGGGAACGAAGGCTGACGCCGCCGCTGCTTGTTGGAGCGCTCCCCGGGGGCGGTGTAGCCTTTTCGGATTCGTCAGGGTATCGGATCAAGCTGGTTGGTCCCGACGGGAGACTGGAGCGCGTTCTGACCCGCCCAATTCTCCCGAAGCCGATGACGGACCGGATGCTGACCTCCGATGGTCGGTATCTGGGGAGTTACCCCGCCGACACGCCCATGCCGGCCGCGTTCGGCCCCAACGGATTGCTGGCGTTCATCGAGACGGACGAACTCGGGGTGCAGACAGTGGTGGCAAGGCGGCTGACGCCGTAGACTGCGAGCAGGTGGCATGGTGCAGCCTTCCGTCCGCGCCGGTCCCCACGCCTTTCACCCGTCCCGCGCCATGGAGGTCGCATGAAGCGCCCACTCCGCCCCCGATCCCGAACCTTCGCCCTCCTTTCGCTCCTGGTCCTCTTCCTCGCTCCCACGGCCGGCTGCGCCCAATCGGGCGACCCCACGCGCGACCCCCGCTTCCAGCAAGCCGTCGACCTCTTCGAGGCCTGGCTCGACGCCAAGATGGACTACGAGAAGATCCCGGCTGTTTCGGTGGGTCTCGTACACGACCAGGACCTCGTTTGGGCCAAGGGCTACGGGTACGCGCACCCGGACGCCGGCGTCGCCGCGACCCCTTCGACCATGTACTCGATCTGCTCGATCTCGAAGCTGTTCACCTCGATCGGGGTCATGCAGCAGCGCGATGAGGGCAAGCTGCGGCTCGACGACTCCGTGTCCGACCTGTTGCCCTGGTTCGACCTCGAGCAGGCGTATCCCGACGGGCCGGACGTCACGGTCGAGGGGATCCTGACCCACTCTTCCGGGCTCCCCCGCGAGTCGGCCCAACCGTACTGGACCGGCCCCGATTTCCCGTTCCCGACCCGGGAGGAGATCATCGACGGGCTCTCCGATCAGGAGACGCTCTACCCGGGCGCCCGCTACTTCCAGTATTCGAATCTCGGCATGGCGCTGGCGGGGCAGCTCGTCGAGCAGGCGTCGGGCATGACGTACGACGAGTACGTGAGGAGCCGGATCCTGGACCCGCTCGGCATGTCCGACACCTACACGGATATCCCCGCCGAGCACAAGGGCGACCGCTTCGCCACGGGCTACACGCGTCTGGGGCGCGATGGCCAGCGTCACAAGGCCACCTTCTTCCAGGCCCGTGGCATCGCTCCCGCGGCCGGCTTCGCCTCCACCGTCGAGGATCTGGCGCGCCTGGCTTCGTGGCAGTTCCGGCTTCTGGAAGACGGCGGGGCCGAGGTGCTTGGTGCCAACACGCTACGGGAAATGCACCGCGTCCACTGGGTCGACCCCGACTTCGACACCATGTGGGGACTCGGCTTCGCGGTGTCGGAGCGCAACGACCAGCGCACGGTCGGTCACGGCGGCAGCTGCCCCGGTTTCCGGACGACGCTTCAGTTGATCCCGGCGAAGAAGCTGGCCGGAGTGGTGATGGTCAGCGCACAGGGAGCCAGCCCGGACGACGTGTGGTCGAAGATGGCCGCGATCCTGGGCCCCGCCCTGGAGTCGGCCATGGACGACCCGGGTCGCGCGACGGCCCGCCCGGCTTCGCTCGCGGAATACGAAGGGCTCTACGAGTCCAACTGGGGCGAGACGGTCATTCTGCGCTGGGACGACAGCCTGGTGGCGGTCCGGGTGCCGAGCAGCGATCCGATGGAGGCCATGACCAAGCTGCGCCAAACCGGCGATGACACCTTCCAGCGCATTCGCGACGACGGAGAACTGGGCGAGGCCTACATCTTCCACCGGGACGAATCGGGGGCGATCGAGAGCCACAGCGTGCACGGAAACTTCTCGCGGAAGGTGCGGTAGGGGCTGCGGACGATTCGTTTTTCGGGCCTCACTCCCTGTTTGTCCGCCATTTCCCCCCCGAAATGGCGGACAAACAGGCCAAATGACGGTTCAGCCGCCCTCTTTGTCCTCGCTGACCGGCCGGGTGCGCACCGTCGGGTACTCGATCCCCAGCTGCTCCAGGTACGAGCCGAAGCGTGAAGGATCGTAGTAGTACTTCTCCAGTTCGGGCTTCCACCGCTGCATGATGTCGGCGTTCAGCCAGATCGCGGGCTGGTCCTCGGGGGTGATGAACGGGGTGTAGGTGGTCTCGGCGGTCTGCACGTCGTTGAAGTAGGTCCATGCCTCGGTGACCAGGTCCTCTTCGAGCAGCAGATCCAGGAGGGTGCGCGCCTGAACCTTCGCGCCCGCGACCGCCCCCTTGTGTGCGATCGGCGTGGCCATCGCGATGCCGTTGGCCCAGTTGTGTCCGGGCGTGCCACTCACGTTCGACGGGAAGCGAAGGGTTACGGTCGGCATGTTCCAGGAGATGTCTCCGATGTCGTCGGAGCCGCCGCCCAGTGAACGGCTCAGGTCGACCGGGCCCGAGAGGTCGTTGAGCTCGGTGGCCAGCCCACGCTCCTCGCTGCCCAGTTCGCGCTGGATGCCCTTCGCCAGGGCAACGTCGTCGTCGTCCCACTCGGGCAGGCCGACGTGCTGGATGTTCGCGTACGTCGCTTCGGCCACCGGCTTGTTGAAGTGCCGGCTCCACGCCGAACCGACGGTCATGATCGTGTCGATCTGCGTGTCGGTCATCATGGCGGCGCCCTCGGCCATCCGGTTCGCGGCCTGGTAGATCTCCACCACGTTGTCGTAGTCGCGCTCCCGGAAGAAGAACCAGATCGTCGCGGTCTGGGGCACAACGTTCGGCTGGTCCCCGCCGTCAACGATGATGTAGTGGATCCGGTAGGCGGGCATGAGGTGTTCGCGCTTGAACTCGATCGCCTGCGCCATGAGCATCACCGCGTCGAGTGCCGAGCGGCCCCGCCACGGGGAGCCGGCGGAGTGCGCGGTCTCGCCGGTGAAGCGGTACTGGACGGACATGAGCGCGTTGCCGCCGCCCTGTCCCCACGACACGCCGAAGTTGTTGCTGACGTGGGTGAACAGGTTCACGTCCACACCCTCGAAGACGCCTTCGCGCACGAAGTAGGCCTTCGAGCCGAGCTGCTCCTCGGCGACTCCGGGCCACATGAGCAGCGTGCCCGAGATGTTCTCGCGCTCCATGAGTTCCTTGACGGCGAGCGCGGCCACGATGTTCACGGCCTGCCCGGAGTTGTGTCCCTCTCCGTGCCCCGGCGCCATCGAGATGATCGGTTCGCGGTATCCGACGCCGGGCTTCTGGTTGGACTGGGGGATCCCGTCGACGTCGGATCCCAGCGCGATCACCGGCGACCCGGTGCCGTTGGACCAGCGGGCGGTCCACGCGCTCGGCATCCCCGCGACGCCCAGTTCAATTTCAAAGCCGGCCTCTTCGAGCATGCCGGTCAGGTAGCGTTGGGTCTCGAATTCCTGCATGCCCAGTTCGCCGAACGAGAAGAGCATGTCGACGATCTCCTGCACCTGCTTGGCGCGGGCCTCGACCATGCCGAGGACTTCGTCCTTCAGGTCGTCGAGGTCCTGGGCGTGGGTCAGTGGGGGAATGAGGGTGATGAAGGCGAACGCCAAGACGACGGCGCGGGCGACTGAGCGCATGGAGACAACTCCGGTTGGGGGAAGTCAGGTTTTGTGCCCGAATAGCGAGCAGGAAGGTAGGGGCAAATGGGCTCGCGTGCACGTCTGGCCCGATTGCTCCGGATGCCTTGCCTGGAACCACGTTTCAGGTCGGTCGGCGCGTCGGAAAGCCCGTTAGCCCACCCGAACGTCGAAATGCTCGAGGCCTCGCAGCACGACGCTGGGCCGATACTTCGGCGCGCGGGCACCGAACCCGATCCTGTCGAAACGCTCCAGCAGCACCTCGAGCGCGATTCGGCCCTCCAGTCGGGCGAGCGGAGCGCCCAGGCAGTGATGGATGCCGCGGCCGAACGCGATGTTCCCCTGGTCGGACCGCCGGATGTCAAGCTCGTGGGGTCGGTTGAACCGCTCGGGGTCGTGATTGGCGGACCCGATAGCCAGGGTGACCATGGTCCCCGACCGCACGGCCGTGTCTCCGATCTGCAGATCGCGACGTGCAATGCGCATGTCCAGCTGCACCGGCGAATCGTAGCGCAGTAGTTCCTCAACTGCGGCAGGGATCAGTTCCGGTTGCTCACGCAGGAATGCGAACTGGTCGGGACTTCGCAGGAGGGCCCGAACCCCGTTGCCGATCAGGTTGGTGGTCGTCTCGTTTCCGGCCGCGAGGAGAAGGCGAAGCATCACGATCGTCTCGTCGGGTGTCAGCTTGTCGCCTTCCTCTTCAGCTCTTACCAGCCGCGAGACGAGATCCTCGCGGGGCTCGCGGCGGCGCTGCTCGATGATCGCCCTGTGGTATTCGGCGAGCTCCTGTTCGCTCCGGTACACCGCCTCCACTTCGTCTGGTGTGAGAAGCGGCTCCAGCGCTCGTGCCAGGTGGTCCGACCACACCTTGAAGCGATCCAGATCCCGCTCGGGCACGCCGATCATTCTCGCGATCGCTATTGTCGGAAGCGGCACCGCAAGAGCCTTCATCAGGTCGAACTCATCGGTTCCTGCGACCTCGTCGAGCAGCTTGTGAGCTGTGGCCCGGATGTAGTCCTCCATCTTCGCGACCGAGCGGGGGGTGAACGCCCGGTTGACCAGCCGGCGCAGGCGCGTGTGGTCCGGCGGATCCTGAACGAGCATGCTGGGCTTGAGCTTTTTTCGCGTACCCAGGGAGCCACGTGATGAACGCGCCCTCTGCAGGTCGCTGGAAAAATTCCGATGATCCCGGAGAATGCGGTCCACGTCCGAGAAGCGGGATACCACGAACTGCTCGGTCAGAATGCTGTAGTGGACCGGGTCCCGGTCGCGGAGCCTGCGATACACGGGATAGGGATCGGCTACGAATTCCGGCGCGAGCGGCCACCAGGCCACACCGGTTCGCAGCCGCTCCTCGGCCAATCGTGCGCGGATGTAGATCGACCTGGCGGCCGTCGCAATCGCGTTCCTCATTCCCATTCCGTATTATCGTCGCGTCATTCCCCGGAAACCGAAAGCCCAGCCATGAAAGCCAGCCCCACCCTCTCGTTCGCTGCGATGGCCACCCTCTTCGCGGTGATGGTCCCGATTGCGCCGACCCCCGCCAACGCCCAGACCACCGTCGAGAACGCCATCTCGCACCTTCAATACCGCGAGATCGGCCCGGCGCTCATGGGTGGGCGCATCGCCGACCTGGCCGTCGTCGAGTCGAAGCCGCAGGTCTTCTACATCGCGACCGGAACCGGCGGCGTCTGGAAAACCGAGAACCACGGCACTTCCTGGACGCCACTCTTCGACGACCAGCCGACCAGCTCCATCGGCGACGTCACCCTCGACCAGTCCAACCCGAACCTCGTCTGGGTGGGCACCGGGGAGCCGCAGAACCGCCAGTCCTCCGGTTGGGGCAACGGCGTCTACAAATCCACCGATGCCGGAAACACCTGGCGCCACATGGGACTCGACGCCACCAGGCACATCGCGCGCATCCTCATCCACCCGCGCAACCCTGACGTCGTGTACGTCGCCGCGGTGGGCGACCTGTGGGGCCCGAACGAGGAGCGGGGCGTCTTCCGCACGCGCGACGGCGGCGAGACGTGGGAAAGCGTCCTCCACATCGACGAGCACACCGGCGCGATCGACCTCGCCATGGACCCGGGCGACCCCAACACGATCTTCGCGGCGATGTACCAGCGGCAGCGCACCGGCTGGGGCTTCAACGGAGGCGGTCCCGGGAGCGGCCTCTACCGCACCTTCGACGGCGGCGACAGCTGGACCGAGCTCACCGAGGGTCTTCCCGAGGGCGACAAGGGACGGATCGGCGTCGATGTCTTCCGGCAGGACGGCAACGTCGTCTACGCGCTCGTGGAGGCGGACGCGCGCAGTCCCGGCGCGGGCTTCTTCGGCGGCGGCGGTGGCGGCGAGTCGCAGAGCGGCCTCTTCCGCTCCCTCGACCGAGGCGACAGCTGGGAGAAGGTGTCGAGCACCAACCCGCGCCCCATGTACTACTCGCAGGTTCGCATCGACCCCGGCAACGCCGACCGAATCTACGTCCTGGGCGGCAACCTGATGGTCTCCGACGACGGCGGCCGCACCTTCCGCAGCGACGGCGCCGCGCAGGTCCACGTGGACCACCACGCGCTCTGGATCAACCCGAACGACCCCGACCACCTCATCCTGGGCAGCGACGGCGGCGTGGCCGCGAGCTGGGACGGCACCGGCCACTGGCGCATGTTCGACAACCTGCCGCTGGGGCAGTTCTACGCCATCGGCTTCGACATGCGCGACCCGTACTACGTCTGCGGGGGCCTCCAGGACAACGACCCGTGGTGCGGCCCCTCGAACACGCGCTCGTTCCACGGCATTCGTCACCAGGACTGGTACGAGACCGCGTACGGCGACGGCTTCTTCACCATCGTCGACCCCACCGACTCGACCATCGTCTTCTCCGAGTCCCAGAACGGGAACATGAACCGGTACGACCTGAACACCGGCGAGAAGACCCCGATGCGTCCCATCACCGGTCCCCGCGCCGACGGCGACACCGCCAAGACGTACCGCTTCAACTGGAACTCGCCGCTCCAGCTCTCGCCCCACGACCCGGCGATCGTGTACCTCGGCGCCAACTACCTCCTGCGCTCCCGCGACCGCGGCATGTCGTGGGAGGAAGTCGGCGGCGTCGACCTGACCAATCAGATCGACCGCGAGGAACTCGAGATCATGGGCGTGCCGGGCTCCGAGCCCCAGATGTCGGTCAACGACGGCATCTCCACCTACGGCAACATCACCGCCTTTGCGGAATCGCCGCTCGCCGCCGGACTCCTCTACGTCGGCACCGACGACGGCAACGTCCAGGTCAGCCGCGACGACGGCGCCACGTGGACCAACGTGGCGGACCGGATCGACGGGCTCCCCGAGCGCACCTACGTGAGTCGGATGGAGCCGTCCGCGCACGCCGAGGGGCGCGTCTATGCGTCCTTCGATGGCCATCGCAACGGCGACTACGCGGCTTATGTCTACGTCAGCGAGGACTACGGCGACAGCTGGCGCCGCATCACCGACGGCCTTCCAGACGGCTGGTCGGTCAACGTGGTCACGGAGCATCAGCGCGCGGCCAACCTCCTCTTCGTCGGCAACGAGGTCGGCGTCTTCGTCTCGGTCGACCGCGGCGAGCGGTGGGTGCAGCTCAAGAACAACCTCCCGGTCGTCCCGGTCGACGACATCCTCATCCACCCCCGCGACAACGACCTGCTGGTCGGCACCCACGGCCGCTCATTCTGGATCCTCGCGGACGTGTCGCCGCTGGAGCACCTGTCGGAGGAGATGCTCGCCGAGGCCGGCCGGGTGTTCCCGCAGGCCCGCGAGACGGTCATGTGGGCGCAGCGTGGCGACTGGCCCTTCGCCGGCGCCACCTACTCGGCTCCGAACCCCCCGCGCGGCACGCTGATCCGCTACTACCTGCGCGACGACCCGGTCGCCGGAGACGGCAGCGACATGGCCGACGGGGCGCCTGCGGAAGAGTCCACCTTCGCTCTCACCATCACGGACTCGGACGGTGGCCACGTCCGCACCCTGGAAGCGCCCGGCGACGCCGGCATCAACGAGGTCGTGTGGGACTGGCGCCACGACGCGCCGTACGATCCCGAGGGCCCGCAGGGACCCGTCGGGTTCGGACAGCCGGGAACGCCGCAGGGCCCGATCGCGCTGCCGGGCGTCTACACGGTCAGCATGGAGGTCGGCGGGCAGACCTGGTCCTCGACCGTCGAGATCCAGGCCGATCCGCGCCGGTCCATGACCCGGGCGGACCGCATGGCCCGCCAGGACGTGCTGATGAGCCTGCACGCCCTGGCTCCTTCGATCTACGGGGCCGGCCGCGCAATCGACGCCATCGAGGAACAGCTGGATGCGGCCGAGGAGCTGATCGAGGCCGCCGTCGAGGCGCCGGAAGGGCTCGAAGAGGAACTGGAAGCGATCCGCGAAGCGCTGGAAGAGATCGACGAGGACGTGGGCGAGGCGCGCCGCAACGCGGGGGTGGCCGGCGCCATCCAGGGCTCGTCCACGCTGCCGACCGAGGACCAGATGTGGCAGGTCGACCACGCCTGGGAGGTGATGGCCGAACTGCTCGATCCGCTCAACGAACTGATCACGTCGCGCGTGCCCGCGCTGAACGCGCAGCTCTACGCCGAGGGCGTGAGGCCGAAGCCGGGTGAGGCGGTGGTGATGCCGGAGCGGTGAGGCTATCCGATCAGCGGGATGCGGATGGTTCCGATGAGCGAGATGGTGCGATTCCGGCCTGAGGGTCCGTTGTCGTCGGCGAAGATCTCGGTCAACCCCTCGGTGAACAGAAGCGTGGCGCCGAGGGGGCCAAGGTTGTAACCCGCCCCGGCGGTGACGCCGAACTCCCTGTTCGTGGTGACGCCCAATTCGTCGCAGCTCTGGTCGATCAACGAGCTGATTCCGCTGACCGAAAGGTCGAGGGCCACATTGCATCCCATGCTGCTCCCCACGCTCGCGCCGGCGAGGAGGTGGAAGTCGCCGCCGATCTCAAGCAGGCCACGCGCCACGAGATAGTCTACCTCGATGTTCACATGACCGGCCGCGTCGTCTTCGCTGACCTCCGCCCCGGCGCCCTTCTGGATGAAGCCGGCTTCCACCCGCAGGCCGACCAGGTCGGTCATCCGCAGGGACAATCCTCCCGCGACATTCAGCCCGATGCGGCTTTCCGTGGCTTCCTCGTCCGTCGCGACGGCCATGGTTGCACCGGCTCCCAGAATCAGGTCGGTGGTTCTCTCCTGGGCCTGGGTGGTATTCGTGGGGATCGCCGGCAGGAATGCGCAGAGCAGGATTGCGAGCGGCTGTCTCATGGGGGGACTCCTTCTCGGACGGGTCATGACGGAAGCTACCACCATGCGGCTACCCCGGTGCCGGGGCATCGTTCCTGGTGCCCTCGTCCAGCAGCTCGAAGACCCGCTGCACCGTGATGGCCGGCACCCCTGGTCCCGTGATCTGTGGATAGTTGTCCGCGTGATCGGTCATGTCGATCCGGGCGGCCGCCTCTTCGAATGTCACCCCCTCCGCATGCAGCTCCGCCGCCCGTGCCTGCAGATCCCGCATGTACTCCTGCAGGTAGGTGATCCGCTCCCTGTCCTGGAACGGTGTGCCGTGGCCGGGGAGGACCCAGTCGAAGTCCAGCGACTTGAGGTGCTCGAGGGTGTCGTCCCACTCGTCGAGAAAGCCGTCACCCATGTACGGCAGGCCCGGCACCAGCAGGTCTCCGGTGACGATCACGCGCTCCTGGGGCAGATGCACCACCACGTCTCCGCCGGTGTGGCCGCGGCCGAAGAAGAGCAGGCGGATCTCGCGGTTGCCGCGGAACAGCGTCATGCGCTCGGACAGCGTAGTGTTCGGACCCATCGGCTCAACCGCTTCCTGGCCCGCCAGGTAGTTCCGCATGTAGGCCAGCCGGCCCTCCAGCTCGGCACGCTCTTCGTCGTCCTCCGCAGCTGCGACCTGCTCCTCGAGCGCGGCCACCTGATCCGGCAGCCCTCCCAGGAACATCTGGTACGACCGCCCCATCGAACCCCCGTTCTCCAGCATCTCGCGGGTGAATTCATGGCCGATGACGTGCACCTCGGGCGGGTAGATCCGGTTGCCGTGCGCGTGGTCGAAGTGGTAGTGCGTGTTGACGACGTACCGGACGGGCCTGTCGGTCAGCGCCTCGATCTCGTCCACGATCGCATGGGCGGCGGCGGGTGAGATGTGCGACTCGACCAGGAGCACGTCATCTTCGTTCACGATTACCGCACCGTGCGATCCCACGGCGAGGCTGCCCGTGCCCCGGGCGTGGTAGACGTCGGGAACGACCTCCTCGAACTCGAAGGCGGGCCCCTCGAAATCGGAGCCGGATGGGGGCGTGACGTCGTCGCCCGGTGGTGGGGCAGGCTGGTCGGCGGCCTGGCAGGCGACGAGCAGGGTGAGGGCGGCGATCACGGGTGCTGTTGCGATTCTCATGGCGCATACTCGGGACTCGGGGGCATGTCCGGCGGGTGCCTTACACTTGCGGGCGCATCCGGGGACGGCAAGATGGATGAATGACGCCGACGCTGCCGGTCGCAAGTTCGTTCTTTCCGGAGACGCTGCCCTCATGAGTCTTTCTGCATCCCCTCGCGCCGGTCCCGCACGGTTGCGGCCGAGCGCCCTGGCCATCGCCGCGCTCGCCACCGCCGCCCTTCTTTCCTCCTGCACACCCGCCGCCGAACCAACCGCCGCGGGCGGCGCCCGGGTCAGCGCCGAACCCGTGGAACTCTTCGACGGCCGGGTCATCCCGGGGATGCCCGCACTGCTCGGTATGCGCGCCCAGTACGAATTGCGGCTGGAATGGCTCGCCGGGAAGCGCGCCCTGCTGCTCGACCAGATGCGCACGCACGGGATCGAGATGTGGATCGTGGTCAGCGAGGAGTTTCACCAGGATCCGGCCCTCTACTACGTCGCGCCGCCGCTGCAGTATGCCCGTCGGCGCGACGTGATGGTGTTCGTGGACGCCGGTGACGACGGACTCGGCGCCTACTCGGACTACTGGCGGCCCACCGAGGACTATAGGCGGTTCTTCGAGCCCATGCCTGCGGCGCGAAACGAGCGCGGCATCCAGGACACCCCGACCGGGCTGCGGGTGCTCCTGGAACGGTACGATCCCGCCACGATCGGCCTCGCAATCGGCGGCAACCGGGGGCACGACAGCAGCCTGACCCACGACAGCTACCGGTTCCTCGCCGATGCCCTCGGCCCCGAAGCGGCGTCGCGCTTCGTCTCGGCCGCCCCACTCATCGAGGACGTCTTCGACACGCGCCTGCCCGGTGAGCTGGAGCACTACCGGCAGCTCGTCCTTGCCACCGACGTGATCGCGCAGACCGCGCTTTCGAACGTCGTGATCACGCCCGGCGAGACCCGGGCCGAGGACATCAAGTGGTTCTTCGACGAGACCATCGCCGGGCTGGGCGTGGGCGGGAAGCCGTGGTTCGAGATCCACGTGGCGGTACAGCGCTTCGACGAGGCGACGGGCGAGATGATCCCGTACGTGCACCCTGCTCCCGACGACCTGGTGTTCCAGCGGGGCGACATCATCCACCTCGACTGCGGCTTCGACTACCTGGGCTTCGCGAGCGACTGGCAGAAGGTGGCGTACATCCTTCGCGAGGGCGAGGAGGGTGTGCCCGAGGGCCTCAGGACCGCGCTCCGCAACGCCAACGTCGTGCACGAGGCCTTCACCGCCGCGCCCCGCCCCGGCATGACCGGCTGGGAGGCCACGCTTGCGATCGCCGCCCTGCTGGAGGACGTCGATTTCCTCCCGAGCCTGTATTCGCACCCCATCGGCTATCACGGCCACGCCCTCGGCCCCGCGATCAACGCGCGCGACATGGACCTGTCGTCACCGCCCGAATGGGACTCGCAGCTGCGCGACGGCTCCTACCGCTCCATCGAGTTCAGCGCCACGACCGCGATCCCCGAATACGGCGGCGGCACCGTCAGGATCCCGATGGAGGACGATGGCTACCTGACTCCCGACGGCTACGAGTACTTCCGGCCCTATCAGACCGAATGGTACGTGATCCGGTGACGGACCTGACCGTCCCCTACGCCATGTCCTAGGAGGAGCCCACCCATGCGCGGGCCGACGGATACGACTACGACCACGAGATCCTGGTTGCGCTGCCACCGTCGTACCATGTCTCGCCGGACCGCCGCTATCCCGTGGTCTGGTCCATGGACGGCGCGATGGCGTTCGCGCTGACGGCCGGTGTCGCAAATCTCTACACGGTCGGCAAGCGCATCCCGGAGATCATCGTGGTCGGCATCGGACACGCAAGCCGGCAGGGCATGCTGGGATTCGCCAACCGCACCTTCGACCTGTTTCCGCCGGGAAGCGTCTGGTCGGATCCGGGCCTGGCGCAGGATTACATGGAGGAGATGGGCTTCGATTTTCGAATGGCGCTGCCGTTCCTCAAGGGCGACATGTTTCTCGACTTCCTGGTGGATCAGCTGCGCCCCTCGCTCGGCAACAGGTACCGCATGGCCGACGATCACGCGCTCTGGGGACACTCGGCGGGCGGCGGTTTCGCGAGCTACGCGCTGCTGGCCCGGCCAGGGGCGTTCGGGCGATTCATCATCGGGAGCGGAACCAACGGCCTCACGATCGACCTGGAGGCGGAGTACGCCCGGCGCCACGACGATCTCGAGGCCAGGGTCTTCATCGGCATGGCGGACGGCGAGATCAATCACGCGCCGCTGTGCGCCCAGCGGCTGGTCAGCCGCACGACGCTGCTGGCCGAGAACCTGCGGTTGCGCGAATACCCCGGCCTCGATCTGCGGACCCGGTTCTACACCGACCGCGACCACTTCACGGCCATGCCTTCGATCATCGGAGACGGCTTGCAGCACGTGTACGCCGATCTGATCGCCGATCTGCCGAAACCGAATTGGTAAACCCCCTCACAAAGGAGTAACCACATGGTTCCCGCCCTCAGTCTCTGGCTTCCCATCCTGGTGGCCGCGGTGCTCGTGTTCGTGGCGAGCTCGGCCATCCACATGTTCCTCAACTGGCACAAGAACGACTTCCAGCGCGTCCCGGACGAGGACGGGGTGATGGATGCCTTGCGCGAATTCGGCATTTCGCCCGGCAATTACCTGGTCCCCCGTGCTGAGAGCATGGAGGTGATGAAGAGCGAGGAGTTCCAGGCCAGGGCCAAGCGCGGCCCGACGCTGTTCATGACGGTTCTGCGCCCCGGCGATCCGTCGGACATGGGCAAGCAGTTCGTCCAGTGGTTCGTGTACTGCCTGGTCGTGGGTCTGTTCGCGGCCTACGTGACCGGCCAGGCGCTGGGCCCCGGTGCCGAGTACATGGCGGTCTTCAAGGTCGCGTCGACCACGGCCTTCATGGGGTACGCGCTTGCGCACGCCCAGGACGCCATCTGGATGTCGCAGGGGTGGCCCGCAACCCTCCGCAGCATGCTGGACGGGCTGATCTACGGGCTGGTCACCGGAGGCGCCTTCGGGTGGCTGTGGCCGTGAGCGCACTCGCCGGGCGGACCTGCGAGGCCTGCACGTGAACGACTTCGTGATGGCGGCGAAGTCGGACGGGTGTTCGGGGGCGGGTCGGGGGTCGTTGGCTTGACTGATTCGGAGTGTACTTCAAATTAGTGCAACTATTTGGGAGTACACTTCAGATTGGTAAAAGGCGATGTACCGTCGTACGCTCGAAATCGAACTGCCTCGGGGTCAGTCGGCCTTCCTCTGGGGCGCCCGGAAGACGGGCAAGTCCACGCTGCTTGGGCACCGGTTCCCGCACTCGATTCGATTCGACCTGCTCGACACGCGGCTGCTGCTTGAGTTGACCCGCGCGCCCTGGACCCTCGCTGAGCGAATCCGGGCATTCGGGCGGTACAGCCGGGTGCTGCCCGTCATCATCGACGAAGTCCAGAAGGTGCCAGCGATCCTCGACGAGGTGCACAGGCTCATCGAGAGCGAGCGCCTGAGCTTCGTGTTGTGCGGCTCCAGCGCGAGAAAACTCAAGCGCGGGCGTGCGAATCTCCTGGGCGGCCGCGCTTGGCGCTACGCCCTCCACCCGCTCACCTGGCCTGAGGTCCCGGACTTCGACCTCGTGAGGGCCCTCAACCAAGGCCTCATCCCCGAACACTACGACTCCGCGCATCATCGGCGGGGCCTGGCGGGATACGTGGACGACTACCTCAAGGAGGAGGTGTTCGATGAAGGCCTGGCCCGCAACGCACCTGCCTTTGCCCGGTTTTTCGAGGCCCTTGCATTCTGTCATGGCGAGCTTCTGAACTACAGCAACGTCGCCAGAGACTGTGGGGTGAGTTCCAAGACCGTGAAGGAGTACTTCCAGATTCTGGTTGACACGCTGCTGGGCGTGCTGGTCGAGCCGTTCAGCCGACGGCGGTCACGGGCCGTGATCACCCGCGCGCCCAAGTTCTACCTGTTCGATGTGGGCGTCGCGAACCATGTGGCCGGCAGACGAATCGAAAGCACCGCGAGTCCCGATTTCGGGCGGGCCCTGGAGCACCTCGTGCTGATGGAGCTGCTGGCGTACCGCTCCTATCGCGAGCGCGATTTCCCCGTCCGGTTCTGGCGCACGAAATCCGGTCTGGAGTGCGATTTCGTCCTGGGCCTGGAGGGGGAAGTGGCGATCGAGGTGAAGGGTGACAGCCGAGTCCGGCGAGCAGACCTGAGGGGACTGCGGGCGTTCGTCGAGGAGCACCGGCCGCGGCAAGCTGTGGTCGTGTGCAACGAGAGTGCCTCGCGGCGGACGGACGACGGGATCTGGATCCTGCCGTGGGAGAGGTTCCTGGAGAGGCTGTGGGGGGATGGGGTGGTAGGGTACCGTTCGTGACGCGGGACTATCAGAAGAGGAGGTCATCGTGAGCGACCAGCTGAATTCCGGGGAGCGGGAAAGCCTGGAGAAGTTCGAGCGAGGCGAGTTGAAGAAGTCCGCTCCCGGCGCTGACCGCGAGATGGAGATGGTGGCGGTGAGCTACCGAAACCGCCTCTGCAACTCCTCGAGCGCCTCCGCCCCCGGACACAGTTCCTCGAACGGATAGTTGACAAGCGGCTCGTCCACCGTGCCCTGGATGCCGTGGAAGTGCGTCCCCTCTCCGTCCGGCGGCACTTCCTCCAGGTACAGCAGCCCGGTCGCGATCTCGCCGGCCCGCTGGCGGTCCCGGATGTAGGCGTAGACCTGGTCGCGGTCCTGCGGGTCGTAGTCCTCGGGCACCTTGCGGAAGCGCATCCGGCTCCCGTCGTGCATCGTCACCGTGCGTACGTCCCCCGCTTCGTAGCTCGCCGTGATCTCCTGCGCCGGCGGGACGAAGTCGGCCTGCACGAGCTCGTTGTAGTGGTCGCGGGTGTACTCGTAGCTCTTGGTCGAGCCGCGGTGATCGTTGAAGGTCACGCAGGGCGAAATGATGTCGACCATGGCGAAGCCCTGGTGCCGTAGTCCTCCCTTGATGATGGGAACGAGCTGCGCCTTGTCGCCCGAAAAGCTCCGGGCCACGAAGCTCGCACCCAGATTCAGCGCCAGCAGGACCGGGTCGATGGGGTGTTCCCGGTTCACCTCGCCCCGCTTCGCCTTCGTGCCGTAGTCGGCCGAGGCCGAGAACTGCCCCTTGGTCAGGCCGTAGACGCCATTGTTCTCGATGATGTAGAGCATGTCGATGTTGCGCCGCATGGCGTGGGCAAACTGGCCCAGGCCGATCGAAAGGCTGTCACCGTCGCCCGAGACGCCGATGCACACGAGTTCGTGGTTGGCGGCGTGCGCGCCGGTAGTAACCGCCGGCATGCGGCCGTGCACGCCGTTGAAGCCGTGTGCTTCCTTCAGGAAATAGGTCGGCGTCTTCCCGCTGCAGCCGATGCCGGACATCTTTGCGACCTGGTGCGGCGCAATCTCCAGCTCCCAGAAAGCCTCGATGATCGCCGCGGTGATCGAGTCGTGGCCGCACCCGGCGCAGAGGGTCGACATGGGCCCTTCGTAGTCGCGGCGGGTCAGCCCGAGACGGTTCCGGGCGAGACCCGGGTGGTGAATGCGCGGCTTGGCAATGTGGGTCATGTCGAAGCAAGGCCGTCGATCACATGATGGCAGCTCATGGGGTAGCCCCCGTAGTAGAGGATCGACGCGAGCCGGTCCTTGTCAACCCGGGTCTCGGTGATAAGGAGCTTGCGCAACTGTCCGTCCCGGTTCTGCTCCACGACGAAGTTGACGTCGTGGTCCATGAGGAATTCTTCGACGTCCGGGTGGAAGGGGAACGCCCGCACGCGCATATAGTCCACATCGACCCCCTGTTCGGCGAGCTCATCCACGGCTTCCAGCACCGCGCCCCGGCAGCCGCCCACCGTCAGCAACCCGATGGTCGCGCCTTCCCGCAACCGCACCTCGGGGGCCGGCAGGTGGGGTGCCGCGCCCTCGATCTTGCGGCCGATCCGGGCCAGCACATCGGCGTAGGGCTCCGAGTCCTCCGTGTAGTTCCCGTACCTGTCGTGCCCGGAACCCCGCGTCAGGAACGCCCCGTCCGGGTGGACGCCCGGCAGGGTGCGCGCGGCAATCCCGTCGCCGTCCACGTCCAGGTAGCGGCGAAAGGCGCCCGACGCCTCTTCAAGGTCCTCCGCCGAGAGCACCTTGCCCCGGTCCGGCCTGTAGGAGTCGTCCCATTCCAGCTTCGGCACGGCCCAATCGTTCATGCCGATGTCCAGATCCGTCAGCACGAACACGGGTGTCTGGAACCGGTCCGCCAGGTCGAAGACCTTGACGGCGAAGTCGAAGCACTCCCGCGGGTCGCAGGGGAACAGCACGATGTGCTTCGTGTCCCCGTGCGAGGCGTAGGCCGCGAACTGGATGTCCCCCTGCTGCGTCCTCGTGGGCATTCCCGTGGACGGGCCGACCCTCTGCACGTCGAAGAAGACGGCCGGAATCTCGGCATAGTAGGCAAGCCCGATGAACTCGCTCATCAGCGAGAGCCCCGGGCCGCTGGTCGAGGTGAAGGACCGCGCCCCGGCCCAGCTTGCGCCGAGGACCATGCCCGCCGCCGCCAGCTCATCCTCGGCCTGGACGATGGCGAACCGGTTCCTGCCGGTCTCGGGGTCCTTGCGGAACCGGTTGCAAAAGGCGGTGAAGGCGTCGACCAGCGAGGTGGACGGGGTGATCGGGTACCACGCGGCCACCGTCGCCCCTGCATAGACGCACCCCAGCGCGGCGGCGGTGTTGCCGTCGATGACGATCGAATCCTCGTTCCCGTCCATCGGCGCCAGGTGCACCGGCAGGGGGCAGTCGAAGTGCTCGCGGGCGTAGTCGTAGCCCAGATCGATCGCGAGGAAGTTGGCGTCCAGCAGCTTCGCCTTGGCCGCGAAGGTCTCCTTCAGCAGGCCGCGCACGATCTCCATGTCGATGTCCAGCAGCGCGGCCAGGGCCCCCACGTAGCAGATGTTCTTCATGAGGATCCGGACGCGCGATCCCTCGAAGTTGTCCACCGTCATCTTCGCCAGGGGGACGCCCAGGAAGTGCACGTCGTCTCGGTTCAGATCGCGGGGCAGGGGCCAGCTCGAGTCGTGCATGACCCAGCCGCCCGTCGTGACTTCCTCGACGTCACGGGCATACGTCGCCGGATTCATTGCCACGATGAGGTCGAAGCGCGCCGTCCGCGCGGTGTGCCCGTCCCTGTTCGCCCGGATCTCGTACCAGGTGGGCAGCCCCTGGATGTTCGAAGGGAACAGGTTCTTGCCCGAAACGGGGATCCCCATGCGGAAGATCGCGCTTCGCAGCAGCCCGTTTGCGCTGGCCGACCCGGTGCCGTTCACGGTTCCGATCTTGAAGGCGAGGTCGTTGACGCGCGACGCGGTCGCCGGCGGCCCGCCGTTTACGAGCACCTGCGTGTCGAGGGCCATCAGCGCGCTCCGGCCCCGGCCAGGTCCATGATGGACATGCCCGGGTGGACTTCGCCCGCGTCGAGCCCCGCGTACGGAATCAGCAGGTCCGACTTGCGCATGTCCCAGGCCGCCGTGGGGCACCGCTCGGCACAGAGGCCGCAGTGAATGCAGAGGTCCTCGTCCTTGACCATGATCCTGCCGGTCTGGGGCAGGTCTTCCGAGATGAAGAGGGGCTCCTCGGGGTTGAGAAGCGGCGCCGTCAGCCGCCCGGTGAGCTCTTCTTCGGGCCCGTTGTGCGTGATGGTCAGGCAGTCCAGCGGACAGATGTCGATGCAGGCGTCGCATTCGATGCAGAGGTCCGTCTCGAAGTGGGTCTGCGCATCACAATTCAGGCAGCGCTCGACCTCGGTCAGCGACTGCTCGATGTCGAAGCCCTCTTCCACCTCGATGTCCAGCCGCTTGAAGCGTTCCTGGAGGTCGACGTGACGCATCTTCACGCGCTCGGCCTCGTCGTAGTCGTTGGAATACGTCCACTCGTGCAGCCCCATCTTCTGGCTGACCAGGTTCATCCCCTCCGCCGGACGGTCGGTGAGCGACTCGCCGTGGCAGTATGCGTGTATCGAGATGGCCGCCTGATGGCCGTGCTCGACCGCCCAGATGATGTTTTCGGGCCCCCACGCCGCATCCCCGCCCATGAACACGCCGGTGCGCGAGGTCATGAAGGTGGTCTTGTCGACGATCGGCATGTCCCAGTTGTTGAAGTCGATCCCGATGTCGCGTTCGATCCACGGGAAGGCCGTGTCCTGCCCGATGGCCAGGATGACCTCATCGCACTCGATCACCTTGCTGTCGTGCACCTCGGCCTTGAGCCGGCCGCCCTCGCCCTCATGCCAGGAGACCAGGTCGAAGACCATGCCCTTCACCTGGCCGTCTTCGACGATGAACTTCGACGGGGAGTGGTTCTCCAGGATCTCCACCTGCTCCTCGATCGCGTCCTCCAGCTCCCACGGGGACGCCTTGAAGTGGGGCTTGGTCTTGCGCGCCATCACCTTCACATCGCTGGCTCCGAGTCGCTGGGCCGTGCGGCAGCAGTCCATCGCGGTGTTGCCCACGCCGATCACGAGCACCCGGTCCCCGCAGCTTTCGACGTGGCCGAAGCGTACCGATTCCAGCCAGTCGATCCCGATGTGCACCTGCTCCGAATCCCAGCGCCCGGGAAGGTTGAGTTCCTTGCCCTTGGGCGCCCCGGAGCCGATGAAGACGGCGTCGTAGTCTTCTTCAAGAAGTGCGGCCAGACTGTCGACCGGACTGTTGAGGCGCAGGTCCACCCCCATGTCGGTGATGTACTCGATCTCTTCCCACAGGACCTTGGCCGGAAGCCTGAACTCCGGGATGTTCGTCCACATCAGACCGCCCGGCGCCGCCAGCTTCTCGAAGATCGTGACCTCGTACCCCAGCGGCATGAGGTCGTTGGCGACGGTGAGCGAGGCGGCTCCGGCCCCGACGCACGCGATCCGCTTCCCGTTCTTCTCTTCGGGAATGTCCGGCAGGAAGGGGCGGATGTCGTCCCTGAGATCGGAGGCCACCCGTTTCAGCCGGCAGATCGCCACTGGCTCCCCCCCCCGCCCCCCCCCCCCGCCCACCCGGTCCCCCCAGCCGCCCCCGCCGGCAGACCGGTTCGCAGGGGCGGTCGCAGGTCCTGCCCAGGATCCCGGGGAAGATGTTGGACTTCCGGTTGAGGAGGTACGACTCGGTGTACTGCCCGTTGGCGATGAGCCGGATGTACTCGGGGACGTTGGTGTGCGCCGGGCATCCCCACTGGCAGTCGACGACGCGGTGGTAGTGGCGCGGGTCTGTGGTGTCGGTTGGTTTCATCAAGGGCGGCAGTGCGGCTACAGGGGGCAACGGAGGGTGACTCCGCATCCGCCCCGGGGACCTGATCCCAATCTATCCCGCGGGGGTGGTACGGGGAAGGGAGCCGGGAGGGGAGTCGGATGGTGCGGGTGACAGTCGGTCACGTGCCGCGGGCGCCCCGTTTTGCCCGCACCCACCCCACTCCGTACTCTTCTCTGCGGCAGCGCAACGTGACCGTTCCCTCCGGAGACGCCGAATGGCCGACCGCCCATCCCCCACCTTCGACGATTTGAAGATCCCCGACATGAGCCCGCGCAGCCTGCTGCGCCAATTCGGGCCCGGGATGATCCTCATGATGACCGGGATCGGGACCAGCCACCTGGTGACGGCCCCGACGGCGGGTGGGCGCTTCGAGTACGCGCTGCTCTGGTGCATTCCGGTGGCTTACGTCTTCAAGTACTACGGCTTCGAGCTGGCCTTCCGGTTCACGAACGCGACCGGCATGAGCATGATGGCTGCGTACGCAACCGCGTGGAAAAAGCTCCCCGTCTGGTACGTGCTCGTCACGACCGTCATCCAGTGCGCGATCGGCCAGGCGGGCCGGCTCATCGCGGCGGCGGCGGTCTTCTACTACCTGTTCTCTGCGAGCATGGGCCTGCCGGTTCCGCTTGCGGGGTGGGCGGCGATACTCGGCGTCGCGTCGGTGCTGATCCTGTTGCGGGGACGGTACGCCGCGCTCGAAGCCGGGGCCAAGATCGCGGGCGGACTGCTCTTCGTTTCCGCCGTCGTGGTGTACTTCGTGCGGCCCGCCCCGATCGGCGAGCTCAGCCACTTCCTGATCTTCGACGCTCCCGAGGGTTCGTGGCTGGTCATCGCGGGTTTCCTGGGGCTGCTGCCCACGGGCATCGATGTATCGCTCCAGGCTTCCGAATGGGGGAAGGCCAAGCGGGCCGGGATGTCCAGGATTCGGGGAAGGCTTGAGCAGGCGGGTCTGGCCGGCACGTTCAACGCGTTTGCACCAAGGCTCGAAGACCTCACCGTCGACGTGCGGCGACTCCCGGAGCGGGCCGTCGAGTACAGCCGCCGCTGCTTCCGGATCAGCCTGTGGGACTTCCGCCTCGGCCACGTGGTGTCGTTCATCATCGCGACGATCTTCGTGCTGCTGTCCGCCGTTTGGCTCTATCCGAGCCCCGTCGAGGGGCGGGCCGTGATGGGCGAGATCGCGGGGATCTTCACGGAGAGCGTCGGCCCCTGGATGATGACGATCTTCATGATCGGCGCCTTCGCCGCGACCTTTTCGACCGCCTTCAACTACTTCGACGGCTGGCCCAGGATCGTCGGTGCCTGCGCGCGCAACCTCTTCCGGCCGACCGCGGCGCTGGAGGGTACCGCGGCGGACCAGCTCACCCCCGAGCACCGGCGCCGCTGGTGTTCCGAATACAACATCTACCGGGCGACGATGTTGTTTTCGCTGATCGCCTCGGTCGTGCTGATCGCCGGGGTGCCCCGGCCGGTGTTTCTGGTGCTGGTCGCGTCGGCGCTGGCCTACTTCGTGGCTCCGGTGATCTTCTGCCTGAACTTCTATTACTGCCTCAAGGTGATCCCGAAGGACGACCCGCACTTCTACCCGTCGGCGTTCGCGCGGGTGTTCACGGTGGTCAGCATCGTGGTGTTCACCGGGTTGAGCCTGATCCTGATCGCGGCGCGGGTGTTCGGAATCACACTGTTCGGGGGTTGAGGCTCGGGTACAGCCCCGCCACCTGAGCCCGCTGGCGCACCAGGGCCAGCACGAGGTCGATCGTCGGCGTCGCCACCCCGACCAGACGGCCCAGTTCCTGCACCGAGGTGACCAGCGCGTCGATCTCCATGGCGCGGCCCTTTTCCAGGTCCTGCAGCATGGACGTCCGGTGGGCGCCCACCGCGGCGGCCCCGTCGATCCGCCGCTCAAGGCCGATGCGGAAGCGGATGCCCAGCGCCTCGGCGATCTCCCGGGTCTCGGTCATCATGCCCCGGGCGACGGCCCGCGTCCCCGCTTCGGTGGCCACCTTGTCGAGGGTGGCCAGGGTGAGGGCGCTGATCGGGTTGAAGGAGACGTTGCCCCACAGCTTCAGCCATATCTCCTGCCGGATCGAGCGGACGGGCGCCCTGACCCCCGCCCCGGCGAGCATGCGGCTGAGCGCCCTGACGCGCGGACTCTTCTCTCCCGAAGGCTCACCCAGGGTGAAGCGG
Organism: Gemmatimonadetes bacterium bin94; assembly: GCA_002238865.1. Classification (GTDB taxonomy): domain Bacteria; phylum Gemmatimonadota; class Gemmatimonadetes; order Longimicrobiales; family Gaopeijiaceae; genus Bin94. Next base: position 26,677 of record MPNE01000020.1, on the reverse strand, counting down.
TTCCCGTACAGGTGGCGTATCACGCCCGGCTCGGCGAGCTCCGTCGCCACGTACACCACGCAGCCGATGGCCCGCTCCGGGCCGATCCCCTCCCACTGGCGCCCCCCCGGGTCCACGCTGTCCAGCTTCAGGCCCTCCCACTGACCGCCGGCCTTGTGGAAGTACCACCAGGGCACGCCGTTCTGGGCGGTGACGACGGCCGTATCGGGTCCCAGCAGGGGCTGCATGGCGTCAACGACTTTTGTGGCCGAGTGCGCCTTCAGGGTGATGATGACGTAGTCCTGCGGGCCGGCTTCGGCGGGATCGCCGGTGCAGAAGGGGTGCGCGACCAGCTCGCCTCCGTCGATCAGCAGCCGCACGCCGCTGTGCTGCATGGCTTCAAGGTGAGGTCCCCGCGCGATCAACGTGGTGTCGACGCCGGCCAGCGCCAGCTTCACGCCCAGGTATCCGCCGGTGGCCCCGGCACCATAGATGGCGACCTTCATCGGACGTGTGCCACCCTCACGCCAAACCCAGCTGATCCGCCAGACCGATCCTGCGCAGCTTGCCCGTCGGGCCCTTCGGGATCTCGTCCAGGATCACCACCTTGCGCGGCACCTTGAACCCGGCGAGGCGTCCCGACGCGAAGTCGCGAATGTCGCCCGGCTCGGCCGCCGCCCCCTCCCGCAGCACCACGGCGGCGGCCACCTCTTCGCCCAGCTTCCGGTGCGGCATGGCGAAGGTGACCACCTGCTGCACCGCCGGGTGGTCCATCAGCACCTCGTCCACTTCCCGTGGGGAGATCTTCTCCCCGCCCCGGTTGATGATCTCCTTCAGGCGCCCCGTGATCGTGAAGTACCCGTCCTCGTCGCGGAAACCCTGATCGCCGGTGCGGAACCACCCCCCCGTGAAGGCTTCCGCGTTCGCTGCCTCGTTGTTCTCGTAGCCGGGGGTGACGTTCGGCCCCCGGATGACGATCTCGCCTTCCTCGCCCGGTGCGAGGAGGTTGCCGGCGGCGTCCATGACCGAGACGTCGGGGCCCGCGGCGATGCCCACCGTGCCGGGCTTGCGGGGCGCGGGGGGCAGGGGGTTGCACGTCATCTGGTGCGCGGCCTCGGTCATCGCGTAGGCCTCGACCACGGGAGCCGCGAAGAGGTCCTCCAGTTCGGCCATGACGCGCGTGGGCAGCGCCGCGGAGGATGAGCGGATGAAGCGGAGGTTCATGCGCTCGACGACCGCGGCGTTGCGGGGGGCCCGCGCCACGATCGCCTGGTGCATGGTGGGGACCGCGGAATACCACGTGGGGACGCAGTCGGCGAACCACGCGAAAACCTTCAGAGCGCTGAATCCTGGCGCGCAGTACACGCTTGCGCCCGCATGCAGGGTGGACAGGACGCACGCCATGAGTCCGTGAATGTGAAAGAGCGGCATCATGTTCATGCACCGGTCGGTGGACTCGAGCCGAAGCGTCCGGCGGATGTTCGCGGCGGTCGCACACACGTTGCGGTGGAGCAGGGGCACGATCTTCGGGCGCGAGGTCGTGCCGGAGGTGTGAAGGACCAGCGCGACGTCGTCGGGCTCCGCCATGCCCGGGCGGGCGGCGGGGGCCCCGCGAGGCTCCGTCACGAACCGGAACGTTCCCGCGGGGTCGTCGCTGTTCGCCCTGGTCTCAAGCACCGGCACTCCGAGCGTGGCGGCGGCGGCCCGGGCGGGCGTGTCGTCCCCTTCGGCGAGCACCACCGCCCTGGCCCCCAGATCCGCCAGGTAGAACTCGAACTCGGGCTGCTTGTACGCCGGATTGAGCGGCGCGGTGGCGGCGCCTGCTGCAATCGAGACGAAGGCGCTGGCCATCTCGGGTCCGTTGGGGAGCACGATGGCCACACGGTCGCCCCGCCCGATCCCGCGCTCGTTCAGCCCGGCGACGGTCTGTTCGACGTGTCGGCGAAGGGCACGGTAGGTGAGGTCGGGCCGGCCCGGCGCGGACAGGGCGACGGCGTCCTCGGCTCCGGCCCGCAGGACGTCCGGGATATGGGTTGGACGTGTCATCGGCGGCTACTCCGGCAACGCCAGCGCGACCAGCTCGCCGGCGTGCCCCCGCGCCCCCACCGCCACCACGATGAACTGCCGCCCTTCGTGCATGTAGGTCATGGGCAGTCCGGTCTGATTCGCCGGCAGCTCGAACTCGGCCACCACCTCGCCGGTCGCCTTGTCGTGGGCGCGCAGCTTGTTCCCGCCCGACCCTGCCGCGGCGAACATCCCGCCGCCCTCGCCGGCGAAGAGCAGTGTACGGGTCACGAGGACGCCGCCCCGGTCCGGCCTCCCGGTCCTCCCGACATCGATGCCCTCCAGCGCGGGGTGGTTCTTCACGTACTCGGGCGCTTCGCCGTTGGGGACCTGCCACGCGATCGCGCCGGCGTTCAGGTCGATCGCCGTGACCCTGCCCCACGGCGGCTTGAAGAGGGGGAGGCCCTGGGGGCCACCGCCGCCGCGCAGCCGCAGACCGCCGCCCCGGATGTAGTCCATGTCGGAGACCTCGGGCTCGCTGACGAGCGCGATGACGCTCGGTGCGGTGGCCGACTGCACGTACAGGTACCCGGACTCCGGGTCCACCGCGCCACCCGGCCAGTTGGCGCCTCCCAGCGACCCGGGCACCATGAGGGTGCCCTGGGTGCCTCCCTCCACGGGCACGGTCGGGGGCGTGTACAGGGGGCCGTAGTGCAGCTGCGCGAGGATCTCCTCGGCCTGTGCCCTCAGCTCGGGAGTGAAATCGATGAGGTCGGCGGGATCCACGCCCTGACGGTCGTAGGGCGGAGGCCGGGTGGGGAAGGGCTGGGTGGGGGCGGTGCGCTCCCCGGGAACGGTCGTCTGCTCGACGGGCCGCTCCTCGATGGGCCACACGGGTTCCCCCGTTCTCCGGTCCAGGACGAAGGTGAAGGTCTGCTTGGTGATCAGCGCGACGGCCTCGATCCGGCGCCCGTCAACGACCAGGTCCACCAGGATCGGGGCTGCGGGGGGATCGTAGTCCCAGATCCCGTGGTGGACGGTCTGGTAGTGCCATACCCGCTCCCCGGTGGCGGCATTCAGCGCGACCAGGCTCTGCGAGAAGAGGTTGTCGCCGGGGCGGTGGCCACCGTAGTAGTCGCCCGTGCCCGCCTCGACGGGCAGGTAGACGTACCCCAGCGCGGGGTCGGCGCTCAGCGCGGTCCACACGGCGGCGTTGCCCGTGTACGCCCAGGAGCCGTCTTCCCAGGTTTCGTTTCCGAAGTCGCCCGGCTGGGGAATGGTGTGGAAGATCCAGCGAAGCTCGCCCGTGACGGCGTCGAAGCCGCGCACGTGCCCGGGGGGCATCGCTCGGGAGCGGGGCGCACCGCCCGAGGGCAGGGCCGAGCCGACCACGACGACCCCGTCCACGACGATTGGCGGTGAGCTGGACCCGATTGGCGCGCGCACCAGGTCAAGGTCGCGGCCCAGGCCCGTGCGAAGGTCGATCACGCCGTGGTCTCCGAAGTCCGCGACCGGCCTCCCCGAGGCGGCATCCAGCGCAACCAGGTGGAAGCCCGGCGTCACCACGAAGATGCGCGGACCCGTGTCCGGCGCCTCCCAGTAGGCGACGCCCCTGCCCGAATTCCGTCTCGGGGCCGACCGGTCCCCCTCGTCCATTCTGTAGGTCCACAGGGTTTCGCCGGTACCCGCGTCGATGGCCACGACCGTGCGACGGTATCCCGCCGTGGCATACAGGACGCCCCCGACCATGAGCGGCGTGGTGCGGTAGTTGTACTCCGGAGCCGGACCGAAGTTGGCTGCCGTCCAGCGCCACGCAACCTCCAGGGAGTTCACGTTGTCGCCGTCGATCTGATCAAGGGGCGCGTAGCGGGTGCTGCCCGGGTCACCCCCGTAGAAGCGCCACTCCCCGTTGATTGCTCCCTGCTGGCCGGCGGCGCTCGCCGACGCGAGGAGAAACGAGGTCGAGGCGACCAGCAAGGCCGCTCCTGCCTGGCTCACAAGACGGGCGTTCAAGGCACAACTCCAGGTGCTGGGTGGGTGTCGGCAGCCGGTAGCGCAAGGTACCTTGCCGATGGTGTGACGGGTGAACATGACCTGTGGACAAGACGTAGAAAAGTAGCAACCACGCAAGAGGAGCGCCGCGATGCTCGCAGCCTACATCTTCTCCCTGGCAGTCGGCGGCGGCTTCCTCGCCCTTTCCTTCTTCGGTGACTTTCTCGAGGGAGACGTGGACGTCGACACGGATGTGGATGTGGGCGGCGATGTGGACACGGACTTCCACGGAATAGGGATCGCGCAGCTCTTTTCCGTCCGCTCGATCATCAATGCCCTCTTCGGGTTTGGTGCCGCCGGAACCATGCTCCATCTGCTTCTGGCCGGGAGCCGGCCCGGGTTGACGGCGTTGATCGCCGGCGGAACCGGATTGGCGTCGGGAGCGCTGATCAGTGCGGTTTTCGGGTACCTCAAGCGCACGGAGACGGGCGCTCTTCGCGGGGAAGACTCCTTCGTCGGACTGACGGGCGAGGTATCGCTCGAGATCGTGCCGGGCAGTTCGGGGACCGTCACCGTGAGGCGGGGAGACCGCCGCGTCCGGATCCGGGCAAGGCTTGCCGAAGGCTCCGCGGATACCGAGGCGCTCGGCGCCGGGCACCCGGTCGTCGTGGTCGACATGGAGGACGGCATCGCGTCCGTGAGCCCGGTGGGTCCGAAGCTGCTGGAAGAATGAGCCAACACAGGGGCGCGAGCCCCACAACAACAGGAGGTCCCAGGTGACCCCATTCGCGGCCCTGATAGCGGGCGTCGTACTTGTCATCGTGGTGGTCGTGCTGGTGGCGACCATCAAGAGTCTCATCGTCATCACGCCGCCCAACCGGGCTGCCGTGCTCACAGGCCGGAACCGCCTGCTGGCGGATGGTCAGCGGGTAGGATACCGCTCCATCTCCGGCGGGCGCGTCTTCCGCGTGCCGATCATCGAGACGGTGCAGCACATGAACCTCGAGACCATCCCCATCGAGGTCTCGGTGAACAATGCCTTCTCCAAGGGGAACATCCCCCTCAACGTCGAAGCGATCGCCAACGTCAAGATCGCCTCCGAGCCCGAGTGGGTCTTCAACAACGCGGTCGAGCGACTCCTCGGGAAGACCGAGGACGAGATCAAGGCGCTGGCGCAGGACACGCTGACCGGCAACCTGCGTGGAGTGCTGGCGACCCTGACCCCCGAAGCCGTCAACGAGGACCGGCTGGGCTTTGCCAAGGCTCTGTCGGAGGACGCTGGCGAGGACCTCGCTTCGCTGGGCTTCCACCTCGATGTGCTCAAGATCCAGAATGTGAGCGACGAGCGGGGCTACCTGGCCGCGATCGGTCGCGAGAAGTCGGCCGAGGCGATTCGCCAGGCCGAGATCGCGGAAGCCCGGAAGCGGGCCGACACGCGCGAGGCCCAGGCGGAGGCCGGACGCCGGGCCGAGGTGCGGGAAGCAGGGGCGGCGATCAAGATTGCCGAGGCGCGCAACGCGCTGCGTGTGCGGCAGGCGGAGCTGGACCGTGAGGGAGAGACCGCGGAGAAGGTCGCCCGCGTGAAGGCCCAGGAAGCGGAGGTCGAAGCCGAGAAGGTGCTCGAAATGAAGCGCGTCGAGAAGGAGGAGCAGCGCCTCCGGGCAGATGTGGTCGAGCCCGCCAAGGCGGAGAAGATGGCCGCGTTCGCGAGGGCGGAGGCTGAAGCCGCGCCGATTCTGGAGCGCGGAAAGGCCCAGGTGGAGGTACTCAGGCGGCTCTACGGGGAGGTGGGGGCCGGTGGAGAGGCGGCGTTCGCGGTGTTCATAGCCGAGAAGCTGCCCGAGCTGCTGGAGATCGCTGTGGGAGCGGTGGAGGGCGTGGATATCGACCGGGTCGTGGTGATGGACGGCGGCCACGGCGAGGGTGTGTCCAACGCGCTCAACCAGCGCGTGAAGGGGGCCTACGGCACGATGGAGGGGCTGGCGTCGGTGCTCGGCCTCGACATCCGGAAGGTGCTGAAACGGGCCGTCGGGAGCGAAGAGGAGGAGTAGCGGGGTTGCGGCCCCGTTCCGTGACGTCCCCGTGACGGGACGCGGCATGCGTTACCGATTCGTCCACTTTCGGTAGCGTATTCGTTACACGGATCGACTCTGATGGGACTCGTTCCTCGTGTGGCGGGGCGTGCCCCGCCTTTACGGACCCACATGATTGCCTTCCACAGTCAAGGAGTCCCGGACCGTTGATCAATACCCGTATGGTCGGTGCCGTCCTGCTTCTCGCGATGGGCGGGACGGAGGCCCTGCAGGGACAGACGGACATCACCGCCCGCGCCGCGGAGGTGCGGTTCGGAGGCCGTCTCCACTCCCAGTTCGCCACCAGTTCGGCCGAAGACGGCAAGTCCACCGATTTCTTCACCAGGCGGGCGCGGTTGACCATCGATGTTTCCGTGTCGGACCTGCTCGTTGGGCGGGTACAGCCCGACTTCGGCGGTGGCGAACTCGAACTCAAGGATGCCTACTTCCGGCTGAATATCCACCCGGGTTTTCGGATTTCCGCCGGCCAGTTCAAGCGCGCCTTCGACATCTTTCAACTCGACAGCTCCACGGACATCGTCGTGGTCGAGAGGACCGGAAGAATCAACGGAGGCAGCAGCTGCGCCGGTCCGGGCGGAACCTGTGCTCTCAGCCGGTTCACGGAGAAGCTCGCGTACTCGGATCGTGACATCGGGTTCAAGGCCGATGGTGCCATCGGTGACCGGCTCTCCTACATGGCCACGCTGACCAACGGGACGGGCACCGCGGGGAGCGACGAGAATTCGGGGAAATCGCTGGCGGGGCGCATCTCGGTCAGGATGACGGACGGTGTCTCGCTTTCGGGCAACGTGTCCCGGCACGACTTCGTCCGCGGGGACGGCGACACGGGAGCTGCCACCGCATACGGCGCCGACCTGGATTTCGGTGGCTTCCGGAGAGGCACTCACCTTCAGATCGGGTTGATCGGGGGTGCGAACTGGCGGTTGGAGGCACCGGCGGGGAGCGAGATCCCGCGTTTCCTGACCGCCCAGGCGATCATGAGCCGCTACGTTGCGCTGGAGGGGGACGCCTTCGCGGGTGTCGAACCCATGGCGCGCGTGAGCTGGGGAGATCCGGACCGCGGGGCAATGAACGATACCGCACTGCTCCTCACACCCGGCGTCTTTCTGTACGTCGCGGGAAAGAACCGTATCGGAGTCAACCTCGACATCTACGATCCCGGATCGTCCGCCAGGGAGTTGTCCTTCAAGTTGCAGACCTATCTGTATTACTGACTTCGGTCGGGCCCGTCGCGGGGGCCCGCGCCCTGGTACCGGGCCGTCATTGGATGGTTACGGTGCCGTGACATATGACCGCTACAATCCCACTTTGGTTCAATCAGACGAAGGAGCGAGAAGACAATGAAGCGAGTCGTCCCCCTGTTGGCCCTTGCGATCGTTGCGTGCGGAGGTGGTGCTGACCGCGTCCAGCGGGCTGTTATCCAGAACAAGGGCTCGGACACGTTGCTGAACGTGGCCCAGGCATGGGCCGAAGCCTACGGCGCGATAAACCCGAGCGTGGCGGTGGCCGTCACCGGAGGCGGATCCGGGACCGGTATTTCGGCCATGATCAACGGCACGGTGGACATCGCCAACGCGTCTCGCAAGATGCGCGACGCGGAGATAGGCCTGGCCCGGGAGAACGGTGTCGAGCCCGTGGAGTTCGTCGTCGGTTTCGATGCCCTGGCGGTCTACCTCCATGCCGACAACCCCATCACCAGCCTCAGCCTGGCCCAGCTGCGGGCCGTCTACGGCGACGGAGGCTCCGTCGAGTCGTGGTCGGATATGGGCGTTGCCGTTCCGGGGTGCGACTCCGACGAGATCGTCCTGGTCAGCCGGCAGAACAACTCGGGAACCTACGTCTACTTCAAGGAGACAGTGCTCGGGGACGACCTGGAGTACAGACTCGGATCACGGGACATGCACGGCTCCAAGGACGTCGTCGACCTGGTGGAGAACACGCCGTGTGCGATCGGCTACAGCGGTCTGGCGTACGCCACCGAGCATGTGAAGATGCCTTGCATCTCCGCTGAAGAGGGCGGACCCTGCGTTGCGCCGTCCATCACCACAGCCGTTGACGGAAGCTACCCCATCGCCCGTCCCTTGATCATGTACACCGCCGGTCAGCCACAGGGCGCGGTCGAGGAGTACATGAACTGGATCCTGTCCACGGACGGCCAGTGCCTGATCCTTGAGCGCGGATACGCACCCGTTGCCGAACTGGAGTGCGTTTGAGCCTCTACGACAAGCGCCTGGAGGCGGACCTTCTCGCCATCCGATCACGATTGCGGATGATCGTGGAGTCCGTCGAGGACAACCTCAGGCACGGCGTCCAGTCCGTTCTCAGCCTCGACCGGCGTCTGGCCAACGAGACCGTGATCAAGGATCGGGCGGTGAACCGGGCCATCCGGGATCTCGATCATCTGTGCCATCTGTTCGTGGCTCGTCACCTCCCCGGCGGGAGCCACCTGCGGTACGTCTCCGCGGTACTTCGCCTGGCGGTGGCTCTCGAGCGGACGGGCGACTACGCGGTGACGATATGCCGGGTAGCGCGCCAGATGGAATCGGAACTCCCCGAAACCGTTCGCCACAACATCGGAATGATGGGGGAGCAGGCCGGCAAGGCGCTGGGGGCTTCGATGGCGGCGTTCCTGGATGGTGACCCCGACCTGGCGCGGGTCGCCCGGGGGATCGCGTCGCAGACGGCGGCGATCTACCCCTACTCCTTCGAGGTCCTCACCAGTGCCGCCGAATCCGATCCGCAGCGGGTGCGGGACCTGTTCGGGGCCCTGCTCGTGTTCCGGCTCCTCCAGCGCGCCGCCGAGCAGGCGGACAACGCGACCGAGATGACCCTGTTCGCGGTGACGGGCCAGCGCAAGGAACGGAAGCGTTTCCGGATTCTCTTCCTCGATGGCGACCACGCAGTGACCAGCAAACTGGCGGAGGTGGCGGCGGCGGCGAGTTATCCGCAAGCGGGACGCTTCGGCTCCGCCGGGATGAATCCCGTCGACGAGTTCGACCCGAAGCTGCTGGAGTTCCTCCGGCGCCGGGGTATCTTGTTGCCGACGGACGACGAGCCCCTTTCCTTTGACGACGCTCTCGATGTCGCCCGTCACTATCACGTTGTCGTGGGGATCGGCGTGGATCCATCGGAGCACTTTGACGTGCCCTACCGCTCCGCGGCTCTGCAGTGGGATCTCGAGGAAAGCGGCATCAACGCCGATTCGGAAGCCGAACTTGTCTACCGCGAACTGATGGACCGAATTCGCGACCTGATGACGACCCTAGGGGTGCGGGACGACGAGTGACGCCTCCGGATCGATCGGCGACCGTGGCGACGCCGCACGCCATGGACCGCAGGGACCTGGCGTGGCACGTGGATCGGGTAGCCCGCATTCTCGTCTTCGTCGGCGGGATCTCGGCGATCATCTTCATCGTCGGGATCTTCGTCTTCGTGACCAAAGAGGGCCTTGATTTCGTCTTCGGGTCCCTCGACCTGGGCGAGTTCTTCACCTCTATCGCCTGGCGCCCCACCTCCAACAACCCGACCTACGGGGCGCTCGCCCTGATGGTGGGTACGGCCAGCGTGACCGGCTTCGCGATGCTCTTCTCGGTCCCGTTGTCTCTGGGCGCCGCTCTCTACATCGGCGAGTTCGCCACGGGGAAGACCCGAGAGGTGTTGAAGGTGCTCGTGGAGATGCTCGCGGCGATTCCGTCGGTGGTTTGGGGGTTCGTGGGCATGTCGATCATGAACCCGCTGATCATCCGGGTCTTCGACGTGCCCCTGGGGCTGGGAGTCCTGAACGCCGGCCTGATCCTCGGGCTGATGGCGGCACCGATCATGACGACGATCGCCGAGGACGCGCTCAAGGCCGTGCCCGATACCTACCGCGAGGCCGCGGAAGCGCTTGGGGCGACGAGGTGGGAGGTCATTCTCAAGGTGGTGATTCCGGCCAGCAAGAACGGGTTGCTGGCGGCTGTGCTCCTCGGAGTCGGCAGGGGATTCGGCGAGACCATGGCGGTGCTCATGGCCTCGGGGCACGCGATCAACCTGCCCACCAGCCCCTTCGACTCGGTGCGGGCACTTACCGCCACGATCGCGGCCGAACTCGGTGAAACCGTCAACGGATCGGATCACTGGGGCGCCCTCTTCACCCTGGGCATCTTCCTGTTCCTGGTGACGTTCATCATCAACCTGACGGCCGACCTCGTCGTCCGCGGGATCAGGAAGAAGTAGTCCGTGTTTGGCGCCACCGCCCTCAACCGACGGAGCTACCGCTCGCAAGCGGTGGCGAAGGCCGCGTTTTTCCTGATGACGGTGGCTCTGGTGATCCCGGTCCTGATCATCGTGGGCACCCTGGTCGTCAAGGGCGGACCGGCGATCTCGTGGGAATTCCTCTTCACGCCACCCACCAACAACATGACGGCGGGTGGCATCCTGCCGGCGTTGGTGGGGACGATCTGGCTGGTGGTCGTCGCGCTGCTCGCCTCCGTGCCCGTCGGCGTGGCCGCGGCCCTCTACCTGAGCGAATACGCGCCGGACAACATCCTCACCCGAGCCATCAATCTGGCCATCATCAACCTGGCCGGCGTGCCTTCGATCGTTCACGCGCTCTTCGGCTTCGGCGCTTTCGTACTCTTTTTCGACATGGGGGCCTCCATCCTGGCCGCCAGCCTGACCCTCGCCGTCATGACGCTACCGGTGGTCATCGTGGCCACCCGCGAGTCGCTTCAGGCCGTGCCGCTGGCGTTCAGGGAAGCGTGTTGGAACATGGGGGCCACGCGCTGGCAGACCATCCGCAAGGTCGTGCTCCCCAACTCCATCAGCGGCATTCTCACCGGCGTGATCCTCGAAGTTTCGCGCACGGCGGGCGAGACGGCGCCGATCATGTTCACCGGAGCTGCCGCGTACGTGGCCTTCCTGCCGCAGGGAGTGTTCGACCAGACCATGGCGCTGTCGTATCACCTCTACTTCATCGCGACGCAGCAGACCGGTGTTCCGGAAGAGCTCACCTTCGGCGTGGCTCTGGTGCTGATCTCGATCGTGCTGCTGATGAACGCGGTTTCGATCGGCTTCCGCGTCTATCTCCGGGGGCTCAAGAAGTGGTAGGCCCCGCTGCGGCCGCGGGCACCGAAGGCACCGCCGGCCCCCGCTACGACGAGTCCCCCATCGTCCAGGTCCGGGACCTGTCGGTTTTCTACAGCCGGACGCCGGCGCTCAGCGGTGTCAACCTGGACGTATACAGGCACGAGATCTTCGGGATCATCGGACCCGCCAACAGCGGCAAGACTTCGTTCCTGCGCGCGCTCAACCGGATGGACGCCTTCAATCCGGCAATGGACGTGCAGGGGAGCGTCCGCATCAACGGGAAGGACATCAACGACTGGCGCAACGAGTACGCGCTGCGCAGCCGGATCGGCGTTGTGTTCCCGCTCCCGGTGGGACTTCCGCTGACCGTGTATGAGAATGTCGCGTTCTCGCCGCGGCTCCGCGGGATCCGCCAGAAGGAGAAGCTGGACGAGGTGGTCGAACGATGCCTGACCCGGGCCGCGCTCTGGGACGAGGTGAAGGACCGCCTCGACTCGCTGGGGAGCCTGTTGTCGGGCGGGCAGCAGCAGCGCCTCACGATCGCGCGGGCCCTGGCCCAGGAGCCGGAGCTGCTGTTGCTGGACGAGTTCTCGATTGCCGTCGATCCGGTGACGACGATGAGGATCGAAGACGTGCTCAGGGAGCTGCGCACGGAGCTGACGATCGTGTTGGTGACCAACCTGGTTCAGCAAGCGCGGCGGCTGGCGGACCGCACCGCATTCTTCCTGATGGGCGACCTGGTGGAGATCGGCGAGACCGAGGACCTCTTCGAAGGCAAGGTGAAGGACGAGCGCACCACGGGATACATCGAGGGACGCTATGGCTGACGGCGGCCGCGGCGACTACGCCATCGAGACCCGGGGCCTCAACCTCTGGTACGGGGACTTCCAGGCCCTGTTCGATGTGGATCTGGGGGTGAAGCAGGGGATCATCACCTCCATGATCGGACCCTCCGGGTGCGGCAAGACCACCTTGCTGCGCACCTGCAACCGCATCATCGAACGGCTCGGCTACGTGCGCACGACGGGGAGCGTGACCGTTCTCGGCAACGACATCTTCGGCGACGACGTGGAACTGGTGCAGGTGCGCAAGAAGATCGGCATGGTCTTTCAGCGCCCCAATCCCTTGCCTATCTCGATCCGCGAGAATGTGCTCTTCGGCTTCCGGCTCCACGAGGCACGGCTGCGCAAGATCACCGCGGCCGAGGAACACGAAGTCCTGGAGTCTTCATTGCGCCAGGTCCTCCTGTGGGACACCGTGAAGGACCGCCTGGACAAGCCCGCAACCGGGCTGTCGCTGGAGGAGCAGCAGAAGCTGTGCATTGCCCGGCTGCTCCCCGTGAAGCCCGAGGTCCTCCTCATGGACGAGCCCTGTTCGGCGCTGGATCCCGCGGGAACCGAGGCGGTGGAGGAGATGATATGGCGGCTTCGAGGGGAGTACACGATCCTCGTGGTGACACACAACATGGCGCAGGCGCGCCGGGCGTCGGACGAGTGCGTCTTCATGCTGCTGGGGCGCATTATCGAACATGGGCGCACGGAGGAAGTGTTCCTCGCGCCGGAGTGCCAGGAGACGGCGGACTACATCGAAGGGCGATACGGCTGACGCGGGAGCGAAGCGGGGTGAGCGGGACGGGGGTGACGGGGTTCGCCCCGGCCGCGGCCAATCGGGCGCGTGCGACGTCGTGTTTCGCAGCCGTGCTCGCGGGGTATATGGCCGCTTGCTCGGTACCTGCCGCCGACTCGGCGGACCTTCTCCTGGTGGGCGGGCTCGTTCACACGCTGGACGGCGAGCACGGAACGGTCACGGCGCTGGCCATACGCGATGGCGTCGTGGCCGCGGGCAGCGACGACGAGATCAACCGGTACGGGACCGACGGGACCACGGTCATCAGCCTGGAGGGCCGTGCCGTTGTCCCCGGCCTCACCGACAACCACTTCCACGCGCTGGGCGGTGGCCCCGGCGTCGACCTTTCCGAGGCGCGCACGATGGCCGACGTGCTCGGTGCGATTGCGGCGCGGGCGGCGGAGACCGAACCGGGCGGCCTGGTCGTCACGAACAGCAACTGGCACGAGGGACAGCTGGCCGAACAGCGACTCCCCCTGCGGGACGACCTCGACCGGGGCGCCCCGGACCATCCCGTCGTGGTGGTGCGCGGCGGACACGAGTACATCCTCAACTCGGCCGCGCTGGCGCGCTTCGGAATCGGCGAAGATGCCGCCTCGCCCCCCGGCGGCCGGATCGGGCGCTACGACGATGGCCGCCTCAACGGCGAGCTGGTGGATCGGGCGAAGGATCCGGTGCGGCTTCCGCCCGCCGACCCCGGTGGAGATCCGGCACAGCGGCTACTGGAGTCGCTCACCGCCATGAGCGCGCTGGGTGTGACCTCGCTGCGCATCCCGGGGGGGTCATCCGAACAGTTCGGAGTCTATCGCCGGCTGGCCGAGGAAAACCGGCTGCCGATGCGGATCGAATTCCTCTTCCGGATACGGGGCACGGCTCCGGAAGAGGTGGGAGCGACCGTGGAGTCGTGGGGCGTGCCGCCCGATTTCAGTACCGGACTGCTGACGGTCGGGGGAGTCAAGCTGGGCGTCGATGGCGGCTTCGAAGGAGGCTGGATGCGGGAGCCGTACGAGGAGCCGTGGGGCAGGGGCGGGACCTTCCACGGCCTCCAGACCATGCCCACCGACGTCTTTCGGGGGATCGTCCACGAACTCAACGCCCTCGGTTGGCGCGTCGCGACCCACGCGGTGGGCGACGCCGCGATCGACCTGGTCCTCGACGCATACGAAGAGGCCGACGCCCGGTCGTCGATCCGGGAGCGGCGGTGGACGATCGAACACGGCTTCATCCCCGCCCCCGACCACTTCGAGCGCATCCGCGCGCTCGGCCTCACCGTCACGGCGCAGCACCACCTGTACGTTGCGGCGCCGAGTCTCGTGGACTACTGGGGGCCGGAGCGCGCGGCACTGACCACGCCGGTGGGTCTCTACGCCGCCGAGCGGGTTCCCGTCTCGCTCGGGACCGATTCGCCGGTGATCCCTCACAACCCGTTTGCCGTGCTGTACCACTTTGCCACCCGCGGCACGATTTCGGCCGGCACGATGGGAGCGCGGTGCGCGGTCACCCGGGAAGAAGCCCTGGGCCTGATGACGGCCGGGTATGCGTACCAGGTCTTCGCCGACTCCGAGCGGGGGACGCTTGCGCCCGGGATGGCCGCGGACCTGGCAGTGTTGTCGGGCGACTACATGGCGGTGCCCGAAGAGGACATCGTCGATCTGGCTGCCGTGCTCACGATCGTCGACGGACGGATCGTTCACGACGCGCGGTAGCGGCTCCGCGTCGCTTTTCGGAAGGCACGTCCCTCGGTGGTGGTCCGGTGGCGCTGCCGGACCAGACCCGGAAGGCGCGGTGGTCGGCGACAACGCGCACGTCGCCGAGCGTGCGCGCCAGGAGCTTTCCGACCGGCAGGCGGCGCTGGGCAACCAGGAGGAGTGTGCCGCCCCTCGTGAGGACGTCCGGGGCGTCGCGGATGAGCGCCTCGACGGTGTGGAGGCTGTGGGCCTTGCCGCGATGGATCGGCGGGTTGGAGACGATGAGGTCGAAGGGGCCGGATACCGCGGAGAGGTCGCGCCCGTGAACCGGGACCGCACCGGGGACGTTGCGGGCCGCCGCGGCCAGGGAGACCGCGTCCGGCTCGAGGAGGTGGACCTCGCCGCCGCCGCCGCGTTCCAGCACCGCGGCGCCGATGACGCCGGTGCCCGCACCGAAGTCGAGGACCCGTCCGGTGGCCCCGGCCGGGGGCAGGCGGCCGATGAGGAGCGCCGTGGCGGGGTCCAGGCGGCCGTAGGCGAATACGCCCGGGTAGAACGTCCACGCACGCTCGCCTGCGCCCCAGTCGACCGGTGCCTGAAACGTCCACCGGTCCAGGCCGTCCGCGCGTGGCGGCGGGTTCTGCCTGACCGCTACGAGTACCCGGCAGCGGCGTTTGATGAGGGCGGGGCGGGGCACCGCCATGCCCGCGGGGAAGTGCCTGACCGCCGACCGGATGCCCTCGTCGCTGGCGCCGTAGAGGTGGATGGGCGCTCCATCGACGACCCGCGCCGCAGCCGCGTGGAGGAGCATGGCGGCTTCCCGGGATGACCGTGGCATCCGTACCCAGACCTCGTCGAAGCGCCCCGTTGGCGGCCAGGCCGTGCAGAGTTGGCCGGGGGTGAGGAAGCGGTGCCAGCGGGTGACTTCGTACCCCGCATCCCGCAGGGCGAGGGCAAGGTGCGGGGCGGGGTCTCCCATGAGCAGGGCGGCGGGCGTGTGCGAGGTCTCGCCGGGTGGTGGGCCGGGCCGTTCCCGCGCGAACTCGGCCGCCACCAGCGAGGCCGCGTCGCCGCGACGGGAGGTCACAGCAGCGCGCTCACCAGGCCGGCTGCATTCTCCGCCAACCTGACCGGCCAGCGCCGCGCCGACCAGAGCGCGGCGTCCACCTGGCGGCAATCCTCCAGGTACCTCATCTGGAGGAGGCGGAGTTGGGAGGCGAAGTCGCTGTCGTACACCAGCGTGCTGAGCTCGAAATTGATCTCGAAGCTGCGCCGGTCCAGGTTGGCCGTGCTCACCAGGGCGAAATCACGGTCAACGGTAATTGTCTTGGCGTGAAGCAGCCCCTTCGTGTACTCGTGCACCTCGGCGCCCGCTGCCATGAGGGGCTCGTAGAAGCTGCGGCTCGCGAGTGCCACCAGCGGCGAGTCGTTCCGCTCCGGCACCACGATGATCGTCCGCACACCGCGTATCGCGGCCGTTGTGAGGGCCGCGAGAGTTCCTTCGTCCGGTACGAAGTAGGGCGTCGTGAGGATCAATTCCTCCCGGGCCATGTGGACTGCGGACTGGATCACGCGCACGAGAGCCTCGTTCTGGGAATTCACGCCCGTGCCCACGATCTGCACGGTGTGGCCGCCCTGGTGTTCCGCCGGAGCGATGGCCAGGAGATGGTCCAGGTTCTCGGCGGTGTCCATGAACCAGTCTTCGATGAACAGAGCCTGCAGATCGCGCACGACGGGGCCCTCGATGCGCACCGTCGCGTCAATCCACGGGGCAAATCTCGGCTTGGGATGAAACGCTTCGGAAGCGATGTTGTGGCTTCCCGTATAGCCGATCCTGCCGTCCACGACCGCGAACTTGCGATGGTTGCGCATATCGAAGCGAATCGACGCGATCTGGGTCACGCGCGTCGGCAGCGCCGCGACCACCTGGATGCCGGCGTCTCTCATTTCGCGGCAAAGGTCTGCCTTGAGGAAGTCGGCCGATCCCACGTTGTCGACGAGTACCCGGCACTGGACCCCTCTCATCTCGGCCCGGACGAGGGCGTCCGCCACGGCTCGCCCCACCACGTCGTCCAGGTAGATGTAGAACAGAAGGTGTACATGGTCCTGGGCCCGGTCGATGTCGCCGACCAGCGAATGCAGGAATCTCTCGCCGGTGGCCACGAGTGTCAGGCGATTTCCCTTTCGCGGCTCGGTCTCGCTACCGAGTCGGGCGAGTTTGGCGATGGCTTCGGTTCCCCATGGGACGACTGCGGTCCCGGACGCGGTGTGCCAGGCTCGCTGCAGTGCCCTGCGAATATCGCTTTGGATCGTCCGATGCCGGCGCTTTCGCCGGCTGCCGGTGCGCACTTCACCAACCGCCAGATAGAGAACAATGCCCCCGACGGGGAGCGCGAGAATCACCAGAATCCAGGCCAGGGAAGAAGGCTGCCTGACACGCGGCCGCAGCAGCACGAACACCACGAAGACGGCATGCACTCCGACAAAGCCGGCGGTGAGGGCGAACGCGGCGAGGGCGTCGATCATGCCTGAAGGCTCGGGGGCCTCACCGCCCTCCGTGCTCTCTCCATCCTGTCCACCAGGCGCTGGCAGTCGATGAGGCGCCCTCCTTCTCCGGCTACTCGTCCCCGGGCGGCACGATCATGATGTGGGCACCCGGTGTGCCGGGGAACATGATCCATGGACCGCCTTCCTGCGGTATGATCGAAAGCCCGGTCGTCTCCTCTGTCGCTCCGGGAACGTAGATCACCCATCTCACCTGCCCCTCCGCGGTGTTGCTCTCCGGGTCCCAGCTGCCATCAAGGATGTACTGCGCCGCCGACATCACCGGCTTCGCCAGTGTCCCGGCGTCCATTTCCTCGTACCGGATCCGGTACCTCTCGTCGCGGGTTGCTCCCTCGGCGTCGAGTTCGCGGCCGCGGGCGAAATACGGCTCGAGCGACGCGTGATAGCAGGAACTGGAGAAGGTCTCACGGGCCGGATTCGATGCCAGACATATGAAATCGTTCGATCCCGGCCTCAGCTCGACCACGCTGCCGTCGGCAGCATAGCCAAGGATGCGTGCTCCCTCCGCCTTGTCCTCGGGCGCGGCGGCGAGCGCCTGCGCGATCTGCTCCTCCGGGTTCGCGACCTGGGGGGACGCGCAACTCCAACTGCCGGAAATTGCCAGTGCCGCCAAGGCGAGTGGCAGGCGTTCCATGATCATCCGATTCCTCTCGTTGCGAAGACGTTGTGCCCTGGGGTGGACGGGGTCGCACCGCACAGTCGAAGATCCCACGGAGCGGGCTCCGGCGCCAGTGGACCCTCACTGGCGTCGGGAGGGTAGTCGTGTACAGATTCCCTCTGCCAACGCTGAATGCCCCGCGACGGGACCGTTGCCGTGCGACATACGATCTGCCCTTCCTGCCCGGCACCGTTGCGACGAGGGGTTGTTGTTGCAGCGGTGCTCCATTCGGCGTGCGGTCCCGGAACCGTCTCCCCCCCGTTGGGTCCCCCCGACATCGACCTGGCTCTGCCGTGGGTGACGGCGTCGGTACAGGAGGTCGGCGGCTCTGACGAGATGGTGGCCGGGGGGCTGGAGCGGGCCCGTGCCAACGACCGTCTCCTGAGCCTGCTCGTGGTAAAGGACGGACGCCTGGTCGTGGAGGAGTACTTCGGAGGGCGCGGGCCCGACGACCTGCACGATGTCCGCTCCGTCACCAAGAGCGTTGTATCCACACTGGCCGGCGTTGCCCTCGCGCGAGGCGACATTGGCGGACTTGACGATCCCATCGGCGACTACCTCGATCCGTTGGTGAAGGGCGCCGGACCCGAGAAGCGGGCGATCACCGTTGGTCAGCTGTTGACGATGACCAGCGGTCTGGAGTGGGATGAAACCGGTGGCTTCGGCTCATACATCGAGTGGATCCGATCCGGCGACTACCTCAACTTCGTTCTGGAACGGTCATTGGTTTCACCTCCGGGAACCGACTTCAACTACAACTCCGGGGCCGTCCACCTCTTGGGCGTCGTGGTTGAACAGGCGACCACAATGCGGCTCCCGGACCTTGCCCAACAGGCACTTTTCGAACCCATGGGCATTTCGATGAGCCGTTGGGAATCCCTGGGCGGAGGGTTTCACAACGGCGGTGCGGGGCTCGACCTGCGCCCGAGGGACCTGGCCCGATTCGGCCAGCTGTTTCTTCAGCGGGGCTCGAGCGCCGGAAAGCGGATCGTGCCCGTCGATTGGGTCGACAGGTCGACGATCGAGCGCTTTGACTGGCGAATCGACTCCGGCTCGCTCAAGGGAATCTCCTACGGGTATCTCTGGTGGATCGTGCCCGACGCACCCGAGCCCTTCTACTTTGCATGGGGGCACGGCGGCCAATACATCGTTGTCGTCCCGGACCTCAACCTCGTTGTCGTCGCCACCAGCAATTGGCGTGGAGCCGGGGAACAGGCCGGCCGGTACGAGCGGCTGACGATGGACATGCTGGTGGAGTACATCGTCCCCGCCTTCCGATAGCAGCGCCGTGGCCGGATCCCGTACGGGTTCCCGGGCAGTGGCCAGCACGGGCGGTGCGTGGATTACCCGGTGTGATCCGGAAAGGACACGATCCGTGCCGGATGGTTCTCCGCCTCCAGGAAACGCAGGAGCCCTGCGGTGGAGACGGTGGTGGTCATGGCGTTGTCGAGCGGGTGGAAGTTGAGGGGTTCCGCGGCCAGCAGATCGGCGTCCAGCGCCACCTGCACGGCGCCGCCGGTGTCGTTGAGGATCGCGAAGGGCGAAACTGCGCCCCGCCGGATGCCAAGATACCCGACAAGGCGGCGCTCGCTGCAGAAGGTCAGCCGCTTGGTCCCCAGTTCGTTGGCCAGCCACTTGAGGTCGAGGGTCCGTTCGCTGAGACAGGAAACGAGCCAATGGCGCTCCTTCTTGTCGCGTACGAACAGGTTCTTGGAATGGGCTCCGGGGAGCCGGCCCCGCAGCCGCCGTGCCTCGGGCACGGTAAACACGGGGGCGTGATGCATCGTCCTGTGGAGAACCCCGAGTTGAGCCAGGCGGTCAAAAAGGTCGGTGGGTCCCCTCGGCGTGCCGCCGTCGATCAGGGTGAGCGGGAGGTCGGTCATGGTTGGGTATCCGGTCTGGTGAGGCGGAGCTTGAGAAAGTACGTTGTCAAGGGCGCTGTGTGCCGTCCACGCGAGGGTTTCGCAGGCGTCCTGCGGGTATGTTAAGGAGGAGACCGTGGTTCGTTCCAGATTGAAACTGCTCCTGCCCGTTCTGATCGGGACGTTCGTCGCGGGAGGGTGCGGCGAAGGGGAGGATCCGGTGGAGCCGGACAATTCGCCGCCCGACCTTACAGGCACCTACACCCTCCGGTCGCTGTCCTCGATCCTGACCGCCGGCGAGACCCTGACTGCGCCCGCCGTATCGGGGACGTTCGAGGTCACGCAGTTGACCGTGGTGGGACCGGAGGCCAGCGGCACCATGACCGTGGAAGTCATGCTACCGGACGGGGCGGGCGGAACCCAGCTCATCACCGATGAGGGAACCTACACGGTGCGTACTGACGGGACCTGGGAACAGGCGGGTCAGGTCCTGCAGGGGAAGGGCACCTACGAGCTGGAGGGCGGTACCCTCACCGTCGTTGTTACGGAACCCGCCTTTTCGGTATCCACCACGGTATGGCAGCGGCAATAGTCAGGCGCCGCATGCCGCCGCTCGGATCGTGTTTCGGGCTGCTGACTACCCGGATGGTCAGGGCGTGCCGGCTGCTGGCATTCGTCAGTTTCGTGCCACTGTCTCTGGTCGCCCAGGAAGGACCGCGACTCCGTGGTGTCGTCGTCGAGGAGGAGTCGGGCGCGCCGATCGTGGACGCGGAAGTCCTCCTGCAGGCGACGCCCCTCCGGGCCGCGACCGGAGCGGATGGAACCTTCGAGATCGCGCTTCCGGGCGGGCGTGAGTTTACGCTGGTCGTGGTGGCCACCGGATTCCGGACCGCGGAGCAGACTGTCGACTCCGCGAGCCTGTCAGGCGAGCCGCTGCGCATCCCCATGGAACGCCTTCTCTTCGAGGTGCCGGGACTGACCGTTACCGCAAGCCGGGGGGTCGCCCGCCCGGGAGAAGCACCTGTGAGTGTCGCGGTCATCAGCGCGGATGAACTCGAGGGGCGCAACGTCACCAACCTCAAGGAAGCGCTCCCCTTCGCCCAGGGGGTGACCTTCAACGCGGGCCACATGGACATCCGGGGATCCAGCGGCATCGCTCGTGGCGTGGGCAGCCGGGTACTCATGCTCCTGGACGGCCACCGGGTCCTCGGGGGCGTGGATTCGGCCATCGACTTCGGTGTCCTGCCCCTTCTCGACGTCGAGCGGATCGAAATCGTCAAGGGTCCCCACTCGACGCTTTGGGGCACGAACGCCATGGGCGGGGTCGTCAACGTGATCACGCGGGCGCCGCCGGGAGGCCAACAAACCGTGGTGCGAGGCTACTACGGTGTCTTCGATATCCCCGGCGAGCTGGACTTCTCCGAGGAACGGCTGAACATGGAGGGGATTCAACTCCAGCACTCGCGAAGGATCGGCGACAACGACCTGACGCTCTCCTTTGGGCGCGAGGGCTCCGATGGATTTCGTGAGAACGGGGCCATGGGCCGGTGGCAACTCAGGGTCAAGACGGTGTTCGGTCCGGAATCGGCCAACCCCTGGGAGGTGTTTGCCAGCTGGAAGCGGGAAGAAGCGGAGGAGTTCTTCACCTGGCTTTCCGAGGACCGGCGTCTGGAAGTCGATCCGGTCGCGTTGGGTGACTTCAAGCGGGGTTCGGACCTCGTTGTCGGGATGACGGCCACCCCCCTGGTGACCTCCAGCCTGAAGCTGCAGATACGGCCACAACTTCAGCACGTCCGCTCGCAGAACTACTTCCACGACAACGTGGACTACCATCGCTCCACCCGGTTCGGGACGGACGCCCAGCTCTCCGTATTCGGCGGTGAGCGGCACGCCTTGACCGTCGGTGGGGATGGCGCGTACACCAGGGTCGCTTCGAACTTCCTGAGCCCGACACCGTCCGTGACGGACCTGGCCCTCTTTGCCCAGGACGAAATCGAGGTCTCGGACCGGGTGCGGGCGTCCGTTGGCGTTCGGCTGGACTCTCACCGGACCTCGTTCGTCGAGGACGACCTGACATTGAGCCCCAAGATCGGATTGGTGTATCACCCCGGCGAACGTGTCAGCCTTCGGACCTCGTTCAGCCGGGGATACCGCGCCCCGAGCGTCTCCGAGCAGTTCACCTCGACGACCGTGTTCGGCTTCCGTGTGGTCCCGAATCTGGAGATCCGGGGCGAGTCGGCCTGGGCCGGCGAGGTAGGCGCGACGGCCAGCCCTCACGATCGGATCTGGCTCGATGCGGGGCTCTTCTGGAGCGAATACACGGGTCTGATCGAGGTCGGTGCCGCCCCGAATCAGTTCTTCACCTTCCAGTTCCAGAACGTCGCCGAGGCCCGGGTAAGGGGCATCGACACGGGTGTCCGCGTGGGGCTCGTCCCCACCAGGCTCAATCTCCACGCCAACTACATGTACGTCGACTCGAAGGACCGGCGAACGGGCAGACACCTTGCCTATCGATCCCGGCACAACCTGACGACGACCCTTTCCGGCTGGAGCGACGTCATCGCGGTGGATGTGCGTCACCGCAGTCGTCCGGACCAGGTCCTGGTCTATCCGCTCGACGAACGGGGAGCGGTCACGCTGTTGGACCTGCGAATGGCGGTCACAATCATGGACATGGATGTCCACGCCAAGATCGCCAACCTTCTCCAGACCGAGTACGTAGATGTCCAGGAACGGAACCCTGGCGCCACCCGGAGCGTTCGTTTCACGTTGACATCCCGGTTCTGACTCCATCCGAATTCCGTTTTTTCACGGTGATTTGCCCATGAAACAGTTGTTTTCCGCCCGTCACGTCCACCGCTCCGCGGCTGGCCCGATGCTCGCGGTGTTGCTCCACACGGTGCCGGGCTCCGCCCAGGAGCCCGCCTTGCAGTCCATGCCGGTCGATCCGCTGGTCGACGTTGAATGGCTCCTGGCCCACATCGCTGACGACAACGTGGTCGTCGTCCAGGCCGAGCGCCGGGCGGGACGTTTCGAGGAGGAGCACATCGCGGGCGCGCGTCCGCTTCGCTTCGACGACATCGCCTGGGAGGGCGACGAGGGGTGGATCGCCGAGTTCAGGAGCGTGGACGAGATCACGCACGCGTTGCAGGCGGCCGGGATCAACCGGGATTCGAAGGTGGTCATCTACGGCGCGAGCATGACGGCCACGGCGCGGACCTGGGTCACCTTCGACCTTCTGGGCCTCGGCGACCGCGCGTTCGTGCTCAACGGGGGAATGGACGCCTGGAAGGATGCCGGAGGCGCGGTGGAGAGCGGGCCGGCCGAGGGGCTTGCGTCCGGTGACGTCGTGCCCGTCGACCCGGTCGACTTTCGCGTTTCCGCCGACTGGATCAACGCGCGCCTGGACGACGAGTCACTCGTGCTGCTCGATGCGCGTCCGGATCACGAGTACACCGGCGAGGATGGAGGACTGGGCAACGGGGGGAGGCCCGGACACATCCCGGGGGCTGCCCAACTCTACTGGGAAGAGCTCATGGACCCGGCCAACAACACCCGCTTCCGACCGACCGCCGAGATCGCCGACATCATGGCGCGCCACGGGGCGGGCGAGGGGAAGACCCACGTCGCCTACTGCATGATCGGCATGCGGGCCAGCGTGGACTACATGGCGGCACGCTTGCTGGGGCTGGACATCCTTTTCTACGACGGCAGCTGGCGTAACTGGGGGGACCGGCCGGACCTGCCGACGGAACTGGGCGCCGATCCGCGCGACGCGCGTGAACGTCGAGACGCTCGGCCCATGTGACCCCCCCTCAGCTGCCCGACACCGTGAAGTGGTTCGGGCTGCGGTACCACCCCCGGATGTCCGGCACGTGCGGTTCGTACAGGAGGGACATTTCATACACCAGGCGATAGTCACCCGCGTCGGTTGTCGCATAGGGACAGATCTGTCCGTTCGTTTTCTCGGAGCCGGGCACGTCGGACCACTCGGCGGTCGAATCGCTTCTCCATTGCCACTTGGAAGCATGCACCGTAAGCACGCTGCCGTCGGGGATAGGCAGGTTGACGATAGGTGGCAGACATACACCAACCTGAGACCCGCCTACGACGATCACGCCGTTGGCTACGAAGAACAGGGGGAACGGCGTGTAGCCGGAATCCGCTACCGTCACATCGATCGTCCAGTCTGTGCCGAGTCCGCTCGGATCGGTGGCGGTCACGGTCACCATGCTCGAGCCCTCCGCGAGGCCCCTCAGCGCAATCGTGGCGTGCCCCAGGCTATCGATGGCCAGCACCGCAGACAGCGAAGTCGGGTCGGAGTTGGTCAGCGCGAACGTGAGGGCGTCACCATCAGGGTCCGTTAGGAATCTGCCCGCCACGAAGGCAATCGGGCCGCCGCCGGACCCGAGCGTGAGTGCCCGGGTGTGAGACGGGTCGAGCACGGGAGCCCGGTTCCCCGACACGGTGTCCACCACCGTGAAGGTGTTCTCACTGCGATAGTTGCCCGTGATCGGGGTGTGATGCTCGTCGACTTGCACGGTCAGGTTGAAGACCAGGCGGTATTCGCCGGCAACGGTGGTGGTATGGGAACAAGCAGTACCGTCGGTCCTCGTCGTGCCTTCGACGCCGGTCCAGGCAGACGCCGAGTCGCTTCGGCGCTGCCAAAGCGACGCATTGAGTGTGAAAATGAACCCTACCTGGGTGGTCACGTTCCGCAGGGTCGGGGTACAGACGCCCACGATCGTATTGCCCAGTATCCTGAGCGTGTTGTCCGCTACCGTGATGCCCGGAAACGGAGTAGCGCCTTCACCGTCGGTTGTCAGGGTAGCCGACTGCTCGGCGGAAAGGTCCCCGGGGTCGGTGGCGACGATCGTGAGTTCCGTGGTGCCGACTGCCGTACCGGTCAGGACGATGGCTGCGTGCCCTTCTTCGTCAACGACCACCTCGGCGGTGGCCACGGCAGGATCGCTCAAGCGGGTCGTGAAGGTGAGATCCACTACGTCGTTGTCGGGATCCTGGAAGAAAGCGGCCAGCGCCACTGCCATGCTTCCGCCACCGGCCGAAAGCGAGAAGTCCGGGAATTCGCCCCTGGCCATGGGGGGCTTGTTCGCGTCGACGGTCACCGTCACTGTCTCCTAGCGGGGTCCAGTAACATCCAAGAGCGTTCGAGGAAGTACAGTATATCGTTGTGTTATCATCGTTTATCCTACACATACTCGCCGTTTGTCTTCCTGCCACGTGCCTTGACTTCCGATCCGATCCCACATATTATGAGGTAATGGATGACGTAACCCACACACCCGCTCCGACCCGGAAAACCAAGCCGAAGGGCCGCCACCCCCACAAGCGGCTGTCGGCTGCCTTCGTGCGCGCCGCACCTCCCGGGAGGCATTGCGACGGCAATGGACTCTACCTCTACGTTCAGCCGAGCGGTGCACGCAGTTGGGTGCAGCGCCTCGTCATTCGCGGCCGCCGCCGCGACTTCGGACTCGGCAGCGTCGCGCTCGTGTCGCTGGCCGAGGCCCGCGAGAAGGCGCGGGCCAACCGCAAGCTCGCCCGCGAGGGCGGCGATCCGCTCGCCGAACGGCGACGGGCACGGGGCATCCCGAGCTTCGCCGAGGCGGCGGGGCGCGTCCTGAAACAGAAGCAGGCCGGATGGCGCAGCAAGCAGCATGCGAAGGACTGGCTATCGACCCTGAAACGCTACGCCTTCCCGCGCATCGGTCAGATCGCGGTCTCGGAGGTGGCCACAGCCGATGTTCTGGAGATCCTCACACCGATCTGGCACACGAAGGGATCCACGGCCCAATCGGTGCATCAGCGCATGCGCTCGGTGTTCGAGTGGGCGGTGGCGATGGAGTACCGGACCGACAACCCCTGCGACCGGATCCGGTCGGTGCTCGGGCCGCAGAACCGGGTCGTGAAGCACATGAAGGCGCTCCCTCATCGGGAGGTTGGATCGGCGATCCGGAAGGCGAGGACGACGGACGAGATGCCGGTGGCCCGGTTGGCGTTCGAGTTTCTGGTGCTGACGGCGGCGAGGTGGGGTGAGGTGCGTTGGGCCGAGTGGTCGGAGATCGACTTGAGCGAGGCGGTGTGGACGGTGCCCGCGACGCGCATGAAGGCGAAGCGGGAGCATCGGGTGCCGCTGTGCCGCCGCGCGGTCGAGATCCTCGGGGAGGCTCGGGAGCTGGGCGGCGAGGGCTGTCGGTTGGTGTTCACGCGGTTGAACGGAAAGCCGCTCATCGAGAAGCGGCTGCGCCAGTTGCTCCAAAAGCACCGGATCGCGGCGGTGCCGCACGGGTTTCGGTCGTCGTTCCGGGACTGGGCGGCAGAGGAAACGGATCACCCCCGAGAGGTGGTCGAGGCGGCGCTGGCGCACATGGTCCAGAACAAGGTGGAAGCCGCATACCGTCGCACGGACCTGTTCGAGCGGAGGCGTCGGCTCATGGACGACTGGGCAGCGTATCTGGCGGGCCAGAGCGCGGGCACCGAGACCTGACGCCTCCGCGACGGGTTCGGAAGCCGTTTACGGTCGGTCTAGAGGCTATTCGGGGAATCTACGGGCCACAGAATGGCCCTGGATCGACGATCTCGGGTCCCAGAGGGGATACGGTAGAGCAGAACGCGGCGGGCGGCAGAGAGTGCCGCCATCGCCACCGGGAACGGACTCGTCCTCGTCGCCCGTGAGCCGCTCGACCAAGAGGCCGGCAGCCTGGCCCGCGACGGCCCGGCCGAAGCTGTTTCGGGCGATGACCCGGAGCGGCGTTTCTAAGGCGTCCGCAGGGGCTGGCTCACGACCCTTAGTGGTCGTCAGCCAGCATACCCCGTGTATAACACGGAGGCTGACGAGGGGTGGCTCCGCCCCCCTTCGATCCCCCCAACAAACCGGCGCTTGAGCGCGAGTTCTCGCGCCTCTGCCTCGTCCTCCCACCACCTTCCCGAGTTGGACATCGGCAAGCTCGCCGAGCTGCTATCTCCGCCGGACGCCGACCACCTCGCCACCGGAAGATCCCGCGCGGTGGAGGGAGTCTCCATTCGGTTTCCCGATTGGTGACAGGCTCAATCCGTCCATCTGAGCTAACCGGCATCGCCCGCCGCCACCAACTCGTACACCGCCACGCTATGCTCATCGAATTT
>MPNE01000019.1 GCA_002238865.1 Gemmatimonadetes bacterium bin94 | reverse complement strand
GAGCATCTCGTAGGTGGCGATGTTGATCCGGGCGGCGAGGTCGGCGATGCGTTCGCCGAGTTCAAAGAGGTCGTCGTTCATGGGGTTGTCGTTCATGGGGTCGTGCTCCTAACGTCAGATACGGCAATGAGTTACCCCTGAAAGATAACGGCGGCATTCGGGACCTCCCGTAGCGGCCCGGGACGCGAAAACCCGGGTCGGGACGGCTTCAAGGGGTACTTCGGCCGCGTTCGCCCCGCAGCGGCCCGCGTGCGGCGTCCAGCAGCCTTCCAGCACGGCATCCCGCACCTCGCCGAAGCCGCGGTCCCAAACCTGTCCATGGCTGGTTGGGACTGTTTTTCGGCGATTTGGGACAACGGGGGGGTCGGGCCGTTGCGCAGCCCACGGTGGCACAGCGCGCGGTGGCGGGGACAGCCGCGTGGCGTTGAACGTTGCTCGCCCCTGCCGGGAACGTTGCTCGCCCTGCCGGGAACGTTGCTCGTCCTGCCGGAACCACTGCTCGCCACTGCCGAACCGGCTGTCGCGACTTGCACGAAACCGGGCCTCGCCCCTGCCGAACCGGCTGGCGCCAGACAACCGGCGGCCGTCCCCACCCCCGACCGCGTCTCGCCCCCTCCGACGTTTCCGCGGCAAAACCTGGGACACCGGCATGTCTGGATGAGACAGCATCACGGGCCGGCAACTGGCCGGGAACCCGAAACTCACTCAGCAGCCCGAAACTCACTCAGCAGCCCGAAACTCGTCCCGCGCCGTGTCAACGCAAACCGCCGTGCCTCGTTTGTCCGCCATTTCGCCCATGTTATGGCGGACAAACCGGATTCCGGTCCCCACAACCGTGCCCCATCCGGCCTGTCGGCATCGCCTGGACCCTCGCGTCCGGCCCGGCAATTCATCGGAGCGCCGCCCGCCCCAACCTTAGGCAACCCGCGTCAGTCCCCTGCTCAGTAGCCCGCCTTCTTGTCCACCAGGTTGCGCAGCGGTTCGCCGCGCACGAAGCGCCCGATATTCCCGGTGATGAGCTCGGTCTCCCGCTCCCAGAAGCGACGCGTGGTCGCCGAGACATGGGGTGTCATCAGCACACCCGGATGACCGTAGAACGGATGGCCACGCGGGAGCGGCTCCTCGCGAAAGACATCGAGTCCGGCACCGCGCAGATGGCCCGAATCAAGCATCTCGAGCAACGCATCCTCGTCAACGAGCCTTCCTCGCGCGACGTTGATCAGGACCGAGCCGGCCTTCATCGACCGAAGCCGCCGCCGGTCGATCATCCCGCGGGTTTCGGGCGTCTCCGGGACCGCGAGCACCACGTAGTCCGACTCCGACATGACCCGGGTCAGTCCCCCGTCTCCCGTCAGGACGCGAACCCCCTCCCCCGCCACCGCCCCACCCGTGCGGCGCACTGCCAGCACCCGGCTGCCCAGCGCGGCGACCTTCCTCGCCACCGCCCTGCCGATGCCGCCATAGCCTACGATTCCCACCGTGGCGCCGCCGACCTCGGTGACCGGCGCGTCGGCGGCCCAGTACGACGGGGCGCTCCACTCCCCTGCCCGCTGGGCCCGCACGGCAATGTCGAGACCCCGTGTGAAGTACATGATCATCGCCAGCACGGTTTCCGACATCGGCGCGGCGTGGATTCCGGCTGAATTCGTGAACAACACGTCCCGTTCAAGCATGGCCGGGCCCAGCGAAGACCCCACGCCGGCCGCGCCCGAATGCACCCACGCCAGCCCCGGCGCCACCTCCAGGACCTCCTTCGGAATCCCGTATCCCATGTACACCCGGGCGTCGGCCACCTCGGCCAGGAGTTCGGGCGGGGCACGCTGGACCCCGTCTCCCGAACCATCGGCCGGTGTCTCCATGAAGGTCACCGTCCAGTCGCGCGGAACGGAGGCCACGATGCTCTCGCGGGCCCACCCCGGCAGCGCCCAAATGGGTCGCCGGTCCATGAGATCGATGACGAGGGTTGCCATCCGGGGCGCGTCAGCCCATCACGGCGTCAGCCGGTTGATCAGGCGCGGAAAGGGTACCAGCTCCCGGATATGGGGACGTCCCGTGATCCATCCCACCGTCCTCTCCAGGCCGAGGCCGAAGCCGGAGTGCGGGAATGTGCCGTACTTGCGCAGGTCCAGGTACCAGTCGTAGGCCTCTTCCGGAAGCCCCTCCTCGTGAATCCTGGCCAGCAGACGATCATGGTCGTCCTCGCGCTGGCTGCCCCCGATGATCTCCCCGGCCCCTTCCGGCGCCAGCAGATCGTTGCAGAGGACCGTGCGAAGGTCGTCGGGGTTCTCCTTCATGTAGAAGGCCTTCGCCTCCTTCGGGTAGTTGTAGACGAAGACGGGCCTGTCGAACCAGCTCGAGATCGTCGCCTCTTCGACCGCCCCAAGGTCCCTGCCCCACTCGAACTCCCGCCCTTCGGCGTTCAGGCGCTCGACCGCCTCGCTGTAGCTGATCCTGGGAAACGGCGGGACGACCGACTCCAGCCTGGTCACATCCCGGCCGAGAACCTCCAGCTCCGCTTTGCATCGCTCCAGCGCCCGCCGGACGAGGTAGCATACGAACGCCTCCTGGAGGTCCATGTTGTCGTTCGAGTCGGCAAACGCGACTTCGGGCTCGACCATCCAGAACTCCGTCAGATGGCGGCGGGTCTTGGACTTCTCCGCCCGGAAGGTCGGACCGAAGCAATAGACCCTGCGAAACGCCGGGCAGGCGCTCTCGACGTACAGCTGGCCGGTCTGGGCCAGGAACGCGCGTTCTCCGAAGTAGTCGGTCTCGAAGAGGGTGCCCGCGGACTCGCCGATGGCCCCGGTCAGGATGGGCGTGTCGACACGGACGAAGTCGCGCTCGTACAGGAAGTCGTGGATCGCCTGCTCGACCTCGGCGCGGACCTTCAGGCCGGCCCGCTGAAGGTTGGACCTGAGCCACAGATGACGGTGGTCGAGGAGGAACTCGACGCCGTGCTCCTTGGGCTGGATCGGGTATTCCTCGCTCCCGCCGATGAGTTCGACACCGGTGACCGTGAGTTCGTGTCCGCCGGGCGCGCGCGGGTCGGGACGGACAGTCCCCGAGAGGGCGACGCAGCTCTCCTGGGTCAGTGTGGTGGCGAGCGTCCACACCTCTTCGGGCACGGCGGACTTGACGACAACCCCCTGCACCACGCCGGTCCCGTCGCGCAGGACGACGAAGGCAACTCTGGCGTGGACGCGGACCGCCGCGGTCCATCCGGAAACGGTGACCGTCTCGCCCGCCCGGTCCGGCAAATCTCGTATTTGATGGGCCATTGGACTCGGAAGCTATCCGAAGCGGCAGGGCTGGCAAGGGCCGCCGGAGGCAGGGGGGTCAGCCGAACTCGAAGAGCTTCGACCGGTCCCCATAGCGCCGGTCGAGGAGCATGCCGACAAGCGCGTTGTGTTTCAACCCGGGGTCTTCGTCCACCAGGCCGCGGGCGCGGTCGCGGGCCAGCGCCAGCAGGTCCTCGTGCTCGACGATGTCGGCGAAGCGGAGGTCGGGGCCGTGTCCGTGCTGGTCCGCCCCGAAAAAGTCGCCCTGACCCCGGATCCGCAGGTCTTCCGCGGCGACTTCGAAGCCGTCCGTCGTCCGCGCGAGGACCTCGAGCCGTTCCGTGGCCCCGGCCTCGGCGCCCGGAATCAACACACACAGCCCACCCTGGTCGCCACGCCCGATCCTGCCCCGAAGCTGGTGCAGCTGGGACAGCCCGAAGCGCTCGGCGTTTTCGATCACCATGACGGTGGCGTTGGCAACGTCGATCCCCACCTCGATCACGGTGGTTGAGACCAGGACCTCTATTTCGCCCGCGAGGAATGCCCGCATGATCCCGTCCTTCTCCTCCCCTCCGAGGCGGCCGTGCAGAAGTGCGAGCTTCCGCCCCGCAAGGTCCTCCTTCCCGAGCCGTGCGAACTCGGTCTCGGCCGCGCGAAGGTCCGCCTTCTCGGACTCCTCGATGAGCGGGTATACGATGTACGCCTGCTGTCCCCGTTCGAGCCTCTCCGCCACCTGACGAAACACGTCGCCGCGCTCGTGGTGACCCGCCAGCCGCGTGACGACGGGACGCCGCCCCGGAGGGAGTTCGTGAATGGTGCTGAGATCGAGGTCGCCGTGGAGCGCCATGGCCAGGGAGCGGGGGATGGGCGTGGCCGACATGACAAGCACGTCGGGTCTCGGTTCCCGTTCGGCGAGCGCCATGCGCTGTCGGACGCCGAAGCGCTGCTGCTCGTCCACCACCACGAGTCCGAGCGCGTGGAACTCCACCCCTTCCTGGATCAGCGCGTGGGTGCCCACCACCACGTCGGCCTCGCCGCTCGCCACCCGGGCGCGCGCCCGCTCCCTGCGCCCCCCCGTCACCGACCCGACCAGGGTCCCGACCTCGCAGGGCAGGCCGTCAAGGAGGTCGCTGATGCGCGCGGTGTGCTGCTCGGCCAGGATCTCGGTGGGCGCCATCAGGGCCGCCTGATACCCGCCTTCGACGGCCAGCAGCATGGCGAAGAGGGCAACCAGCGTCTTCCCCGAGCCCACGTCGCCCTGGAGCATTCGGTTCATGCGCCGCGACGAGGTCATGTCGGCGTAGATCTCGCGCAGGACGCCCACCTGCGCCCCGGTCAGGGTGAAGGGGAGGCTGTCGTGCAGCGCCCGGATCAGCGCGTTGGTGCGCGTGAACACGATCCCGGGGCGCTCGCGCGTCGCACGGTACCGTTCCCGGGCCTGCAGGAGCTGCAGGAAGAAGAGTTCGTCGAACGCGAGGCGGCGGCGGGCCGTGTCCTTGTCGTTCATCGAGCGGGGACGGTGACAGGCTTCCAGGGCCGCGGACAGTTCGGTCAGCCCCAGCTCGCCGCGCGCGGTGGCCGAGAGGTACTCCTCCTCCCGGACGTGGCGCAGAAGCCAGTCCAGATTCTGACCGATCACGCGCCGAAAAATCCACTGCGGCAGCTCTTCCGAAGCCGGATAGGTGACGAAGATCGTGCCGGTTTCCGATGGAGTCGACCTGGATGCAGTCCCGGGGGATTTTGATCCGGCATCCGCCCGCTCCAGCAGCGTATGCTCGCGGGGCTGGATCTGGCGGCCGTGGAAGAACCTGACCGGGCCGGTGACGAGGATCCGGTCCCCGACCCGCATGTTCCGTTCGATCCACGGCTGCCCGGGCCAGGCGCAGGTGATGATGCCGGAGTCGTCCTGGATGACGGCCTGGAAGATGCGCAGCCCGGACCGGGTGGGAACAACCCCCTGGTTCCGCACCACGCCCACGGCGGTCACATCCATCCCCACCTGCGCCAGCGCGACGGGTGTGATGGTCGACGCGTCGTCGTACCGGCGCGGCACATGGTACAGCAGGTCCCTGGCGTTGAGGATCCCCATGCGCGCAAGCGACTCCGCCCGCCGCGGTCCGACCCCCTTCAGGAACTGGACGGGTTTGTCGAGCAGTCCCCTCATGGCGCTGCCAACAGTCCTTCTACGAAGTCGTCCGGGTCGAAGGGTTCGAGGTCTCCGGGGGACTCCCCCACCCCGACCAGCCGCACAGGGATGCCCAGCTCTTCGCGCAGCGCGACCACGATCCCGCCCCGTGCGGTCGAGTCCATCTTGGCCAGGACGATGCCGGTAACGTCGATGACGCGTGAGAACTCCCGCGCCTGAACCAGCCCGTTCTGTCCTACCGTCGCGTCGAGGACGAGCAGGGTCTCGTGGGGCGCGTCCGGCCGGCGCTTGCGGATCACGCGCTCCACCTTGGCCAGCTCCCGCATGAGGCCGGCGTGCGTGTGCAGACGCCCGGCGGTGTCGATCAGGACGACATCGGTACCGCGCGAACGGGCCGCGCCCAGCGCGTCGTAGGCGACGGCCGCGGGATCTCCGCCCGGCTTCCCGCGCACGAAGTCGGCCCCGACACGGTCCGCCCAGCGCTCGAGCTGCTCGATCGCACCCGCCCGGTAGGTGTCGGCCGCGGCGACCATCACGCCCAGCCCGTCCGACACGAGGTGGTGCGCCATCTTTCCGATCGTCGTCGTCTTCCCGGCCCCGTTTACCCCCGCCACCAGGTACACCGTCGGGCCGGCGTCGGCCACGGCCAGCCCCCCTTCGGCGTCGCCGGCGAAGACGGCACGGATCGAATCGGCGAGCACCCGCCTCGGTTCATCGCCCTTTCGGGTCGCCTTTTCGACGTCGGCCACGAAGCGCATGCTGGCTTCGACGCCGAAGTCGGCCGTGATCAGACGCTCTTCCAGCTCCTCCAGCGCATCGGCGTCGAGGGTTCGGGACGAAAGGGGAATCGCTCTGGCGAGCACTCTGCGCCAGAGAGAGGACTTCTCCGACCGTTTTCGTCCGAGGAAGCGCATGAGCCGTCGCCCCGCGATCCGCTACCGCAGGCCTGCTCGACGCCGCCCGATCCACTCGGCACAGAGAGCCACGAGGATGACAAGATACGGAAGCGGCCAGGTACGTAGCGGACGGCTTCCTTCGATGGGCGCACCCTCGGCGTCGGTCCGCACCGTCAATTCGGCCGGATCCAGGGGTCGGTGAAGCATGTCCCCGGTGAAGGTCTCCACATCGAAGACCCCGCCCGTCGTGTCCGCCGCCGTCGCCTCGGCGGCCGCCACCGTGTCCGGCCCCGCGGCGATTTCGGTGATCACAGTGTAGACATACTGTCCGGGCGGGAGAGGAGGGGTGGTAAAGACACTTCCTCCCGGGACCGTGATCGCCGAATCGAGGACGACGGCGTTCACCGAGTCGGTGACGATCACCGCAACCTCCTCCCCTTCGTAACCGCGGCCCCGCCAGCGCGTGGGAACGCCCCGTGGGAGTACAGACCCGACCGGACTCACCCCGGGACCTGCCGCCAACGGTTCGTCGGCCATCATCCAGCCGCCGACAGCGGCCCACAGGCGACGGTAGTGGTCGCGGGGAGTGCCGTCACGAAACGCCCAGCGCCAGAAACCGCGTGCGAGGACGACCGCTGCCTTGCGACGACCGTCCCGGCGAAGCACCATCGCCGCCTCGGGCTCACCCGCGCCGCCGAGGCGGACATTCAGGGCCGCGCCTCCTCCTTCGTCGACAACGGGAAGGATCCCGGTCAGCGGCGGCAGGCCACCCGCCACGAAGCGACCGGTCTCTTCTGCAATCGGAGAAGCGGGAGCCTCGTCGAGATACCACTCGCCGCTCAGCGGCCCGCCGGTGGCGACGCCCGCCAGGGCCGCTCCCGCACCATCGAGCGGGAAGACGACGAGCCCGCGCGTGCGCGTCGTGGCTGCTTCCAAGAAGTCCGCGACCGCGCCGTCCACGCCCATGGCGACCACCATCTCGGCCCTGCGCAGAAGGCGTGCCAGAGCGGCTTCGTCCACCGCCTGGGCGGCTCCGGTAGCCGAGGCGTCCATCGGGTGATAGCGGTCCGGCCCGGTGCGAACGAATCCCCGGACCGGCAACCCGGTGACCTGATCCAGAACGGGCAGCAGGAAGCGGGGCTCCCAGTCGCCCGCGAAGGAGACGAGGAGCACCCCCGTCTCTTCCGGGTCCACCTGTACGATCCGGGTGCGCTCGTCGTCCGTGGCGAACGCGTCGGATCCCTCGATGCGTGCGGTCACCCTGTGGGCACCCGGCGTGAGCGAGGCGCCGAGCGAGAAGGAAGCGGTGCCGATTCCACCGCCGGCGGGCGCCGCCACCCTGAGCGCGCTGTGGGGCCGGCCGTCGACCGTCACCGTCACCGTCACCGAATCCGCCTCGGTCACCCCTTCCACGTCGACCTGTCCCCGCACCGGCTCACCGCTCTCGGCAGAGACCGGAAGGACCAGTCGCCCGAGACCCAGGTTGTCGCCCGCGCCGGCCAGTGTGTCCACGGCAAGCCTCACGCCGAGCTGGCGCGCAACCGCAGCCGTGGCGACCGGGTCGCTTATCCGGCGGTCGGTGACGAGGGTGATTTCACGCGCACCCGCCTCCGCGGCCGTACGGACCGCGCCGGCCATCACCGACTCCGCGCCGTCGGGCCGCACCCCGGCCAGCGAGTCCGGATCCACCGCCGTCACCTCGCCGGCCACCACCAAAAGCCGTGCGCCACCCGCCGCCAGGCTGCGAGCGCGCGTCGTCGCGGAGTCCCAGATACGGGACCCGTCGGCCGCCTGCGCGGCCATCGAGGCGCTCGCGTCCAGAATGACGAAGCGCGCGGGTGGCGCCCCGCGCGGCGCCGTCGAGACGACCGGATTCCACAGCAGCGCGACAACCCCGCCGACGGCGACCAGCCGGGCCGCAAGCAGGAAAACACGGCTGCGCACCGCGAACTCGCGCCGGTAGTAGATCCATCCGCAGAAGCCCCCAACCAGGAGCAGGAGCACGAGTACGGGTAGCAAAGTCATCAACCGAGGGGGCTGTGAGGGAAACGGTTACCGCGCGCGGGTCTCGGCGACGCGCTGCTCAGAGATCCGAATCGACCAGCCTGGTGGCCGCGCGACGCTCCCGCAATGTCTCCGGCGGGGCAAGTGTGAGCAACATCTCGAGACGCGCGATCCGCTCCCGCTCCCACCGTGCCTGCGCGAAAGCGGGGACGGGTTCGGCGGCGGGCACGTCGATGGCCAGAGGGTCCAACCGTTCGCCGCCGCGGTGCATTTCATAGTGGAGGTGAGGCGCGGTCGCCAACCCCGTCATGCCCACGTAACCGATCACCTGACCCTGTACAACGCGCGTGCCCACGCTGATGCCGTCGGGCCAGCCGCTGAGGTGGGCATAGCGCGTGAGGAAGCCGTTGGCGTGGCGGACGTCGACGACTCGTCCGTACGTATCGCTCCAGTTCCGGCGCACGACGACGCCGTCCCCGGTCACCTGAACCGGGGATCCGGACCCCGCCGCGTAGTCGACTCCCCTGTGAGCGCGCCAGCGGCGCAGGATCGGATGGAAGCGGCTAAGGCTGAAGCGCGAAGAGATGCGGCTGAGCTCGAGCGGCTTCTTCAGGAATGCCCGCCGGACGGACCCTCCCTCCAGGTCGTACCAGCTGCCGCGACCGTCACCCTCCGCGTCGAACCAGATGGCGTGGTACGAGCGTCCCGAATTGACCAGCTCCGCCGAGATCAGATTGCCGGATCGCATGCTCCCGTCCGGTCGCCTGTCGCGCTCGAAGACGAAGCGATAGGAATCGCCCTCCCTGATCTGACGGGAGAAGTCGATCTGCCACTGGAAGACCCTGTCCAGGCTCATCACGAGGTCCACCCGGTCGCCGGCGGGGATGTGCAGCAACTCGTCGTGGTTCGTGACCGACGTCCACAGGCTGTTCGTGATCTCGCCCGCGACGAAGATCGTGTCGGTGGTGATGGGAAGGGTGAGGAGCGAGGACACCCACCCTGTTTCGGTCCGGTCCAGAAGGATCGTCCGGTCCCTGTCGAGCCCCACCTCGACCGCGGACAGGTGTTCCGGTTCGCCCCGCCAGAGCAGGTGGACCTCGGTCCCGGCGCGCATGCGCCTGGGGTTGCCCTCCTCACGGAACGCGAGCAGGAGGTTGTTCTGGTCCGCCGCACCGAGTCCGGCGTCCCCCAGGATCTGTCCGAACGTCAGGCCGGGTGAGAGTTCGCGCACCTCCACGCGGATCGGAGCATGGGCGTACACGTGCTCCAGCGCGTCGGTCTCGGGAATCCGGTCCCTTGATGCGAGGCCGCCGATCAATCCGGCCGCGACGACCGCGGCCAGGATCGGTCGATAACCCCTGACATGTGGACCTGCTGGTATGATCAGGCGTCCATCCTCCTGATGAAGGTGGGCAGCTCCAGCTCTCTGCGCGCCAGCGCGTCACGCACTGCGAAACCGCGATCCGATTCCGGGGCGGTGCCAACCTCCGACGGCTGGGGTCGCAATGTGGTTTCATGACCCCCGAATCCGCCAGTGGCCATGCCGCCCGCGACCCGCGCCCGCGGAGCGCCGAAGCCGCTCGACACCCTCGATTCGCCCATCACGGCTTCGCGGCGCATGATTGTCGGCGATCTCATGGCGTCCTGTCTGCCGGCGGTCGCGCGGTTGGTCCGGACGCCGAATTGCGGGCGAATCACGGGCTCCTCGCGCTGCCGGGCGTTTTCGTCGAAGCCCGTCGCGATCAGCGTCACCCGGATTTCTCCTTCCATGTTGGAGTCGAGAACGGTGCCGAAGATGATCTCGGCCTCGTCGCCGACTTCCTCCTGGATCATGGTGGAAATCCCCGTCACCTCGTCGATGGTCAGGTCGCTGCCGCCAGTGATGTTGATCAGCACGCCCTTGGCTCCCTGAATCGAGATGTTGTCCAGGAGCGGCGAGGTCACGGCGTCCCTGGCCGCGCTCAGCGCACGGTTCTCGCCCCGGCCGACACCGGTGCCCATGAGCGCCGCGCCGCACGACGACATGATCGTCCGGACGTCGGCGAAGTCGACGTTGACTTCGCCACTGACACGGATCAGGTCGCTGATGCCCCGGGTAGCGTGGAGAAGCACCTCGTCCGCCTTCTTGAGCGAGTCGCTGAAGGAGGTGCCCTTCCCGACGACCGAGAGCAGGTGGTCGTTGGGCACGACGATCATCGTATCGACCGTGCGGCTCAATTCTGCCAGGCCGTGCTCCGCCTGGCGCAGCCGCTTCTTCCCCTCGAAGGCGAACGGCCGCGTTACGATCGCGATGGCCAGGGCGCCCATCTCCCGAGCCATCTCGCCGATGACCGGTGCCGCACCGGTGCCGGTGCCGCCTCCCATCCCGGCCGCGATGAAGACCAGGTCGGCACCCTCCAGCGCTACGCGGACCTCGTCGGCGTCCTCGGAGATGGCCTGACGGCCGATTCCGGGCCTGGCCCCGGCGCCAAGACCCTGTGTGAGCCTCTTGCCCAGCTGAATCACCGTGGGCGCCTTCGACTTGTGGAGGGCCTGGGCGTCCGTGTTGGCCGAAATGAATTCGACCCCCTCGAGATCCTCGTCGATCATGCGGTTGACCGCGTTGCCGCCGGCTCCGCCCACGCCGATCACCCGCATCAATGCCCTGTTGCGCGGTGCCTCGTCGAGTTCGAAAATCATCTCCTCATCTCCTTTCGGGATTCCTTGTCCCGGTGTGTGGACCTTCGGCGTATCAAAAGAATTCCTTGAGCCACGCGCCCACCCTGGTGACCATGCCCGAGGCCACCGTGGACGCGCCCTCTCCCGTATCCATGAAGTGATCGGCGCCGTGCAGGGCCAGACCCGCGGCGGTGGAGAATCCCGGGCCGGAAACGACGTCCAGCAGCCCCGAGAGACCCTCCCTGGGGATTCCGACGCGGACCGGGGCCGCGAGGCACTTGCGGGCCAGATCGACGATGCCCGGAGTGAGGGCCACACCCCCGGTGATCACGATTCCCGCGCCCAGGAGTTCCTGCGAGAAGGAGCCGTGAAGCCGGCGGTTGATCCTCAGGAACATGTGCTCGAGGCGCTCCTCCATCAGGCTGGCGACGAACCTGCGCGCCACCTTGCGGCGGCGGCCGTTGACGCCGGGCACTTCGATGACCTCGGTGGGGTTCACCATCCGCGCGTGCGCGGCACCGTGGCGCTCCTTGATCCGCTTCGCTTCGGCGAAGGGGATCGACAGTCCCCGGATCAGGTCGCTGGTGATGGTGGCGCCCCCGAAGGGAAGCACTTCCAGGTCGCGGAGCCTGCCCTCGTAGTAGACGATGAGCCCGGTCGTGGCGCCGCCGATGTCGATCATCGCCACACCCAGCTCCTTCTCGTCCTCGGCGAGCACCGAGCGGGCCGACGCGAGCGGCTCGAGAACGGTCTTCTGGACCTTGTACCCCGCCTTCTCGACGGCACGGATGATGTTTCGCACGGCCGTCGAAC
Organism: Gemmatimonadetes bacterium bin94; assembly: GCA_002238865.1. Lineage (GTDB taxonomy): Bacteria > Gemmatimonadota > Gemmatimonadetes > Longimicrobiales > Gaopeijiaceae > Bin94. Next base: position 55,553 of record MPNE01000019.1, on the reverse strand, counting down.
AGCCCGTCACGAGGCAGAGATCGGTCTCCAGACGGGTGCCCGTCATGCCGACCGGGTCGGTGATGCCGCGCTGGTGGTCGACCAGGTAGTCCTGGGGGATGGCGTGCAGCAGTTCGCGGTCGAGGGGCAGTGCCACGGCCTGGGCCACCTTGTGGACCCGCTCGACGTCCCGCGGCACGATTTCCTCGGCGGCGACGGCCACGACCCCCACCGAACGGTTCACGTTCACGTGGGCTCCGGATACGCCGACGTACACCCGGTCGACGCGCATCCCCGCCATCAATTCGGCTTCCTGGACCGCGGCGCGGACGCTGTCGGTGGCCCTTTCGAGGTCCGTGACCGCGTCCTTGCGCACGCCCGAGGTGGGGGTACGGCCCACCCCCAACACCTTGAGAGCGGGACGCTGGAACTCCCGCGCGCACTCGCCGATGACGACACGGGTGGACGTGGAGCCCACGTCGAGGCCCGCGACCAGGATCGACCTCATCGGCCCCCCCTCTCCACCGCCGCGGCGGTCCGGACGACGACCTGGTCCTCGAAGCGGAGGTCGATCTCGCGCGGCTCCCCTTGGCGCAGCCGCTCGGCCGCATCGTCGATCGCGATCATGGCCTGGCGCAGCCGAGCCTCCGAGACCGGGGGCAGGTATCGCACCCTCAACCCCGAGTCGCCCAGCAACAGCGTCACTTCCCGGTCGTCGAGCCGCGCTTCGGACACGACGGCGAAAACCTCCGGCACCACGTCGGCCATGTGCCCCATGTCCTGCGCCAGCAGACGGAGTCCCCACGAGGCCGCGGCCCGTGGCGTCACGACGCTCAGCACGGGAAGGTCAAGCACCGGACTGGTGGGGTCGACGGGGAGTTCGCTTCCGCGACGGTCCACAGGCACCACCAGCGGAGACGCGACCAGCCCGATCGGTCTGGCCTCGTCGATGGACACGACCAGCGTACGGGGCAACTCGCGCTCGACCGTGGCCGACACGACGAGGGGGTGGGCTTCGATCGGCTCGGCCAACGCGGAAAGGCGTGTCCACACCATGGTGGCGGCGTCGATTCCCGCCAGCTCCCGCACGTCGTCCCGGGTCAGGTACGAGGTGCCGGATATCTCGACCCGGTCCACCCGGAAGTAGGGTATCCTCGCCAGCAGGTGAAAGGCGCCCCACCCCGCCAGCAGAGCGGCAACCACGCCGAGGGGCAGCCGCGAGCGGCGCGAGACGCGCCGGCGCGGAGGCGGTGCGGGCTCGATGTCGTACAGCCATGGCTCCAGCGGCTCTCGCGAGATCATGTCCGGTCACCCCGCTCCGTGCGCGTCCCCAGGAGGGCCAGGATCTCGCGACCGGCCACCTCGATGGAACCGGCACCCATGACGACGCACACGTCACCCGCGCCGAGGTCGGCCGCGACCGCGGCCGGGAGCGACTGCAGCGCGGGGTGGTAGACCACCCGCCCGGCCACGCCCGTGACCGCGTCGGCGACCAGTTGGCCATTGACGCCCGGGAGCGGCTCCTCCCGCGCCGGAAAGACATCCGTCACCCACCCTGCGTCCGCATCCCCCAGGGCTCGTCCGAAGGCCCGGTGGAAGTCGCGGGTGCGGCTGAACAGGTGGGGCTGGAAGACCGCCACCACCCGTCTCCCCGGGTTCGCCTTCCGGGCCGCTTCGAGGGTGGCCGCGATCTCGGTGGGGTGGTGGGCGTAGTCGTCGACCACCTGGACTCCCGCCGCGGTGCCGAGCACGTCATAGCGCCGCCCCACCCCCGCGAACGCCCCCAATCCGGCCCGGATGTCGTCCCAGTCCGCCCCGAACGACCGTCCCACGCCGATTGCGGCGAGCGCGTTCCTCACGTTGTGGAGGCCGGGCGCCGACACGGTGAAGGTTCCTGCACGCGCGCCGTCTTCGGTGACCGTGAAGGTGCTTCCGTCCGCGTGGGTGCGTACCCGCGTGGCACGAAGCCGGGCCCCCGCTCCGAGTCCGAAGCTGCGCGTGCGGTCGCCGCCCTCGACGCCCACTCGCGCGGCTCCCGGATCGTCGCCGCACACCCACAGCGTGCCGCCCGGGTCGAGGCGGTCGACGAATACCGAGAAGGAGGACCGCACCCCGTCGAGGTCCCCGTAGGTGTCGAGGTGATCGGCTTCCAGGTTCGTGACGACGGCGACCCGGGGACTGAGCGCGTGGAAGGAACGGTCGTACTCGTCCGCTTCGACGACGAAGAGATCCGATCCGCCCGCGAGGAGGTTTCCTCCCCACGCGTGGACATGGCCCCCGACCACGCCCGTCGGGTCCGCGCCGCAACGTTGGAGGACGTGCGTCGCCATGGCCGTGGTCGTCGTCTTCCCGTGCGTTCCGGCGACGCCCACGACACGCCCCGCGTTCACCCACTGGCCAAGGGCCGCCGCCCGCTTGATGACGGGGATCCCCCGCTCCCGGGCCGCGGCGAGTTCAGGGTGGCCGCGCGGGACCGCCGAGGTGACGACGACCGCGGCGGCGCCTTCGACGTGGGAGGTATCGTGGCCCGGGGTGAAGTCCAGGCCGAGGCCCACGAGGGACTCCGCCGCGCGGCCGTGCGCAAGGTCGCAACCCGTGACGTGTCCGCCGCTCCTGAGGACGAGCTCGGCCAGGGGCGCCATTCCCGAGCCGCCCACGCCCATGAAGTGGACGGGACCGCGCGCCGCGAGTGACCGGAGGGTGGCCGCGCCGGTCATGTGGCACTCTCCGTGCTCGCCGGGGTCCCGAGGATCAGCGCGACCGCCGCGGCGACGTCGCGAGCGGCGTCGGGGCGGGCGCGGGCCAGCGCCGCGTCGGACATGGCGGCAAGGGCCTCCGGCGCATCCAGAAGGCGGCGCACTTCGCGCCACAATCGGGCCGCGCCGAGGTCGGACCCGGATCCATCCCGTTCGGGGAGGTGGACGGCCGCGCCGGCCGCTTCCAGTGCAAGGGCGTTGGCGGTCTGATGGTCCCCTGCGGCGGTGGGAAGGGGCACCAGAATCGCCGGGAGGCCCCACGCCAGGAACTCCGAGGTGGCCATCGCACCGGCACGGGACACCACCAGATCGGCCGCTGCCAACGCCTGGTACATCGTCTCCGGCTCCAGGTACGGGGCCACCGCGAACCTCTTGCGCGGCACGCCCCGCAGGGACGCATCAATGTGTGCGAAGTGCGCGTGCCCGGTCACCCATAAGACGAAATCGCCATCGATCGGCATATCGTCTTGCAATATCTCGATCGATGCCCGATTCATCATACTCGCGCCCTGGCTGCCCCCGACGATCAGCACCACCCTTGCGTCGGCCGGCACTCCGAGGGCACGCCGCGCAGCCATCCGGCCGCGGGCTTCGACGGGCGGGAGCGGACGGATCGGGTTTCCGGTGTGGAACACGCGCTCGCGGGCGCGGCCGGGGAGCGCCGCCGTCGCCTCCGGGTACGCCACGTGGATCTGGCGCGCCCATCGCGCCAGGAGCCGGGTCGTCTTCCCCGGGTGCATGTTCTGTTCCTGCAGGATCAGCGGGAGCCCGAGCAGCCGTGCCGCGATGCCTGCCGGAGCACACACGTAGCCGCCGGTGAGCACGACCGCCGCGGCCCCGCCCCGCCGGAACTCCGGCAGCAGCTTCGCCACGGCCCGTACGAGCAGCCATATGGCCCTCACGTTGCCCATGGTGGCCCCCAGAACGCCTCTGGCGCGGACGGCGACGCCACCCGGCGTCCGGACCGCGCTCAGCGGACTGCGGAGCCCGGCGACGGGAATCAGCCTGTACGCGTAGCCAAGCCCCGGGAGCTCTCGAGCCTCGATGCGTCCCTCGGTCCCCACGAAGAAGGGCTGGACGCCGGGCACGGTGTCGGCCAGCGCTTCCGCGATGTTTCGGGCCGGGTAGAAGTGGCCAGCCGTTCCGCCGCCGGAGAAGATCACCATCATGCCATCACCTCGTCCGCGCGATCCTTGCGCCCCTCGGGAGCTTCCCGGGCGACGGCCAGCAGGATGCCCACGGCGGCGAGCATGACCACCAGGTTGCTGCGGCCAAACGAGATGAACGGAAGCGAGAGGCCCGTCGCGGGGAAGGTGCCGAGCCCCACGCCGATGTGAAGGAACGCCTGCAGGCCGATCAGCGACGTCACGCCGACCGCGAGCAGCTCGCCGAAGAAATCCTTCGCGCGGCGCGCGATCCGAAAGCCGACGACGACAAGGGCCAGGAAGACGAGGATCACCGCGACGCTGCCGACAAACCCCCATTCTTCGCCGATCATCGCGAAGATGAAGTCGTTGTGGGCCTCCGGAAGGAATCCGAACTTCTGCCGTCCCTCCCCGAAGCCGGTTCCGGTCACTCCGCCGGAGCCCATGGCCAAGAGGCTCTGGTAGCTCTGGTAGGCTCCTCCGGTCGGGATCGTCCCCGGGTTCAGGAGGAGCGATTCCCACCGCGAGCTGCGGTATCCGGCGTTGAGGACGGGCACCACGAGGGGGGACGCCAGGATCCCGAGGAATACGAAGTGTCCGATCCGCCCCCCCGCCGCGAAGATGATGGACATGCCGGCGGCGACGATGATGCAGGCCGTCGACAGGTCCGGCTCCAGCATGACGAGGCCGCCGATGAACGCCCAACCCACCAGAAACGGAGCCAGTCCCCGGTGCAGGCTCTTCAGGTGCTTCCGCTTGCGGACCGCCAGCGACGCCGTCCAGGCCACAACCGCCAGCTTCGCAAGGTCGGAGGGCTGAAAGGTGAAGCCGACCCGGAGCCAACGGCGCGCACCGTTCACGGTCGGTGCAATCATCTCCGTGAACGGGAGTACGATGATGATCAGGAGAGCCGCCGCGCCCAGCATCAGCTGATGTGCGCGGCGGTTCCACCATTCGGTGGGCAGGCGGGCACAGACGACCATCAGTATCAGGCCGAGGAGCACACCGACCCATTGGCGGGCGACATAGTGGTAGTGGGGAAGGTCACCGCGCTGGGCCAATACCGAACTGGCGCTGTACAGGGTCAGCAGGCCGAAGCCGAGGAGCATCGCGGTCAGCGCCAGCACCGCCGTCGGCTCCCAACCGGTCCCGAGACCCGTTTCGGGAAGCGAGCGCCGGGTCGCGATCGCCACGTCGGTGGCCCAGGGTCCCCGCCCCCGGCGATGCCGCCTCAGCCATCCCGCGAATCCCCGGCCCCGCATCACCCCGCCACCCCCCCGGCCAGGCTCCGGAACATGTCGCCACGGGCCTGGTAGTTCTCGAACATGTCGAAGCTGGAACACGCGGGCGCCAGCAGCAGCGTGTCCCCCGGTCTGGCCAGCGCACGGCCCGCGGCCACCGCATCCCTGAAGGCGCCGTCCACGCGCCGCACAGCGATCCGGGGACCCGCCGCGCCGGCGACTTCCGCTTCCGCCCTGCCTCCGGCGGCGCCGTAGGCCACGACGGCACGGGTCCTGCCCTCCATCGCGGGGACCAGTCCGCGAAAGTCCTCTCCCTTGTCGGTCCCGCCCAGGAGGAGCACGATGGGACCGTCCAGGCTCCTGAGCGCGCTGGCGACCGCGGCCACGTTGGTCGCCTTCGAGTCGTTCACCCACAGGACCCCGTCCACCGTTCCCACGGGTTCGAGCCGGTGCGGAAGCGGTGCGAACGAGCGCATCGCGGACGCCATGGAACCCGGGTCGGCCCCGGACGCCGCGGCGGCCAGCAGCGCGGCGAGCGCGTTGGCCCGGTTGTGGCGTCCGAGCAGCTTCAGGTCGCTCGTCCCGGCGACGGTAGCCGGGGCGGCGGGATCCGGTCCGCCCGGGACGAGCACGAAGTCGGCACCGCTCAGGTACGCGCCCGGGGAGACCGGGTTGTCGAGCGAGAACGGCAAATGGGTCCCCGGCGCGCCCTCGGCCATCTCCAGGACCGCCGGGTCGTCCCCGTTGAGCACCCAGGTCGTGTTGTCGTCGCCCGCTTCGAAGAGCCGGCCCTTGTCCCGGTGATAGTCCGCCACCGTGGCGTAGCGGTCCATATGATCCACGCCCAGGTTGGTGAGGACACCCACATCGGGCGTCAGGTCGCGGATGTCCGCCAGCTGGAACGACGACATCTCGAGCACGATCCGGTCACGCGGGGGCTCGGCGGCCAGGGTGGACGCCGGCGGGCCCATGCCTCCGCCGATGTTTCCGCCGAGGGCCGCGTTCACGCCAGCCTCGCACATGAGGTGGGCCGAGAGGGCCGCGGTGGTGGTCTTCCCGTTCGTGCCGGTCACGATCGTCAGTGGACTCTGGATGAACCGGCTGGCGAATTCAGGCTCCGATACCCAACCGACGCCCCGAGCGCGCAGGGCCGCGAGCACCGGAGCGTGCGGGGGGATTCCCGGACTGACGACGACGGTGTCGGCCGCCGCGATCGTCTCCACGGAGTGTCCGCCCAGCCGGACGTCGGCTCCGAGATCGCGCAGGACGGCTCCACGGGCTGCAACTGGGTCATCGCTGCTCGTATCCGTGACATGGACCCTGGCTCCTTTCTTGAGGGCAAGCCGCGCAGCGGCATCTCCGCTCGCACCCAACCCGATGACGGCAACTCTCTCTCCCGGAGCCCGGGGGTGACGACGGACGGACATCGGCGCTCATCGCAGCTTGAGCGTGGCGAAACCGACCATCGCGCACAGGATTCCCAGGATCCAGAACCGGACCACAACCTGTTCGTTCTTCCATCCGATCATCTGGAAGTGGTGATGGATGGGAGCACACCTGAAGACGCGGCGGCCTTCGCCGTAGCGTCGTTTCGTATACCTGAAGTACCGCGTCTGGATGATCACCGAGGCCGCTTCGGCCACGAAGACGCCACCCACTGCCAACAGCAGCAGTTCGGCTTTGAGCAGGACCGCCATGGCACCGATTGACCCGCCCAGCGCGAGGGAGCCCGTGTCGCCCATGATCACCTGAGCGGGTTGTGCGTTGAACCAGAGGAACCCCAGCGCGGCCCCGGTGATCCCCGCGGCGAAGACGGCCAGCTCACCGGCGCCCGGCAGGTAGAAGAGCCCGAGATACGCCGAAGTGTCGACCCGGCCGATGACGTACGCGAAGATCCCGAACGTTCCGACCGCGATGGCCACGAGCCCCGGCGCCAGTCCGTCCAGGCCGTCGGTCATGTTCACCGAATGCGTGGCGCCGTTGAGGACCACCGTAACCCACAGCAGATAGGCGGCGGGACTGAAGACCAGCTGCCACTCGTCGAAGACGGGGAGGTTGGTGGTGGTGGCGCCCACGGGGGCCGCGGGCCCCCACATGACCAGGAAGAGACCCAGGGCCAGCCCCAACACCAGCGATCCGGTCCACTTGTACCGCTCGACCAGCCCCCTGGGCGTGCGGCGAACCACCTTGAGATAGTCGTCGAGGAATCCCAGCGAGCCCATCCACAGCATGACCACGAGGGCGATCAGGGTGTAGGGGTTCGTCAGCTCCGCCCAGAGAAGGGTCGCGACCGTGACCACCATCACGATGAGCACCCCGCCCATGTTCGCCTTGGGCTCGGCGCCGGCGGGATCGCGGTCCAACCCGTTTCGGGGCACGTTGACGATTCCGTGGGCCTTGAGCCACGCAATGGCGGGTCGGCCGAGGAGGAGCATGAGCACCAGCCCGGTCGCCATGGCCCCGGCGGACCGGACGGTCAGGTAGTTGAACAGGTTGAAGACGATGTGCGTGTCGCCAAGGCTGGGCAGCAGGTGGTACAGCATCAGGCGCGCGCTCCCGGGAAGGAGGCCTCGAGCGCCGGGATCGCCCGTTCCAGACGGACGCCCCGGGATCCCTTGAGCAGGATCGTGTCCCCGGGCTCGACCAGCTCGGGGAGGCGCGCGGCCAACGCCGCCACGTCGTCCACGCGCTGTATCCGCCCGTCCGGGACTCCGCGTCCCGCGCGCGCGAACGCGCCCGTCAGGATGTACCGGTCCACGCCGGCTTCCAGGGCACGCCCAAGCGTCTCGCGATGAATGGCCGCCGATCGCTCGCCGAGCTCCAGCATCGTTCCCAGGACGGCCACCCGGCGGCCCCGTGTCTCCATGGCGGCCAGCGTGCCGACCGCGGCTTGCACGCTCGCGGCGTTGGCGTTGTAGCAGTCGACCAGGAGTGTCAGGTCACCGATTCTGCGGACTTCGCTGCGCATGGCACGGGGGGGCACCGCCGAGACACCGGCCGCGGCGCTCACCGCCGCCACGTTCAGGGCGCGGGCGACGGCAAGGGCGAGCAGCGCGTTGTACACGTTGTGCGCGCCGGGGACCTGAAGCGAAACGGGCTCGCCCTGCCAGGAGAAGGCGTAGGTGCCGTCGGCGCGAAGCCTCGCATCGAAGGGCCGCAGGTCGGGGTCGGCGCGCTCGGACCAGCCGCTCACCGCGATCCCGGGGTGGATCTGCCGGGCTTCGCGGGCGAGTTCGGGGGGATCGTCGCCCACCAGCGCGGTGTCGGTCGCGGCGACGGCGCGCAGCAGGTCGAGCTTTTCCGAGAGCACCCCGGAAAGATCCCCGAGCCGCTCCACGTGTGTCTCGGAGACGGTCGTGACCACGCCGACCGTCGGGCGCGCCACCCGGGCCAGCTCCGCGATCTCGCCGGGCTGGTTGCTGCCCATTTCCAGCACCAGCGAGGTGGCGTGTTCGGGCATCGAGAGGATGGTGAGGGGGGTACCGACACGATTGTTGTTGTTCGCGCGAGTGCCGTGTGCGCGCGTGGTGCCTCCCAGCGCGCCCAGGGTCATGTCCTTGACGGTCGTCTTGCCGGACGAACCCGTGATGCCCACAACCGGAATGGCCGCTGCATCGCGCCGGTACCGGGCGAGGTCGCCCAGCGCCACAAGCGTATCGGGGACGCGGTAGACGGTGGCCGGGCAGCCCTCCAGCTCCCGGGAGGAGACGACTGCGGCGCACCCCGCCGCCACCGCGTGCTCGACGAAGGCGTGGCCGTCGAAGGTCTCGCCCTCGATCGCGACGAAGACATCACCGCGCTGCAGCGTGCGGGTGTCGGTCGAGATCGTCCGGTAAAGGCGTCCGGCGTCCCCACCGGGCAGATCCAGCGCGCGCCGAACCCCGGCATCGCTCCAGGAGAAGCTCGCCCGGGTCATGCGCCGGCTCCCGCCGCGAGATGATCCAGGACGATCCGGCGCTCGTCGAAGGGACGCTTTTCGGTGCCGACGACCTGGTAGGTCTCGTGACCCTTCCCCGCGAGCACGACCGCGTCTCCCGCCTCGGCCTCGTCGAGCGCCCAGTGGATGGCCTCGATCCGGTCCACGATCTCCTCCGGGCGGCCGCCGGACACGCCTGCGGAGACTTCGGCGACGATCGCCGCCGGGTCCTCGGTGCGGGGGTTGTCGGAGGTGACCACGGCGATGTCCGCGTACCGGGAAACGGCGGCACCCATTTCGGGGCGCTTGGTGGGGTCCCGGTCCCCGCCGGCCCCGAACACGACGATCAGGCGCCCGGCCACCAGCGGCTTCATCGTCCTCAGGATCTGTTCCAGGGCGTCGGGGGTGTGCGCGAAGTCCACCAGGACATCGAACGGCTCCCGGATGACCGACTCCAGCCGCCCGGGTACCGGCAACGCCTCGCCCAGACCGGCGGCCACGGCGTCCAGCGGCTGGCAGAGCGCTACCGCACCGGCGGCGGCGCAAAGCGCGTTGCTGACATTGAAGCCGCCCGGGAGCGGAAGTTCCACGCGCGCGCTCTCGCCCTGCCAGCGGAGGTCGAAGGTCGATCCCCGTGACGAGAGCCGTACATCGGCGGCCCGCAGGTCGGCGCCGGGGCCGAGGCCGTAGGTGATGACCGGACCCGCCGGCCGCAGGGAGCGCCATGCCGGATCGTCGGCGTTGATGACGGCCGTCGCGCCGTCCTTGCCGAGTTGCAGCAGGCGGGCCTTGGCGGCGAGGTACCGGTCGCGGCTCCCGTGGTAGTCGAGATGGTCCCGGGTCAGGTTGGTGAATGCGGTGACATCGAAGCGGATGCCGTCGAGGCGGAACTGGTCCAGTGCGTGCGAGGAACTCTCCACCACGACGCCGGTCACCCCGGAGCGCGCCAGCGAGGACAGCCAGGCCGCGATCTGGACGGGACCGGGTGTGGTGAGACCCGAAGTGCCGCCTTCGATGCCGCCGTCCGGACCGATCACCCCCAGCGTACCGATCGCGGCCGCGGGCGACTCGCGTCCCAGCAGGCCACGCAGCAGGAGCGAGGTGGTCGTCTTCCCGTTGGTCCCGGTCACGCCGACGGTGCGCAGCATGCGCCACGGCGACCCCGCCACGAAGCCGGCGGCGACGGCCGCCGCGAGGCGGGCGTTGTCGACCTGGATCTGGGGAAGCCGCGCGTCCGGGACCTGCCGCTCCACGATGGCGGCCGCGGCCCCGGCCGCAGCCGCGCCCGCCAGGTGGTCGTGCGCGTCGTGGGCCGCGCCCGACCACGCCACGAAGAGGTCGCCCGGTGCCACGCGACGGGAGTCCTGCTGCACCCCCCCGATCTGAAGCGCGGCCACCATGCCGGCCCCTGGCGTGATACCCTCGACGGCGATTCCGGCGTCCTCCAGCGCGGCTACCACCCGGGACATGGACACGGTCACCCTCCCGTCGCGCCTTGCCGGCCCGGCATCTCGACGCGCCGGGAGCGGGGCGGAGGCACGCCGGGAGCGGCCAGCACCCGCACCGTGTCGCCCGCGGCGACCGCGTAACCCGCTCGCGGTTCCGTCGCCCGCACCGTCCCCGCGCCCTCGAGCAGCACCCTCAGCCCCATCTTGTGCAACCTGCGCACCGCGACGCGCACCGACGCACCGTCCAGGACGGGGATGGTCATGGCGTCCGTTCGGTCCGCCACCGGGTCCTCGGCCCGGGGCCACACCTCGGCCTCCGGCTCGGCAGTCGCGACCGCGAAGCGCACGAGGGGAGCGGACGGGGGCGGGGACTCGGCGCGCCTCTGTACCCGGGCCAGAGCACCGCGATCGATCGGGGACTGGCGTGCCGAGAGCAGCGTCTCGAGCGTCGCCCGGGTGACTGGAGCAGCTGTCGCCCCGCCGTAGTAGGTGCCGTCGGGACGGTCGAGATTGACGAAGATGAGCAACTGTGGATCGTCGGCGGGGAAGTAGGCACCGAAGGACGCGTAGTAGGCGCCGCGCTCGTAGCGGCCACCCGCGCCCGTGGCCCGAGCCGTACCGCTTTTCCCGGCCACCAGGAACGACGACATGCGCGCACGCGTTCCGGTTCCGCTCTCGACGACATCGACGAGAACCGGCCTGAGGGCGGTGGTCACCCGCTCCGGCACCGCACGCCGAACGGCTCTCGGCCGACCGAATCGAACCGGTTGGCCGTCGTCGTCCCGTACCTCCCGGATCAGCCGCGGCTCCATCAGCAACCCACCGTTGGCCAGCGATCCGAACGCCATGGCCATCTGCAGGGGCGTCACGGCGAGCTCGTAGCCGTACGCCAGGGACTGGCTGGACAGCCGGGACCAATGCTCGGGTCTCCTCAGAATGCCCGAAGCCTCGCCGGGCAGCGGGATCCCGGTGGGCGTTCCGAATCCGAAGTCCCGCAGGTTGGTGTACTGCTGGCCCTCGGTCATGAGGCCCGCGAACATCGCGATCCCCACGTTGGACGACCGTCGCACGACTTCGTGCAGTGTCATCCAGCCACCACTGCCGTCGACGTCGGTGATGCGCCGTCCGTTGACGCTCCAGCTTCCAGCACCGGTGTCCACCGAGTCGTTCAGCGAGGCGTGTCCGTGCCGCAGCAGTGCCGCGGTTGTGAAGGGCTTGATGGTGGAGCCCGGTTCGTAGGTGGTGTTTACCGCGGAGAGCGTGGGCCCCGCGCCATCCGCCATCGAGGTCATGGCCAGGATTTCGCCTGTCGTCGGGTCCGTGATCACGAGGTCGCCGCCACGGGCACCGGTGGAGCCGATGGCCGTCGCCAGCATCTCTTCGGCAATCGCCTGCAGGTCCTGGTCGATGGTCAGCACGACGTCCCGCCCGGGAACGGGCGCCTGCATCACGACCACCTGCCCCGGGATCTCCCGACCACTGTTGTCGCGCGCGACGATCTCCCGCCCGGCCCGACCCGCCAACACCGAATCCATGGATTGCTCGATCCCTTCCTTGCCGACTCCTTCCTGCACAATGCCAAGCAAGCCCCGGGCCAACCCTTCCCGCGGGTACAATCGTCTGAGTTCGCCCTCCACGTACACGCCGCGCAGCGTCTGAAGCCCCTTGACCTGGGTCATGGAGTAGCGGCCCGGGACGACGTGCCACACCCGTGTCGATTCGGACACACGCATCGCGGTGGCAGGCCGCACGCCGAGATTCTCCACCAGAGCGGCTTCGACCTGCGCCCGGTCGCCAATCTCGTTGGGCGCCACCGACACCGTGGCCCTCCAGTGACTCACGGCCAACTCGCCGCCGTTGCGATCCAGGATCCGGCCTCTGGGGGCGGGGACGACCTTGCTCTTCTGGTGCTGGCGAAGAGCGTCCTCCGTCCAGGCAACTCGTTCGACGACCTGCACCTCCGCGGCCCGCGCGATCAGGACACCGGCGAGGGCCACCCAGAAACCGAGCAGAAACCCGCGCCGCAGGCGCATCTTGCGGGACCGTTTGCGGGGCGAGCGGACGATGTTCACGAGGAGCCTCCCGCCACGATCACCACCTCCCGGTCCCGGGGGGCGCGCAGGCCGAGCCGACGGGCAGCTTCGGCACCGATCCAGGGCCGTCCTTCGATGCCCACCAGTTCACGGGCCAGCTCTTCGCGCTCGTCCGCCGCGACGGCCAGTTCCCGGTTCACGCGCTGGATCTCCGCCATCGTCTCGCGGGTTGTCGACTGTCGCCATGCCACCACGGTGAGCGCTGCCAGAAAGGAAACGGCGACGACGATCGCCCGTCCCCGGCCGGGCTTCCGGGTGCTCCCCCGGCTCACGCTGCCCGCCTCCACGCTCTCAGCCTCGCCGGGCGGGCACGGGTGTTGGCCTCGGTCTCCGCTTTCGACGGGGTGACGGGCTTTCGGGTCAGCAGCGACCCGCGGGCCTCGACCTCGGTCGCCCGGACCGGCAGCCGGGGCGGCAGGCCCGCGTACCGATCGCTCCAATCGCGAAAGGCCCGCTTCACCATCCGGTCCTCGACCGAGTGGTACGAGATGACCACGAAGGCGGCGCCCGGAAGCAGCAGGTCCCGGATCAGGGGAAGAGCTCTCCGCAGCGCGCCGACCTCACCGTTGACGTGGATGCGTATCGCCTGGAAGAGGCGCGCCTTCTCGGCGTGGTCGGCGCGGCGCCCGAGCATCGACTCCAGGACCGCGACCAGATCGTCGCTGGTCCCCATGGGTCTGGCCGTACGGCGGCGGACAATGCGCGCGGCGAGGGACGCGGGGCGGGGGGCGTGCCCCTCGCGAAACACGCGAGCAAGTTCCGCCTTTGACGCCCCGGCCAGAAAGCTCGCCGCTGTGACCGTCGAGGTGGTGTCCATGCGCATGTCCAGGGGGGCACCGCGACGGAGGGTGAAGCCGCGCCGGTCACTGTCGAGCTGGCGCGAGCTGACCCCGAGGTCGAGGAGCGCCCCCGCCAGTCCCGAGGCACGGACCTCCGAATCGCCCTCCGCATCCTGGAAGGACAGGTGCGCGAAACGAACGCGGTCCGTGAATGGGGCGAGGCGGAGCCGGGCCGATTCCAGGGCTTCCGGGTCGCGGTCGAGGGCCAGCAGGCGACACTGCGGGCACCGCTCCAGGAGCGCCGCCGCGTGACCGCCGCCCCCCACTGTCCCGTCGAGGTAGAGCCCCGGACCACCGACCAGGTACGTCAAGACCTCGTCCACCAGCACGGGACGGTGATAGTCGGGATCCGGGCCATGCACGTCCCCATCACCCGAAGATCTGCGCCGCGAAGTCATCGTCGCCCGCGTCCGTCTCGTCCAGATGTGCCTGGAAGCGGTCCGGGTGCCACAGTTCGATCCGGTCCAGCGCGCCGATGAAGAGCACGGTGTCCGTCAGTCCGATCCGGTCACGCAGCCAGTCGGGAATGCGGATCCGGCCGTGCTTGTCCGGCTCCACATCGGTTGCGGCGGCCGTGATCCGCCTCAGGTAGGCACCGCGGTCCCGGCGCGCCTTGCGGTGACTCAGCAGGTTCTTGCGGATCTCACGCCAGGTTTCGTCGGGGAAGAGGTCGAGGTGGCTGTCCTGCCACTGAAGAAGCACGAGCGGATTATTGGACACAGCCCGTCGGAACGCCGAGGGCAAGCTGACTCGCCCCTTCGCGTCAATTTGGTATTCGTGTCTACCGAGTAATCCGGGCATGGTCTTGTATCCCATTTCATCCCAATAACCCCCACAATAATACACTGTATCCCCCATCGCAAGCGGTAAGACAGGGGGGAACACAGACCAATGCACGATGTTCCAGACAAAAAAAAGGCGCCGCGGGCCAATGATCGGCCCGCGGCGCCCGAATCCGCCGTGGCGGCGCTCGGGTCAGCGTCCCCGCTGAATGATCGCCTCCTCGATCTCGATGTACTGCTGGGTCGCGTCACGGAATTGCTGCAGACCGATGTTGTTGGAGCTCGCGTACTCCGCCACCCTGGGCAGCCCGAAGAGGCGCGCGGCCTGCTGGAACTTCGGCAAGGTCAACTGAGCCGTCTCGAGGGTCTGTGCCTGCTCCTGCTCGATCGACTGCTGGTAAAGGGAGTACGCGTGCCAGAAGTCCAGTTGACCAAGGGTCTTTTCCGAGACCTCGTCCTCGAACGACTTGGCGAGCCCGATCAGGCGCAGAGCAAAGTTCCAGTCTTCGACAGCGACGCCTTTCCGGTGTGCCGTGGCGAAAATGAGGTTGGCCATCGCATCGGCGTTCTGTTCGCCCTTTTCGACCGCTTCCTGGAGGTAGGTGACGGCTTCCTCTTCCCTTCCCAGCTCCAGCAGCCACGATCCCTGCCTGGCCTTGACATTCGGCAGGGCAGGATCCCTCGCCTCCGCTTCGTCAAGCGCGGCCACGGCCTCTTCCACTCGCTCGGCCCTCTTGAGGACGTCAGCGTAGAGCGACCACAGCAAAGCGTCTTCGCCGTGCGTCTGGATCCCCTGGTTGGCCATCGATATGGCCTCTTCGAACTGACCCAGCTGAGCGTAACCGGCGATCATGGTGCGGATGTTCTCGACTTTCATCTCATCGCCCTGCACCCCGTACACGACCTGGAAGGACTCCAGAGCCTTTCGGTAGAGCTCGGCAGCCTCCATGGAGATGGGCGCGTTGGCCGCCGCGCCGGCCGACATGTCCTGCGCAGCCCGGGTGGCGTACGACGCGTGGCCGAGGCGAAGGTCCACATTGTCCGACTCGAGCTCGAGACCTTCCTCGGCCAGAATCATCGCTCCCTCCGGATCTCCGGCCATGGCGAGGTCGTAGGCAATCTGCAACCGAACCGGCACACTGCCCGGATTCAGCTGCAGGTACGCCGTGTAGTGCTGCCGTGCCTCCTCGTTGCGATTCAGCTGGGCCGCCAGATAGCCGGCCAGCTGCAGGGCCTGCTCGTGCAGCGGATCCTGCTCGATGACCATCAGGGCCTGTTCGTAGGACTCCTCGTTGCGGTCGGTCTCCCGGAGTAGCATGGCGTAGATGTTACGGGTCTGGGTGTCTCCGGGAGAGATCGCCAGAGCCTGGGTACAGTTCCTTTCCGCGCTCTCCCAGTCCTTCGAATTGAAGAAGTCCCCGCAGAAAACCGCAGCGCGAAGCTGTGCCACGAACGTCTCGAACGAGCCTGCAATCTCCGCGGCAGCAGCCTCGTAGTCGTCCTCGTGCCAGGTCTGGTCCTCGATCGGGAAGCTCGCGCCGCCCGGGGCCGCGAACTGAAGCCCCATCAGGGAGAACGTCTTTTCGTCCTTGTTCTCGGTGTAGGTCCCGCAGAAGACGTTCTCGGCCCGAAGCTGGGTTGCCAGCTGCACGGAGCGGATGCAGTCCAGCTCCTCCATGTCGAGGTCGAATTCCTTGGCCGCGTCCCTGATCTCGTCTTCGTCCACCGGCTGATGGGTCTGGAACTGGTTGATCAGCTCCCGAAGCGCTTTTGCCAAGTCCTTGCCGAAGTCGTCATTGGCGTCGTTCAGAGGCACCAGATTGGTGACCATCACCCTGAATCGCGTAGCCACCTGCGCGTCCGCCCGAGCCGCAAGCATTGGCCCGAACAGCAGCGCGAGGGCACCCGTTGCGACTATCCCGATGCGTAGCCAACTCCTCATGTTCCTATCTTCTCCGGTGTGGGTTCCACGGACATCTCGCACGGCACGGCGCGGCCCTGCCGGGCCACTCGCGGCAACCGATCAGTTTACGGTGGCCGGTGCGGTGACGCCAGAGCTACGCCGACTCATGCGCGGGAGACTGGATAATCTATGATTCCCTTTTGGTCAAGGTCAAGGAATTTGGTGGACTGGAGTGGCCCCGAGCTACGCGAATCGGTTCCATGACGACTTGTTACCACGGGTTGCCCCCAAAAGGTCCGCCGCCTTCCCGAAGGGCCGGACGCGCGAACCGTCCCGCGCGGCGGGGCGGGTACCCGCATGTCTGGACGCGACGGCTCTCCCGTTGCAGATTTCGGCTTCGTGATTCGCACAAGCCGGGGCGTTTTTCGTCCCGGCCGGTCGTCCAAGGAGGAGACATGAAGAGATCGACACCCGGTTTGCTGGCACTCGTCGCGGCGTTTGCAGTGGCCCCTCAGGCTTTGGAAGCACAGAACTGCTGGGTCCGCGGGAACCTCGCGGATCGCCCCAGCCCCCTGGACTCCGCGGTGGTCAGCATGGGTGACGATGTGGTGAAGGTCTGCTACGGCGCCCCCTCGGCGAATGACAGGACCCTTGTGGGCGGCGACATTCACCCGCACGGGGCACCATGGCGCATGGGCGCCAACGAAGCGACCGCGATCCACCTCCCCTTCGCGGCAACGGTGGCCGGCGTCGCGGTTGCGCCCGGCTCCTACTCGCTGTACGCGGTACCGGGCGAGGACACGTGGGAGATCTTCGTCAATGGCCAATCGGACCGCTGGGGCGTCCCCATCAACGACGGGGTCATGGCCAACGACATCGGATCCGGATCGGCGATGGCGTCAGCGAACGACCATGTGGAGACCATGAGCATGTCCTTCGAGAACGCCACCGCGAACGGGGCTACCCTGGTTCTTCGGTGGGAAGGCTACGAGGTCGAGATCCCGGTGGCTCGCCAGGGGTGATCAGCGCCGGCGGATGCTGATTCCGCCGGACCCGGTATCGATCTCCACACGGCCATCGCCGTCGCCCACGGCGCCCCGGAAACTGCGGCGCTTCTCGACGGTCACGTCGTGAGCCGCCACGTCGACCACGACGCGGCCGCTCCCGGAATCGATGTCCAACGCCGCACCGAAGTCCTCCGGAACGTCCACCGTGACGCTCCCGGACCCGGTGTCCACGACCATGTGGTCCACATCGGAGAGGAGTGAGAGGCGCACCGCCCCGCTTCCCGTGTCGCAGTCGATCCGGGACGCGCGCAGCCCCTCCATGGTGATGCGCCCCGACCCGGTGTCGACACTCAGTTCTCCGAGCGACAGGTTGCGCCCCTCCACCCGGCCGGATCCGGTGTCGGCCGTCAGCCGGGATCCGTAGATCCCTTCCAGGCTGATCGAGCCGGATCCGGTGTCCGCCGAGACATCGCCTTCCACCCCCGCGACGGTGACGGCTCCGGACCCCGTGTCCACGTCGACGTTGCCGTTGACGTCCGACACCTCCACGCGCGCCGAACCCGCCTTGAAGGCCAGGGCGGCCGCCAGGCCGCTCGCGCGCCCCTCGCCGGCCGCGAGACGAATCGCGACATCGAATCCGGGCGGGACCCGTACCGTGATGTCCGCGTACGCCTCCATGCCACGCCCGCGTCCCGAGATGCGGACCTCGTCGCCTCCGCGCCACCCGTCCAGGAAGGTGCCGTCGCCGCGCACCCGGACGGTCGTGTTGGAACGGCCCATTTCCGGGTACACGACCCGGTCGTCCGGATAGATGACCCTCAGGGCCTCGCGGTCTCCGACCCGGCCTGTCGCGACGCTGAGCCGTTCGGCGTCACCTCCGCCGCGCACGATTTCGACCACCGCATGGGGTCCCTCGCCGGGAACGACCTCCACGCGGCCGGCCAGGTTGTAGATGGCGACCCGGGGCCCGTCGAGGCGGTGGACTTCCTGGCCGTCGAGGGGAGGGGCCGTCGCCAGCGCGGCGGCAACCAGCAGGGAGAGGCCAAGCGCGAGCCGCAACACCGAGGTGCGGCTAATGGTGGTAGCGGTCATCTTTCCGTCATCCTTTTCCGTATGGGTGTCTCAGGGATCTACGACCCCGCGACGGCAGAAGGTTTCCGAACCGGGAGCGTACCCTGTTGAGAACGCCCGTCGGCAATGCACGGATGCCCTGCCGAAAACGGTCCAACCAAGAGGAGAGAGCCGGCCATGAACGTATTGCCCATCGACTTTGTAGCCCTGGTCTCCGTGATCATGGGGATTTCCGTCGTGCTGATCCCCATCGCGGGGCTCACGGCGCGCTACGCCCTGAAGCCTATCGTGGACGCGCTCGGGAGATATCTGCAGGGACAGGGAACGGAGGACTCGATCAAGATCGTCGAACGCCGGCTGGGGTTGCTGGAGCAGCAGCTCGACGAAGTCCAGGGGTCGATGAACCGACTCGTGGAGGTGTCGGAGTTCGACGCGCGGCTGCGACGTGGAGCAGCGACCGACGTCCTCGGGTCGGGGACCGCCGCGGAGGAATAGCGCGGCTGGCGGCCCGTGGATTGACCCCGCGTCGGACCGAAAGTGGCGAGGCGCCGGTCTAGACCTTGATGAAGATTCGGCGCGCGTACATGACCCACAGGACAGCGAGCCAGAAGAGCACGGTGGCCGCCGCAAAGGCCAGTGAGCCGTTCAATGGGCCGGCCCACGAGGCAAAGGCGGTCTCGTAGACGAGGTTGTACATCGACGTCGTCGCGCCGGAGCCGTCCGGCACGCGCCAGAGAACCAGGGTCTTCGCCACGAGGCCCGAAGCCACGAAGACCGTAATCGCGTTCATGCCGTAGACGACCAGCGGGCGCGCCCATCCGCGCCGGCCGCTAACGTCGATGAGCCAGTAGAGCGCGGCCAGCGTCACCAGGGCCCACCCGGTCGTATAGGCCACGTAGGAGCTCGTCCAGAGTGGCTTGTTGATGGGGAAGAACCGATCCCAGACGAGCCCGGCCAGCACCAGAGCCAACCCCGTCATGAGCATGCGGAGGCAGGCGATGGTTCCGTGCCCGGTCGGCCGCGCGGCTTCCCCCGCGCCGCTCGGGCCACCGTCCAACGAACGCAGGAAGTCGCCCGCGAACAGGCCTGCGAGCGTGCTTGCAATCGCGGGGACGGTGCTCAGGAGGCCCTCGGGGTCGTAAACGCCTCCCCCGCCGCTCCACATGTGAACCCCGAGGAGGAGGCGGTCGAGGTGGGCGGCGAGGTTGCCTTCGGGTGAGAGATCGCCCGCGCCGAAGCCGGGAACCGGGATCCAGGACATGAGGGCCCCGTAACCGGCCAGCAGCGCCAACATGACGGCGAAGACGGCCCGCCGTGAGAGAAACAGCACGAGGGTGCCCGCGACCAGGTAGACCATCCCGATGCGCGCGAGGACTCCGACAAGGCGGACCGTGCCGAAGTCGAAGCGGGGGTACGCGGCCATGAACAGCCCCAGGCCGTATATGATCAGCGCGCGCACGGCGACGTGCCGCCACAGGTCGCGCCGCGAACCCCCCCGCGCGGTCCGGGACGAGAACGAAAACGACATCGACACGCCGACCCCGAAGAGAAAGAAGGGGAAGATCAGGTCGGTCGGCGTGGCGCCGTGCCAGGGAGCGTGCAGCAACGGGGCGTAGACGTGGGACCAGCTCCCCGGGTTGTTGACGAGGATCATCCCCGCGATGGCCAGGCCCCGAAACGCGTCCAGGGAAGCCAGGCGGCCGGGGGGCGCCGGGGAGGAGACCGAACGAGCGGTCACAGCAGCGCCCCCTCGACCAGGTCCGCGATCCAGGCCGCGACATCGGGGGCGTCGGCGGCGTGCACGGGTACCGACCAGGGGAGTTCGGGCCGGTCGGTGACAGCGCCGAGAGCCCCCTGGGCGCGCGCTCTCGCCGGGTCGAGCACCGGCTCGGGCTGGGCGGCGGCGCGGAAGATCTCGACCTTCGGGAGCGGTGCATCCCGGTGCCCCTCGACGACGACGATCTCGGCGTCGGACAGGTGGCGGCTCAGCAGGATGTCCAGCGACGGCTCGCCCCCGGGGCCCCAGTCCCCCATCAGCGCGAAGTCGGCAGGACCGGTGAGGAGGACGCGGCCGGCGTTGCCCTCGTGACGGTGCCGCCAGGAGTCCGTCCCCGGGGTGTCCACCCGGAAATGATGCCCGTGCTTGACCGACATGACGCGGCGGCCCCGCCGCGCCAGTTCCGCGATCACGGCAACGGACAGGGTGGTCTTGCCGGACTTCTTGTTGCCGACGATCGAGAAGGCGGGGGGCGGCAGGTCGGGGGGGGCGTTCACGCTGCGGAAGGACGAGGCGGGAAGTCCCGATTCGACCACCTGCAGGTCCAGGGAGCGGGCAAAGGCGCCGGCTTCCCGTGCTCCCCGCTCCAGCCATCTCTCCAGAGGCAACCGCGCCGCAACGGGATAAACGGCGCATAGCGGCTCGAATCCCCATGGAGAGCCCGTGGCCACGGCACACCCACGCCGGTGCTCCCGCCACGAGTCCGTCAGGCGGACCAGTGCTTCCCTTCCCGCCCACGGCATGTCGACGGCAAGAACCAGTGCGCCTCCCAGACCCTCCCTGCCGGCCAGGGCAAGTGCGGCGTCCACACCGGCAAGCGGCCCAAGGCCGGTCTGGCGGTCCGGAAGCACGTCCACCTCCGTCTCCAGCTCGCTGGCGACCCGGGCGTCGTTGACCACCGCCACAACCCGGGAACACACCGTCCTCAGCCGACTCGCCGCCAGCCGCCAGAGCGGCCGCCCATGCAGCCTGGCCAGGGCCTTCGGCTTCCCGAAGCGGCGGCTGTTTCCGCCGGCCAGGATCACCCCGAGGAGTTCCCCGCGCATGTGGCTCAACCGCCGGCCCCGTTCAATCCCGAAACCCTCTCGCCACCGGAGTAGACGTTGTACCCCTCGCGATGGGCGAACCCGACCAGCGTCATGTTGAAGCGGCGCGCGAACGACACCGCCAGACTGGAGGGCGCCCCGACGGCGACCACCATGGGAATGCCCGCCATCGCGGCCTTCTGGAGGATTTCGAAAGAGGAGCGCCCGGAGACGACGAGCCCCAGCGCGGAGGCGGGAAGCGCGCGCGACAGGAGCTGGACGCCGATCACCTTGTCAACGGCGTTGTGACGGCCCACGTCCTCGCGCACTACCGAGATCCGTCCCCCGGCATCGAAGAGCCCGGCCGCATGGATCCCCCCGGTGCGGTCGAACACTCTCTGGGCCGACCTGAGCTGGTCGGGGAGTGCGCGCACGTCGCTCTCGTCAATGGTCAGCGTCCCCTCGGCGACCGGCTGACACCCCATGACCTCGACCGCGTCGAGCGAGGCCTTGCCGCAGACGCCGCAGGACGATGTCACGTAGAAGTTGCGGGTCAGGCTCGACGCGTCGAACGCGGATGGATCCCGCACCGAGGCGGTGACCACGTTGTATTCCTGGACCTCCACGTTCCGGCAGTACCGCACATCCACCAACGCCCCGGGATCGATCACGACGCCCTCGGTGAACAGGAATCCGGCGGCGAGCTCGAAGTCGTCACCCGGCGTGCGCATCGTCACGGAAATCGGGTGTTCGCGCACACCGTCCGGCACGGGTACCTCGAGGCGCACCTCCAGCGGCTCCTCGACGGCAACGCTGTCACCGCGCGTCACGAAACGCCCGCCGCGCATTCGGCCCACGCGGACGCGCTCGGCTCTCCTGCGGCCCGTCATTCCCATCGAGGCTCCTCCCGTTCGGATTCTTGCCGGTCCCGCTCACCCATTATGCGCACGGATGTGCCCGGGACGCGAAAAGAACATATGTTTGGTCCCCCACCCCGGATCGCACTCGACTTCAGCCACCCCAAACCGCGGGACGGTATGCCGACACCGACCAACGCCGACCTCGTGGCGCGCTGGAAGGACGAGCCAGCGCCGCTGCTACCGCTGTTGCACGCACTTCACGAACGCGACGGCCACCTGTCGGAGGATGCCCTGAGGGACGTGTCCCGGCAACTGCGGATTCCCATCGCCGATCTGTTCGGTATCGTCACCTTCTATCACCACTTCTCAAGGGACGCCGGGGGTGCCGAGCGGCCAAGGGTGTGCACAGGTCCCGTCTGCGCCATGCGGGGTGCCGATGTGCTCGTGGCCAGCCTTCGCGCCGCGGGGCACGACCCGCAAGCCATGCCCTGCCCGGGACGCTGCGACCAGCCCGTACCCGTAATCCAGGGCGACACCGTGTTGACGGGACGGACCGCCGCGACGTTGACGAGCGGGCCGTCCCCTCTCCCCGCTCCGCCACCGGACGGCATCGAGGAGTGCGTCTTCGCGGGGATCCGCACCCCGGGCCGCGCCACCCTCGACGGGTACCGGAGCCAGGGCGGGTACGAGGCGCTGACGCGGGCGGTCGGGGAGATGACACCCGACGAGGTGATCGGCGTCGTCGACCGGAGCGGCCTGGCCGGGCGGGGCGGCGCGGGTTTCCCGACCGGGCGGAAATGGCGGGCGGTCGCCGAGGCACCCGGAGAGCCCAGGACGATCGTGTGCAACGCGGACGAGGGCGAGCCCGGGTGCTTCAAGGACCGGGTACTGATGGACCACGACCCCCACGGGCTGGTGGAGGGGATGGCGCTGGCCGCATACGCCACCGGTGCCGTGCGCGGGTTCATCTACCTGCGCTACGAGTACCCGGAGACCTTCGACGTGCTCGAAGGGGCAATCGCCGAAGCGGTGGCGGCCGGGTTGATGGGGGACGGGATCCTGGGCACCGGCTTCTCCTTCGACCTTATGGTGCGGCGGGGCGCGGGAGCCTACATTTGCGGAGAAGAGACGTCTCTCCTCAACTCGCTCGAAGGAAAGCACCCCTTCCCCCGGAACCGTCCCCCCTTCCCCGTCACGCACGGGTACGACAACCTCCCCACCGTGGTGAACAACGTGGAGACGCTGGCATCGGTGCCCCCGATCCTGGCAAGGGGAGCCGACTGGTATCAGGGGCTCGGACGCGGCGGCCACGCCGGCACGAAAGTGATCAGCCTCTCCGGCGACATCGCTCGTCCCGGCAACTACGAGGTCCCAATCGGGCTGCCCCTCCGCGAGTTGCTGGACGACTGGGCGGGCGGGCCGCTCCCCGGGCGGTGTTTCCAGGCGGTGACGATGGCGGGGTTGTCCGGGGGTTTCCTGGGCGCTCGCGACCTGTCGGTGACGCTGGACGAGCCGTCGATCAGGGCAAAGGAGAGCTTCCTGGGCGCGGGGGGTATCATGGTGTTCGACGATTCCCGCAACATGATTGCCGTGACGCGCGAGTCGATGGAATTCTTCGCGGAAGAGTCGTGCGGCAAGTGCTTCCCGTGCAGGATTGGAACCCAGCGGCTGGTGGAGCGGCTGGACGGGAAGGGGCCGCGTGATCTCGACGCGTGGGTTGACGAGGTGACCGACCTCAGTGAAGTCATGAAGAAGACGAGCGCGTGCGGGCTGGGGCAGGCCGCACCCCTCCTCACGGAAAGTTTGCTCAGGTATTTCCCGGACCAGGTTCGGGAATTCGTGGCGGTCCGCGGGCCGCAACAGAAAGGCTGAGTCCCATGGGCCGGAACGGAACGGCGTTGACCCTGACCCTGGATGGCGAGCGAGTCGCCTTCCGGCGCGGGGAGACCATCTTCGAAGTCGCCGAGAGGCACGGCAAGGAGATCCCCACACTGTGCTACGACCCCCGCCTCGAACCCTTCGGGGGTTGCCGCCTGTGTGTAGTGGAGCTGGAGGGCGCGCGCAATCCCGTCGCGTCGTGCACGACGAAGGCGGAGCCCGGGATGGTGGTGCGCACCCGAACCGCGAGCATCGAGGTGCAGCGGCGGGTCCTCATGGAGATGGTGGCCTCGGAAAACCGCGACACCGATGTCGACCCGCTGCACGGCTACGCGTCGCAGGAGATGGCGACGCTGCTCGACCGTTACGACGCGCGCACCGGGCGCTTCGACGGGGCGCTCTCCGGCGAGAGTCGCTTCGACGACGACAATCCCTTCATCAAGCGCGACTACGACAACTGCATTTCCTGCTACCGCTGCGTGCGCGTGTGCGCCGAGCAGGAGGGCGACTACGCGATCTCGATCATGAACCGGGGCTTCGACACGAAGATCACCACCGAGTTCGGCGGCTTCCTCAATGATTCGGCGTGCACATTCTGCGGCCAGTGCATCCAGACCTGTCCCACCGGGGCACTCGGCGACCTCAAGGCGCTGGCCAACAGGGACGTGCCCGGCGAGACGGAGACGACGAGAACCATCTGCCCTTACTGCGGCGTGGGCTGTTCGGTGGACGTGATGACGCGGGGCGACCAGATCGTCGGCGTTCTGCCCGCCATGGACGGCCCGGCCAACGAGGGAGCGCTCTGCGTCAAGGGTCAGTTCGCCTTCGACTTCGTGCACCACAGGGAGCGACTGTCCACACCTTTCGTGCGCGACCTGGAGTCGGGCAAGCTGCGGCCGGCGTCCTGGGACGAGGCGCTGGATCGTGCCGCGACGGACCTGCGCAGAGTGGTCGGGAAGCACGGCCGGGAGTCGGTCTACGCCGTGGCTTCCGGGAGGGCGCCCCACGAGGCCGCCTACATGCTGCAGCGCTTCATTCGGGCGGGACTCGGGACGAATCACATCGACAACTGCAGCCGTGCCTGACACGCTCCCACAGTCGCCGGTCTGGCGGCAACAATCGGGAGAGGCGCCATGTCGAACCCGCTCGCGGACATGGACAAGCCGGATGTGATCTTCTGCATCGGCACGAACATGACCGAGTGCCACCCCGTCGCGGCCACCCGGCTCAAGCGGGCGTTGACCCGCGGCGCGAAGATGATCGTGGCCGACCCCAGGCGGATCGGCCTGGCCGACATCAGCGACGTGTACCTGCCCATCCGGGTGGGCTCGGACGTCTCGCTGCTCCTCGCGATGGCGCATGTGATCGCGCGCGACGGGCTGCTGGACGACAGTTTCATGGAGGAGCACACGACCGAGGGCGAGGGGTTCCTGGAGCACGTCGCGCGCTTCACGCCCGAGTGGGCGTCGGGGATCTGCGGGGTTCCGGCCGAAGACATCGAAGCGGCGGCGCTGCTGTACGGAGGGGCCGACCGCGCTGCCATCTACTACACGGTGGGGATTACCGAACACATCTGCGGCGTGGACAACGTGCAGAGCCTGTGCAACCTCGCCCTGATGACCGGCAACCTCGGGCGCGAGGGCACCGGCGTGAACCCCATGCGCGGCCAGAACAACATCCAGGGCGCGGGCGACGCGGGCGCGCTTCCCAACAACTACCCGGGATTCCAGTCGGTCACGGTCCCGGCGCACCAGGAGAAATTCGCACGGGCATACGGTCGCCCGGTCGACCTCGAGGAGGGTATGACCAAGGTCACCGCGCTCGACCTTGCGGGGGATCGTATCCGTGCAATGATCATCGACGGCGAGAACACCGTCGTCTCGGACCCGGACCGGCAGCACTGCGAGCACGCCTTGAAGAGCCTCGACTGCCTGGTCGTGATCGACATCTTCATGAGCGAGACCGCGGAGATGGCGGACGTGGTGTTCCCGGCCACCGCCTGGGCCGAAACCGACGGCGTCTGCACGAACACCGAGCGCCGTGTCCAGCGCCTGCGGGCTGCCGTGCCGCCCCCCGGTGAAGCCAGGCCGGACTGGTGGATCCTGTCGCGGCTCGGCGAGCGCATGGGATGGGAGGGCTTCGGCTTCCAGTCCGCCAGGGAGGTGTTCAACGAGCTCTGCTCCCTGTCACCGATCTACGCCGGCCTCGACTGGGACCGGATCGCGCGAAGCGAGTACCAGTGGCCCGTGCCCGAACCCGGCCATCCGGGTACCCCGCGGCTGCACGAGGACGGGTTCATCAACGGTCGAGGCATCTTCAAGATGCTCACCTACCGGGACCCCGAGGAAACCGTCAACGAGGACTATCCGATCTGGCTCACCACGGGCCGGCGTCTCCCCGCATACCACACCCGGACCCAGACCGGACGCTCCGAAGGCCTCGACTACCTGCTCTCGGAGGAGAGGCTCGAAGTTCACCCCGACGACATTGCCGGGCTCGGACTGCAGAACGGCGGCTGGGCCGAACTGAGCAGTCCGCGCGGGTGCGTCCACGTGAAGGTGCGCGCCACGACCCGCTCGCCGCGTGGAACCGTGTTCGCTTCCTTCGCGTTCAACGACGTGCCGGTGAACGTGCTCACCGGGGGCGGATACGACCCCGTTACGCAGACGGCGGCGCTGAAGGCGTGCCCCGTGGCGTTGAAGCCGGTGGCACCCCCGCCCGCGCTGGGCCAGACGGGGTTGGGAGGCGCGCTCGGCCGTACAGCTCCCCCATGACGCTGACGATGTCGGGTGCGTCGGCGAGGTACCGTTCCTCGGCCCGCGCCCTCATGTCGCCTGGGATGCCGTGCATCGCCTCGGCGACCGGCCCCGCGATCGCGGCCACCGTGTCGGAGTCGCCGCCGAGCGACACCGCGTTGCGGACGGCATCTTCGAACGAGTTCGATTCCAGCGCGCAGGTGATCGCTTCGGGCACCGTTTCCTGGCAGATCTCGTTGAAGACGTAGCCGGGCCGGATTTCGTCCACGGTGCGTGAAAGGTCGTAGCCGTACTCGGCGGCGACGGTCCCGCGAATGCCGGCGGCGCCCTCGCCGCGCGCCGCGAGCCAGATCGCGTGGACCGTGGCCCGCGCGCCCTTCATCCCCTCGGGGTGGTCGTGGGTGATGGCGGTGACCCGGTCGGAGGCGGCGAGGGCGGCGTCCAGGTCGTCGGCGTGCAGGAGCGCCGCAGGGGAGACCCGCATGGCCGCGCCGTTGCCGTAGCTGTCGTAGGGCTCGGGCCGCTCGTGCCATATCCACTGCCCGAACCAGCCGCCGTAGGAAACGCCCGGATGGCGGCGGCACCACTCCTGCAGCGTGGTCGGCGCCGGTCGGTCGTGCAGAAGGATGTCGGCGATCGCCGCCGTGCACACGGAGTCGTCCGTGAAGTGGCCGCCGGGATCGAAGAATTCGAAGTCCTTGCTCTTGATCCGGTCCCATTCGTACACGGACCCGACGATGTCGCCGATGATCGCTCCCCACATGGCAAACCCCCTTGCTCGCCCCCTGTTTCAGCGCGAGACTTGGGGCGCTGATCTCCGGTGCCTCCCCACTCCCAGACCCGCCGCACGCCAGGACACCCATGCTCTCCGACATCGCGATTGCGCAAGCCCACCAGATGAAGCCCATCGCCGATATCGCCGCCAAGGTCGATCTCGGTGCAGACGAGATTCTCCAGTACGGCCACCACAAGGCCAAAGTCCCCCTCGAGGTCGTCAAGGCCCGGCCCGACCGCGCCGCCAAGCTCGTGCTGGTGACCGGGTGCAGCCCCACCGCGGCGGGCGAAGGCAAGTCCACGACCTCGGTGGGGCTGGCCGACGCGCTCACCCTGCGGGGGCGCAACCCGGTCCTGTGCATTCGCGAAGCCTCGCTCGGCCCCGTCTTCGGGATCAAGGGAGGGGCGGCCGGCGGGGGCTACTCCCAGGTCGTGCCGATGGAGGACATCAACCTCCATTTCACCGGCGACTTCCACGCGATCACATCCGCGCACGCCCTCCTCTCCGCGATGCTGGACAACCATCTCTTCCGGCCGAACAGCACGGCGCTGGACCACCGGCGGATCACCTGGGGGCGGGCGGTGGACATGAACGATCGTGCGCTCAGGAAGGTCATCGTGGGACTCGGAGGCCCGTTCGGCGGAATCCCCCGCGAAGAGAACTTCATGATCACCGCCGCCTCGGAGGTCATGGCCATCTTCTGCCTGGCGCGTGATCTGGCGGACCTGGAGCAGCGGCTTGGCAACATCATCATCGGGTATACGCGGACCCGCGAACCGGTGCGCTGCCGCGACATCGGCGCGCATACCGCGATGGCAATCCTGATGCGCGACGCGGTGCACCCGAACCTGGTGCAGACGCTGGGCGGGACACCCGCATTCATCCACGGCGGGCCCTTCGCCAACATCGCACACGGCTGCAACTCGCTGATCGCCACCCGGGCAGGACTCAAGCTGGGCGACATCGTCGTCACCGAGGCCGGCTTCGGCGCTGACCTGGGGGCCGAGAAGTTCTTCGACATCAAGTGCCGCCTCGGTGGCCTGAGTCCGGACGCGGTCGCCATCGTCGCAACCATCCGCGCCCTCAAGATGAACGGCGGCGCCTCGAAGGATTCGCTGGCAAACGAGGACCTGGGTGCGCTGGAGCGCGGCCTGGAGAACCTGTACGGCCACGCCGAGAACGTAGCCAGGTTCGGCGTGCCCGCGGTCGTGGCGGTGAACCGCTTCGCCACCGACACCGAGGCCGAGGTGGCCACCGTGCTCGAAGGCTGCGCGGCCCGCGGGTTCCGCGCGGTCGAGGCCGATCCGCACGGCGGAGGCGGAGAAGGATGCACGGGGCTGGCGGACGCGGTCTGGGAGCTGGCGAACAGCGGCGAGGCCGACTTCCGGCCTCTCTACCCCGACCACCTGCCACTGAAGGACAAGGTCGAAACCGTCGCCACGTCGATCTACGGCGCGTCCGGGGTGGACTTCCAGCCCGGCGTAACCGCGGAACTGGAGCGTCTCGAGTCCTTCGGCCTTGCCGACGCGCCCGTTTGCATCGCCAAGACCCAGTACTCGTTCTCGGACGACCCGGCGCTGCTGGGGCGGCCACGCGGGTTCCGGATCACCGTGCGGGAGGTGACGCCTTCGGCTGGCGCGGGCTTCGTGGTCGTCAAGACGGGGTCGATCATGACCATGCCCGGGCTGGCGGCGAAGCCGGCGGCGCTTGCCATGTCGCTGAGCGAGGACGGGGTGATCGACGGGCTGATGTAGGGAGAGCAGCCACCGGCCGGCGGCGGGCCGCCCGGTGCCTGGCGGAGATTCCCTTCGCCGAGGGCTGGCGAAGACCACGGCGCGTCCCCAAGTTGGGGCTGCCCTGAGCACACGACCCCGTCTCCCCCAACAACCCCCACATGCCCGATCCCGACGCCTACTGGGCCCGCAACCTCCGCTACCTCTCCATCCTCCTCTCCGTCTGGTTTGTCGTCTCGTACGGTTTCGGGATCCTCTTCGCCGACGCGTTGAACGCGATTCGCATCCCCGGGACGGGCTTCAAACTGGGGTTCTGGTTCGCGCAACAGGGGTCGATCTACGTCTTCGTGGTGCTGATTTTCGTCTACGCGCGCCTGATGAACCGGCTGGACGCGGAGTTCGGGGTGCTGGAGGAATGAGGGGCCACCTGCCCGTCTTTCGCCCGAGAAGCCCGTCCCGACCGCCCGCGCCGGCGGGCCCGCCACGGTAGCGATGGACGTACGCACCTGGACCTTCGTGCTGGTGGGGTTGTCCTTCGCCCTCTACATCGGTGTCGCAATCTGGTCCCGGGCCCGGTCCACCAAGGACTTCTACGTCGCGGGCACGGGCGTCTCGCCCCTCGCCAACGGGATGGCCACCGCGGCCGACTGGATGTCGGCGGCATCCTTCATTTCGATGGCGGGGCTGATTTCGTTCCTGGGGTACGACGGGTCGGTGTACCTGATGGGGTGGACCGGCGGCTATGTCCTCCTGGCACTTCTGCTGGCGCCCTACCTGCGCAAGTTCGGGGCGTACACGGTCCCGGATTTCGTGGGCGACCGATACTACTCCCAGGTGGCGCGGATCGTGGCGGTGGTGTGCGCGATCTTTGTGTCCTTCACCTACGTGAGCGGACAGATGCGGGGCGTAGGGATCGTCTTCAGCCGCTTCCTCGAGGTCGACGTCACCGTTGGGGTGGTCATCGGCATGGCAGTCGTCTTCTTCTACGCCGTGCTGGGGGGGATGAAGGGCATCACCTACACGCAGGTCGCCCAGTACTGCGTGCTCATCTTCGCCTACATGGTCCCGGCCATCTTCCTCGCGGTCATGTTGTCGGGGACGCCCATTCCCCAGCTCGGTTTCGGGGGTGCGGATCCGGAGAGCGGTGTCTTCCTTCTGGACAAGCTCGACGGGCTTCACCGCGAACTCGGCTTTGCCGCGTACACCGACGGCACGAAGTCGATGATCGACGTATTCTTCATCACGGCGGCGCTGATGGTGGGCACCGCCGGCCTCCCCCACGTGATCATCCGCTTCTACACGGTGCCCAAGGTCCGGGACGCGCGCGTCTCGGTGGGGTGGGCGCTCCTCTTCATCGCGATCCTGTACACGACCGCCCCTGCCATCGCGGTCTTCGCGCGGGCCAACTTGCTGGACACTGTCGCCGGCCAGCCCTACGACGCCATGCCCGAGTGGTTCAACAAATGGGAAGACACCGGGCTGATCACCTTCGAAGACCACGACCAGGACGGCAACATCCTGTACGTGGGCGACGCCGAGCGCAACGAGCTCACCGTCAACCCCGACATCATGGTGCTCGCAAACCCCGAAATCTCGCGCCTTCCCAACTGGGTGGTGGGGCTGGTGGCGGCGGGGGGGCTGGCCGCCGCGCTGTCAACGGCGGCGGGCTTGCTGCTCGTGGTGTCCGCCGCGATAAGCCACGACCTTCTGAAACGAGCCTTCAGGCCCGACATTTCGGAAAGGGGCGAACTGGTCGCCGCCCGGATCAGCGCGGCCCTCGCCGTGGTTGCCGCGGGTCTGCTCGGCATCAGCGACCCGGGGTTCGTGGCCCAGGTGGTGGCCTTCGCCTTCGGATTGGCCGCTTCGTCGTTCTTCCCGGTGATCATCCTGGGCACGTTCACGCGTTCCATGAACCGGGAGGGGGCGATCGCCGGCATGCTGTCGGGAATCACGTTCACGGCGGCGTACATCATCTACTTCCGATTCGTCAATCCGGGAGCGGATACGCCCGAAAACTGGTGGTTCGGCATTTCGCCCGAAGGGATCGGCACGGTCGGGATGCTGCTGAACTTCGCCGTTGCGCTTGGGGTATCGAGGTTCACGCCCGCGCCGCCGGCCCATATCCGGGACCTGGTGGACAGGATCCGGAGCCCCGGGGACGTGGGGAAGACAGGATAGGACGTCAGGAGCGAGTCATGCGCGCATCATCGATCCGAGTGCTGGTGGCAGTGTGGTGCGCCGCCGGGGCCGGCGAGGCCCTGGCCCAGACCGAAATGCAATACCAGTACGGCAATCTCACGAACCCGTTCAACGAAATGTCCCACGGGACGGCCGTGCTGACGCTGCAGCACGCGTCGTTCTGGAAGTTCGGGGACAACTTCTTCTTCGTCGATGTGATCGATGATGGCGTCGACGACGGCTTCAACGACACCGACTTCTACGGCGAGTGGTACTCGAACCTCAGTCTGGGCAAGCTGGCGGGCCGTGATCTGGCCACCGGGGTGTTCAGCGACCTGGGGTTGATCGGAGGAGTCGCCGCCGGAGGTGATCCCAACTTCCTGCAATGGATTACGGGGGTGCGCGTTTCGTGGCGCCTCCCGGGGTTCGTATTCCTCAACACCGACATGATGGCCGGAGTGGACCGGAGCGGCGGCCTCGACAGCGGGGGAGCGCCCAAGGCCGGCAACCGCCTCATCGTCGACGTGAACGGACTGCTCCCCTTCAACATCGGAACCCAGGCGCTGTCCATCTCGGGCCACATCGAATACGTGGGCTCGACATCCGACGAACTGGGCAACGACCTGAGTTCCTGGATCCTGGCTCAGCCGCAGTTGCGCTGGGATGTCGGCCGGGCGTTCGGCGGGTCGGCCAACGGTTTGTTCGCCGGCGTCGAATACCAGTACTGGAGGAACAAGCTCGGGACGGAGATCGACGAGAACGCGGTGCAGCTCCTCGTCGTCTGGCAGTTCTAGAGGGCGGAGGCGGCGTGCCTCCTACGCTCTCGAGTGCCTCGCGGTCACCGTTCCCGCCACGGCCAACCCTCCCAGGATCGCGACGCCTCCCAAAGCCAGCCAGGGCTGTGTCCCGACGATGATTCCCAGGATGGTCAGATACAGCAGGATCGTCACTCCGGCTGTCCAGCCCCCGCCGGGCAGCTTCATCGGGCGCTCCAGCTCGGGACGGAGCCTGCGCAGACGGAAGAACGCCGACAGCACCATCAGGTCCACCGAGATCGCCACAAGCATCATGAACTGGATGAGGAACTCGAGCGCGCCCGTCGAAGCCAGCACCAGGATCACCACCCCGACCAGAAGCAGACCCGCGACCGGGGTTCCCCTGGCCGACACGTGGCGGAAGACCTTCGGCGCCAGGCCCGCACGGGCCAGCGCAAAGGCAACCCGGGGCATCCCCAGGAAGTTGACGTTGCAGGAGCTGATCAGGATGAGGAGGCTGGCGATCACCACGAAAGTCGCCGCGGTGCCGCCGAACACCCCCAGCACCGCGTCGCGGGCCACCAGCTCCGAGCCCGCCATCTCGGCCGGGGTTAGCGCCGCAAGGTAGGCAGTGTTGACCACCAGGTAGAGGACGGCCACGGCAGCCGCGCCCCCGATGAGGATCCTGGGAAGCGAACGCCCCGGGTCGCGCACTTCCTCCGCCATCTTGGCCGCGTCCTCCCACCCGTAGTAGGCGAAGGCCACCGACTGGTACGCGAGGGCAAAGCCAAGCAGGGAGGCACGGGCGACTGTCGGCGCCGCGACCAGGCCACTTCCGTCACCGGCGGCGATCCCGGCCGCGGCGATGGCCGCGAGGACCACCACCTTGATCGCCGTGGTCACGTTCTGGAAGGTGGTGCCGACCTTGAGGCCTCCCATGTGCAGGATGACGTAGCCCACCACGACCCCGGCCGCGAGGAGCCTCACCGATCCGCTGCCCGTGAGGATGATCAGGTATTCGGCGATGGCCACCGCCTTGATCGCTCCCGAGAAGGCGCGGGACACCAGCAGCTCCGACCAGCCCGCGACGAACCCCGCGACGGGGCCGAACGCTTCCCGGGCATAGACGTACTTGCCACCGGCCTCGGGCAGCGCCGCCGCCATTTCGGCCAGCACCAGCGTGCTGAGCCCGGCAACGATCCCGCCGAGCAGCCACACGGCAAGGATCAGCCAGCCGTTTCCCAGGTAGTCCGCGATCAGCCCCGGGGTTCGGAGGATGCCCGCGCCGATGATGATGCCGACGGTTATGGAGAGCCCGTCCCGGACCCGAAGCACCCGTTTCATTTCGCTCATTGCGGGGTCCCGTTGGCCGCGGCTTCCAGATCGGAGAGGACTCGGCGCGCCGTTGCGTCGCCGGGGGCGAACTCCACCGCCCGGCGGCCGTGGGGCAGAGCCTCCTGTATTCGCCCCGCGCGGGCCAGCGCGATCGCCAGATTGAGTTCGGCCCGGGCCAGCTCCGGTGCAAGCGCCAACGCCCTCTCGTACGCCTGAATCGCTCCAGCCACGTTGTCGCTGCGAAGGTACAGGTTCCCCAGGTTGAAGTATGCCAGCGGCTCACGGGGATTCAGCGCGATCGCCGCCTCGTACTCCCGGATAGCCGCCGCCGGTTCTCCCGCCGCCGCCCGCGCGATACCGAGGTTGACATGGACCAGAGGCTGGGTCGGGTCCGCCGCGAGGCTCGCTGCAAAGGCCCGGATCGCCGAACGGGGATTGCCCGACTGGTTGTGCAGCAGCCCGAGGGCACGGAGAATCGCGGGATCTCCAGGGAGAACCGCCAGCGCTTTCTCCAACAGCGCTTCGGCAGGGCCCGTTTCGCCACGGGCGAGCGCCTCGTCGGAGAGGAAGCCCAGCACCATGGTCCACCGGCGGAGCACGGCCTCCGGTTCAAGGGCCGCGGCCGCGGCTACATCCAGCAAGGGGGCCGTGCCTCCCTGACCTTCCTGGCCGGGGCCGGGACTGGCCGCATGCAGGACCGCCAGTGCGAGCGCCCGCACGTCGCCGTCGTCGGACGCGGCCAACTCGCCGATCCGGGCGGCGGCCTCGTCGCCCAGGCCGGCGCCGGGCCTGACCCAGCCGCCGACGAAGCGCACCAGCGCCTGAAACTGAGCCATGAAGGCTCCGTCTGCAGGGTGCAGCAGCATGCGCGCCGCGAGGTCTTCGCCCATCGCGTCCGTCACGGCCAGCAGACCCGCCGTGACGGGATCGTGGGGCTTGGTGGCCCCCCACCATTCGTCGACACTCGCCTGAAGGCCTATCTCGCCGATGTCGCCGTGGCAGACCCGGCAAGCGCTCACCAACCCGAGTCGAGCGTCCAGGGCGGGACGCGGAATCGGGATCGTGTGGTCCGAACGCGCAAAGGGCACACCGTCCCCCACCTCGGGGTGCTGCTGGTAGGGCATGTGGCACGAGACGCAACGGCTTCCCGGCGATTCGGGCGCGTGAAACGTGTGGGCCTCGGGAGACGTTGCCTTCGCCGCGTGGCAAGCGGTGCACTGACGGTCGTCGGTCTCGTCGGCAAGGGGTGTCCGGTTGACGTCCCAGTAACCCAGACCGTGTGGCTCGTGGCAGCTGACGCAGGTCATGTTGCCGTCCACGTAACACGAGGAAGAGAGGTGGGTTCCCTGGTACGCGAAGGTCTTCACGCGGCCATCGGGCAGGTAGGGATCGTCCCCAAGGACCGGCAGCTTGAGCGCGTAGTGATCGTCGAACGGGGCGCCGGGCAGGTAGCCTTCCGCCACCACATCCTTGAGCGCGTGGCAGCGGAAGCAAACGCCGAGCGACTCCTCCACGCCGTCGGTGACCCGGCTGACCATCGCGATTTCGGCCAAATCCGAGGCCGGGTTCGCGGTCATCAACTCCACGTGCCCGCGCGCCGGACCGTGACACGATTCGCAGTTGATATCGAGGGAGGCCCAACGCGTAACCGCGCCGGTGCCCGGTTCCAGCCGTGTCGTGATCTGGCTGCCGTGGCACGACTGGCAGTTGGCGTAGCGCGAGTAGGTCCCGAGGATCCTCGCCGGAGGCCAGTCCCCACAGTCCGCCAGCGACATGTCCGCGGTGATCGGAACCCACCCCCTTTGGGCCCGCGTGCCCGTGTTGCAGAACCAGTCGCCCAGCTGCAAGGAGTAGTCGAAGGGGAGGAAACGAACCGTGCCATCGGCGGCGTGGGCCACGAATCCCTGGGTGCCGCCGCCCAACATGTGTCCGCCACCGATGACTCCGTCGACTTGGACGGTTCTTGCGGCGACCCCCGATTGCCGGACTTCGAACACATGCCGGCCGGACGAGTCCACCCGCGGGATCACGGCGGCGTCGGCAAAGACGATCGGTGTTCCGTCGAACGGCGCGACGACGGTTTCCGGGCCCGGCTCGCCTCCGGCCCGCCCATGGGTTGATCCGGCCCACTCGGCGTACTGGTCGGCGTGGCAGCCGCGACAGCTCTCGGAGCCGGCGAAATCCGACCTGACGACTTCCACCTGTGGCCCGTCCGGGCCGCCACCCATGACCGTGCCGCCGGCGCTCGCCGGCCGGTCGCCGCAGGCGAGCAGGCTCATCGCAGCCGCACCTGCAATCCAGCGTGCCCCGGGGTGCCGGCTGCGGCGAGGCACGCCCGGCGGGCACGCCGCTGGAGGGGGAGGGCGTGTCGCCGTCGCCAGAGTGGGGGGACCGGTCACCGCTCCCGGCGTCCGTCTCGGGACCAGGCCGGGCCCTGACAGTTGCAAAGGATGCGGATATAGGCGACCAGCGACCGGATCTGGCCATCGTCCAGGGACGGCCCGAAGGCGGGCATGCGGTGGCTCTTTCCGAGGATCCAGCCACCGCCGTGGATGCCGTCGTAGAGGGTATCGTCCGGACGAAGGGACATGGCGGCGGAGTCGGAGTGCTGTGTGGGAGAGACCGGCAGGAACGGTGCGTTGAAGCCGTCGCCGTCGCCCTGGATCCCGTGGCAGGGAGCGCAGCGGACGGTATAGACGGCCTCTCCGGCGTGTTCCAGCGGGGCGGTGTCCGTCGCACGGGCAGCCGAAGACGGGAGGGCGGGCATCC
Organism: Gemmatimonadetes bacterium bin94; assembly: GCA_002238865.1. Taxonomy (GTDB): domain Bacteria; phylum Gemmatimonadota; class Gemmatimonadetes; order Longimicrobiales; family Gaopeijiaceae; genus Bin94. The sequence continues at coordinate 19,532 of MPNE01000019.1, read as the reverse complement.
CTGCGAGGGGGTCCGTGCCCGACCACTCCCCTTCCCTCTGCAGAAGGTAGGACGCGATCAGATCCAGACGGTCCGGTTGTTCGAGCGACCCCGGCATGACGGTGCCCGGGGCGAGGTGGACGGGATCATGTATCAGAGCGCGCACATACGCGGGGACGAGCCGTTGGACGATGCCTTCCAGACGGGGACCGATCCTGCCCCCGTCCTCGCCCAGCTGATGGCACCCCAGGCAGCTCCACCGGTCGCGGAGGAGTGCCTCCGCCTTGCTCATCGCGAAGGGTGAGAGTGCCGTGGGCTCCCAGGGAGGCGCTTCCGGCGCCGTCTGCGCCAGGAGGAAGCCGGCAATGGCGGCCACCTCCGCCGGTTCGAGGCGGAAGTCCGGCATACGGCCTCCCCGCCCGGGGACAGGTCCGGCAGGCCGGATCGCAACGGGATCTTCCAGGTAGCCCGCCAGCCAGTCCTCGTGGACCCGCGATCCCTCCACGCTCAGGTCGGGAGCGGTCTGGTGCGGCGCAACCTCGGGGTTGACGTGACAGCCGGCACAGTTGAGCGCCTCGAAGAGTATACGGCCCTCCGACCGGCCTGCGTCCGGATGGCGTCCCTGGGCGGCCCTGAAGGCATCGTCCACGCCGCGAAGCTCGCGATCGTTCGTGACGAAGAGCGCCAGTGCGAGCCGCTCGCGTTCACTCAGCTCATAGCGGGGCATCCGCGCGGGAGCGATGTCCGGTCGCACCGATTGCGGATCCTCCATATAGTGAAAAATATACGCTGGCGCAAGTAGCGCGGCACCGTCGCCGAACGCCGGGGCCACGGAGCGGACGGCTTCCGCGCCCGGCACGCCCGCGTGGCAGGCCCCGCACCCCAGGGGCTCGATCAGACTGCGAGCGTCAGGGGCCTCCTGCGCCGACGCCCGCTCCGCCCCCGCCAGGACCAAGATGCCGGCAACCGGGACAATCCTCGCCAGCATCTTCCTCACCCTCCTCACCTTCGCCGATCCGGGGAAGTCAATGGAGGAACAGGGTGTGGTAGATCCAATACGGAATCATCCCGATCACGGCGGTGAGCACCGCCCGGACGGTTCCGAAGCCAAGGGCCTGGCGTATCGCGACGATGCCCGCGACCAACACCCAGACCTGGACCGCGATCTGGATCCCTCCGATGAACGGAACGAAGACGGTCAGGATTCCGGGCCCCCGGGCAAAGCCGAGCGTACGCAGCAGCTGACCCCACGTCGCGGTGCCACCCAGCAACTTGTCCCCCACCAGGTAGGTGATCCCGGCCCAGACCAGCCATTGCACCAGATTCGCCAGCCCCGACGAAGCCATGGTGAGCCACCCGAGACCGTAGTCGTGACTCGCAGCCGCGGCGGAGGCGAGCACGACCACGAACGTGGCCTGACCGGTCGCGCCCCGGTCGGCTCCCACCTCTTCGTACACGGCCGAATCGAAGATGGCTGCGCCGTACATCCTGGCCAGCAGTCCGCGGGGGCCATCGCTCACCTGGCGATCTCCGAGGTTCGAGGGACATGCGGGGAAAGATGTCTACACCCCCCCACCCGCGCTACGCCCGGCTTGTCGCGCGAGGCGAGTACGCTACACCTTCCATGCGGTTTCCCGAAGCTGCAACCCACACTCGGAGCACACCGATCGGCATCCCTCCAGCCACTCTGCCGGCCCGGATTCGAAAAGCGTCGTTCACAACACGGATCGCGCTGGCAAACGACGGGGGGCAATGGCACTACGACGATCTGCTGCGCGGCGCGCTGGCGTTTCGTGACCGGCTCACGGCGGCGATCGGCGACGACACCCGGCGAGACCTCACGGGGGATCGCGTCGCGTACCTGGTCCCGCCGGGGCGGTTGAACGTGGCCGTGCAACTGGGCACCTGGCTGTGCCGGGGCATCGCCGTTCCGTTGGCAGTGTCCCACCCGATGCGCGAGCTCAGGCACGTCCTCCACGACGCCCGCCCCCGGTTGGTCGTCACCGACCGGTCACTGGCGCACGCGGCCGCTCTCGCAGCCTCGGCCCGGGCTCTGGGGGCGGCCGTCGTGGAGCTGCACGGTGTGGGCGACCTCGCCCCCCCCCCCCCCCCCCCTCCGCCGGCCTCCGCCCTCCCCCTCCCTGCCGACCCTGCCCTGATCATCTACACCAGCGGCACGACGGCGCGGCCCAAGGGCGTCCTCACCACCCACCACAACCTTGTGGCCCAGATCACCGCGCTTACCACCGCCTGGGCGTGGCACGAGGATGACCGCATCCTTCACACGCTGCCGCTGCACCACATCCACGGCGTCGTGAACGCCCTGGCCTGCGCCCTGTGGTCCGGCGCGGCCTGCGAATTCGGCTCGGGGGCTCCGGCCTCCACCTGGGATCGTCTCGCGTCCGGCGACATCACGCTCTTCATGGCCGTGCCCACCGTCTACGCACGTCTGATCCGCGCCTGGGAGGAGGCCCCCGAGGCCGTGCGGAAACGATGGTCGCGGGGAGCTGCCGGGCTCCGCCTCATGGTCTCCGGTTCGGCCGCGCTCCCGGTCGCGACCCATGCGCGGTGGCACGAGATCACCGGGCACACCCTGCTGGAACGCTACGGCATGACCGAAATCGGCATGGCGCTGTCCAATCCGCTTGCCGGAGAGCGTCGACCCGGCCATGTGGGTCATCCTCTGCCCGGCGTCGAACTGCGCATCGTCGACGACGATGGCGTCCCGGTCCCGAGGGGCGGCCAGGGAGAGATCGAGGTGCGGGGTCCGCAGGTATTCCGCGAATACTGGCGGCGCCCCGGCGACACCGCGGCCGCCTTCCGGGACGGATGGTTCCGCACCGGGGACGAGGCATGCGTCGCCCGGGACGGCTACCACCGGATTCTCGGACGCCGCAACATCGACATCGTCAAGACGGGCGGGTACAAGGTGTCAGCGCTGGAGGTGGAGGATCTGTACCGGACGCACCCCGCGATACGGGATCTGGCGGCCGTAGGCGTCCCCGACCCCGATTGGGGCGAACGGATGTGCGCGGCGTGGGTACCTCGCGACGGCCACACGCGTCCGACCGGACCCGAACTGCGCTCGTGGGGCAAGGAGCGGCTTGCCCCGTACAAGGTCCCCCATGACTTCGTGCCCGTCGACGGCCTCCCGCTGAACGCGATGGGGAAGGTGCGCAAGGACGCGGTGTCCGACATGTTCACGGACACGCATTCACGACCGGGCGGCGCGGTGCCTCCCCGGCCCCGCCCAACACCCGAGGAGCTGACGTGATTCAGGCCATTCTGGACAACCTGAGGACGTACTGGATCGTTCACACCCTTCTCCTGGGGTACACGCTGCTGCTGGCGTACCACGCATGGTCGGGCAATCGAAAGACGAGCGGAGTCGCCGACTACTTCGTCGGGGGACGTTCGATGGGCCCGGTCGCCATCGGCCTCTCCTTCTTCGCCACCTACTCCAGCACCAACTCCTTCGTCGGTTTCTCGGGTCAGGCCTACGACTGGGGAGTCACCTGGTTCGTGCTCATCCCCTTCGTGATCGGGCTGTCGCTTCTGGCGTGGGTGGCCGTCGCCCCCCGGCTTCGCACCTTTACCGAGGCGCTCGGCTCGCTGACGATCCCCGACTTCATCGGCTTCCGCTTCGGGAGCCCGGCAGCGCGCGTCCTGGCAGCGCTGATCGTGATCTTCGCGTCCTTCTTCTACATGACCGCGGTCTTCAAGGGGATCGGGAACCTGCTCGAGGTCTTCCTGGACATCCCCTACCGGGCAGCCATCGTCATCGTGTTTTTCATCGTGATGTTCTACACGGTCGTGGGTGGGTTCATCTCGGTGGTAAAGACGGACGCCGTTCAGGGCATCGTCATGATCATTGCGGGGATTCTGCTCTTCCGGGGCGCCGTGGCCGCGGCGGGCGGGCTGGATTCGGTCGGCGCGCTGGCGAGCGATCCCGCTACCGAGCCGCTCCTGCGCTGGGGCGGTGGCGTGGCGATACCCCTGGCGCTCGGGGTCGTCTTTGCGAATACCGTCAAGTTCGTCGTGGAGCCACGACAGCTGTCGCGCTTCTACGCCCTGGAGAACCGGGCGGCGGCGCGCAAGGGAGTGTGGGTTTCCACGGCCGCATTCCTGCTCGTGTACACGCTCCTCATCCCCGTCGGCCTCTATGCGCGCAACATCATCCCCGGCGGCCTGCCCGACACCGACCTCGTGGTGCCCAGACTCCTTACCGAGCCGGGGGTCTTCTCGGCGGGCACCAGCGCGTTCCTGCTCCTGGCCATGGTCGCGGCGGCGATGTCGTCGCTGGACAGCGTCCTTCTGGTCATGGCTTCCACGGTCCAGCGAGATGTGGTCGGGATGGTACACACGCCGACATCGGAGCGCTCGGTGCTGCGGGCCACCCGCTTCTACGTCGCGCTCTTCGCCCTGATCACGGCGGTCATCGCGCTCAACCCGCCAGATGGGATCGTAGCCCTCACGGCGTTTTCGGGTGCCGTTTTCGGAGCGTGCTTCGGGCCGCCGGTCATCCTCGGACTCTACTGGCGAAGGGGGAACGGCACGACTACGATCATCTCCTTCTGCGTTGGGCTGATCGTGCTCCTGTTCTGGAGCCGCTTCCCGTGGAACTTCGGGATTCACCAGGTCTTCCCGGCCACGGCCCTGTCATTCCTGGCCTACTGGGCGGTCGCGAAGTGGACGCTCCCGTACGAGTCCGGCGAGATGGACCGGCTCTTCGACGCGGAGAAACGGGGGGCGGGAGGATAGCCCTACCACGCCGACCGCGGGCGACGCAATAACGAACCGGCCGCGCGGTGAAGCTGCCGTGCCCGCAGGCTACCGCTCCGTCATCCGTCCGTCCCGCACCCATGGCATCCCGCCCACGGTCACGGTGGCGTCGGTGAAGAAGTTCCAGCGCACGTAGCCGCCGCCGGTCGACCCGCCCAACTCGGTGTTGTCTCCAAGCGACAGCCGGACCACGCCTGCGCCGTAGCCGTAGTACGGGATCCACTCCTCGCCCTCGGGGATCGCCAGCAGCGGGTTGAGTCCCACGGCGAGCTCCCGGAACGTCCGCCCCGCGTCCCCGGCGGCCTCCATTTCCGCGAGCACGCCCTCGCGCCCCGCGCTGGCCTCCACCTCCACCACCCGACCTCCCTCGAAGTGCATGACCACCCCCTCGGCGCGCGTGCCTCCCCACATCGCGGGAGGGAACGCGATCCGCCCCCGTACGGTCTCCAGCATGGGGGAAACCCGGGCCGCACCCGCCGGCAACTCCACCTCGCGATCGATCAACGTGCGCGCAAGGGCGGCCCTGGCGGCCGACGCGTCGCCATCCTGGCGCGTGACCGGACGATCGCCCACCTCGAAGCGGATATCGGTCCCCGCCGGGGTCGTGACCCGGACTTCGCCCCCGCGCAGCGCGGCCTCGAATGCGGCCAGGCTCCCCGCCAGCGCCTGGTAGTCGGTGTCCAGCAACGCGGCCTGGTAGAGCTGGTCGATCCGGTCGTCGACGGGAAGTTCCTCCATCTCGAAGGAGGTGGCCCCGGCCCAGTGAAAGTGGATCGTCCGGCCGCGGCCCCCGCGGAGCACGTCCTGGAGAGCGCGATAGACGTCGTGGGGCACCTCCGGCGCCAACACCGCCCCCGGGAGCTTCACCGCCACATCGACTCCGGCGAGCGCTTCCGCCCACCCCGCCGGTTCCTCACCCAAAGAGGACGCGAAGTCGGCGAGCTCCGTCCCGGGCAGCGGCGCCCCGAAGACGTCGACCGCGCCCAGGTCGACGCCACCCGCGGCCGCGACCCCCTCGCGCAAAAGGGGAACGACGGAGTCCCAGCGCCCGCCGCCCAGCCCGACCAGCAGAACACGCTCACCGGGCTGCAGCGCCATGCGGGCGATGAGCGCGTCGGAGATTGCGCCGAGGTCGAGGCCGTTGTCCGCGTCTGCCGCCGCGGCGTCGCCGGCCCCGGCACCGTCGCCGGGATTTGAGCAGGCAGGGAGGATCGCGACCAGTCCGAGCACAAGGCAGGCAGGCAGCGTGATGCGATTTCGCATGAAACGATTCGGTCGAGGGGATGTCCGGGGCCGTCACGCCCAAACTAGGTCGTCGTCGTCGATTCCGTCCAGCCTTCTTCCCGGCATCCCGCAGAACCCCCGCCGTCTGCCGGCGCATGTGGTGTGCAGTCCCGCCGACTGGTTGTATGTTGGTTCCAGCGATGCCAGGACCAGGGAGCGCCGCGATGCCGACAACGGAGCACACATGCGTGGGCGGATGGAGTGCCGCCGGCAGGTGGCTGGTCGCGGTTGTGGCCGGTGTCCTGGTCGCCGGCGTCCCAACCCCCGCGTCGGCGCAGCGGATCGCCGGCAGCGTCATCGACCCGGTCTCCGGCACGCCCGTCGGCGACGCCCTGGTGATCGTCGTGAACGCGGCGAGCGATCCCATCGCGAGCCTGTTCACCGAAGCCGACGGCACCTTCTCGATCGGAGTACCCGGCAGGGGCGCCTACATGCTGGGGGTCACACGCGCGGGCTATCAGAGGGCGATTACACCCCAGCTCAACATCGTCGCGGACACCGTCACCCTGGAGATCTTCCTCCCGCCCACCCCGATCGCAATGGACTCGATCACGGTCACGTCGGTGAGAAACACCCCCGACGCCGGGCGACTGCGCGGTCTTATCGAGGAGGAACGGCCGCGCGGGACGCTGGTGGGGAGGCTCACCCGTGCGGAGATCGAGGCCAGGGGTCCGCGCAGCGACCTCATCGCGCTTCTCCGGACCATGAACATCCCGGGACTTCGCGCCCGCCGCATGGCCCTGTCGACCGGAGCCCCCGAGACCGCAATCTGCGTCGAGGCCGGCCGCAACCGCTCGGTCATCCCGAAAACCCGAAGCCGACTCGCCTCACCCGACAATCAGCTCGGGACCACGGATGAGGACGACATCGAGGCGCGCGCAGGCGCCTGCGCCATGGTGGCCGTATATCTCGACGACGTCCACGTGCCCAATCCCGGCGAAGTACTCTCCAGCATCACGCCGACGGAGCTACAGGGGGTGGAGATCCTGCCTCCGCTGGAAGCCCTGGCACGCTACGGCTTCCGCGCCGCCAACGGTGCACTGCTGTTGTGGACCAGGGAGAGGTAGCGAGACTTCACCCCGCGGGTTACCTCTCCGCCCGGTGGAAGATGATGATGAAGCCGTCCCCGTCGTTGTCTTCGCCGACCGTCACCGAGAGCTCCCGCCCCTTGCCGTCCGAATACGTGCTGGCCTTGAGTTGCGCGCGCATGGCGTCATCCCTGGTGTGCGTCACCGTGGATGATTGGCCGCTGTCCTCCAGTTCTTCGGCGTACCACTCGATGACCGCCTCCGGTGATGCATCGGTCCGGAGCACGACCCCGCCGATCACGGCGTCATCGGTCTCGCTGGAAAAGAGCCGCTTGTGCACGCGGGCATCCGGGTGTACCGGTACCCACCGAGGCAGCGCCGCGGAGGCGTCTCCAGCTCCGAAGCGCATTTCCTCGCCGTCGGCCGAGACCCGCAGGAACCCGCCGTCCTCGTCCCCCCGCACCTCGATCGTGGCGTTGCCCTCGGACGTCCTGATGCGCAGCACTCCGCCGCGGTCGTCCGCCTCTCCGTCAAAGTCGATCCCTGCCCGGATCCCCTCGCCGAACGACTGCGCGACACCGGACAGATCCACGGTGACAAGTTCACCCGCGTCACCGACCCTCAGGACCACCTGGCCGGCATCTTCGTCGGACGCGACCACTTGCACATCGTCGCTGAACCGCTCGGCCATGTCCGCGAAGGTCTCCGCCGGGTTCTCGCGGAAATCCTCCGCCATCTCGGTGGCCTTCCTGACGAACAGCAAGCCCGCCACCACCAGCACGGTCAGGCCGACGGCGAAGAAGGCCCCCACCACCAGCGCGATCTTGGCGAGGGGTGACATGCCACTCCGCCGTTGGTGACGGGTCGCTTCTGCGTACGGATCTGACATCTGTTCCCTCCCGGGTTGGTCCGGCCTCCGGATTTTCGGTGGCGTAACACTGCTGTTGTTTGCTACGCTACGAGCCACAGGGGCATCCTGTTTCGCCGGCGGGACGGGCAGTGGTACCTTGCCTTCGCCGGAGGGGCACGACACCGGCCCGAACCCTCTCGAGGGAGGAGCGAACATTCCGTACCCGATTGCACAAGTCCTGGTGACCCTTCTGGCCCTCTACCTCGCGGCCGGGGCCATCTTCGCGGTGCCGTTCGCGTGGAGGGGCGCGAGCGCGGTCGATCCCGCGGCCAGGGGCGCGACCGTCGGCTTCCGGATCCTGATCACTCCCGGCGTGGTGGTGCTCTGGCCGGCTCTGCTGATGAAGTGGCGACGAGCCCGGCGGGGCTTGTCGTGAGGCCCGGACACCGATGAGGCTCGCTCACCGGTCCGCGCACGCGAAGGCGGTGCTGGCGAGCGCCGTCGTTGCGGGTGGCGTGCTCGCCTATGGATGGGGGATCCGCACGGCTCGGCCTGTGCCGAATTCGATCCCGGAAGATGCACCGGCCCCATCGGAAACGATCTGGGGGATCTCTGTGGAGACGCACGCGGGACCAGCCCGGATCGAACTCCTCGCCGACGCGTCCGATGCCCGGGTGCTGCGCGTCTCGCTGCCACCGGGACTGGACGCCGCCGAGCCCGGTCTCGTGTTGGAGGAGGACGGGGGCCCGCCCCGGGTTCTGGGTAGCGTGAGCGCCGGGCGAAGGCACCTCCCGGTGTCCGATGATCTTGCCGCCGGCGGACGCCTCGTCCTTCTGGACCTCGCCCGCGACATCCAACTGGGCGAGGCTGCGATCCCGGAAGGCAGCCCGTGAGCCACACCTATGCCGGGGTCGGGTGGTCGCCCCAGAAGCGGAGGTACGACCTCGTGGTCGCGGCGTGCATGGCGGCGTACTCGGGAACCTTCATCGCCGTCACCGTCCTCACCCAGCCCCACGTCACGGCCGAGACCCTCGTGCTGAGAGCTTCCGGGAGCCTCGCCTTCGTGATGCTCTCGTGCGTCCTGATGATCGGCCCCCTCGCACGTATTTCGCCGCGCTTCCTTCCGGTCCTCTACAACCGGCGGCATCTGGGCGTGGCCACCTTCCTTGCCGGCCTGGTCCACGGAGCGCTCGCAGTTTTCCAGTTCCACGGGCTCGGGGACATCAACCCGTTCGTCAGCGTCCTCACCAGCGACGGCAGCCTGGGTGGCCCCGGGGGCATTCCCTTCCAGCCGCTGGGAGCGGTCGTGCTGGGCGTGCTGTTCCTCATGGCGGCGACCAGTCACGACTTCTGGCTCGCCAACCTGACGCCACGCATCTGGAAGACCCTTCACATGACCGTGTACGCGGCCTATGCGGTGTTGCTGGGGCACGTTGTGCTCGGGGCGCTGCAGGGCGAGGGGAAGGAGTACCTGTGGCCGGTGACCGCCGCCGTGACCGTTGCCGTCTTCACGGTGCACCTGTACACGGGACTCGTGGAGCGGCGTCGGGATCGAGCCGACGTGCTGGCCGAATCCGATTCATCCCGGGACTCCGACGGCTATGTGCGGACCATCGTCGCAGACGAGATTCCGGACACCGAGGGACGCGTGGTCACGCTGGGGGATGAACGGGTCGCGGTCTTCCGCAACGGTTCGACCATTTCGTGCATCTCCAACGTGTGCCGCCACCAGATGGGTCCCCTCGGGGAAGGCAGAATCATCGACGGCTGCATCACCTGCCCCTGGCACGGCTTCCAATACGACCCTGTGACCGGTTGCGCCCCACCACCCTTCACCGACCGCCTCGAGACCTACGACGTGGCCATCCGGGACGGCTTCGTGTGGGTCAACCCGGCGCCCAATCCCCTCGGCACGGCTTCCAGAACGGCGACCCTCCCCGTGGTCGCGGGGCCCCGGCCGCCGGGACAGGAGGGTCCATGACGGACTTCTACGTCGGATACCACGACCCTTCACCCCCACGGGTGCGCCGTTTCCAGCGCCGGTTCGCGGCTGCCTCCCTGGTCATCGCGGGCGCTGCCGCGGTCGTGATCGCGAGCGGTCAGCGCCAGCTCCCGGCGGCCGTCTTCGAATTCGGCACGATTCGCTCCTTCGAGGGCTTTGTCGTCGCCGACCCCTATCCGTCCCTGATCGTTCCCAGGGGACCCGTGAACTCGCGCTTTCTCCTGGTGGGACCGGGCAAGTCCGGCGCGGACGCGCTTGTCGAGGCGGTCGCCGGTGGCTGGGCCACGATGGACGGCACCCTGGCCTACCGGGACGGCCAAAGCGTCATCCAGGTCGAGCCCGGGTCGGTGGCGCGGGCGGGCGGCGCCCTGCCCCCCTCAATCGCGGAGGCAGTGCTGGGCGAACGAAGCATGGAGGGCGAGATCGTGGGAGCCAAGTGCTACCTGGGCGTCATGAACCCCGGCTCGGGGATCGCCCACCGGGCGTGCGCGGACCTGTGCATTCGCGGAGGCATCCCCCCCTTGCTCATGGTGCGGCATGAGGACGGGGCCACCGAGGGCATCATCCTGGCCGGGCCGGACGGGGAAGCCCTCGGGGAAGAGCTGTCCGGCCTGATCGCCACACCGGTCGGCGTGACCGGGAACCTGGTGCGCAAGGGGGCGACCACCGTGCTGCACGTCGATCCCGCCGAGATCAGGAGGCTGCATTGACCCGACCGGGTCGCGGCGCGGGCGGATCCCCGGCGGGTCAGCCCGCCGTGGCCCGGCCCGTGGTGCGGGGGCGCCGCGCGGCGGGTTACCCCGTGGCCCCGCACACTCTTCCCCCGGACGATATTGCCTCGGGCAGGTACAGCCTGACCTTCGCCCGCTCGATGGAGCAGCTTCGCAGCCTGCAGCGGCTCCGCTTCGAAGTCTTCAATCTGGAGCTGGGCGAGGGGTTCGATTCGTCCTTCGAATCCGGGCTCGACCAGGACGACCTCGATGAGGCCATGCACCACCTGCTCATCGTCGACACCAGCACAGGTCTGGCGGTTGGGACCTACAGGATGCAGACCGCCGCGATGGCCGCTGCGAACTGCGGCTTCTACTCGGCGCGCGAGTTCGATATCTCGGCCTTCCCGTTCGCTGTCGTGGACGATGCCGTGGAGGTCGGACGGGCGTGCATCGCCAGGACGCACCGCAACCGCCGTGTCCTTCACCTGCTCTGGCGCGGGCTGGCGCAGTACCTGACGTGGACCGGAAAGCACCTTCTCTTCGGATGCTGCTCCCTCACCACGCAGGATGGCCGAATCGGCAACGAGGTGCATGCACGGCTGGTGGACGGGGGACACCTCCATCCGGAGGTCCGGGCCTGGCCGCTGCCGGGCTACGAGTGCGGCCTTCACGGTCACGGCACCCCACCGGCGGAACCCTTCGAGATTCCTCCACTCTTCCAGAGCTACCTCAACCTCGGGGCCCGGATCTGTGGTCCTCCGGCGGTGGACAGGGAATTCGGAACCATCGACTTCCTGGTCGTGCTGGACGTCCGTCAGCTGGAGAGCCATGTCTACCGCAGCTTCTTCGGCTAGGGCGGAAACGGCCCCCGTCCCCCCTGCCCCGCGGCTGAGGGAGTGGCCACGCGTAGCAGCCAGGATCCTGATGGTCGGGGCGTGGACCACCGCGGTTGCGGGCCTCATGCTGGCCGCGTGGCTGCCGACTCTGCTTCGGTCCCGCGGCGGTCCCGCCCGGCGCGCGCGGGCGAGACGACGCGCGATGCACCGCTGGGGGCGCGGGATGATGCGCGCTACCGGCGTGCGCGTGGCCACCGAGGGCGAGGCTCCGCCCGAGGGCGTACTGGTCGTGTCCAACCACCTCTCCTACCTGGACGTCGCGGTGCTTGGCTCGGTCGTCCCGATGGTGTTCGTGTCCAAGGCAGGTGTGCGACGGTGGCCCTTCTGGGGGTTCATGGCCGCTCTGGGCGGCACGGTCTTCGTCGACCGCTCGAGGAAGCGGGACGTGATCCCCGCGCTGGCGAGCATCAGGCTGGCTCTCGAGCGGGGTGACCGCGTGATCGTCTTCCCCGAGGCCACCAGCACGAAGGGCGCAACCATCCTGCCCTTCAAGCCGGCGCTGCTGGCCGCGGCCGCCGCGGACGGCAAGCCGGTGCACTGGATGACCCTGACGTACAGCACGGCTCCCGGGAGCCCACCCGCCCGCGACCGGGTGTGCTGGTGGGGCGACATGGGATTCGTGCCGCACGCCCTGGCACTGTTCGCGCTCAGGCGGGTGCACTGCACCGTGCTTTTCGGTGACACTCCCGTTCGCTCGACCGACCGCAAGGAGCTGGCCGCGGCCCTGCGGAGCGCGATGCTCCAACGGTTCGAGCCGGTGGACGGCGGCGAGCCGCCGGGGGACAGCGGGGCATGACCCGGACGGGAGCCGCCGCGCTGACCCTGTACCTGCTGCTGCTGGGCGCATCCCACGCCGTGCGGGGCCAGCGTCCCGGACCGGAGCCTCGTTCGGGACAACACGTTCAGCGGGTGGAAGGGTGGCCGGAGCCGCAGGAGGGCGGCGTCTCGGTCGCGTATCGCGAATGGACGACGGATTCCGGGGGGAATCTGTCCGAGAGTCTGTCACAGCCCGTTCTGCTGCTCCACGGAAGCCCCGGCTCGGGGTCCGCCTTCCGGGCGCTCGGGCCCGAGCTGGCAGCCGCGGGGAGGGCGATCGCACCCGACCTTCCGGGCTTTGGAGCGTCCACTGCCAGGGTGCCCGACTACTCCATCCGGGCACACGCGGCCATGATGCTGCAGCTCCTCGATTCTCTCGCCATCGAGCGCGCGCACGTGGTGGGGTTCTCCATGGGGGGCGGGGTGGCGCTGGAGATGTACCGGGACGACCCGGCGCGGATCGCTTCGCTCACCCTGCTCTCCTCGATCGGCGTGCAGGAGCACGAACTCCTCGGCGAGTACTACCTGAACCACGCGATTCACGGCCTCCAGCTCGTCGCCATCTGGTCGTTGCTCGAACTGGTTCCCCACTTCGGGCTCGCCGACGACGGCTCCCTGGGCCACCCCTACGCCCGCAATTTCTACGACACCGACCAGCGGCCCCTCCGGGAGATCCTGCGCGGCTACGCCGGCCCCATGCTCATCGTTCACGGGACGGACGACCCTCTCGTTCCAGCGGCGGCCGCCCTGGAACACCACCGCATCGTACCCCAGTCCGAGCTGGTCATGCTCGACGGCGACCACTTCATGACCTTCCTGCGGCCAGCCCTGATCGCACCGCCGATCCGGGGATTCATGCAGCGGGCCGAATCCGGGGCGGCGACGGTCCGCACCTCTGCGGACCCGGCTCGGATCGCCGCCGCATCGGTCCCGTACGACCCCGCCTCCGCTTCCCCGGCCACCGGCTTCGCGCTCTTCGTGACCCTGCTCCTGATCGTACTGGCCACCTTCGTCAGCGAGGACCTGACGTGCATCGGGACCGGGCTCCTCATCGCGCGCGGATCGCTGCCATGGGCGCCCGGGGTGATCGCGTGCCTTGCGGGGATCGCGGTGGGGGACCTCCTCCTCTACGCGGCGGGAAGGCTGATCGGGCGCCCCGTGACCCGGATCGCGCCGTTCAGATGGCTGATCCGCCGCGAGGAGCTCGAGCGGGCGTGCCGCTGGTTCACCAGGCGCGGCGCGGCCCTGATCCTCGGAGGCCGTTTCGTGCCCGGCACGCGCCTGCCCACCTACGTCGGCGCGGGGGTGGTGCGGATGCCGCTGCTGCGCTTCACCTTCTGGATCCTGGTCGCCGCCGCGCTCTGGACCCCGCTTCTGGTCGGCGGCACGGCGCTCTTCGGCACTGTAGCGGCCGAGCGAATCGGTGCATTTCAGGATCGGGCGCTCCCATGGCTGATCGTCATCGCTCTGGGGGCTCTGCTTGCGCTCCGTCTGCTCGTGCCGCTACTCAGCGCAGAAGGGCGGCGCAGATCCGCGGCCGGTTGGAGCCGTCTCGGGCGGTGGGAGTTCTGGCCACCCCTGATCTTCTACCGTCCGGTCGTCGCGCGCGTGCTGTGGCTCGGCCTGCGGCACAGGTCGCTCACCCTGTTCACTGCCGCCAACCCCTCGTTTCCGGACGGCGGCTTCGTGGGCGAATCCAAGTCGCGCATCCTGGCCGCGATCGGTGACCGGAGCCGGGTGGCGGATACGTGGCGGGTGGGCAGCGGGGCGGGCGGGGCGGACGCGGTGGCGCCGTGGGCGGAGGGCGCGGCGGACCTGCCGCTGGTGGTCAAGCCCGATGTCGGGGAGAGGGGGGCGGGCGTGGAGATCGTGAGAAACCGGCAGGAGCTGGACGAGCGGCTGGCCGCTCCGGGGCCGGGGCTGATCGTGCAGGAGTACGTGCCGGGCGAGGAGCTGGGCGTCTTCTACTACCGCATCCCGGGAGAGGAGCGCGGGCACATCTTCGGGATCACCGAGAAGCATCCGCCCGCCGTCACCGGGGACGGACGGCAGACCATCGGCGGCCTGATCCTCCACGACAAGCGGCTCCGCTGCCAGCGGCGGATGTTCGCAAGACAGCTGGGAGCGGCAATCGACCGGGTGCCCGGCCCGGGCGAACGCGTCATTCTGGAGGAGCGGGGGAACCACTGCTACGGGTGCGAGTTCCGCGACGGAGGCCACCTCGAGACGCCCGCCCTCGCCGCGGCCATCGAAGAGGTGAGCCGGAGTATTGACGGCTTCTACTTCGGGCGCTACGACATCCGGGGCCCCACGATGGAAGACATCCAGGCAGGACGCTTCAAGGTGATCGAACTCAACGGCGTCTCATCCGAGGCAACCAACATCTACGACTCGCGCAACACCCTTTTCGCCGCGTACGGTACGCTGTTCCGACAGTGGACGCTGGCGTTCCGCATCGGGGCGGCCAACCGGGCCCGGGGCGTGGAGCCGTCGCGGCTGCTGCCCCTGGTGGGCCGCCTCGTGCGTCACTTCCGGCCCTCCGGAGCGAGGTGGCATGCGCGTCGGGCGCCGGCGCGGAAGGCCACGAACGACGCAGCTTCGGCAACATCGAAGGGGGCGAGATAGCGATGGCCTGGATCAGGGAGATCACGCGAGACAAGGCCACCGGGCTCCTCAAGCGGGAACTCGACGAGGCTGTGCGCCGTTCGGGCCGGGTGTGGAACATCGTGCAGGTGATGAGCCTCAACGCGCCGGTGCTCAGGGCGGCAATGGGGCAGTACGCGGCCGTGATGTTCGGCCCGTCGCCCCTGTCCCGGTTTCAGCGCGAACTGCTGGCCACCGTCGTATCGGCCGAGCTCGATTGCTTCTACTGAACGCAGGCGCACGCGCATGACCTCCGGGCCGAGGTCGAGAAGACGGGCATGAGCGCGGAGGCGGGGGACGCCCTCGTCCATGCCATCGTGGACAACTGGGGGAACGCGGAGCTTCCCCGCGCCGAAAGGGCCCTGTGCGCATTCGCGGTCAAGCTGACGGCCGGGGAGACGCCCATGTCGGCCGGAGACCTCGACCGGTTGCGGGCCGAAGGGCTGGACGACCGGGCGATTCATGACGCCGTGCAGGTGATCGGCTTCTTCAACTACATCACGCGAGTCGCGGACGGGTTGGGAGTCGAGGCGGAAGAGTTCATTGACCGGTGGGGGGTGGACGGGTAACCCTGTTTCGTCGTACCTTGCGGCCCGACCGGTGCAAAGGGGCGTCCCCGGGCGCGGGACTTACCAAGGAGCGAGACAAGAATGACTGGACAGGGCGGTACGCGGATCAGAGTCACCCTGAGATGGCTGCAGATACTCGACAACCTCGAGCCGTTCTTCAAGGAGAAGGGCGAGTTCGTCTTCTGGTCGAAAGTCATCACCGACAACCACGGTGGCAATGTCCAGGAAACGCGGATGCCCTCGAAGGGGCACTACTCGATCTCCGATCGTCCCCGCTGGAACCGCCTGCAGAACCTGGACAAGGTTCTCTTCGAGGGAGAGGTCACCGACCATCTGGTCGTGGAGCTGAGGGGCGAGGAGATCGACCAGTTCAGCGCCAACGATCAGCTGGACACCTACCGCCGGACCTTCACGGGGCCGATCGGGCACCACGTCGCCGTCATTCAGCCCGGGGACGAGGGTTCCGATGACCCGGAGAACATGACCAACTGGCGGATTGGCTACGAGATCGAGGCCGTGTAGCGGACTTGGCGAACCCCCCGGCGGCGGTTGAAATCCCGACCCGGAGTCAAGCCAGAGAGGCCGCGACGCGCCGGATCTTTTCCACCATCGAGTAGAACCCGTTGCGCCGGTTGGGGCTCAACGCTTCGCCCAGCTTCAACCGTTCGAATATGTCCGACAGGTCCACTGCCAGCGCGTCCTCGGGGGGCTGGCCGTTGTAGACCTCCGCCAGGATGGCGAAGAGTCCCTTCACGATGACGGACTCCGAATCTCCCACGAAACGCAGAACCGGCGGATCGTCGTCTTCCAGTCCCCCCGCAAGCCAGGCCGGGCTCATGCATCCGCGCACCTGGTTCTCTTCGGTCCTGAGTTCGGGAGGCATGGGGGGCAAACGCCGCCCGAGCTGAATGATGTAGTGGTAGCGCAGGGTGCGGTCGGCAAGACTGTTCAGCCTCTTTTCCAGCTCATCGATGGTCATTCAGAGGGGCCCTCTTGCGGATATCCGAATAAAAGCCGAACTTACGGGATGCGTATTCTACCTGTCAAGCGGCAGCACCCTTCCGGAGGTCATGAGAAGCCGTTCGCTCCGAATCCGAAGGCCGGCCGGTCCGCCCGCGCACTCTGGAACCGGACCGCCCAGCGGATCAGGGGCCGCGCGGTACCTTACGACCCTCCGAACCGTTTCGAAACCGTTCACCTGGAAATGGATCCCGGGCAACTGATCGACGAGAAGCCTCGGACCGAGTTTCTGGCCGATTCCACGAGGGCGATCGTTTCCCGCAACCAGAGCCCGGACGTCGGGTTCGACGCCTCCGTCAATCCCTACCGCGGGTGCGAGCACGGCTGCGTGTACTGCTATGCACGGCCCACGCACGAGTACCTGGGCTTCTCGTCGGGCCTCGACTTCGAACGGAAGATCCTGGTCAAGCACAAAGCCCCGCAACTGCTTCGGGACGCTCTGTCGGCCCCTGGCTGGAAGCCCCGGGTCATCGGGATGTCGGGGGTCACCGACGCCTACCAGCCGGTGGAGCGCGGGCTCGAGCTCACCCGGGGCTGCCTGAAGGTGCTCAGGGACTTCAGGAACCCGGTCACAATCGTGACAAAGAACCACCTGGTCACCAGGGACGCGGACCTTCTGAGCGACCTGGCCGCGCACGACTGCGTGCACGTCACGGTCTCGGTGACCACACTTCGCAACGAACTGCAACGCATCATGGAGCCCAGAACGTCCATCCCGGCGAGGCGCCTCGACGCGATCCACCGGCTGGCTTCCGCCGGGATTCCGGTGGGGGTGTTCGTCGCGCCCGTGATCCCCGGACTCACCGACGAAGAGGTCCCCTCCATCGTCAGGGCGGCGGCTGAAGCGGGAGCCATGTACGCCTCGTTCCTGCTGGTGAGGCTTCCGCTCGGTGTGGCGGACCACTTCACGCACTGGCTGGAGACCCACCTGCCCGACCGGAAGGACAAGGTGCTGGGGAGGATTCGCCAGGCTCGCGGTGGAAAGCTGAACGACGGCGCCTTTCACCGCCGCTTCCGCGGTGAGGGACAGTACGCCGGGCAACTCGAGGGGCTGTTTCGGGCCGCAGTCCGCCAGGCGGGGCTGGAAGGCGCACCGCCACCGCTCTCGGTCGCGGGCTTCAGGCGTGACGGCGGGGTCCAGCGAGACCTGTTTTCCTAGAGTCTGCTCAGGATGTAGGTGTAGGCCGCAACGGCTTCCACTTGTGCGTCGGTCAGAGGCATTCCGGCGCGCGGAAGCATGGCGCCGGGATGTTCCAGCGGCTGCGAGACGCCGGTCTTCACCAACTCGACGATCGAGGAGTACTCCCCGTCCACGTTGAGCCAGGCATCGTCGGTGAGGTCGGGCGCCAGGGGGCCGCCCGTTGCTTCCACCGTGTGGCAGGTGAAGCAGATCCCGCCACCGTTGAAGAGATCCCTGCCCTCTTCGACCATCGCCACCGTCACACCCTCCGGGAGGATGGCCGGGTCGATGTTCAGCGCTTCTTCGGCAACAGCGGCCTCCTCCGCGGGAGCCGCGGATTCGCCGGGAGCCCCGTTCGCGCCGTTCCCCGAGTCTCCACCGCCGCAGGCCGCCAGAAGTGCGAGCAGCGCCGCCGGAACCCATTGCCGGGGCATTGGAGCCCTTCTTGTCTCGATCATTATCTTGTTTCCTCGATTGTCGAACTCATGAAACGTAAATCGGAAGCTCGCAAATGAGAGCAGGGCCGGTCAACCTGAAGACGCTGCGATCGCCGCAAAAGGGGTCCGCGGCGTGACACGTCCGGGGACGCGCACAGCGATCGTCGGTGCCGGCCCCGCCGGATTCTTCACGGCGGAAGCGCTCCTCAAGGGAGGGACGGCCGTCGCGGTCGACATCATCAACAGCCTGCCGACTCCCTTCGGCCTCGTTCGCGACGGCGTCGCGCCGGACCACCAGGCCATCAAGTCCGTGGCGCGGGTGTACCAGAAGATCCTGGCCCGGGACGAGGTCCGCTACTTCGGGAACGTGACGCTCGGCAGGGACGTAACCGTCGACGAGTTGCGGTCCCGCTACGACCAGATCGTCTACGCGGTGGGCGCGCAGAGCGACCGCAGGCTGAACATCCCGGGCGAGGATCTGGAGGGGAGCCATCCCGCGCTGCGTTTCGTCGCGTGGTACAACGGTCATCCCGGCTTCCGGGACGCGGAGTTCGATCTCGGCTGTGAGGACGTCGTGGTGATCGGAAACGGGAACGTGGCCATCGACGTCGCGCGCATCCTGGTGCTTTCGCTCGACCGTCTCGCGACCACCGACATCGCCGACCACGCCCTGGAGGCGCTCCGCAAGAGCCGGGTGAAGAGGGTGACCCTGCTGGGCCGCCGTGGCCCTGTCCAGGCATCGTTCACGAATCCGGAGCTGCGCGAGTTCGGCCGGCTGGACGGAGTGTGCGCCGAGGTCGACGCAAGCGAACTCGAGACCGACGCCGCCAGCCTGGCCGCGCTGGAAGGAAACGCCGTGAAGACCCGCAACATGAACACGCTGCGCGGCTATGCGGGGGTGGGAGCGGACGGGGCGCGCGACGGTGACCGGGTGGTGCGCTTCCGGTTCCTGGTCTCGCCGCTGGAGGTTGTGGGCGAGGGCGGCCGCGTCACCGGCGTGAGGATCGAGAGGAACCGCCTGGTGGAGCAGGCCGACGGCTACATGCGCGCCATGGGCACCGGCGAGACGGAGACGCTGCCGTGCGGGATGATGATCCGGTCCGTGGGATACCGGGGCGCGCCGGTCCCGGGTGTGCCCTTCGACGAGGCGCGCGGGATCGTGCCGAACGAGGGGGGGCGGGTGTTGGCGGCGGCAGGGAGCGCCGAGACCGTGCCGGGCGAATACGTGGTGGGGTGGGCGAAGAGGGGGCCGTCGGGGGTGATCGGGACGAACAAGGCGGACGCTGCAGGCACGGTGGCGCTGATGGGCGAGGACCGGGAAGGGGGGGTCTTC
>MPNE01000075.1 GCA_002238865.1 Gemmatimonadetes bacterium bin94 | reverse complement strand
AACCGGGCTCAGAAGGCTATTCGCGGACGTTCAGGGGGCATTTCGGGGAACCTACGGGCCGTGGGAGCGCCTGAGAGCGACGATCGCCGGTCCCCGAGGGGTACGGGGAGGGTGGAATGCGACCGGGGGGCCGCTGACCGGGGCGGCGATCCGTAAGGCGTTTTCGGCGGCTCCGCCGAGGGCTGGCTCACGCTCTTAAGGGGCGGGAGCCAGCCGACGCGATGTTGAACATTCGCGCTCTGGCGAGGGGTGCTCCGCCCCCCTTCGATCCCCCCCGGAAAATGCACGCGCCGATGTGCGTGAGACCGCGGGCGGCGAGTGCGCCGCGATGGCCGCGTCTATCGGAAGCCTGGCCGCAAGGCCACCCTGCCGGTTGACCCCATCGTCCCGTTGCGCGACGGCAGCGCCGGGCGAGCCCGAGAACTCGCCGACCCTTTGCGAGTCCATGTAGCCTGGACCGGCGGCGGCCTCAAGAACGAGCGCATACGTCACCTTGTCGGCACTCGGTGGGCAGCGGGAGCGCCCCCGGAGGGTCCGAAGCGGGAGGCCCGGCGAAGGTTCGCGGGTTACCGACGCCGGGGAGGAAAAAGGCGGCGGACGGCGGCCCGCACGTCGGTCGAGAGTCCGAAGATGACGGCGACGGCCAGAGCCCCGAGGGCAAGGTAGTGGAGCAAGCTCATGGCCCGACCTCCGGGAAGCGTTCCGACTGCTCGCCTGCCGGAATCTGGCGGAGATTCCGCACCGCGCGCGACACGTCGCGGGCATCGGAGCGAATCAGGAGCCAATCGTCGCCGAACCGGGTCAGGCGGACCCAACACAACCCGTCCCCGGCTTCGTCGATGGCGACCACTTCACGGGCGTGGATCCTTCGCCCGTAGGCTTGCCCGATGATTCCGCTGTCGCTCATGGTTTGTAGACCTGCCCCATCAAAGGTGTGGACCTGTCCTCGCCCGCGGTTGGATCCGATGCTGCCGGACGCGGTGCTGTTCGCAGGCCCCCCCAACAACTTCGGCGAGCAATCTAGACTCCCGCCCACCTCCCCGAAATGGCACTGACGTCCAAACCGTCCTTCGCGGAGCCCTCGTTCCATGCCCGAGGCGAGCGAGGTTGCCCGGCCGGCGGCTTGGGCGATTGATTTCCGACAAGCACGCCCCGGTCCGCCGATTGGCCTTCCCGCAAGGGACTGTTGGTCCGGGAGCGACCCGGAGGCGGCGGAGTGGGGTGTGCACATCCCCGCCCGCCGCGATGCCCGCACTGGGCATCGAAACCGCCGGGTCGCTCCCGGCCACGGCCCCAAGGCCCGGATCGGCACCGGCGATCCGGCAGCAGTGGCGCAACTGCAAGGTGGCCAGCGACATGCGGAACCGGCAAGGTGTTCATCACAAATGCAAGTCCCGTGCACATGGATCCTGATGTCCCATGCACACCACCCGTTCGACACCGGGGGACCCGATTTGTCACCGTAACCGACACCTGGTTCGCGGAGGTCCTACAACGCTGCGGCGGCGGCGGTGAGGGTACGGCGGTCACGGCCTTCGGCTCCTGGTCGGTCGAGAAGGACGGTGCCCCGGCAGTCTACCCGAATCGTGTACAGAGTTGATCGTACAGGTCAGGATCCGGACCGTCATCCTCCTCAAGTAGCAAGAGGCCCGCATTACACCACACCGCCACATTCGGACACCACTCCTCCTCGGGAGGTGGTTCAGGTGGTGTCTCTCCCGGTCGTACTCTCCCATGATGAGGTTGGTAGCAGGGCGGAGGTTGGTCACTGGCCTCGAACACCGTGCGGACGTAGTCCAACCCACCCACCCAGGCGACACGTGTCAGAGCACGGACAGCCATGGGGTCCGTCCGGTCCTCAAACGATTCGTACCACCGAATGAAGACATCGACCGCTCTGGTATAGGGGATCCCGGGGTTGCCGGGTTCGAGTGTCGTGAGGGCGGCCACTAACAGGACCAATTCCGCCCGCTCCCGATAGGCCTCGTTTCCACCGTCCAGGAGCTGTAGGAGCTGGTCCGCAAACGCGTCCAATTCCTCCTCCGGGCGTGGTTCCATTGCCTGCCGCAGGAGCGCGTAAGCGGCACCCTCCGGCTTGTACCCAAACGGGTGATGGTATCGCGTCGTGAGGGCGAGCAGGGCTGTTTCAGGGGTTGGCGGCTGCCACTCGGCACCGTCCCAAATCATGCCCCAGCGGACGGGAGGCAGCGGTATCGGCTCCGTACCGTAGATGTGTCTCACCGAGGCGTGAGATTGGAAGCAGACCACCTCGGGTGTATCGCATCCGCTCGATGCAGGGACAGTCCGCGCAGGGGTTGTCTTGCCGCAGGCGGCGGTTGGCAGGAGAAGAAAGGCAACGCGGCGAGTGATCTGCACGGAATGTCCTCCTCTTCTCTGAGTGAGTCGGGTCATCGCTCCCAGACGGAATCTAGCAGGTCCTCGGGGAGATTCGGGGAGATCCGCACGGAAACAGCGACGGTTGGCCTGCATTCCAGCGCGTTTCTGCAACGCCCCCCCTGTCGCCTTGGGCACGCGCGTTCCGGCCGGGCCGTTGTCGAAGCGGATCGCGCTCAGGCGGTCACGGTCCGTTAGATTCGTGAAGACTCCGGGGGAACCGGCTACGCTCCTTCAGTCGATGAATCGATCAATCGAAGGAAACGCTCCTGCCATGTGCCTGAGCAGTGACCACTACGCGCGAGCCCTTTTCGAGGCCGAGCCTCGCAGGATAGGCGACTTGGGAGACTTGCCGGTGAGGTGCGGCTGCTTGAGATTTTCGCTTGATTTTCACGAGCCTCGGGCGGGAGACGATCCATGAGCGACGTACCGGTACGCGTGTCCGCTTCGCAGGTCACACTGATTCTTCAGCGGGCGGCCGAGATCGATGCGCGGGGTGACTCGCTGACCATCGAGGAACTGAAGCGGATCGCTGCCGAGGCGGGGATCGATCCGGCAGCGACTGAGGCCGCAATCCAGGAAGTTGTATCCGCAGAGGAGGCTGCGCCTGTCCGGGTGGCGGAGGAGGAAGGCACATCCGTGCCGGTGACGGCGGAAGCGTCCATGGTACCCGCGAAGAGGTCGCAATCCATTTCTTCCCGCCGCATCCTCGCCGGCACGGCTGTGGGGGCCGCGTTTGGATTCGTCGGGGCCGTGATGGGAGGCGTCGGGGCCTTTCCTCCGTTCCTTGGCACCCCCGGCATGGGCCTGGCTACATTTGGAGGCACCCTTCTATACCTGCTCCTGAGGGCAGTGCAAAGCATGAAGCGGGGGGCCCAGCTCGATTTCCAGCTCCAGAACTTCGCGGTGTGGTTCGGGATGGCGTTTCTTGCTCAGATCGTAGGGTACTACCCTCAGGGTGAAGCCTTCGGCATCGCGCTGATCTTCTGGGTCGTGACTTCTATCGTCGGGGGACTGCTGGTCAAGTTTGGTCCCCGCGAGGAGGAACCCGAAGGCAACCTGCCCCGGATCGTGCCGGGAGAATAGTAGGCTAGGACGCTACGGCGACCCCTATGCCCCCCCGGCCTCGAACGCCCTCGCCGGAAACGCCACTGCGCGGGGAATGGCTTCACCGAGCCCGTAGGATCTCGTGTCTGCCTCCCTCGTAGATGTAGGCCTCGAAGTCGGACGCCCCGCGCCCAATTGACCGAATCTGATTTCCCAGAGGAGCCGGGGATCTACAGGTTCTCGGAAGGCGAGGATGTGATGTGGATCGGGAGGGCGGAGCAAGGTATTCGTCAGCGAGTCTTCAAGCACCAGCTACTGGGTGGCAGACGGTCTTGCCTACCGATAGGAACAAATGGAAAGACCCGGCAGCAAATGGGTTGCAATCTCGTGCTCTGGATCGCCAAGGAGAGGATTCAAGATCGCTTGGACATGGCCAAGCCGGACCACAAGGTCCAGTGGCATGCGGCAGTTGACCGCGTGTTCAAGATGGACCTCCGTTGCCTGAACTTACCCGCGGTGGGTGCGGAACGTGCTGCGAAACAGCGACGCAAGCCGAGGTACGGTCGGTAGCGGATTCCTTCAACGATCCGCTACACCGCGTGAGGTCCGTTGGTCCACCCGACAGCACACCTCGTCACGGCTTGGCCGGCCAGTTACGTCCGCCGACGGCCAGCAAGGGCCGACAGAATCCCGTTTCCGCCGGTGGACAGAATGGCGGGTAGGGCACCAGCACTGTCTGCATAACCGACTGGTATGCAACATGTTACACCATTCACGGAGGAATACCGCAGGGACTAATGGACGGGGAGCGACCCTGGGCGAGGTTGGGATGGCCGTGCACATCCCGACCGTCGCCGTGCCCTATCAGGCACCCGCAGGGTGGGGTCGCTCCCCGCCACGACCGCACCCTCTGGAACGGCACCGCCGTTCGTGCGGGTGTGGTACAACCGCAACGCGGGCAGCGACATACGTAGCTCCTGCCCGCGCACATGGACGCGGTGATTCCGTGCACATGCACCCCGATGTCGATGTGCACGCGCGGTACGCCACCGACCCCGGCCGATCGGAGGTCAGGATCTAAAGCGCATGGAGGCATGCTCCTCGCGCACGCCGTTCGTGCGGGTCCTGCGTTCGGCTTCGGGCTTCCGGGGACGGACCATGACGGGCGGCATTCCTTTGGGTGGCGCGCGGAATGTCGTTCGGGGGTCCGGGGGCATCCCCCGGCCAGAGGTTAACGTGAAGCGTTAACCCATCTGGCTCCTCCGAAACCCCGCAAACGCGGGGCCGCTTCCAGAAACCGCGTCGGCGGCTGTCCCGCACGCGTGATCGCTCCTCGGCGCGAAAGCGGTTCGTGCGTGTACGCACCTCCCCCGGAAAGGTAACGCATCCGTCGGGCCACGACTGGCGGAGATGCCTCGATGCCGCGACTTTCCTTCGCGCAGATCGTGCGGTCCATCATCCAGAGAGGAATGGAACGATGGCACGCACGAAACGAAGGCGGCGCTCCTACGGCGCCGGAGAATGGGGCCGGAACCGGGTCAGGGTGTTCCCCGACCGGAAAACCGGCTTGTACCAGATCGAGTGGCGGGAGAACGGGCGCAGGCTCACGAGGTCCTTGGGTCACCGGGACTGGACCCGAGCCAAACGGCAGGCGGACGAGTTCGCCGCCGGGTTCGCAAGCCCGGACCTGAACGGCAAGGCGGAAGCCGAGCCCGAGCCGCTCACCCTGGGTACGCTCTTTGACATCTACGGTGAAGAGGTGACGCCCTCCAAGGCCGAGAAATCCCGGTATCGCGACCGGGTCGGGACCGCGATGTTCCTGCGCTTCTTCGGCAGGAACCGAAGACCCGAAACCCTTTCCCAGCGGGACTGGGACCGGTTCATCGGGGCGCGGCGCGCGGGAAGGGTCGGCCTTTCGGGCAAGCCCGTAGGCAACCGGACCATAGCATGGGACTTGGCGTGGCTGATGACGGTGCTCAACTGGGCGGCGAGGTCCAAGGACGAAGAGGGTCGCCTGCTGCTCGACAGGAACCCGCTGAAGGGCCTCAGGATGCCTATGGAGAAGAACCCGAACCGGGTTGTCCTCGCCGAGGACGAGTACCAAGCGCTACTCGGAGTCTCGCGACAGGTCGGCTGGCGGTTCCACGTCGCGCTCGTGCTGGCACACGAGACCGGGCACCGAATCGGGGCCATCCGGCACCTCAGGTGGGCGGATATCGACTTCGAACACGGAGAGATCCGATGGCGCGCGGAGCACGAGAAGACGGGCTACGAGCACGTCACTCCGGTGACCGACGATGCGGTCGTCGCGTTGGAGGAGGCACGGCGGATGAGCACCGGAACCGCCACCGCTCCGGTGCTACCTGCGCCGACGGACGCCACGGCGTGTATCTCCAAGAGCTTGGCGCTCAAGTGGTGGAACAGGGGCGTGGCGCTCGCCGGGCTCGAACGCAAGCGCGGCCGGGGCTGGCACTCGCTGAGGCGGAAGTTTGCCAGCGACCTCATGGAGCAGCCGCTCAAGGTGCTTTGCGAGCTTGGCGGATGGAAGAATCCCCAGACGGTGCTCAGGTGCTATCAGCAGGCAAGCACGGGACACCTCAGGCAGGCTCTGGAGGCTCGCCGGAGGGTTCGCACCTGAAATCCCGATAAGCGGGAACGAATCGGCGGGAATCTGAGCCGCCAAACGCCTAAGCGCAACAGACACAAGAAGATGCAGATTCGATTACGTTTGTTGGTGCATCGGTCGGAACTACCGCCGGGACAATCCGGTTGAACGGGCGGTTGCGGCGCTGCCGAAGCAGAATGGCAACTCCGGGGGGCACCACCGCGCGTTGCCGCACGGCGAGATCGCGGCGGCGCTCCGGGCGATTCGCCGGGTGGGGGACGGGAGTCCGGCCGCGTTGTGCGTCGAACTGATCGTGCTGACGGCGGTTCGTCCCGGCGAGGCGCGCGGCGCACACTGGGACGAGATCGACATGGCTGCGGCCAGGTGGACGATCCCGGCGGCGAGGATGAAGGCGGGCCGCGGGTTCACCGTCCCGCTCAGCACGGGCGCGCTGGACGTGCTGGAAACGGCGCGCAAGCTGTCCGACGGGTCGCCGCTGGTGTTCCAGTCGCGGACCGGAAGGATGCTTGCGCCGAAGACGGTGTCGAGCGTGCTCCGGCTCGCCGGTGTGGACTCGACGCTGCACGGATTCCGGTCGAGTGCGCGGTCGTGGATGGCCGAGTCGGGTGTCCCCGCCGAGGTTGCGGAAGCCTGCCTCGCCCACGTCCCGAAGAGCAAGGTTGTTCAGGCGTATCAGCGATCCGACCTGCTGGAGCGCCGCGCCGAAGTCTTGCAGGGGTGGGGCGACTACGTCTCGTAGCCAAACGCCACCGACGGGCCTTCCCGCAGGAGCGGCGTCCTGTGGCCCCCCTCCTTCTATGTGTCGAAGCCGGGGACGTGGAACGGGCAGTTCGGAATGTCGTCCCAGTCGGACGGGTATCCGACCCGAATATTCCCGGACACACCGAGTTTGGACAGACTCCGTCCGATGGACCCGTGGGCGTCGGCCATGATCTCGCGCTGGGCTGGTTTGGCGAGCATCTTTCGAAGGTCCCGCATGTGGACCGCGACTTCGCAGGCTTCGCACGCGAAGACGTACTCTTCGACCCTCGCCCCCGGGTTGCGGACTGTGACGCCGCGGCCACAGGTCTTGCAGCTCATCGACTGATCCGGCACAGGTCTGTTCCTTTCGTTTGGGGAGTTGATCGGGCGGTCGTCAAGTCGGACCTCACGGCTTTGCCGTTACCATCCAAGATACTCGAACATTGCCAAAGCGAGACAGGCGCTGGCGGGCGGTGCTATCACGCCAACGACCCCAAGGGTTTGGTTTTCAACGAGTGACTCGTTCGGTCCATCGCTCGTCGGCGTCTTGCGTCCGTGACCTGGGTCCGTAGATGGCTGACCGCGTGGGCGGTCGTCCCGCCAGCCTGCGCGATGGCCCAGAGATCATCGAGGTCCTCCCGGGCCAGAAGCGCAATGTCGTCACCCTCGGCCTTGTCCACCTCAGCCTTCGACAGCGCCGTACGCGGTCTGGCCGTCGCGAGAACCGGGATCACTTCGGTGCCGGAGAGTTTCTTGCGCATGTCCGCCGCCCGGGCGATGAGCTTGCTCAGCTTTGCCTTCGCGTCCGGCGGCCCGACCGTGCATTCGATGGCCAAGATGACGGACGAGGCCGGATCGTGGGCCAGACTGTCCACGGCGTCGCCGAGCCCGCTCAGCGCGTAGAGCGGGTCTACATGAAAGCCGAGGAAGAGGAACAGCAGGCCCACGGCTTCCTCGAACTCCTTCCCCTTGTTCCAACTCTTGGGCCGCAGGTGCTCGAGGAACCGGCGAAGGTCCGGGTCCACGACGTTGTGCGTTCTGACCCGGACGTTGACGCCCGCGCCGGCCAAGGGCCGGGACAGGCAGTCCACGCACCTACCTCCCACGAGAAGGAAGAACGTGGCGGTCGCGTCACCCTTCCGAATCGGAATGTCCAGCCGCGAGCGGAGAGCACCTCCCTCATCTGCCCATTCGCGCTCGTCGAGCATGGCCGATCCGTGGCGGGGAGGATCTCCGGCAGCTCCCACGGTCCAGACCAGTTCGGCCCGCGCGACAAAGACCTCCGCCGCGGCCCGAATAGCGACGCCTACGCGTTCGGGCGAAGAGGCCGCTTCCCCGCGGTCAAAGCGAACGGCCA
>MPNE01000074.1 GCA_002238865.1 Gemmatimonadetes bacterium bin94 | reverse complement strand
TGACCGTGGGAGTGGGGTCCGCCGGGCTGAAGCCAAACTAACAAGACTGTGCCAGCGTGAATTCGCACCTGTGAGCGAACTGGTAGAAGCGATCCGTCCCAGCCTTGTCCTCTGTTGTGTTCTGCACGCGCCAGGCGGCGGCGATATCGTGTCGTCGTGGGACTCTCCGTCAGCTTCCCCCCTTGTGTATTGCTGGCAGGGCCAATCCGGTCATGATCACCACAACACGGACCCCAACGCCCGTAGGCTGGCTGAGTGGGCGCCGGAGATGGCGCGTGCGTACCGGGCCAAAACCCGAGGGGGTGGTGGGGCTTGAGCCCTGGGCGCTGATGGACGGCGCGCCGGGTGGCAGGGGTTCGAAGGGGGCGCGTAGCGCCCC
Organism: Gemmatimonadetes bacterium bin94; assembly: GCA_002238865.1. GTDB lineage: Bacteria > Gemmatimonadota > Gemmatimonadetes > Longimicrobiales > Gaopeijiaceae > Bin94. Next base: position 7,914 of record MPNE01000074.1, on the reverse strand, counting down.
CTTCGCCAGCGTATTTCATTGGAAAGACTCGATGTTGCCCTTCCTCGAACATAGCGATATCTTGTCTACGGATGGGTACGGGAATGATTGATCCCTGACACAGTAGGGATGCCGCAGGCGCTGTTGGAGAATGGAGTGCGCTGTCAATGCGTGGTCAAGATCATTGATGATCGCGGCATCGAGAGACCGGAGATTGTGAGGGTTGGAGTGATGGAGAAGACGCTGAAGTCAAGTGACACGATAGTGGGCAACGATGAGCGCGTGCACGCCCGTATTGGCGCGCCCCTCGAAGCGATCGCCTCGTTCTGCAAGCGTTGGGACGTCACCGAGTTGGCGCTCTTCGGATCGGTGCTGCGCGACGATTTCCGCCCGGACAGCGATATCGACGTGCTAGCGAGTTTCGGTCCAGGATGTCGGCATACCCTCTTCGACATTCTCCGAATGCAGGACGAGTTGGGCGGGCTGTTTGGCCGCGAGGTGGACCTGATCGAGCGTGCGTGGGTCGAGCAGGGCCGCAATTACATTAGACGCAAGGCCATCCTTTCGTCTGCTGAGACGATATATGCGGGATAACACCGCGTACTTGCTCGATATGTTGTTGTGGGCACGTGAGGCCGTAGACTTGACCGAGGGGCTGTCGTTCGAGGCGTTTCAACGGAATCGAACTCTGCAACTGGCCGTCCTGAAGACGTTGGAGACTGTCGGGGAAGCAGCCGCCCAAGTGAGCGCCGAGGTCCGCCGGACACATGCAGAGATCCCGTGGTCGCGAATCATCGGAATGCGCAATCGTTTGGTGCATGGATACTTCGACATCAATTTGTCACGTGTGTGGGAGACTGCGCGGCGGGACGTTCCGAATCTCGTCAATCAACTCGAACACATTGTCCCTGCGGATACAAACTAATTGAATCGGTTCAATTGGATCGGTTCACCGGAGATCATGATATGGCTCGAAAGCTCGGTCTGGATGGCTTGCTCGACGGTTGCACGGATGCGTCCTTGGACGATGGCATCCGGATAGACGCGGAATTAGTGCCGCTCGCTGGAGCTGGCGGCCCTGTCAAGCCGGCAGTGTATGAAGGTGGAACCTATCAGCAGGACAAGCGGTGGGCGAGCCCCACCGACGGAGAGCCTACGCCTGTCATCGTGATCGATAATGTTCCGTCACAGGCGAATCGCTTGGAGGAGGCTCTGCGTCGACACCGCGATTCCGCGGAGACACCGGAGTTCGTGCTCGATCTGTCCGATTTGACATATCTGCCCGCCCACTTGCCGAGGCAACTGTCGAGCCTGCAGTTTCCGCATCGCAATGGAGATGCCTACCTGCGAGACGCCACGTTGAATGGTCAGAATTTCGACAAGACCCAGCTTGGCCGGTCGATTTTCGATGCCACTGCCCAGTCGTGCGGTCCGTTGGTTGCATGGTTTCCACAGGCACTGCTCTACGGTTTCTGGCAATCCCACCTCGGCAAAAAAAGACAGAACACAAAGCATGCTCGAAGTTGGGTGTCGGAGATCATCGGCTGGCGCCCAGCCTCTACAGAGACCCGGATGCTCGGCGTGAAGGGAGACCCACTGAATCTGAGCACCGACGAGGTTGTCACGTCGAACGCGGACGATCGAATCGGATGGGATATCGGCAAGAACAACGATGTGTCCCGTGGCAAGAAGGAAAAGCTCTCCGAGATCGGGCACGGACAGGTGCCGTTCATGGGCGGAGATGCTGCGGCAGCAGCCGTTTCGTTCGCCCGTATCACCCAGCGGGCGACTCTGTCCTTCGCGCAACTGCGCCGAACCAGCCTCGGTCAGGACTGTTCCCGCGATGCGGACGCGGCGATGAGGGCGCTCCTGGTGGCGCTCGGGCTGCATGCCCACCAACTTGCCTTCGGGCGCGGATTCGCCCTCCGGTCGGGTGCGGAGTTGAGACCCCGGACAACAGTCGCGACTTGGCTGGGCGCAGACGGCGACGAGGAATGCGAACTCGGAGACGCCGAAGACACGGGAGCCCTGCTGAAGGCGGCCCGATCGCATGCCGAGTCAACCGGGGTACCGTTGGACGGATGGGGCCTAGAACCTACCATCCTGTTGCCGAAGGAGAACCTCAAGACGGCTATTCTCTCTACCTGGCCGGAGCTTGCTGACTGATGTTTGCCGTCTCCGTGGAGTTCCTGTTTGGGACTATTCGCGGCGATCCCGATGGTCTAGCCAACACCGGCCAACTGCGCTACGGAGAATGGCCGCCTTCGGTCGCCCGGCTGTTTGCCGCTTTGGTTTCGGCGGATGGCACGCGGAAGCAGTGCCGGGTGACGGACGGCTCCGAACTCCTGTGGTTCGAGCGCCTTCCCCCACCCGTCATCCACGCCGACCCGGATGTATTCCACCAGGCCCTCTGTCCGCGATACGTGGTCAGGCACCCCAAAGGACTGCCCAAGGGGACGCACCAGGAATACGTCGCACGATCCGGTGCGCTCAGTCGACCGGGGGTCCGGGTCGCGTTGCGTCAGCCAAATGTCGTCTATCAATGGGATATCGAACAACCGCCCGACGCTACGCTTGATGCGTTGCGACTGCGCGCTGCACGGGTTGGATACCTCGGTGCGTCGGACTCGCCGGTCCGCGTACGCATACTGACGCGGATGCTTCGTTCAGGCATCCCGGAACGGGCATTCGTGCCGGACGAGCGGGGAGATATGGTGATCGCTGTTCCCCGACCGGGCGATGTTCTGACACTTGACAGCATGTACGACCAGTGGTGTGAGCGCGGCGCTTCGGTCATGCGACAGCAGTTTCCCTCCCTGCGGCACGAGGTGCGTTACCGCGCGCCCGGGCCGGCGGAGGCGGTCGACAGGGGCGAAGTAATAGCGTGGCTCCGGCTCGCCAACGCCGTCTCGGGACGCCGTGTAAGCGTCTTGACGCGCTGTTTCAAGGATGCAGTCCTGAGCCAGTACCAACGCATCCATGGCGATCCCCCCAACGTCCTGCACGGCCATGGCTTCGGCGGCCAAGGCTATGAGATTGCGCGCTTCCTTGCGCTTCCAGATGTCGGTTACGAACACTCGCGTGGCCGGATACATGGACTCGCACTCTGGATGCCGCCGGAATCCGACGCTGCAACCCGACGGAAAGCGTGCGATGCGGCATTCGCCATCCGCCGTCTCATCGGCAAAGGCCTCGATGTCGTCGTTGCTCCTCGGGACGATGAGGAGAGGCGCCCGGTCGCGGCCAATCCGCGCCGGTGGATTCGCCGATCCCGAAGGTGGGCGACCGCGTTTCCTGCCATTCACGAGCGGTACGGTTCCCTCGACCTTTCGGAACTGGCGCGATGGTGTCAGCATGCGGGGCTGCCAGAACCGGTCGCGTTTCGCTCGGCGCGTACGCCGCTCGTATCGGGGGCTTTGGATCTCGCGCCGGTGGAAGTGAACCGGCCGGGAAGACCCGGGCTTCCCTACTCCCACGTCGAGTTGCGCTTCGCCGACGCGGTGCACGGTCCGGTCGTGATCGGCTCCGGGCGACAGCGGGGCTTCGGGCTCTGTGTCCCGGTCGATGACCCGGTGGAGGACGGTCAGTGACCGCATCCATGCCCACCTTCCCGGAGTTCTATCGGGCGATCAACGGCCGCGACCCCTTCCCGTGGCAGGCTCGCCTCGCCGAACTGGTCGCCACGACGGAACGTTGGCCCGTGGAGATCGGGGTGCCAACCGGACTGGGCAAGACGGCGTGCCTGGAGATCGCGGTCTGGTGGCTCGCGGGTCAAGCAGATCGCGCGTCCGCGGAGAGAACCGCGCCGGCACGTATCTGGTGGGTGGTGAACCGCCGCCTGCTTGTGGACTCGACAACGACCAAAGCAAGAGAGATCGCCGGTTTGCTCAACGGCTGCGGCTCGATGATCGGCGCGAACCCGGATGAGGCGCTCATTGAAGTGGCTCGCCGGTTGCGTTCCCTCTCGGCTGATGCGACTGCGCCGCCCCTTGAGGTCATCTCGTTAAGGGGCGGCATCGCACCGCGCACGCCGACTGACCCGTCGCGTCCTACCGTGATGCTGTGCACGCTCCCGATGTACGGTTCACGGCTGCTTTTCCGCGGGTATGGATCGAGCCTCCGCGCCGTGGACGCGGCCATGGCTGGGACCGATAGCCTGGTGCTGGTCGACGAGGCGCACCTTGCACCGCATCTAAAATCGCTCATGCACGCCCTGACCGATTGCGTGCCCGGTGCGCAGCCGCCCCTCAACCATCGACGGTCGACGGCGACGGTGGTCGCCCTGACAGCTACTGGCGATCCCGACAGTGGGCGGCGATTCGACCTGGACGACGATGACGAGCGCCATACGGAGGTCCGCGAGAGGCTCGACGCGACAAAGCCGCTCGAACTACGGATCGAGAAGTCCGGGGAAATGGCGCGCCATCTGGCTGATCAGACGGGCGGGCTCTTGCGCCAAGCAAGCGCGCCGGCGTCATGCCTGGTTTTCGCCAATACTCCGAAGACCGCGCGCGAAGTGTTCGAGCACCTCCAGAAGGACACACCGAAGAAGGTTCCCGCACCAGACTTGCTGCTGCTGACTGGACTCACGCGAGAGCGGGAGGCCCACAGCATCCGCGATCAAATCCTGGATCCGGAGCACGGAATGGCCGCGGCATGGTCAGGAGCGATCCGGCGACGCCATCTGATCGTCGTTGCCACACAGACACTGGAGGTCGGAGCGGACATTGACGCGGAGTACCTGGTGACCGAGGCGTGCGGCGTTCGAGCACTTACCCAGCGCCTCGGCAGACTGAACCGGTTCGGGAGGCATGGGCACGCACGTGCTGTCTATGTCCATATGCCGCCCCCGAAACCCCGTGGGGATACAGGCAAAGAAAGGGATTCCTGGCCGGTTTACGGCGAGGAACCTGCGGTTGTGCTCAAACGGCTTGAGGATGCCGGACGAAAGACCGGGGGAACGGTCAACCTCTCTCCGAGGAGGGTGGCCGACGTGCTCGGGCCGCCGGGCGAGGACAACGGGCGTGCGCCCGAGGTGCTGCCCGGGATTCTGTGGGAGTGGATCAAGACCACCACGCCGCCGGAAGGGGAAGCGCCCGTCGAGCCGTACTTCAACGGGATTGAGAGTCCGCGGCATACCGTGTCGGTGATCTGGCGGGCGCATGTACCGGCAACCGGCGAACGGTTGTGGCCGCGGGCGAAAGACCGCGAAGCGGTCGATATTTCGATGATGGAGTTCCGGGACGCCTTGGGCGACGAAGACATCCATCGGCTCACCGGCGATGGTGTGACTGTGGAAAAGGTCTCGGGCACTGACCTCCGTCCCGGCGACCGGATCGTGCTACCCGCTGACCGCGGGCTCCTGGATCGGTTCGGCTGGAACGCTTCCGCCGCCGATATCGTGGTGGATGTCTCCTTGGTCGAACAGGGCCTACCCCTGGAACCGGCCGCGATTCGACGGTTATGCGGTATCGATCTCGCCAGCCTCGTAGAGACAGCCTTGGGTAGCGATGTCGATGAGATTGACGAAACCGAGCGGGACCAGGCGGTTGCCGAGATTCTGGAGGCCATCCAGAGCGTCGAGACTCCACAAGGCTGGAATGCGGCGGACTGGAGTGAGTTCGCCAGTTCATTGGAGCCACAGGTCGTTGAGGCGCGGAAGGAGGTGCCGAGGCTGAAAGTGAGCCACCCCACACGCGAAGCGCGCATCGGCGAGTTTGATGAGACCTCTCTCGGCGCCGTAGCCACGCTTGATGGACACGGGTACGCGGTCGCTGCGTGGGCTCGTGCGGTCGCCGAAAGGGTTGGCATTGCGGCTTCACTGTGCGAATTGGTCGAGTTCGCGGCTAGTCTCCACGACATCGGCAAGGCCGACCGGCGTTTTCAGCTTTGGCTCGATCCCGAGGGTAAGGGCGGCGTGCCCATGGCTAAGTCGAACGCATCGCGTCACCGATGGGAAGCGATGCGCGCTGCGGCCGGATGGCCGCGCGGCGGGCGTCACGAGGACCTTTCTGCCCGTCTGGTGTGTGCGTGGCTGAAGGAGCAACCCGACTGGGGCACCCGCCTTGAACGGGAACTGCTGGTCCACCTCGTGATCAGTCACCATGGGAAGGGCAGACCCCTTGTGCTTCCGGTGCGCGACGGTACACATGAAACCGTGCACGGCGTGGTATTGGGGATTCCCGTTGAAGTTACAGCCGATCTTGCCGAGGTTGATTGGGGCCAGCCAGGGCGTTTTCGGCGGCTCAACAAACATTTCGGACCCTGGGGCTTGGCACTTCTCGAAGCGATTGTCATCCGGTCGGATCATGCTGTGTCAGCCAAGGGTGACACGGACCTGGAGACGCGATGATGGGACAGGTGACCTGCACGGGGATGCCGGCCTTCTGGATCAACGGGTGGCTCGCCGCGGTCGGGGCTACGGTCCTCGACGCCCGTATCCGGCTGCACTGGACTGGAAGCGACAACCTGGCGGTTCTCTCAACGACAGATTGCGACCCCGTCGATGTCCTCGTCGAATCCTGGCCGAACGAAGCGCTGCTGTCCGATCTGCCTATTGCGTCGGATTGGAAGGGCGCGGGAGTGCTTGAGCGGAAGGTCACGGTAGATTCTTTCAGAAAGCGGGCACGAGCGGCGAGGAGTCATCCACGCTCGTGGACGCTGTCGTCGACAATGACGGACCTGAGCGTCGACAAGAACGGAGAGGTCGCACATGCCCGTTTCGATCCTCCTGGCCCGGGCACCGTCAAGTGGCTGCACCACCGACTGTCCAAGATCCACCGACACGTCGTCAAGCCTTCGGCGGAACGGTTCCGGGCTTCGTTGGCGGGTGATGCGCCGAGGGTCAAGGACAACGGTCTCGGTTTCGACCAAGCGAGAATCGGTTCGCAGGCGGACGAGTCCGAGCGCTGGACAGACCCTATTGTGGAAGTGATGGCGTTTTTCGGACTTGCCCTGCTGCCCATGCGTGGTCTCGGATCTGACGGCAGGCTTCAGCGCGCTGCCTTTGCGGACGGACGCCAGAGGGGATGGTGGGAACCGCACGGGGCTCGGTCCGTCCGCCGCTTTCATTGGCCGGCATGGGGGCAGCCATTAGACGTTGATGGCGTCGACGCGCTTCTGGACGCATGGAGTCCCGCCAAGAAGCGCGAATGGGCAACTCTCGGCGTTCATGCCGGTTGGAGGAGCGCCGCATTTGAGACGGACAGCACGAGTGACCCCACACGGGCGTACGGAGCGGAACGGCTATGAATATCGAGCCCGTCGTCCCGATCTCCGCCATTGAACACTTTGCCTATTGCCCGAGGCAATGCGCGCTGATTCACTGCGACGGTGTCTGGAACGACAACGAACACACCGTCGGGGGGACGCGGGCGCACCGCCGCGTGGATAGCGGTGAGCATCGCCGCGAACGGGGGCGCATGGTGCTCCGCAGCATCCCTTTGTGGTCGGAATCACTGGGTTTGTCTGGACGCGCGGATGCGGTGGAGATGGCCGACAATGCGGTCGTGCCTGTTGAGTACAAGGCAGGTGTTCGGCATGCCAACGCGGCTGATCTCCAACTATGCGCCCAGGCCCTCTGCCTCGAAGAGATGCTTGAGGTCGACATTCCTCATGGGTATGTTTGGTACGGTGGACCGAGGCGACGTGTGCGCGTAGATTTCACGGTGGCAGTGCGTGGCGAAGTATGTCGCATTGTCGAAGAAATCCGCGTACAGATGCTGACAGGGAAGCTGCCCGGCGCCGTGGACGACGAACGGTGCAGGTCATGCCAGCTCATCCATCACTGCCTTCCTGAACTCACCAAGGCGTCACGCAGGGTGCGCCGCTACCTGAACGACGTGGTTTTCGGATGCGCTACCTGAACACCGTCTACATCCGCAACCATCGAGCCCGCGTGCAAAGCCGACACGGATCCCTGCTAGTGTCCTCGCC